>CAJQOH010000049.1 GCA_905479915.1 uncultured Flavobacteriales bacterium
TGAAAATTTAGAAAATGTAAAAATCTGGCTACATGATTTTGTTAGAGACAACCTGACTAAAAAAGTTGTTGGAAGTATTACACATAATAACTTTTTTTTAAACAACTTTTATAGCGTTTTTTGAAATTAACATGGTATAAAGCCATTAACAAGACGAAAATAATTCCTCCAAGCCCTATTTTTTGTGTTAAATGTAATTTCATTTCCTAAAATAAAAACCTCATTCGTTTAAAACGAATGAGGTTCAAATATAACTAATTATCTATTGAGATACTACATCATTCCTGGCATCCCACCACCCATTCCTCCCATAGGAGGCATTGCTGCTGCTTCATCTTCAGGCTCATCAGTTATAACACATTCCGTAGTTAATAACAATGAAGCTATAGAAGCTGCATTTTCTAAAGCGATTCTAGTAACTTTAGTTGGATCGATAATTCCAGCTTTATACATGTTAGCATATTCTTCAGTTCTAGCATTGTAACCAAAGTCAGATTTCCCTTCTCTCACTTTCTGAACAACAACTGCTCCTTCTCCACCAGCATTCGTAATAATCTGTCTTAACGGTTCTTCTATTGCTCTTTTTACAATAGCAATACCTGTATTTTCATCAGCATTTAAACCCTCTAATTTAGCTAAAGCTTTTTCAGTTCGCACTAAAGCAACTCCTCCTCCAGGAACAATTCCTTCTTCAACAGCAGCTCTTGTTGCAGCCAATGCATCATCAACCCTATCTTTTTTCTCTTTCATCTCTACTTCAGTAGTTGCTCCAACATAAAGAACAGCAACACCTCCAGCTAACTTCGCTAAACGCTCTTGCAATTTCTCCTTATCGTAATCAGAAGTTGTCGTTTCTATTTGAGATTTAATTTGACCAACTCTTGCCTTGATATTTGCTTTTTTACCAGCACCATTAACAATAGTTGTATTGTCCTTATCAATTGTTACCTTCTCAGCTGTTCCCAACATTTCAAGCGTAGCATTCTCTAACTTAAACCCTTGCTCTTCAGAAATTACTTGTGCCGAAGTTAAAATGGCAATATCTTCTAACATTGCTTTTCTTCTATCCCCAAAACCTGGAGCTTTAACTGTAGCTATTTTTAAACCACCTCTTAATTTATTTACTACTAAAGTTGCTAATGCTTCTCCATCTACATCTTCAGCAATAATTAACAATGGTTTTCCTGATTGTGCAACAGGTTCTAAAATTGGTAAAAGATCCTTCATATTAGAAATCTTTTTATCATACACCAAGATGTATGGATTTTCCATATCAACAATCATTTTCTCAGCATCAGTAACAAAGTAAGGAGATAAATAACCCCTGTCAAACTGCATACCTTCCACAACATCAACAGTCGTTTCAGTTCCTTTAGCTTCTTCAACAGTAATAACACCTTCAGTTTTCACTTTAGCCATTGCTTCAGCAATTAAAGTTCCGATAGCATCATCATTATTCGCAGAAACTGTTGCAACCTGCTTAATTTTTTCATTATCAGATCCTACACTCTTTGAAATCTTTTTTAACTCTGCTGTCACAGCTAAAACTGCTTTGTCAATTCCTCTTTTCAAATCCATTGGATTTGCACCTGCAGCAACATTCTTCAATCCAGTTGTAACAATTGCTTGAGCTAAAATAGTAGCAGTTGTTGTACCATCTCCAGCATCATCAGCAGTTTTACTTGCTACTTCTTTTACCATTTGAGCTCCCATATTTTCAATAGAATCACTTAATTCTATTTCTTTCGCTACAGAAACTCCATCCTTAGTTACATGAGGTGCTCCAAATTTTTTATCAATAATTACATTTCTACCTTTAGGTCCTAATGTAACCTTTACCGCATTAGCTAATTTATCTACACCACTTTTAAGTGCATCTCTAGCTTCTACATCAAATTTTATATCTTTTGCCATTTTCTTTATTTTTAGTGACAAGTCAAAAGTGACAAGTCAAAAGTTTAATAATAATTTACAACAGATTGACAACTAAAAACTAGTTACTAATCTCTAAAAACTAATTATACAATTGCGAAAATATCCGCTTCTCGCATAATTAAATAATCTTTACCTTCAACAGTAACTTCAGTTCCTGCATATTTTCCATAAAGAACCGTATCTCCTGTCTTAACAGTCATTGGCTCATCTGGTTTTCCATTTCCAACAGCAACTACTTTTCCTCTTTGTGGTTTTTCTTTAGCTGTATCTGGAATAATAATTCCACCCGCTGTTTTCTCTTCAGCTGCAGAAGCTTCAATAATTACTCTATCTGCAAGTGGTTTAATTTTAATTGCCATAATTTATATTTTAATATGAATATTTTCTTTTTTGAGTTTTGACACATTCCATACCAAACAGAATAAACAAATTTTTGTAAGACAAAATTTCTTATCCCATAAAAAAAGTGTCAGATAAAATTAATTTAACTGACACTTTTTCATAAACCTTATATTTACTTTTCTTCTTCTTGCGTTGGTTGACCAGCACCTGCTGGAGTACCTGCACTAGGAAGCGGTATACCGTTTGTTACTGGTGCTGCAGGCATAGACTTCTCATCAATTTGCTCTGTCATTTTTGATTGAGCTCCACCTTCTTCCTCTGTAGGAGCAGAAGCAGAACTTGTAATCGCAGAAGATGCAATACTTAATACTACCAATGCTATTCCCATAGTCCATGTTGCTTTTTCTAAGAAATCCGTAGTCTTTCTAACACCCATTACTTGGTTATTTGTAGAGAATGCCGAGTCTAAACCACCTTTAGGGTTTTGAACTAATACAATAAGTATCAACAACACACATACGATAATTACCAATACTGAAATTAAATATACCATTACTTTAGCTTTTGTTTCAAAATTTTAATTTGGCCTGCAAAATAACTGCTTTTTTTTGGATTTTTCAAGGATAATTTTTCATATGCATTAATTGCTTCCTGATAACTGCCTTGATCAACATAAATTAAAGCCAATGTTTCGCTTACTGGTCCTGAATCAGTAACACTTATTCTTGCCATATTTGTTGGAGAATAAAACTCCGTTTTCTTTGGTTTTATTCTTGGGTCCTCTTGAATAAACTTATTAATAATATCCTGATTAAGTTCTTTTTTCTTCTTTGGTTCAACTTGATCCTGATCTTCACCATTATAATGTTTTAACCATGAAGAAAAAGAATGAGAAATAGAATCGTCAAATAAATCAATCTCTTTTTCCTCTACTACTTCTTCCTCCTCAACATGATCTGATTCCAATAAAATAGTGCTGCTTATTGCTGTTGTTAAATACTCTTTTTCCAGTATATCCAACTCATCTTGTCCTTTTACAGGTACAAACTTATCTTCAGAAACAATCGCTTCCTTTTCTATTTCAATTACAACTTCTTTTTCTTGAGATCCTAAATCTGGTTCAACTGTCTGCTCTTTTGTGTGAAGATGAATATGCTCAAAAAGCTTTGTTCTATCCGAACAAATAGAAGCTGCTTTTTTTAATTGCTCTTCAAATAAGATGCTATTATTTAATTTTAACTGAACAGCAAACATTAGTCGACCTGTCTGACAATAAGGAAACTCTTCAATTACACGAGAAATTTCTTCTTGAGTAACTCCACCAAGTTTTTCAGGAAAATCTAAATAATGTATGAAACTATTTACCTGCATCTACCAATTACTTACTGCTTTATTAAAAATATCCTGTGTCAATTGATCATTAATCTCCGCTATTAAACCATCCTCAATACTTGCTAAATTTTGAGAACTTTCATAATCAGTATACCTAGAAAAACTAGATTCATAATCTAATTTATCATCCTTTGTATTGGTAAATTTTACTTTAACAGTAATGGTTAACCTGTTTAATGCTGCTGTTTCATTTCCTTGTATAGCAACAGAAGTAACACTATAACCTGTTATAGAACCCTCAAACCTTAAATCTCCATCCTGTGCAACTAAATCTAAGTTGGTTTGGGAAAGAAATTTATCTTTTAAAGCCTCCGTAAAAGTTTGACTCAAATTAGCATTGGCTAACGGAGCATAACTCTGAAATGTTTTTACAGAAACCGTTTTCACATCTTCAGGAATAGAAGCTCCAGTAAATGAATAGTTTACTTTGCATCCAACTACAACAAGGCAAATCAATATGTAAACTACATTTTTCAATTATCTATAGAATATTCCTTTATCTTTCGATAAAGAGTTCGTTCAGAAATTCCTAATTCATCAGCTGCTTTTTTCCTTTTCCCACTATATTTATGCAGCGCTTTAATAATCATTTCTTTTTCTTTATCAGCTAAAGAAAGTGATTCTTCAACAACTTCTTGATGCTGAACAACATGATCTTCTTTTGGTAAAATCTGAGGAGTGTACACCTGAGGCTCTTCTACTACGGTTTCTTTTTCCGTTTTTTCATAAAGGCGTTGAACACTCTCCATTAATGCTGCATTATTAGCAACAGATGATATTCCTTCTGGGTTATTTTGCATCAATCCAACAACAATGTTTTTCAACTCTGTAACATCACCTTTTAAATCAAATAAAACTTTATATAAAATATCTCTTTCTGATAAGTCTGAACCTTCTCCTCCTTTATAGACAGTTGGCAAACTTGTATCACCCTCAGGTAAGTATCTTTTTAAAACAGCTGCATCAATATCTCTAGAGCTTTCAATAACAGAAACTTGTTCAGCTACATTTTTTAATTGTCTAATATTTCCTTTCCATCCATAATTCTGCAACAAACCGATTGCTTCTGTAGATAATTTTACTGGAGGCATTCTATATTTATTAGCAAAATCTGAAGCAAATTTTCTAAACAATAAATGAATATCTTCCTTTCTGTTTCGTAAAGCCGGCAATTGAATAGGCACCGTATTTAAACGATAGTATAAGTCCTCTCTAAAATCTCCCTTCTTAATTGCCTGAGGAATATTAACATTAGTTGCTGTAACAATTCTTACATCTGTTTTTATCACTTTTGATGAACCTACTTTTATAAACTCTCCTGTTTCTAAAACCCTTAGCAATCTTACTTGAGTTTGAACAGGAAGTTCTGCAACCTCATCTAAAAAGATGGTGCCACCATCAGCAACTTCAAAATATCCTTTTCTTGAATCATGTGCACCAGTAAACGCGCCTTTTTCATGGCCAAACAACTCAGAATCTATTGTTCCTTCAGGAATTGCTCCACAGTTTACCGCAATATATTTATTGTGCTTACGTGAACTTAATTGATGAATAATTTGAGGCATTACTTCCTTTCCTACACCACTCTCACCAGTAATCAACACAGACAAATCTGTAATAGCAACCTGCGTAGCCACATCAATAGCTCTATCAAGTTCAGGAGCATTACCTATAATACCAAAACGTTGTTTTATTTGCTGCGTATTCATCTTAAATTGCTTTTCCTAAAAGGGTTCCTCCAGTACAACTATGAACTTTTACAGTAACATAATCTCCAACTTTATAATTTTCTTTAGGAAAAACCACCACTGTATTCTGTGAAGTTCTTCCTGCTAATTCTTGATCATTTCTTTTAGAAAGCTTCTCAATCAATACTTCAAAAGTTTTCCCTACATAACCTTGGTTCGCTTCCAATGAGTGATCTCTTTGTAAAGCAACTATTTCAGACAACCTTCTACTTTTTTCATCTTCTGGAACATCATCCTCAAACTTCTTGGCTGCAGCTGTATTTGGTCTTTCAGAATATTTAAACATATAAGAAAAATCATATTTTACATACTCCATCATTGATAAAGTATCTTTATGTTCTTCAGCTGTTTCTGAACAAAATCCAGCAATAATATCTGCCGAAATAGCACAATCTGGCATCACCTCTTTAATCTTATCAACCCTTCCCATATACCACTCACGAGTATAACCTCTATTCATTTTTTCTAAAACACGCGTATTTCCACTTTGAAATGGTAAATGAATGTATTTACAGATATTATCATACTTCGCCATAATAGCTAAAAATTCATCTGTAATATCTTTAGGATGTGATGTAGAAAAACGCACTCTCAACTTTGGACTAATTAAAGCAACCTGCTCCATCAACTGTCCAAAATTCATACTCTTCTCCTTCTCTTCATCAGACAAGTTTTTGTAATCCTTCTTTAATCCCTCTTTACCATACCACAAATAAGAATCAACATTTTGCCCCAACAAAGTAACTTCACGAAACCCTTTTTCAAAAAGCTCTTTAGCTTCATTTAAGATTGTTTCTGGATTTCTACTCCTCTCTCTACCTCTTGTAAAAGGTACAACACAAAAGGTACACATGTTATCACATCCTCTGGTAATAGAAATAAATGCTGAAACACCATTACTCAATAAACGAACAGGGCTAATATCTGCATATGTTTCTTCCTTAGATAATATAACATTTACTGCTTTTTTACCCTCGTCAACCTGTTTAACCAAATTTGGTAAATCACGATAAGCATCCGGGCCAACAACAATATCAACTAATTTTTCTTCTTCTAAAAACTTAGATTTTAAACGCTCAGCCATACAACCTAAAACACCAACAATCATTTCTGGCTTAGCTTTTTTAACATGCTGAAAAGACTGCAAACGGTTTCTCACTGTCTGCTCAGCTTTTTCTCTTATAGAACAAGTATTCACTAAAACAAGATCTGCTTCTTGAAGATCTTTAGTTGTATCAAAACCATCCTTTACTAAAATTGAAGCAACAATCTCACTATCAGAAAAATTCATTTGACAGCCATAACTCTCAATATAAACCTTTCTATTTCCATTTCCTTTAGATTCAATAGTAGTTGCACTACCTTGAACTGCTTCATCTATAACTTTATTTCCTGTTTCCATATAAATATAATCTTCGGACAACAAAATTACTTATTTTTTAGATTGAATGACAAAATGACATAAAAACAAACTAGGCTTTTTAATAAACAAGGAAAAGATTTCTAACGCTCAGATAAATATTAAAATCGATTGTTCTGAAAAATAAATTTGGCATTTTAAAAAAAGTATATTATTTTATAATATATAGTATCCAATCAGAGGATCAATTAGGATAATCCATTTTTTATTTCATTTCTTTGCAAAAAAATAATAATTCTTAAACCCTTAAATGAATGGCGAAGAATCTAGTAATTGTTGAGTCCCCTGCGAAAGCAAAAACCATTGAAAAATTTCTTGGAAAAGATTTCACTGTAAAGTCCAGCTTTGGGCATATAAGAGACTTACCCGGTAAAAACATCTCTGTTGATATTGAAAATAATTTTGCTCCAGACTATGTTATACCAGATGACAAAAAGAAAATTGTTGCTGAATTAAGAAAACTATCTAAAACTGCTGAAACTGTTTGGTTAGCGAGTGATGAGGATCGTGAAGGGGAAGCTATTTCTTGGCACCTATTAGAAGCCTTAAAGCTTAAAGAAGAAAAAACAAAAAGAATCGTATTTCATGAGATTACTAAATCTGCTATAACTAAAGCAGTAGAGAATCCGCGAAAAATAAATAAAGATTTAGTAGATGCGCAACAAGCCCGTAGAGTTTTAGACAGACTTGTTGGTTACGAACTTTCTCCTGTATTGTGGAAAAAAATCAAACCTTCTCTGTCTGCTGGTAGAGTTCAATCGGTTGCTGTTCGTTTAATTGTAGAGCGTGAAAATGAGATATTAGATTTCAAATACACATCAGCTTATAAAGTTGTTGCCAATTTTGTTGTAAGTAATAACGCTATCTTGAAAGCAGAATTACCACAACGTTTTAAAACAAAAGCAGAAGCTCAAACTTTTTTAGAAAAATGTGCAGAAGCAGATTTTACTATTGACAATTTAGAAACTAAACCAGCAAAAAAATCACCTGCAGCGCCATTTACAACATCTACACTTCAACAAGAAGCAAGTAGAAAACTTGGCTTTTCAGTTTCTCAAACCATGACTATTGCTCAGCGTTTGTATGAAGCAGGAAAGATTACTTATATGAGAACCGATTCTGTTAACTTATCTAAAGAAGCAATCGGAGCTGCTAAAAAAGAAATTACGACTTCTTATGGAGAAGAGTATTCTCAGATAAGAACTTACAAAACTAAAGCTAAGGGAGCACAAGAAGCTCACGAAGCTATTCGTCCAACATACATGAACGACCATACTTTTATGGGAGATCCTGGACAGACAAGATTGTATGAGTTAATTTGGAAAAGAACCATTGCATCTCAAATGAGTGATGCTAAATTGGAGAAGACTACAGTAAAAATTAACATTTCAACATCAGAGGAAAATTTTATTGCCAAAGGAGAAGTTTTACTTTTTGATGGATTTTTAAAAGTTTATCTAGAAGGAACTGATGATGAAAACAACTCAGAAAAAGAAGGGATTTTACCTCCTTTATCTATTGGAGAGAAATTAAATATGCAAGAAATTTCTGCCACAGAACGTTTTACTCACCATCCTGCAAGATATACTGAAGCAAGTTTGGTTAAGAAAATGGAAACTCTAGGAATTGGAAGACCATCTACATACGCTCCAACAATTTCTACAGTCCAAAAAAGAGGCTATGTTGTAAAAGAAGATAGAGACGGGAATCAAAGAGACTTTACAACATTAACCTTAGCCAACGGAAATATTTCTGATGTAACTGCCAAAGAAAATTATGGTTTTGAGAAAAAGAAAATGTTTCCAACTGATATCGGTACTGTTGTAACAGATTTCCTAGTAGAACATTTTGATAAAGTTTTGGATTATAGCTTTACAGCTCAAATAGAAGAACAATTTGATGCTGTTGCAGAAGGTCAAAAACAATGGGATAAAATGATTGGTGAGTTCTACAATCCTTTTCACTCAAGAATAGAAGACACGTTAGAGAATGCAGAAAGAGCAAGTGGAGAAAGATTACTCGGAAATGATCCAGAATCAGGTAGACCACTAATTGTTCGTATAGGTAAATTTGGACCTATGGCCCAAATTGGAAAAACAGACGATGAAGGCGGTGCTAAATTTGCTAGTCTTTTAACTGGACAAACAATTGGTAAAATAACATTAGAAGAAGCTTTAGAATTATTTAAATTCCCCAAGACAATTGGAACATACGAAAACGAAGAGATCGTAGTTGCTCAAGGAAGGTTCGGACCTTATGTTAAGTTTGGCGATATGTTTGTATCAATTCCTAGAGATGAAGAAATGGCAAATGTTGATTTAAACAGAGCCATTGAACTTATTAAGGAGAAACAAGCTGCTGACGCACCTATTGATGAATATGAAAACTTACCAGTACAAAAAGGTGTAGGCCGTTTCGGACCATTCATCAAATGGAATGGAATGTTTATCAATGTGAACAAGAAATACGACTTTGATAATTTAACCCATGATGATATTGTTGAATTAATTGAAATTAAAAAACAGAAAGAGATTGACAAGTACATTCACAGATGGGATGAAGAAGGCATCTCAGTTCAAAAAGCTCGTTGGGGAAGATTTAATATTATTAAAGGAAAAATCAAAATTGAATTGCCTAAAACATTTAAAGTTGAAAAATTAACTTTAGAAGAAGTTCAAAAAATGATTGAAGAAAAAGCCCCAAAGAAAAAAACAAGAGCTAAGGCTAAAAAGAAAAAATAATAATTAGAAGTCAGTAAATAGTGTTCAGTAATCAGTGAGCATTAGTTTGTCAAATCTGACTTTCTAATTTTACTTATTACTGATTACTTTTTCCTCAAAAATGGATTTCTCAGAATACTTTGAACCAGTAAACATAAATGAAGGTGATTTAAACTTTAATTATAAAGAAAATCAATTTTTAAATTCCATCGAATTATTCGCAAATCAAGACATTTCCGAATTTAACATTGCTTTAATTGGAGTTGGAGAAGAAAGAAACTCTGAGAATAACGGTTGTGCTCAAGCACCTAATCATGTTCGAAAATACCTTTATCGTTTAATCCAACTTAATGCAACTACAAAAATAATAGACCTTGGCAACTTAAAAGTAGGTGCTACCATAGATGATACTTACTTTGCTTTAAGTTCAATCATTGAACATTTAGTTAAACACAATGTTCTTCCTATAATTATTGGAGGAAGCCAAGATTTAACTTATGCTAATTTTTTAGGTTATCAGAACTTAGAACAAACGGTTAATTTAGTGGCCATCGATTCTAAATTTAATTTAGGAAAAGCCGGTGAAGAAATAGATTCGAATAACTTTTTAACAAAAATCATACTTCATCAACCTAACTTTCTTTTTAACTACAGTAACATTGGATACCAAAGTTACTTCACAGATAAAGAAGAAATAGAGTTAATGTCTAAACTTTATTTTGACTCTTATCGATTAGGACAAGTTCAGAAAAACATAGAAGAAGTAGAACCAATAGTTAGAAATGCTGATATCGTAAGTTTTGATATTTCTGCTATTCGACAATCAGAAGCTCCTGGAAATAGAAATGCATCACCAAATGGTTTTTATGGAGAACAGGCCTGTCAAATAAGTAGGTATGCTGGATTGAGTGATAAAGTTACCTCAATTGGTTTTTACGAGATAAATCCAGAGTTGGACACTAATGGGCAAACGGCACATAGCGTTGCTCAAATGATTTGGTATTTTATTGATGGATACAATCATAGAAAAAATGATTTCCCAGTAGGCAGCAGAAAGACCTATTTAAAATATATGGTAAATATGCAAGACGGAAATAATGAAGTAATTTTCTACAAGAGTGATAAAAGTGAACGTTGGTGGATGGATGTCCCTTTCCCTTCACATAACAAGATCAAATACGAACGACATGTTCTAGTTCCTTGCTCCTACCAAGATTACCAAACAGCTTGCAACAATGAAGTCCCAAATAGATGGTGGCAAACTTTTCAAAAACTATCCTAGCTTTTGAGTTATTAACATCTTATTAACACTAAAAAGTTGAAAAAGTTTTTGGTTAAAAAAAATATTTAGTTATCTTAGCCGACTAATGAATGCTGAAAAGCAGAAATTATGTACTTGAAAAACAATATTTATATGAAGAAATTACTTATTTCTACTGCCTTTTTATTCGCTGGATTTGTGGCTACAGCTCAGCAAGATGCTCAGTTTACACAAAACATGTTTAATAAGCTAAGTATCAATCCTGGTTCTGCTGGTAACAATGGTGGAATCTGTGCTACGTTTTTAACGAGATCACAATGGATGGGGTTTGATGGTAGACCACAAACACATCTTTTTAGTGCTGATGCTAGAATTAGTAAGCACGGTATAGGGTTAACTGTTTTTCAAGATAAATTAGGTATAGAAAGTTCTTTGATTGCTAAATTAGCTTACGCTTACCACATCAATCTTGGTCCTGGAGAATTAGGAATAGGTTTAGAAGCTGGAATGATTAGTAAGTCTTTTGGAGATGATTTTGTTGCAATTGATGATTTTACTCAAGATCCTTCTATTCCAAATGCAAGTACTTCTGCAACAACATTTGATGCAGGTTTTGGATTATACTATAGTATTAAAAACAAAATGTATGTTGGTTTATCTGCCTTACACATCCCACAACAAAAAATAGAAACTGCTGCTAATGGTAACACTGGTGGTGGAGCTACTGGAGCTTTAAACTATGCTCAATCTTTACACTATTACATTATGGCTGGTTACGACTGGGATATAAGTGGAGGAGCTCAAAAATGGGTTCTTAAACCATCTATATTGGCAAAAACAGATGCAGCATCAACTCAATTAGATGTAAACGCTTTAATCGTATACAATAAATTAGTATGGGGAGGCGTTTCTTATAGAATACAAGATGCAGTTGCAGCATTAGCCGGGGTAAACATTCCTCAAGTACCAGGATTAAAATTAGGAGTTTCTTATGATGTTACTACATCAGCTATTGGTGATCACAGTAGTGGAAGTTTAGAATTTATGATTAAGTATTGTACAAGTATTGTTAAACCACCTAAAAGAGAGGTTTACCATTCAGTAAGATTTTTATAAAAACAGATTATATTTAAATTACGTTTCAATAAAAAATCCGTTTAAAATTAAGAAGGTTAAGCGGTTTCATTTGGATTTTTTCTGAATGGAAATAAAAGAAGGAGGTAATTATGAAAAGGATATTAGTATTATTAGCAGTAGTTATACTTTACTCTTGTAGTAAAGGTAATGGTGAGTTGACTGGAGTACCAGACAGAGGTGAATGGTATCAGCCAGATCCATTTGGAATGTTATTTATTCCTATGGGAAGTTACAATATGGGGCCATCAGATCAAGATGTACCTTACGCATTAACAGCTCAATCTAAAACAGTTTCTGTTCAAGCATTCTATATGGATCAAACAGAAATTTCAAATAATGAATACCGTCAATTTGTTTATCACGTAAGAGATTCTATTGCAAGAAGAATTATGGGTGAAGAAGTTGATGAAGAAACTTTCTTAATTTCTGAAGATGAGTATGGAGAAGAAATAGATCCACCACTTATTGATTGGTATGCTAAACTTAAATGGGATGAGCAAGAATCTAGAGAAGCTTTAGAAGTTATGTATTTATCTCCTGGTGAACGTTTCATGCGTAAGAGAGAAATAGATGCTAGAAAGTTGAACTATACTTATTATTGGATAGATTTCAGAAGAGCCTCTAAGAGAACAAGTAGAGATGCTTTAAATGGAGATGAAGGAGAAAGACATGCATTTAGTACTGATAGATCTTCATTTATCATGCGTGATGTAATTAATGTTTATCCTGATACATTGGCATGGATACATGATTTAACTTATTCATTTAATGAGCCGATGACACAAAATTATTTTTGGCACCCAGCTTATGATGACTATCCAGTTGTTGGTGTTTCGTGGAAACAAGCTACAGCATTTTGTATTTGGAGAACTCAACTATTACATAACTTCTTGCAAGAAGGTGGTGGGGTTATTGTAAATGATTTTAGACTTCCAACTGAATCAGAATGGGAATGGGCTGCAAGAGGTGGCTTAGATTTAAGTCCTTACCCTTGGGGTGGACCATACATCAGAAATAGTAGAGGATGTTTCTTAGGGAACTTCAAACCTATGAGAGGTAACTATATTGATGATGGAGGATTCCATACAGTAAAAACCAACTCTTACAATCCTAATGATTTTGGATTATATTGTATGGCTGGTAATGTATCAGAGTGGACAAGTAATGCATTTGATGAATCTGCATACAACTTTGCACACGATTTAAACCCTGATTATTTATATGATGCTAAGGATAGTGATCCTGAAGTACTAAAAAGAAAAGTAATTAGAGGAGGATCATGGAAAGATATCGGATACTATTTACAAACAGGAACTAGAACTTATGAATATCAAGATACAGCTAAATGCTACATTGGATTTAGATGTGTAATGACATACTTAGGAAGAGCTAAGGATGACAACATGTAAAATGAATTAATTAAAAAACCTATCTATATATTATATTAACTTTAAAACTGAAAAAATTATGGGATTTGTAGAATTTTTATTTGAAACGAAGAAAGGAAAAACGGTAATGGGTCTTATCTACGGATGGGGTGGTGCCATTGTAATTATTGGTGCATTATTTAAAATTATGCACTGGCCAGGTTCATCATTCTTCTTAATTGCAGGATTAGGTATTGAAGCTGCTATTTTCGGTATTTCTGCATTTGAACCACCACACATGGATTTGGATTGGACTTTAGCTTACCCAGAATTAGCAGGTATGGATGAAGACGGTCATGGTAATCAAATAAACAAAGGTTCTGCAACTGAACAATTAGACACAATGTTAGACGATGCAAAAATCGGACCTGAATTAATTGAAAGTTTAGGAGAAGGATTAAGAAGCTTAAGTACAAATGCTAACAAGTTATCTGAAATTTCTGATGCATCTGTAGCAACAAGTGAATACACTGATAGTTTAAAATCTGCATCTAGTAAAGTAGGTGAATTAGCAGATGATTATGCTAAAGCATCTGAATCATTAGCTGTTTTAAATGAAGCGGCAAACTCTGGAGCTGATACTGGAGCTGAAATGCAAAAAATGGCATCTACTTTAGAGCAATTAAATGCATCTTATGCAGCTCAATTAAGTGGTTCTCAGCAACAAGCTGAAACAATGCAAGCAATGTATTCTGGAATTACAGAATTAATGACTAATCTATCTGATTCTGTTGAAGATACGAAGAAATATAAAGAAAATATTTCTGAATTATCTACTAACTTGTCTGCCTTAAACAACGTTTATGGTAACATGTTAACAGCAATGAAATCATAATTTAATTAATCTAATATTTAACCTATAAAAAATTAAATTATGGCTGGAGGAAAATTGCCACCAAGGCAGAAAATGATTGGATTAATGTATTTAGTACTTCTTGCATTACTTGCAATGAACGTATCTAAATCTATTCTAGAATCATTTGTTGTAATAAACAACGGTATAGAAGTAACAACTAAAACTTTTGACGCAAGTAATGATATATTATATACCGCTTTTGATAAAGCAGCTTCAGAAAGTCCTGCTGCTAAAGTATGGGCAGATAAAGCTTCAAAAGTAAAAAAAGAAGCAAATGCACTATATGAACATATAGAAGCTATTAAAAAGAAAATGTATGAAGTAATTGATGCTTTACCTACAGAAGTAGCAGATACAATTCCTCTTTCAGGAATTAGTGCAAAAGATAATTATGATGCACCATCGGCTTTAATGGGTCTAGCAGATCCTGCAACACCTACTGAAAATCCATTATGCCCTGAATGTTACAGTGAGACATTAAAAAAAATGTTGAATGATTATCAGGCCAACTTAATAGGAATGTTTGAGAAAGACAATAAAGTATCTATGACTGAAAGTCTAATTATTTTAGAAACTCCTCAGATTAAGTCTCATGACGGAATTAAAGAATGGGGAGATGGAATGTTTTATCATAATCCATTAGCTGCTGTTGTAACTACATTATCTAAGATCCAATCGGATGTAAGAACTGCAGAAGCTTTAGTAATTAATAAACTATATGAAAATATAGATGCTGGAGGAGTTTCTTTTAACAATGTTGTAGGTATGGCTGTTTTACCAAAAGCATACTTAACACCTTCTGATAGTTTTACAGCAGATATTTTTACTGCAGCTTATGATGACAGGGTAAATCCTGAGATTTACATTTATTCTACAGATAATGGTGGAGTGGATAGTGCATTATTAGCCTCTGGAGAAACTGATATCGCAAAATTGATGAAAGGTACTAAAGGTAATGCTTGGGGAGAAGGAGATTGGTATCAAATGGATGAAAAAGAAGTAATTGAAGGAAAAGGTAATTTGAAGATTAAACCTTCAATTGGAGCACATAATTGGGGTGGTCTTATTAAATTAAAGACTAAAAAAGGACCTAAAGTATATGACTTCAAGAGTACGTTTGAGGTTGGAGTACCTTCTTTTGCAGTTTCTGCAGATAAAATGAATGTATTCTATATGGGAGTTGATAACCCTGTATCCGTTTCTGCACCAATGCCTAAGTTTACAGCTAGTGGCCCTGGTTTAAGTAAATCTGGAAAAGGATGGGTTATGCGACCAAAAAAACCAGGAAAAGTTAAGATTAATGTTACTGGTGTAGATGAAGCTACTGGGAAAAATATTCCTGTAGGTAGTGCAGAATTTAGAGTTAAGCGTATTCCTACACCTACTGCATTTATTGCTGGTAAAACAGGAACGGTTGTGCTTTCTAAAAGTGCTTTAGGTAACGGTGTAATACAAGCAAAACTTGAAGGGTTCGTATTTGATTTAAAAGTTAAAGTAAAATCATTTGAATTAGGATCTACAGTAAATGGAGATTATAAGATGGTTAAAATTACTGGAAACAAAATGAGCAGTAAAGCAAAATCTTTAATCAAGAGATCATCTAGAGGTCAACGTTTTTACTTGGAGAAAATGACTGTTAAAATGCCTGATGGAAGAAATGTTACTATGGGTAATATGACAGTTAAGATAAAGTAATAAATTATTTTATTAATAATAAAGAAGGAGGATATTATGAAAGTACGTAGTTTGATTATTATTGGTTTAATTTTATTAGGATCAGTATCAGCTGATGCACAATATAAAATTTTGGATAAACCTTGGGTTAAGGAGAACACTCCTACAAGAAGGGTTGTCCCTTATACTCATGTTCGAGAGGCTGACGTTATGTGGCACCGAAGAGTATGGAGAACTATTGATTTACGTGAAAAAATAAATCATCCTCTTTATTTTCCAATTCAAGATATTGCAGATAGAAAGAGTTTATTTACCGTAATTAAAGAAGGTATCTTAGAAGGAACCATTACTGCTTATAGTGAAGAAAGTGATGAATTTGATGTACCTCTTACAATTGCGGAAGTAAGTGAAGGGATTTTAAAGTTTCCTGAAGTTCAAGAACAATTTGATGAATATGGAGATGTAATGGATGGATTTGCTGATACAATTTGGCAAGACTATACTTCTCAAGATATTGTATCTTATCGTTTAAAAGAAGACTGGTTCTTTGATAATGAACGTTCAATTATGGATGTTAGAATTATGGGGATCTGTCCTGTTAGACTTGAACTAGATGAAAACGGAAATTCTAAAGGTAATGTAGCAATGTTCTGGATTTATTTCCCAGAGGCTCGTTACGTTTTTGCTAACTATGATGTCTTTAACAGACAAAATGATGCAGAAAGAAGAACCTTTGAAGATATTTTTTGGAAGCGAATGTTTAATAGTTACGCAACTAAAAGATCTAACGTTTACGACAGAAGTAATAAAGGACACCTTCAAGGTATCGATATACTGTTAGAAGCTGAAGAAATTAAAGATGATATCTTTAAAATGGAACATGATTTATGGCATTTCTAAAAATGCTTGTTCAATAAAAAAAGACCGATTTGTGTTTCAAATCGGTCTTTTTTTTGCCACTATTTTTAAAGCTTATTTCTTGCTTTGAATCATATGAATATCTCTTTGAGGGAACGGAATCTCAATATTATTTTTCCTAAATAACTTATCAATATAGAAACGTAGATCACTCTTAATCGTATCAATATCCCAAGTATCAACTACCCAAAAATGAATCTCGAAATTAAGTGATGAATCTCCAAAGTCTTCGAAAAAAACTCTTGGTGTAGGTCGATTAGACACCTCTTCTAACTCTTTAGCTGCATTTAAAAGCAACTCCCTAACCTTTTCTACATTTGATCCATATGCCACTCCAACATTAATACTAAAACGTGTTATTTTACTACTCTTAGTCCAATTAATAACCTTATCATTAACTACTCTACTATTCGGTAGAACGATATAAATACCGTCACGAGTCCTTATAATTGATGTTCTCAATTTAATTTCTTTTACAGAGCCTATCACACCATCAACCTCAAGGATATCTCCAACAGAAACATTTCCTTCAAACAATACAATAATACCTGAAATAAGATCTTTAAACACATCCTGCAGAGCAAACCCAACACCAAGTCCTAACGCTGCAAAAACACCTAAAATTAAATCTGCTTTAATCCCTAAACTTTCTATTGTTATAAAGAACCCTAAAACATAAATTACATACTTAAAAATTTGTGCAATAGATTTATTTCTACCCTCATCACTCAGGCCTTTCTTTTCTAACCTTTTCTTTACAAGCAAATCAAGACTATGATTAATTCCTCTAACAGCAAAAAAGATAACCGTTACTAAAATTAAATTATAAACCGAAAGTGTAAACTCCCCTATTTTAAACAATTCAAATTCTAATACATTTTCTATATATTTCATAACAAATTAATCTTCTGAGTATAATCCTTTCGCTTGTTTTGCAGAAACTGTAATTCCCTTAATAAAGGAAGAACTAAAACCATTGTGTTCCATTTCATTTAGGCCTGCAATAGTACACCCTTTAGGAGAGGTAACTTTATCAATTTCATCTTCTGGATGAGAACTATTAGCAATTAACAAACTAGCCGCTCCCTTAGCAGTTTGAGCAGCCATTTTAAGCGCTTCATTAGCATGAAAGTCAATTTCATTACCACCTTGAGATGCCGCTCTTATCGCTCTTAAAAAGAAAGCTATACCACAGGCACATAGTGCAGTCGCAGAAGTCATTTGTTCTTCATTAATCACCACTGTTTCACCTACTAATTCAAAAATATCTTGAACTTCAGAAATTCTACTTTCCCAGTTTTTTGAAGTAGCAATGCAAGTCATAGACTCTCGAATTGCTATTGCTGTATTTGGCATAGCACGAACAATAGGCTTATCATCTCCAATAATACTTTGAATATCCTTTACCTTAACTCCAGAAACTAAAGGAATAACCAACTGATTGGAATTTAAACTTCCTGTAATCTCCTCCAAAACAACATCAATCTTTTGAGGCAATACCGCAATGATTACAATATTAGATTTACCAACAGCTTCTTTATTATCTGTAGTTACATCAAACCCTCTATTTTTATAGTCCTCTAATTTAGAGATATCTCTTCTTGATAAAATAAAATTAGACGCTTGATATTTATCACTATCAACCAATCCAGTAACTAAAGAAAGTCCTAGGTTACCCGCTCCGATTATCGCAATTTTTGTTTCCACAATGTTCAATTTAGAAAACAAAGTTACTAAGTTAACCTATATAGCCTGTTCTATATCTTTGGTAATATCATCAGTATGTTCTAATCCAACAGAAATTCGTATTAAACCAGGTAAAATTCCAGTATCCAATCTATCTTCTTCAGTCAATTTAGAATGTGTTGTTGAAGCCGGATGAGTTGCAATAGTTCTTGAATCACCTAAATTCGCGGTCATAGAAATAAGTTTAAGTTTATCCAAAAACTCTCGCCCCTTCTCTACTCCGCCCTTAATAACAAAGGTAACTACACCACCTCCTGTTTTCATTTGCTTTTTTGCAATTTCATATTGAGGATGACTTGGTAAAAAAGGATACTTCACGATTTCTACTTTAGGATGACTTTCTAACCATTGGGCTAACTTTAATGCACTCTCCGCATGTCTATCCATTCTTAAAGCTAAAGTCTCTATACTTTTAGAAATAACCCAAGCATTAAAAGGAGAAAGTGCTGGACCAGAATGTCGAGCGAACAATTTCACTTCACTAATTAAATCTTGCCTACCAACTATGATTCCCCCTAATACTCTTCCTTGTCCATCTAAATATTTTGTAGCTGAATGAATTACTAAATCTGCTCCAAACTTTATTGGTTGTTGATTATAAGGTGTTGCAAAACAATTATCTACAACAAATAAAACATTGTGTTTTTTTGCCAGTTTCCCAAGCCATTCTAAATCTATGATATCTACTCCAGGGTTTGTTGGTGTTTCAATATAAATAATTTTAGTGTTTGGCAAAATAGCTTCTTCCCACTTGTCCGTTTCATTTAAATCTACATACGTATGGGTTATCCCCCATTTAGGTAATAATTTAGTCAATACTGAATGTGTTGACCCAAAAACTGATCGGCAAGCTAAAACATGATCTCCACTATTTAATAAAGCAGCAAATGTGGTAAAAACAGCAGCCATCCCTGTTGCTGTTGCCCATCCTGCTTCAGCCCCTTCTAACAAACACATTTTATCTATTAACTCCGTTGTATTTGGATTAGAAAATCGACTATAAATGTTTCCTTCTACCTCATCAGAAAACATTGCTCTCATTTGCTCTGCATCATCAAAAACATAACTTGATGTTAAATGTAATGGTGTAGAATGCTCATTAAACTGTGAGCGTTCTGTTTGTGTTCTTATTGCTAATGTTTCAAAATTTTCCATATCTATTTAATCGTGTAAGTTGATGTAATCTCAATTTCTTTATCTAAACTCAATGCTACTGAACAATACTTGGTTAACGTCAAATCTATTGCTCTCGATACTTTAGAATCATCTAAGTCTCCAAATAAAATGAAATGAAGGTTTATAGACTTAAAGTTTTTCGACACATTATCATTTCTTTCAGCAGTAACCTCCACTTTATAATCTTGTAATTCCAATTTCTGCTTTTTCAGAATCAGACCTAAATCTATGCTTGCACAACCGGCTACTCCCATAAGCAATAATTCCATCGGTCGTACTCCTTTCCCTTCACCTCCAATTGCAGGGTTCGCATCAATATCAATCTTTATTTTATCTACAGTTGATGCTTCATAGTGAAAAACATTATTTACTCTTTCTAAGTTTACTTTCATATTAATATTTTTTAATGCTTGAATCTATTTTATCAGACCAAGCCAAAATTCCTCCTTCTAAATTATAAAGATTATCTAAACCATACTTTTCTTGAAGCAATTTTACAGCATCCGCACTTCTTTTTCCACTTCTACATTGAAACACGACCTTTCTATCTCTTTGTATTTTAGAAACATTTTGTTCAATCTGTCCTAAAGGAATTAACTCTCCATTAATATTACTGAACTCATATTCTGAAGATTCTCTAACATCTATTAATTGAAAATCATTATCCTTAAGGATCCAACTTCTTAACTCAAGAACATCAACTGTTTTAACCAACTTATTCGGAATTGATCGAATTCTTTCTTTTACTTCCTCACTATCTAGAAACAACAATGAAATTCCATATTGTTCAATATACTTTTTATTAACTTGAATTTCATTTAATGTTGTTCTTCCATAAAAATAGTTTTCATATCCATTAACTTTTGTCAAGAAAGAAACATTAAATGGAAGTGTCTCTACACTATCTTTATTTGGTATGTTAATCAATACATCTACCCTATTAAAATTATCCAATGCAATACTAGATTGATTTAACTTTTTGTACAAGTAACTATAGTTCGTATCAATTGCCTTTAAATCTGAATAAACGACATTTCCTGTTGGTAAACTTCCTGCACCTTTACCTTTATAAAACTGTAAACCAACATTTTTAGAGTTTATTTCAACCGCATTGTATTCGTTTTCTACTTGAAATAAATCACTTGATTCATCAACTAAAGTTGGTAAAACGGATAGAGACAACTTATCTTTTTTCAATTCAGCTTTGGCAATAAGTTTAATCTTCAAATTCAACTTTTTTGCCAATTCAATATCCGTTTTACTAATGTTTTCGATTCCAAAATTTAAAACTTCATCTGGGTGCACAATTTTCCCAAAAGAGTGTGTGGCAACTATTACTAATTTATAAAGGGCATCAAAACCTCCAACATCAGAAGTTGGATCAGCCTCTGCAAACCCTAATTCTTGCGCTTGTTTTAAAGCCTCTGCATAAGAAACTTCTTTATTAAATAATTGACTCAAAATATAATTAGAAGAACCGTTAAAAATTCCCTTAACCGAATGTATTGCATCCTGAGAATAAAAGTCATTTAAAATTCTAATGATTGGAATACTTCCACAAACAGCTCCTTCATATAATAAAGTGCCCTTATTTTCTTTCTCTTTAGAAATCAAATCTTGTAAGTTTTCTGCAATTAATTTTTTATTAGCTGAAATAACTGTCTTTCCTATTTCTAAATTTTCAGCTACTATTCCATAAGCTTCTTCAGAAGAACTAATTAATTCTACAATTACATCGACATCTTTATCCCTAATCGTTTTTTCATTTGTTGTTTCAATAATTGCATTAATCTTTTTTCGCTTTTTTAAATCGTCTTTAATTATTACGGTATGCAACCTTTCATCTTCATTGCTAGTTTGGAGATAGTTATAAAACCCTTGAGCTACTACTCCAAATCC
The DNA here is from genome assembly GCA_905479915.1 of uncultured Flavobacteriales bacterium. Taxonomy (GTDB): domain Bacteria; phylum Bacteroidota; class Bacteroidia; order Flavobacteriales_E; family Vicingaceae. The sequence goes on from CAJQOH010000049.1 coordinate 21,652, forward strand.
ATATGTTTTAATATTATTTACTTTACTCATCTTTCTTTTGATTTAGTTGGCCAAAGCCAGTTTTTCTTTTAAATTTTTTTTTCGTTCGTTACTATTTGCGTAGAAATTTTCGAATGTTTCTTCTAATAAATCTGTTTCTATTAAGAATCCATCATGACCATATAAAGAGTCAATTATTTCAATCTTGCTTGCGCTAATTTCTTCAACAAGAGTTAATGACTCTGAAACTGGAAAAAGTATATCGGAGCTAATTGCAACAACTAAAGTCTTTGCTGTAATTTGACTGAGTGCCGTTTTAATTCCACCTCTTCCTCTACCCACATTATGGCTATCCATAACCTTTGATAAATGGTAATATGAAAAAGCATTAAAACGTTCCGCTAGTTTTTCTCCTTGATAATTTTGATAAGAAGCTGCTTTAAAACCATCTAATCTTTCTCTCTCATCAGCCTGAGTTCTTTGATAAGTTTGGTAATTCCGATAACTTAATAATGCAATAGACCGAGCTGTTTTTAACCCTGTTAAACCTGCATTATCTGAATATGACAACCATGTACTATCTGATTTTATAGCCAAACGTTGACTTTCATTAAATGCAATTCCCCAAGGAGAGTGTTGCGCATTAGTCGCAATTAAAATCAAATTTTCAAATACAGCTGGAGCTTTAATTGACCATTCTAAAGCTTGTTGTCCCCCTAAAGATCCACCCAAAAGCGTATGAACTTTTTCTATTCCCAAATGAATTCTTAGTAAATCGAAACTATTTACAATATCTCTAATTGTAACTTCTGGGAAATCATGATAATAAGGACGCTCTGTTTCTTTGTTTTTAGATAAAGGCCCTGTAGAACCGTAACATGATCCCAAAACATTTACACAAATAATAAAATGGTTTTTTGGGTTAAAGAATTTACCAGCACCTACTAAACCGCCCCACCATTCTGAAGGATTAGAATTTGCAGTTAAAGCATGAGTAATCCATATCACATTACTTTTAGATGCATTTAATTCTCCTAATGTTGTATAAGACAAATCGATTTCGGGTAGTTTCTTACCAGACTCTAGAGAAAATTCTCGCTTATATTTAAATGTTCTTGTTTCCATTTTTAATTTAATACTGCCTCTCTTAATTCTTTAGCAACTAGATCTAATTTTTCAAAGGCTTGTTCAAAATCATCTTTTATATCATCAATATTTTCAATACCTACAGATACTCTTAATAATGTTGGAGTTACACCTGCACTCAATTGTTCTTCTGTAGTTAATTGTTGGTGGGTTGTTGCTGATGGTTGTATAATTAAAGTTTTTGCATCTCCAACGTTCGCTAAATGACTTACTAATTCAAGTGAATCAATAAAGTGAGTTGCATTTTCTTTGCTCCCTTCAAGCTCAAAACTTAATACCCCACCAAACCCTTTCTTAAAATACTTTTTTGCCAAATTGTTATGGGGTGATGATGCTAAGCCAGGATAGTTAACTTTTTTCACTTTGGAATGTCCTTCTAACCAAGTTGCTAAGTTTAACGCATTTTCTACATGTCTTTCAACTCTTAATGAAAGCGTTTCAAGTCCTTGAATTAATTGAAATGCATTAAATGGAGACAATACATTTCCAAAATCTCTAAGCCCTTCTACTCTAGCTCTTATTATAAATGCTATGTTTCCGAAGTCAGATTCTGAACCAAATACATCCCAAAATTTTAACCCATGATAACCTTCACTAGGCTCTGTAAATTGTGGAAATTTACCATTCCCCCAATTGTAATTTCCTCCATCTACAATAACTCCTCCTATTGATGTTCCGTGACCTCCGATCCATTTTGTAGCTGACTCAACAACTATATTTGCTCCATGTTCTATTGGTCTGAATAAATATCCTCCTGCTCCAAAAGTATTGTCTACAACTACAGGTAAATCATACTTTTTTGCCAAAGCAACAATTGCCTCAAAATCTGGAATATTAAACCCTGGATTACCAATTGTTTCTATATAAATTGCTTTTGTGTGTTCATTAATTAGTGGTTCAAAATCAACAACATTATCTGTTTTAGCAAACTGTGTTTCAATTCCTAACCTTTTAAAAGCTACTTTAAATTGATTGTATGTTCCACCATATAAGTTTGGAGAAGAAATAAAATTATCTCCTGCTTGTAGAATATTATTTAACGCTATAAACTGAGCCGATAAACCTGAAGATGTTGCCAAAGCAGCAACTCCTCCTTCAAGTGCTGCAATTCGTTTTTCAAAAACGTCAGTAGTTGGATTTCCTATTCTTGTATAAATATTACCGAACTCTTTTAACTCAAATAAATTTGCAGCATGTTCTGCATTATTAAATGTAAATGATGTAGTTTGATAAATAGGAACAGCTCTAGAATTAGTCGTTTTATCTACTTCTTGACCAGCGTGTAATTGTAATGTTTCGAATTTTGATGTTTTTTTAATTGTACTCATTGTTAATTGATTTTATGATTTATGAAAAAAATTATAGATATAGAAATAAAACACTCCAATCCTCTTCGGAGGATCCAAATAAATTTATTTCAAGAAAATTTGAGAATAAATAATGATGCTTAGCACATGCAACAGCACATACCAAACATCATTTTTTCTGTAACTAAAACAGATTTATTAGATAGGTAATCTAAAGCAACACCATTTTGGCTTGCTATTTTTTGACTCTTTGTGTTTAATGTAATCATCTTGCAATTCTTTATATTCTCCCAACATCGGGATTAGGAATTGGCACCGGTTTTCCAATCCGCCAGTTGGCGGACTTTAAGTTGGTTGCCAGAAGGTCATAGAGCCTAATCTCTCGCTTCTTCTGTATAAACAATTACATATCACGAAACGTGATGCTGTAATCGAAATTCGATGCAAACATACGTATAATTTTGTAAAAACAAATAATTATAACTTTTATTTTGATTTCGCATTCAAAAACACCTCGGAAAGAATATAATTTGGTAACAAATTATTGGATGGTTATAAAAATTTGACAACCCCATTTAGAGTTGGTAAATTCTATAAATTATCTATTTCAGAATAATTTGCCCTAAGCTAGAAGCTAATTGCTTTTTAATTTGCTCTAAAGCATTAATTTCTTTTAGCAATTGCATTATTTGATCCTCTACCTTTTCTGTTTTTAACTGTTCTTGATTTTTTAAAATCAACTGTTTTACCTTACTCAATTTAAAAGATAGTGTTGTTCTTTCAACGGCTATTGTTAAAAGGTTTTCTTCAGAGACTGGGAAAATTTTAAAATTACCCCAATTAGGACTCACTTCATGCTGGGTAGAAAAGATATCTATTGCAAATTGACTAATCTCTTGATCAGAATTGTTGATGAAATCTTGATGAGAAGGTAATTCATCTTTTTTCAGTTTTTCATCATAAAAGTCGAATACTTTCTGATATGTTTGATTCTCAAAAGAAATTCCATCTCCAGTAATGTTTTCGATAATATATAAAGAGGCAGAAACTTCTTCCTTTACCTTTTCATCTTTTTCATTTGTTAGTTCTACTTGTATTGTTTGATCTCCAAAACTAACGAGTAAACGAATTACTTCTTTTTCCCAATGTTGTAAATCACCTGTAGATTTTTCTTCTTTTTGCCCTTGAAACTCCTCTGGAAAAAACAAATCATCAGGTATTTCCTGATCATTGCCTTGGTTTCTATCCTGATTTTGATTGTGAGATTTCTTAGCATCTTTAGCGATATTCTTTCTTAGAATAACATTTGTTTCATTAATTAAAGCTTGTTCAGGAATATCTAATAAGCTACTACACTCTTGGGTATAAACAGAACGTTTTATCTGGTCTGGGATAATAGCAATACTCTTAACAATATCTTTTACTAACTCTGCTTTTTTTATAGGGTCATCTCCTACCTCCTTAATTAAAACAGAGGTTTTAAAGCGAATAAAATCTTGAGCATTAGATGTAATATATTCTTTTAATTCTTCCGTAGAATGTGCTTTTGCATACGAATCGGGATCTTCACCTTCTGGAAAAAGAACAACACGTACGTTCATTCCTTCTTGCAAAATCATATCAATACCTCTAAAAGAAGCTTTCAATCCTGCAGCATCGCCATCGTATAAAATAGTAATGTTTGGGGTAAACCTTCTTATCAATCTAATTTGACCTTCTGTTAAAGACGTTCCTGATGAAGCAACCACATTTTGCACTCCGGCTTGATACATTGAAATAACATCAGTATATCCCTCCACCAAATAACAAATGTCCTCTTGAGTAATGGATTTCTTTGCGGTATAAATACCATAAAGGACTTTACTCTTATGATAAATTTCAGATTCTGGTGAGTTTAAATATTTTGCAGCTTTATCATCGGACTTTAAAATTCGCCCTCCAAACCCTAAAACTCTACCCGATAGATTATGAATTGGAAACATAACTCGCCCCTTGAAACGATCAAATTTCTTCTCTCCTTTTACAATAGTTAACCCTGATTTATCAAGGTACTTTAAATTATGTCCTGCTTTTTCTGCTTCATCAGTAAAAGCTGTCCAACCATCAGGATTATAACCTAACTGAAATGTTTCTATTGTATCTTCTCGAAAACCTCTCTCTAAAAAATAACTTAATCCAATGGCTTTTCCTTCATCAGATTCTAGCAGTTGTTTCTTAAAATAATTAGCAGCATAATTGGAAACAATGTATAAACTCTCTCGTTCATCTGCGGCTTCTTTTTGCTCGTCAGTTAACTCTTCTTCCTCTATTTCTATATTATACTTATTGGCCAAAAAGCGTAAAGCTTCCGGATAAGTATAATGCTCATGATCCATTACAAAGTTGACAGAATTACCTGCTTTTCCACATCCAAAACACTTGTAAATTCCTTTAGCTGGAGAAACCGTAAAGGAAGGTGTTTTTTCATTGTGAAAAGGGCAATTCCCTAAATAGTTAGCCCCTCTTTTTTTCAAAGGTATAAACTCCCCTACAACATCTTCTACGATTGCTGCATCAAAAATTTCGTCTATGGTTTGCTTTGGTATCAACCTTAGTGTTTAGTGTTTAGTGTTTAGTGTTTAGTGTTTAGTGTTTAGTGTTTAGTGTTTAGTGTTTAGTGTTTAGTGTTTAGTGTTTAGTGTTTAGTGTTTAGTGTTTAGTGTTTAGTGT
>CAJQOH010000050.1 GCA_905479915.1 uncultured Flavobacteriales bacterium
ATTGATAATTGATAATTGATAATTGATAATTGATAATTGATAATTGATAATTGATAATTGATAATTGATAATTGATAATTGAAGCTCTGAAAACAAATAAACACTTAACGTTATAACTTTACAAACCTTTCAACTTTATAACTTTATAAACTTATTAAAATGAAAAAATTAGCATTACACTGGAAAATATTAATAGGAATGGTACTAGGTGTAGTATTCGCCCTTCTACTCATCCAATTTTCTTGGGGAGCTGAGTTTATTAAAGATTGGATAAAACCTTTTGGTAAAATGTTTATCAATGCATTAAAATTGATAGCTGTACCGCTTATTCTTGCTTCGTTAATTAAAGGGGTTTCAGATTTGAAAGACATTTCTAAACTTTCTAAAATGGGGGGAAGAACAATACTTACCTATATCGTCACTACCGTGTTTGCTGTTTCTATTGGACTAGCTGTTGTGAACATAATCCAACCAGGAAAGAGCATTACTGAAGAAACAAGAACTCAGCTTCTTGATGATTACAAAGAAGACGCAGAAAAAAGACAGGTAGCTGCCGCTGCTCAAAAAGAAACAGGACCATTGCAAGCTTTACAAGATTTAATTCCAAGTAACATTGTTTCTGCCGCAGGAGATAATGGTAACATGTTACAAATCATTGTTTTTGCCATTTTCTTTGGAATGGGACTCATCTTAATACCAGCAGACAAAGCCAAGCCAGTTAAAGGATTTTTTGACGGTTTTAATGAAGTTATTCTTAAACTAATTGATTTAATCATGTTAGCTGCTCCATTTGGAGTATTCTCTTTACTTGCTGCACTAGTAGCAGAGTCTCCAAGTTTAGATTTATTTCAAGCACTACTATGGTACGCTCTTACAGTTGTTTTAGGATTAATTCTAATGATTGTGATTTATGCCTTAATTGTAAAAATATTTACCAAAAAGTCACCCAATTTCTTTTTTAAAGGTATTTCTCCTGCTCAACTTTTAGCCTTCTCTACAAGTTCTAGTGCAGCAACTCTACCTGTTACAATGGAGCGTGTTGAAGAACATTTAGGTGTGGAAGAAGAAGTAGCCAGTTTTGTATTGCCTATTGGAGCAACAATTAATATGGACGGAACAAGTTTGTACCAAGCTGTAGCTGCAGTTTTTATTGCTCAAGCGTTTGGTATGGATTTAACTTTAGGAGCACAACTAGGAATTATTGTTACTGCAACATTAGCATCAATAGGTTCTGCTGCCGTTCCTGGAGCTGGAATGGTAATGCTCGTTATTGTATTAGGTCAAGCTGGAATACCGGAAGCTGGATTAGCCCTTATTTTTGCAATTGATAGACCTTTAGACATGTGCAGAACTACGGTTAACGTAACAGGAGATGCTGCAGTCTCTATGCTTATCGCCAAATCTGTAGGGAAACTAAAAGATCCTAAACCTGAAAACTGGGATGACAACTACACTAAAGAGTAATCTTCTTAGTAAGAAATAAATATCGATTTTTCCTTTAGTTTAAAGTAATGAATAGATATCAACAGCACAATAAAACCATTAAAGTTTTGTTATTTTTATTTTCTGAAAAATCAGATTAAACAACATAGTTATTCGGCTCCTAATGATCAAGAAAATTCTTAAGTACCTCGGTTTTACGTTACTATTCTTAATAGCCCTAATCATTCTACTCCCTATTATTTTTAAAGGAAGTATTGTAGAAAAGGTAAAAGAAGAAGCCAACAACAACTTAAATGCTAAAGTAGATTTTGGAGATTTTGATTTAAGTCTAATAACTACCTTTCCTAATTTTAAATTTTCTATTAATAATGTAAAAGTTGATGGAGTTGATAAATTTGAAGGTACCCAATTAGCAAACATTGGAAACTTAACACTTAAAGTTGATTTAATGAGTGTTATTTCTGGCGATGAAATTAAAGTAAAAACATTAAGCATTTCAGACCTAACGGCAAATGCAATTGTTTTAGCTGACTCTTCTGCCAACTGGGACATTGCAAAAACATCTGGAGATATTGAAGAAGAAGTTATTGAAGAAGCTGATACAGAAACATCCTCTTTTAAATTAGGGTTAAAAGATTTATCCATTACCAATGCCAACATAACCTATCTAGATGAAACTATGGATTTAGAAACATCCATTAAGAATTTCAACTTCCATTTAACTGGTGACATGACTGAAGATGTAACTGATTTAGTTACAACAACAACTATTGAAGCCATGAATTTAGAGATGGAAAACATCAAATACTTCAAACAAACTAAAATTGAAGCTGATGCAACAATAAATGCAGATTTAGCAAATAGTAAATACACATTTACGGAAAATGAATTTAGGATTAATGCGCTTACACTTAACCTAGATGGTTGGTTAGCATTATTTGAAGATAAAGACGATATAGATATGGATATTAAATTTGGTGCTCAAAAAACTGAATTTAAAAGCATATTATCTCTTGTTCCGGCTGTTTACATGACTGATTTCGCATCTGTAAAAACTGCAGGTAAATTAGCGTTAAATGGTTATGCAAAAGGAACCTACACAGAATCAGCACTTCCTGCTTTTGGCTTGGATTTATTAGTTCAAAACGCAATGTTCAAATACCCTGATTTACCTAAAGCTGTAAACAATATTAACATTGACTTACATGTTGATAACCCTGGAGGAAGTGAAGACAACACCTTTGTTAACCTGAAGAAATTCCACATGGAGTTAGCTGACAATCCTATTGATATGCACATGAAAGTTAGAACCCCAGTTTCTGATGCTGATATTGATGGAGGAATTAAAGCCAAATTCAACTTAGCTTCGGTAAAGGATGTTGTGCCAATGGAAGCCGGTGATGAAATGAATGGAGACATTAATGCTGATGTTTCTTTAAAAGGTAAAGTTTCTGCCTTGGAAGAAGAACGTTATGAAGATTTTAATGCTGAAGGTCAGTTGGCAATTATGAATATGAATTATAAAAGTGACTCCCTACCCTACGATGTTCTATTAAAACAAATGACTTTAAATTTTTCTCCACAACATGTTGAACTTGCTGCTTTCGAATCTCAAATAGGAAAATCAGATATTAATGCAAATGGTAAAATTGAAAACTTTATTGCTTATGCGTTTGCTGATGACGAAGCGCTTAAAGGAAGATTTAATTTAAATTCCAATCTGTTTGACTTAAATGAATTTATGGAAGAAGAGCCTGAAGAGGCTACTTCTTCAGATAATGCTGAAGAAGCAGATGAAGAACCTTTAAGCGTAATTGAAATTCCTAAAAACATTGATTTTGTTTTGGCATCTTCTTTTAATAAAGTTATTTACGACAACATGGATATCGACAATATTAAAGGTGAGCTATTAGTTAAGGACCAAAAAGTAAGTATGAATGATTTATCCATGAATTTACTAGATGGTAGCATGATCATGAATGGACACTATGAAACTACCAATCCAAAAGCACCTAGGTTTAATTATGATTTAGCAATAAATGATTTTGATGTTCAAACAGTAGTTACCACATTTAATACAATCGAAACAATGGCTCCTTATGCTAAAAGTATGAAAGGAAAATTCAACACTTCTTTAAAAGTAGATGGTGTTTTAGATCAAGAAATGATGCCAGATTTAAACACAATAACTGGTGGTGGTAATATGGTAACTAAAAGTATGAAAGTTGAAGGATTTAAAGCTTTAGATCAATTAGCTGCTGCATTAAAAAATGATAAACTAAATAAACTAGAATTAAATGATGCTCGCATCAAATATAGCTTTAAAGATGGTAGAGTGCACACAGAACCTTTTGATATTAAAATGGGACCTGTAACTGGAACAATGTCTGGGTCTAACGGTTTTGATCAAACTTTAGACAACGTAATGACCCTAAAAGTTCCTAGTTCAGAATTGGGTGCTGGTGATGCTATGAGCAAGTTAAATGGACAAGCTGGAAAATTAGGAATGGATTTAAAAGCTGCTGAACATGTTATGGTAGACGTTACTATTAAAGGGACTGTAGACAACCCTAAAGTTGGTGTAAACTTAAAAGATGCAGTTGACAACATTGTTGATGATGTAAAGGAACAAGTAATAGAAGAAGTTAAAGAAAAAGTAGAGGAAGTTAAAGAAGATTTGAAAGGAAAAGCAAAAGAACAAGCAGATAAGCTATTAGCTGAAGCTCAAAAACAAGCAAATAAAGCAAAAGCTGAAGCAAAGATAGCTGCAGACAAAGTTAGAGCTGAATCAAAAAAACAAGCTGATGCTTTAAAAAATAAGAAAGGAAACTTTTTAGAGAAAAAAGCAAATGAAGTAGCTGCTAAAGAAGTTCTTAAGCAGGGAGAAAAACAAGCTAAGAATGTTGAGGCTGAAGGTGATAAACAAGCGGCCAACATTATGGCTCAAGCTCAAAAAGAAGCTGATAAAATAATGGCAGAAGTTGATAAGCAATAAAGCTTAATAGCATCTTAAAAAAGTAAAGAAAAAGGTAAATTGAAAAAGTACAAGATTCTCATATTAATAGGATTATTCTCTCTGAGCAGTTTCGCCCAAGAAGATAATTGCCCCGAACCAGTAAAAAAAGCCGTTAAACTATTTAATGCAGCCAAAACAGGTTCTTATAAGGAAAAGAAATCTCTATTAATTGAAGCCATTAATAAAGACCCTAATTACCTTGACGCTTATGACGAATTAGCACGATTGAGTGCAAAAAAAGCAGATCATGCTTACAATTCGGGAAACATTCAAGGATTTCAACAAGCAGAAAATCAAAAAGTAAGATATTGGAAAAAGATTTTTGAGGTTTGTCCAGCTTACAGAAACTTTTTTCACACCATGCAGCTGGGTAAGTATTATTTTAGTCAGCGAAAATTTGAAAAATCTAAAAAATATTTTCTGACTATTGCAGCCTCTCCAAATGCTTATAAAAAAGACGAACGTTACGCACATGAAAGAATCGAAGATATTGACACCTACATTGCGTTAGTACGAGATAGTGTTCCTTTTATTCCTAAAAAATTAGATGGTCCTTCAACTGGCTATGATGAATACCTCCCAATGTTATCTCCTGACAACAGGTATTTGTATTTTACTAGAAAAATGCCAGATGAAACAAAAAGTGCCGTTGACGGAGGTTTTAAAGAACAATTTATAAAAAGTAGAAAAATGGGGCCTAAATACAGCGGAGGAATACCTATGCCCTCCCCTTTTAATCTAGGTCAATATCAAGGAGGTATTTCTATTTCTGTAAACAACAAATTATTATTTATAACCATTGTAGATGTTATTCCTTACAGAGGAAAAGAAAGAGCTGGGTTTGGTCAAATGTTCGACAATGCCGATATTTTCTTTTCAGAGTTAAAAGATGGTAAATGGAGTAAACTAGAATCCATAGGAAGCAACATTAATACAAGTACTACTTGGGAAGCACAACCCTCAATATCTTCTGACAACAAAACACTTTACTTTACTAGAGTAACAGATGTTTTTGGTGGTGATATGGATATTTACAAATCTGAAAGACAACCTGACGGAAGCTGGGGAGACCCAATTAACTTGGGAGCACCTATCAATACTCCAGGAGATGAGAAATCTCCTTTTATGCATTCTGACAGCTACACATTATACTTCTCCTCAAATTACCATATTGGTATGGGAGGCTATGATATATTTTACTCTAAAATGGATGAGAAGTCCAAAAAATTTAAAAAACCAACAAATATTGGTAATCCTATTAACACTCCTAAAGATGAACACGGATTTATTGTAAGTAGAGATGGAGACAAAGCCTACTACGGTTCTGATGAAAAAGGAAAAGACCTAAACATCTATTCTTTTGAATTATATGAAGAAGCAAGACCTAAATCTGTTGCTTTTGTTAATGGAGCAATTAAAAATAACTTAGGTAAAGTTCCTGAAGGAGCACAAGTACTTTTAAAAAATACAGCAACAAACGAGGAGGTTGAAGCTGTTATCGATCAAGAAAGTGGGGATTATGTAGCCGTAATTACTGTAGAAAAAGATCAAGATGTTCTTTTAACAGCTAAAAAGAAAGGTTTTGCATTTAGTTCTCAATTAATTTCTTCTGACGAAATTGTGGTAGGAAAACCTGTTAAAACAGAAAAAGTAGAAATCAAACCTATTGAAGTTGGTGAGGCTTATAGGATTAACGATATTAACTTTGCAACCAATTCCTTTGAAATTACCCCTAGAATTGTTTTAGTATTAAACGAATTTATTGACTTCTTAAATACCAATGAAAACCTTAAAGTTGCTATTAATGGATACACTGATAACATAGGTGATCCAAGTAAAAATCTTGAACTATCACAAAACAGAGCAAAAGCAGTTTATGATTACTTATTAATTGAAGATATTAATCCATCAAGACTTTCCTTTAAAGGTTATGGAGAGACTAACCCAGCCCACTCCAACAAAACAGAAGAAGGCAGAAAGAAGAACAGACGTACAGAGTTTGTTATTGTAAGTAAATAATTTCTTAAGGAAGTCACGAACTATTTGGTCGAAACAATTATAAATTGTTTTAGTCGTGTATAAAAAAGCTCAACTATAAATACGTATGTGTGTAATACATATAGTTGATATAAACTCTTTTGAAAACTCTATATAAATATTGATAGTCTCTAACACAATAAGTCTAGAGCTATTTAAAGAAAAGCTTTAGAATTTATTTATCCTTAGCTACACCATAAATCTTCTTTGCTCCATAAGCTGCACCTGCAACTAACAAAAAAGACAAGCCACCATCAATAGGTATACATGTAGAAGGAGGCCAACACGGAGCACCACCACCACCAGGAGGTCCAGGAGCTCCTGAAGCTAGAACATCATTAATTAAACTAAATCCTAGAATTAAAACCAGTGTTAACAGTATGTACATTTTATCTTTCATATCCCTATTACGTTTAACTACAGCTTAAAGTTCAAAATTAGTTATAATTATTTTATTTATATCTATTACAACTTATTAAACTAACAATGGTTTGTTCATTACCATACTCGTACACCCACTATAAACACTGTAGATTTAAGAATAATGACAATAAAAAAAACAATTAGCGTTGTCTAATACTTTTTTTCATTTAATAAAGATTAGTTAGCATTTCGCTTATCTAACTCTCCTTTTATTCTAGATGCTTCTTCATAATTTTCACTTTCAATAGCATCTTGTAATCTTTTATTTAATTCTTCAACTGTAAGATCATCATAACTTAATGATTTTGGTTCATCAAAATCAATAGCCTCCAACTCCTCATCTATAGCATCTAACTCTTTACCCAATTCATCCTCACCTTCTTCAGATTCATCTAAAAGAATCCCTGCACTGGCTAAAATAAATTCATGTGTATAAATAGGGCACTTAAATCTTACAGCTAAAGCAATAGCATCAGAAGTTCTTGTATCCACCTCTATTGCTTTACCATCTTTTTCTGAAAGTAATTTAGCGTAAAATATACCCTCAATCAAATTATAAATAATAATTTCTTTAACAGCTATCTCATATGAATCAGCAAAACTTTTAAATAGATCATGTGTTAACGGTCTACTTGGAGTCATTGACTCTAATTCAATAGCGATTGCTTGAGCCTCAAAACCGCCAATAATAATTGGCAACCTTCGTTTCGTTCCAGTCTTTTCTCCCAAAACAAGAGCATAAGCTCCAGTTTGTGTTTGACTATATGAAAGTCCTATTATTTCTAATTCTATCTTATCCATTATCAAAAGAAAAAGAGGGCACTACACCCTCTTTAATTTTATGCTTTTAATTTTTTAATAGCCTCTATCATTTTCGGAACAACTTCAAAAGCATCTCCTACTATACCATAGTCAGCAGCTTTAAAGAATGGTGCTTCAGGATCAGTATTGATAACCACAATTACTTTACTCCCATTGACTCCCGCTAAATGTTGTATCGCTCCAGAAATACCTGCAGCAATGTATAAGTTTGGTCTAATTGCAATACCTGTTTGTCCAACATGCTCATGGTGAGGTCTCCATCCAATATCAGCAACAGGACGAGAACATGCAGTAGCTGCTCCTAACTCCTTTGCCAATTCTTCTATCATTCCCCAATTCTCAGGACCTTTCAACCCTCTACCAGCAGAAACCACCATATCAGCTTCTGTTAATGATAACTCAGTAGATTCCTTTTTAATTTCTTTTACTGTAATTCCTGTACTTGGTAATTCTACAGAAAAAGCTACAACTTCAGCACTCCCTCCAGTTTCTACCTTATCTAATGAATTTGGAAGCACAGAAATAATTTTTGTTGGTGTAACAATTTCTATTTCAGCAAAAGCTTTACCTGAAAAAACTGCTTTTTTAACCACATTACCATTTGGCAATGCAATTGCTCCAGTTACTAAACCAGCATCTAACTTAGCTGACAACCTTGGCGCAACAGATTTACCCGTATAATCATGAGCAAAAACAATTGTATCTGCACCTGTTTCACTTGCTGCAGAAGCAACAACATGAGCTATTTTTTGTGGATCAAAATTATCTAAACCAGCATCTGAAACGTGCATCACTTTAGATATTCCATAATTTCCTAATGCTTCTAAACCTGAAGCAGAACCAGCAACAACAGCAATTGCTTCTGTTCCTGCTGCTTTGGCCAATTGACCTCCGTAATTCGCAGCCTCATATGCATTTTTAGTTAATGCACCGTTACTCGAATCTGTATATATTAAAACTGACATATTTTGTTTTTCTAAATTCTTAATTAAATAGCTTTCGCTTCATTATGTAGTAAGTCAACCAATTCTTCTGCAGAATCAACCAATTTACATCCTGATTTTGCTGCAGGTAAAGTAAATCCTTTTACCACAGTTGAATTACTTCCTTCTGAGGCAGGAACAACAGTTAATGGCTTGCTTCTCGCAGCCATAATACCTCTCATATTTGGGATACGAGCTTCAGACATTCCTTTAGCTGCACTCAAAACAAATGGAGTATTTACTTCAATCACTTCAACACCACCTTCGATTTCTCTTTCTATAGTAGCTGTATTCCCATTCATATCTAATTTAGACGACAATGAAACATATGGTGCATCCATTAATTCAGCAACCATACCAGCCACCTGAGAACCGTTATAATCAATTGTTTCTTTACCAGCAAGAATCATATCATAACCTTGCTCTTTTGCATAGTTGGTAATTTGTTTTGCAACATACAATGCATCAGTAGTTTCTGCATCAATTCTTACTGCATCATCAGCTCCTATTGCTAAAGCTTTTCTAATTACTGGATCACTATCAGCTCCTCCAACATTTAAAACAGTTACAGAACCACCATTTGCTTCTTTTAATTCTAAACCTCTTACTAAAGCATACCACTCATCATAAGGGTTTACAATAAATTGAACTCCAGATTCATCAAACTTTGTATCACCATCAGTAAACGCAATCTTTGCTGTTGTATCTGGGGCTTTACTTATACATACTAGTATTTTCATATTTAATCGTTATACGTTACCTTAAATTTGACAACGAAATTAAGAAAAATACTTTAAATAAATAACAGGATATTCCTCAATATATAACAGCTTTAAAGCTTTCAAAACATAGTTGTTTTTTATGTGTTTTAAAGCCTTTGCTAAAACCATAAAACATCCTCACTATAAAAAAGATTAAAATATTATATACTGATCATGATTTTAATCTAAAAAATTAATATATTTATGGGTAATTATTAGGGGTTGGTCTACGAAAAACACATAGAGCTAAAAAAAGCACATTTATATTTACTTGAACCAGGTTTAACTGCTATCGTATTTAAAACTAAAGTTCAATTTGAACTTAATGACGCTATTGAAGTTGATGACTATACCTACGATTGGGTTCAAGGCAAACCTTTTGTTACACTTGTTGATGGTAGAAATATTAGAAGTAACATTACGCATGAAGCTAGAGAATATTTTGCCAAGCATGAAAAGATAACACGCATAAGAAAAGGGCAAGCAATTGTTGTTAACAACCTACACACCAAGTTACTGGCCAACTTTTACATGAACTTCCACAAACCATCCAATCCAATTAAAATATTTACTGATTACGACAAAGCATATAATTGGGTTAAAGAAATCAGGAATGAATGGTACAAATAAGATTTTCTAAAAAAAATTGTAAAAGAAATAATTACATGAAAATAATCTCTAGTTTTGTCAAATAATCACGAGTAAACATGAACAACTTTTTTAATAACTATTTTTTCAACTATTCTAGAACTTAGAACGGAAAGGTATTATTACAACAATATATTTAAAAGCCTTTCCAAAATGGAAAGGCTTTTTTTATGCTTTTAACTTTATACAACATGAACAAAACAATGACATATTTTTTCTTTTACTTTTTTAATCCCAATTAAAAAGGCAACCGAAATATTTATATACAAAGGGAGCCAAACGGCTCCCTTTTTTATTACAGTAAAAAATAACAATTATGAAAATAGCAATACAAGGCATCGAAGGGTGCTTCCATCAAATAGCAGCAAACAACTACTTTGGTTACAACGTTGAAGTTCTAGAATGTTTAAGCTTTAATGACTTAGTAGAAAGTGTGCAACACAAAAATGCCTGTGACTTAGGTATCATGGCTATTGAAAACTCAATAGCAGGAAGCATCTTACAAAATTATAAGTTATTATAAAACAATGACCTTAAGATTATCGGAGAAACATATTTAAAAATCGAACAAAACCTAATTGTTCCTAAAGGCTTAACTATTAGTGACATTGAAGAAGTCCACTCCCACCCAATGGCAATTTATCAATGTGATGATTTCCTAAAAACATTATCGAATGTTAAGTTAATTGAAATGGAAGATACAGCTCTGGCTGTTAAAAATCTACAGAATAAATCTACAGTTAAAAAAGCTGCTATTGGAAGTAGTCTTTCTGCAGAAATATACGGGATGACTTTAGCAGAAAAGTCTATTGAAACAAATAAAAACAACTTTACTCGATTTTTAATTGTCAGTAAAAACGAAAATAAAGACTTCAACAAAACAGATAAGGCATCTATTTATTTAGAGCTAAATGATCAGCAAGGAAACTTATCCAAAGTACTAGAGGTAATAGCCAAGAACAACATCAACCTCTTGAAAGTCCAATCATATCCTATTGCTGGTTCAGATTGGCAATATTATTTAGATTTAGAGTACAGCGTTTACCGTGATTTTAAAACGATGCTTTTACAAATTGAACACCATACAGCAAATATTAAAGTATTAGGAAATTATAAAAAAGGAATAAAATGAATATAAAAACTGCAGATAGAATATCAACTGTAAAAGAATACTATTTCTCTAAAAAATTAAGAGAAATAGCAACTCTAAATGATAAAGGAAAAGATGTTATCAATTTAGGAATTGGAAGTCCAGACCTAGCTCCTGATTCATCTATAATTGATTCATTAATAAATTCTTCTAAAAACCCAAAGAACCACTCTTACCAAAATTACAAAGGGGTTTTTGAGCTAAGAAATGCGATTACAAAATGGTACAAGTCAATTTACAATGTACAATTAGATCCTGAAAAAGAAGTACTTCCTCTATTGGGATCAAAAGAAGGGATTATGCACATTAGCATGACATACATTAACCCAGGTGATGAAGTATTAATTCCTGACCCTGGCTACCCTACTTATGTAGCTGCTACAAATTTAGCTGGAGGAAAAGTAGTAAAGTACCAACTAAAAGAAAGCGAGGAGTGGCATCCTTCTATTGAAAATATAGAGGCTTTAATTACAGATAAAACAAAATTAATTTGGATCAACTATCCCAACATGCCTACTGGCAAACAAACCAATTTAGAATTACTTTCTCATTTACTAGAGTTAGCAAAAAAGCATAGCATCTTAGTCTGCAATGACAACCCGTATAGCTTAACACTAAACGATAAACCTTCAAGTATTTTTCAAATTGAAAATGCTAAAGATATTGCTTTAGAACTTAATTCTTTAAGTAAATCACACAACATGGCTGGATGGCGATTAGGATGGGTTTCAGGAAATGAAAATAGAATTAATGAGGTTTTAAAGTTTAAGAGCAATATGGATTCTGGTATGTTTTTACCAATTCAACATGCTGCAATTACTGCTTTAAACCTGGAAAACTCTAGTTATGAAAACAATAACAAAGTCTATTCAACACGAAAAAAACTGGTATGGAAATTATTAGATTCTTTAAACTGCTCCTACGATAAAAAACAAGTAGGAATGTTTGTTTGGGCAAAGATTCCCAACCACTTAGAAAATGCTATAGCGTACTCTGATGACATATTAGAAAAATCGGCTGTTTTTATAACCCCTGGAAGCATTTTCGGAAAACAAGGTAACAAATACATACGAGTTTCATTGTGCAGTAACGAAGCAATATTGAAAGAAGCAATTAATAGAATTAAAAACACATTGACTTAAAAAACATAAAATGAAAAGAATAAAATCAATAAACACAGCAATAAATAGCAACAACAAAAAACCAATAGTTATTAGTGGTCCATGTAGTGCAGAAACAGAAGATCAATTATTAAAAACGGCTATTGAATTAAAAAAAACAAATAAAGTAGATGTATTAAGGGCTGGTATATGGAAACCAAGAACAAAACCTGGGAATTTTGAAGGTGTGGGTACTCAAGGATTAAAATGGTTAGCTCAAGCAAAAAAAGAAACAGGATTAAAAACAGCTGTAGAGGTTGCTAATACAGAACATGTTTACAAAGCACTAAATCATGGTGTAGATATTCTTTGGTTAGGAGCTCGAACAACAGTAAACCCCTTTTCTGTTCAAGAAATTGCTGATGCTTTAGATGGAGTCAACACTACCGTACTTATAAAGAATCCTATAAACCCTGATTTATCTTTATGGGAAGGTGCTATTGAAAGAATTCTTAATAGTGGAATAAAAAATGTTGGCGTAATACATCGAGGGTTTTCTAAATATGGAGAATCTAATTACAGGAACCCTCCTAGCTGGCAAATCCCTATTGAGCTTAAAAGAAGGTATCCTCAATTAACAATGATCAGTGACCCGAGCCACATCTGCGGAAATACCACAGGTCTACTTAACGTATCTCAGCAAGCATTAGATTTAAAATTTGATGGGGTGATGTTAGAATCTCACATTAACCCTGAAAAAGCTTGGAGCGATGCCCAACAACAAATAACCCCAACTCAACTAGAGGAGCTAATAAATCAATTGGTAGTAAGAACACCTAAACAAACTGTTTCTAAAAAAACAATTGAATTGGATATGCTTAGACAAAAAATAAATCTAATTGACGATGAAATGCTAGATGCTTTATCACAACGAATGGAAATTTCTGATAAGATTGGTACAGTCAAGAAAAAGGAAGGAATGCAGATATTACAGACTGGAAGATGGGATGAAATATTAAATAGAAGTATTATAGAAGGAAAAAGTAAAGGTCTTTCAAAAGTGTTCTTAATCAATTTTCTTTCTGCAATTCATCTAGAATCTATAGACAGACAGAACAAGATTATGAACAATGAAATTAATGAATAAACAATATTCTTATTAAAAAGTTTGGCTTCCTAAATGGAGGTCAAACTTCTAAAAATAGGTTAATCTATAACAAAATTAGGCCCTAAGCTTTGTTTCAACTTACGCTCATAATCTTCTTGCAACCATTTCAAATAGTTATCTGTACTCTTGCACATAGAATAAGAATAGATACGAATTCGGTAAGCAATTTGGTCTGAAAGTAAATTCGCAAGTTCACGAGCATCCATTATGTTCTCACTATTCTCTACACACATTTTTGTATGCTGAGCCATAGAACGCTCCAACACAACCTTTGGTCTATCCCCTCTCTTAATTGCTTGTTTATACTCATCAGCAACATCAAACTCTACATTTTCTGATTTTGGAAATAACCCCCTTACATCTTTAGGCATCTTGTACTTAAAGTTTCTTTCTATTTCTGCATCCTGAATAATGTTTTCTAAATAAAAATCTGGAACTCTAAATATTTCATGCCAATCAATCTTACCATTCCATGGTCCGAAACGGGCAACATTATTTCCTAAATCTATAATTGTAAATGTTTTTTTATTAGGAAGCACACGAGATGCCCTACCTACCATTTGGAAATAAAGTGTCAATGATTTTGTTGCTCTATTTAACATTACAGCCTCTACTGTAGGTTCATCAAACCCTGTAGTTAAAATACCTACAGAAGTTAAAATAGCATCAGGCGTATTTTTAAACCATTCTAATATTTCTCTTCTTTCTGCTGGAGAATTCTTATTGTCTAAATGCTTAATCACATAACCTGCCTCAGTAAAAGAATCTAAAACACCTAAAGAGGTATTTATTCCACTATTAAAAATAAGCGTCTTTTTGCCTTTAGCATTTTCTTCATAAGCATGCACTAGCTTTTCTAGCATAGGATCATCTCCATACAACAAATCTGAAGAACGTACTGTATAATCTCCATTAGCCCCTATTTTCAATGAGCTCAATCCTACATCATAACAATAAGTTGTTGGTGATGATAAAAATTCATTCTCCACCAAATAACCAATAGATTCTCCAACGATCAATTCATTGTAGTTTTGATACATTGGCAACTTCACATTAGAGCTTAACGGAGTTGCTGTAACTCCCAATATAACACAGTTCTCAAAATAATGAAAAAGCTTTCTGAAAGAGTTAAAATGAGCCTCATCAACGATAACCATCCCCACATTTTTGATGTCAATCATATCATCCTGTAAACGGTTGTTTAAGGTTTCTACCATTGCAACAAAGCAGGTATATTCATCTTGATCTGGCAATTGTTTAATCTTACTATTAATGATCTTGTTTTTAACTTCAAAACCATCTAACATAGATGAGGTTTGAGCACACAACTCAATTCTATGTGTAAGAATAAGTACTTTCTTTTTGGTTGTTTCGATGTACCTTTTTGCTATTTCAGAAAAAATAACGGTCTTACCTCCACCTGTAGGCAATTGATATAATAAATTGTAGTTGTCAGGATTCTTTTCTAAAGTCGAAAAGATTTTATCCATACCCCTCTTTTGGTAATCATAAAGCACCTTTTTTTCATAAGGTGGGGTATTAACTTCAATTTCTTCTGACATATACTTTAAAAAAGTGGGTTGCAAATTTAGACATAATTAATGCTTAACCCACCATTCAAATGGACTTATCTAAGATAAAGTTATTTATTAAAGGAGAAAAATTAGCTTGGCAGCTTCTTATTTCTAAAGCCAGCAATTAAAGCAATAACTAAGATTACTCCAGCAGTAATAGGAACAAAGGTTGGAATTGGCACAGGGTCTCCTGCTGCGTAAGAATGTAAACCTGATAAATAATAATTGACTCCAAAATAAGTCATTAAAACTACCGACAGACCTAAAACAGCCATTAAGTTGAATACAAACCTTCCATTTGCTTTTGGAATAAAACGCAAGTGTAAAACCATTGCATAATAAAGTACAATAACCAATGCCCAAGTTTCTTTAGGGTCCCATCCCCAATACCTACCCCAACTCTCATTGGCCCAAATACCACCTAAGAAAGTTCCAATAGCCGCCATAAAAACACCAATTGTTAGGTTCATTTCAATAATATAAGTCAACTCTTTAATTACTCTATTTAACTTCTCTTTATTATTAACCGTTTTAAAGATCATTAATAGCAGGTTCATAAAACCTAATAATGCACCAAGTGTTAATGGCGCATAACTCCCTACCATTATAGCAACATGTATCATTAACCAGTACGATTTAAGTACAGGAACCAAGTTGGTAATTTGAGGATCTAAGAAGTTTAAATTGGCTGAGAACAACACTACACAAGCTAAAATAGCTGATGCTGCTAAAGTCATTTTGTTATTCCTAGAAAAAATAAACCCCATCACTAAAGCTGTCCAAGACACCAATAACATGGCTTCATACCCATTACTCCAAGGAGCATGACCAGAAATATACCATCGCGCAGCCAAACCTGCTGTATGAATAAACAACAATCCAAACAAACCGACACTCAAAACATTAACAACTTTCTTTTTCCATTGTTTATCTTTAAAAATATCTGAGAATAAAAAGAACATCATTAACAAACCAAAGAGTGGATAATACCTAAATAAATGATTGAAAATATTGATTCTATTGTACTTTATTTCCATGTCAATTTTAGCTTGCTCTGGATAAACTTCAGCTCCGAATTTTCGTTGATAATCATCAATATGTTTCAACGTACTATCTGCCTTACTCCAATCTCCAGACTTTAATGATTGAGTAATGGACTGGTAGTAATATGGTAAAATAGCTTTAACAAAAATCGAATCATGCGTACTAAACTGATTGTATTCTAAATTACTGTACCATTTATTGTTTGGGTCTTTAGATTTTGGGAAGAGTTTTAAAATTGACCCCTCATAAACCATATAACAAATATTAATTCGCTCATCAACCGCTAAAACATCTTTATCATATTGAGATTGTTCTGCTGGCTTTTTAGCATTGGCCTCTTGCACATCCTTCATCAGAACATATTGAAACTTCTCGTCAAAGAAATTGACAAAAGCAGCGTAATTGCCTTCAGCTTTAAGCTTCGTTTTTAACTTCTCATTATTTCTATTGATATAAATAAATGGTGCTTGTTGCCAGTATCCTGAATGATACATTACGCTCAACAACACTTGTTCTGGGTTTAAATCTTTATATTTATTCTTACGGTGAACCTTTCTCAAAAATTCAGAAGCAAAGGTATGTAACGGCTTCATCCTACCTTCTACATCTTGCATCATTAAGTGACTAAACTTATCTGCATGAGCAGCATCAATAATGGTATAATCAATTTGTTTATCTACTTCATGATTATGACCTTGATGATCTGAATGATCATGTTGAGCAATTGAGTTTAGTGGGAAAAGTGCAAATAGCCCAATTACTAAAACAGCAACTACTTCTCTCTTATTTTTCAATTCCTTCAGCTTATTTCTCAAAAATCTAAACCTAGACTTTTTCATCATTAGCGTTAATATCATTCCTAAAAACAAAAATCCGTAACCAATATAAGTTATTAATGTTCCCCAAAAGTCATGATTAACAGAAAGTACAGTTCCTTTTTCATCTTTATCATAATTTGATTGAAAAAACCGATATCCGTCATAATCTAAAACATTATTCATAAAAATACGCTGATCAAATTCAACTCCACCAAAACGATTGTCCAATACAGTTACTTCACTGGCAAAAGATGATGGGCTCATTGATCCTGGATATTTTTCCATCTCAAAATCATTACAACGCACATTAAAAGGTGTAATAATTTCTTTAGAACCATACACCAAAGAGAAGTTTAAATCTTGTAATTGAAAGATGGTATGATTTGAAACATAACCTTGCCCTCCAAAAAGAGTTACTTCTTCAACTTCATCATTACACGTTACATCAACAATCAAAGCATCTTCTCCGCTTTTATTCTCTTTAGGGGCAGATATTTGTTTTAATACCACATTTTCATGTACTGCTTTATACACAAACTGAACATTATCAATAGAATACAACCTTCTATTCTTAAACTCTTGAATGGAATCTCTAATTACAACAGATTTACTTTGATCTTCCATACTCATATAATCAATATCATAAGGGGAATCTATTGTTAAACCAGAATCTGTTTCATTAATCTTAATGGACTCCGATAATGAATTGTCATTAAAAGCAATAGGAAAATTTCCAAAAAACTTAGTTTGCCCTGACTCAATAAAACGAGACAACCTACCTCCTTTACCAACAGTTACAATTTCTATGAATGTTTTACCATTTTTAGCTGACACTATCGTATCTATAGAATTTGGAATAAAATCTTTGTAAGCAATAGATATCCTATTCCCTTTAAAATCAAAATTGTTGCTAAATGGAGCGTTATACTTAGGATTTAAATAAAGCTTTTTATCGTAAGTCAATTGTTCAACCTTGTCGTCAACTTTAAACTGCATATAGGTATCAGCAGAAACTATGATGTTACTCATTTCTCCTTCTCTAATATGCATAGATCCTTCAAAGCTTATATACCTAGTAATACCTGCTCCAATAATAATTACAATGAAAGCGAGGTGAAACATCAAAGTAGCTGCCTTTTCCCATCTCAACAATTTATATTTTGCGATATTTCCAATTAAATTAATGATCAATAAAACCATAATTAATTCGAACCAACGTGTATTAAAAATAATTGCTTTTGACGCAGGTGTTCCAAAATCATTTTCAATAATCGTTGCCCACCCTATAGATCCAGCAAAAACCAATAGTAAAACAGCTGTTAATCGTGTGGAAAAAAGAATATTTTTAATCGACTGAAACATAAATAATAGGCTTATTTTATTGCGAACAAAATTAGTTAATTTTACCCTGTATAAATAGAAATAACTTGATTAAAACAATAACATTAATAGGCGCAGGAAATGTAGCTACTCATCTCGGGAAAGCTTTATTTAACAAAGGCTTTTCAATCAATCAAGTATATAGTCATTCTAAAGATAACGCGTTTAAATTGGCCTCTGGCTTAAATGCAATGCCCTGTAATGATATAAAGTTTATTACTGACGAAAGTGATCTATATATTATCGCTATTAAAGACGATGCAATTCAATCAATTGTAAATCAAATTTCTTTTAAAAACAAAACGGTCGTTCACACCTCTGGTAGCATACCTATGGATGCATTAAGTGGTTTCGATAATTATGGAATCTTCTACCCTTTGCAAACCTTTTCGAAAGAAAAAGAGCTTAACCTTAATGAAGTTCCAATCTGTATAGAAGCAAATAACGAAGACACCAATACATTTTTGATTGATTTAGCTAAAAACTTATCCGAAAATGTAAAAGAAGTAAACTCTGAACAACGAAAAAAGCTTCATATAGCTGCCGTATTTGCATGCAACTTTAGCAATTACATGTACACTATTGCTGATGATATCTTAACCAATAACAATCTTGAATTAGACATTTTAAAACCTCTTATTGTAGAGACCGCAAAAAAGATACAAGACAATAGTCCAAGTGATATGCAAACAGGGCCAGCAAAAAGAAATGACGAAGCTGTAATAAAAAACCATCTAGAACAATTAGCCGATTCTAAAGACTATCAAGAAATATATCAGTTAATAAGTAAATTGATAATTGATAATTGATATCCTGAATTTACTTTTTTGATAAACTCATAACCTAGTTTAAACTTATCAACTAACTTTATAAACTTTTAACTTTATAAACTTTAAGACTTAATAATCTTTGTACTTTTCAACTTTCAAACTTTGAACTCAAAAAATGGCAAATTTTAAAGAACTTCTACCAAAAATAAACTCTTTCGTATTTGATATTGATGGCGTACTTTCTGATGGCAGCATTTTAGTTACCGAAAAAGGAGAACAACTAAGAACAATGAGTACTAGAGATGGTATGGCCATTACTATGGCACTAAAAAAGGGTTATAACATTGCCATTATCTCAGGAGGAAATTCTCAATCTGTTGTTCATCGTTTTAACTATTTAGGAATTACTGATGTCTTTTTAGGTGTTGAAGATAAAATTGCTGTTTTACATCAGTATTTTAAAGATAAAGGGATTACTGCCGAAAATGTTCTTTACATGGGAGACGACATTCCTGACTACTACCCTATGAAAGAATGTGGCGTTGCTACATGTCCTAAAAATGCAGTAATAGAAATTAAAGAAATTGCTGATTATATTTCAGACAAAGATGGTGGTCATGGTTGTGTTAGAGATATCGTAGAACAAGTAATGCGTTGCAATGGAGATTGGTTTGTTCCAAAAAACTAAATGTGATACTTGACCAATTCGTCTATTGGCTGTTTAATTATTCTACCTATTTGAACACCGTACTTATTAGCAACTTTTATTAGGATATCTTTATAAATGAAAGCAATCGAACCGATTAAGTGCAATTGATTGTTCTGATAATCCGAATACTTACAGATATTTTTCTCGAAGAAAAGTTCAAATCTATTTTCTACAATTTGATGGATAAAAGGATCATCTATATTTTGAGATACAAACAAGCTGAACCCAGCCAAAAATCGATTCGGCAACTCCTGCTTATAGACAGCATCTAAAATCATATCTGTTGTTAAGTTGTATTCCTTTTCAAACTTAGCTTCAATT
Source organism: uncultured Flavobacteriales bacterium (assembly GCA_905479915.1). Taxonomy (GTDB): domain Bacteria; phylum Bacteroidota; class Bacteroidia; order Flavobacteriales_E; family Vicingaceae. The sequence continues at coordinate 20,168 of CAJQOH010000050.1, forward strand.
TCTTTTGATAATTCGCCACCTATAAGAGCTTGAATAAATGTTTTACCAATATCAGCTCCACTACCATTATCCCCTAAGATATAACCTAATGCTCTTACATTTTCTGTGATTTCAACACCATTGTATAAACAAGAATTTGATCCAGTTCCTAAAATTGCTGTAATTCCTTTTTCATTCCCACAAGTTGCTCTTGCTGCAGCCAATAAATCATGATCTACTTCTATCTTAGCATTATTAAAAAATGTGCTTAAAGGTTCATGTATAATTTCCTTGTTACTTTTAGTAGAACATCCTGCTGCATAAAAATAAACATGGGTAATAGCTTCTTTAATTGTATTTAATCCAGATGCTGTCAATTCAGCTAAAATACCTTCAGATTTTATAAAATAAGGGTTAAAACCTATTGTTTCAAAATTCTTTTTTTCTCCTCCCTCACCTAATAAACGCCAATCTGTTTTTGTTGAACCACTGTCTGCAATTAAAATCATCTAACAAATGTATTAATAGTAGTTCTATTAATCCTAAATTCGCAAAAAATTAAAATTATGAGTGAAGTAAAAAATAAAGTAATCTCTATCAACTACAATCTATATAAAGATAATGCTGATGGAGAAATGATTGAATCTACTGAAGGAAAAGATCCGTTGGTATTTTTATCTGGTTTAGGACAAATGATTCCTGAATTTGAAGCTAACGTTGCAGAATTAAACGTTGGAGAAACTTTTTCTTTCGGAATTAAGTCTGAAAATGCATACGGAAACAGATCTGATGATGCAATTATTGAATTAGAAAAAGAAATGTTTTTAGATAAAGGAGAACTTGCTGAAGGTATTGAAGAAGGAAAAGTTATTCCTTTACAAGATCAAAATGGACAAGTTGTTCCAGCCAAGGTTGTTAAGATTAATGAAGCAACATTAACAATGGATGTGAACCATCCGTTAGCTGATCAAGACCTACATTTTACAGGTAACATTGTAGAAGTTAGAGATGCTACTGCTGAAGAATTAGACCATGGACATGTTCACGGACCAGGAGGTCACGAACACTAAATGAAATACAATTTCAAAAAAACCTTTATCGAATGATAAAGGTTTTTTTATGCGCCTAAAAAAATTCATTTATATATTTGTTAAAAAGAATCATACCAGATTAATTTCATAAAACGTTATATTTTGTGTATTTTTAAGGTATGGGAAAAGTATTTGAAATCACGATTAAAGAGAGTTTATCAGCGTTGAAATTGCAACGAAAAAGAGAAAAAAGTCAAAAGAAAAAGCTCCGT
>CAJQOH010000051.1 GCA_905479915.1 uncultured Flavobacteriales bacterium
ATTAGAAATAAGATTGTTAGCCGTGTGTTTGCAGTAGTCAAAAGAGGAACTCCATATGTCAGGGTAGCTAACTACAATTGAGTTTTTCTTTTCATTTGAAATTTTTATTGGAAAAGGTTTGTTTTAATCATAGAATTCCGCTTTTATGGCTGGAAGGGTTACTAGTACACAGTGGAATGATGCAAATATTGGGAATTACTCTGCTATTTTTGGATATAACAATACAGCAACAGGAACTTATAATCTTATTGCTGGAGAAAATAATTCTACAACTTCTGCAGGAACTCATAATATTATCGGTGGTACTGATAATAGTGCTACAGGAGATTATAACATTATAGGTGGAGAAAATAATGATGTACATGCCTCTGCAGTAGGTGATGTGAGTAATAACATTGTTAACGGATTAAATAATGATTATGGAACTTATGGAATAATTAATGGGTTTACGAATCAAAGTACAGGCTCTAATGCAACGATAAATGGACAAAGTAATGTTGTTTCAGGAGCTAATGGAACAGCTTTTGGTGCTTCGAATACAATATCAGGAGATTATAGTATGGCTGTTGGAGCTTTTTCAACAATTACATCTGATTATAGTGCTGCTTTTGGTGGGACATTTGGAAATACCATTACGATTAATGGGAATTATTCTTTTGGTTTTGGTGGTGGACTAAGTATAACGAGTACTGGAGCTTATAATCAAGCATTTGGACAAAATAATACTATTTCAGGGGTAGCTGCATATTCTACAGTATTTGGAGGGTCCAGTACCGTTAGTGGACTTTATGCTTTTTCAGCAGGGTTTGTAAATAACGTTTCAGGTACATTTAGTAGTACATTCGGAGGTCAGAATATCATTTCTGGTTCAGGTTCATTTGCATCGGGATTTACTAACACTATTGCTGCGAACTTTGCTCAAGCCATAGGGACTAGCAATACTATTTTGGTTAACAATGACTATTCTTTATCTATGATGGGTAGCCCCTCTGAACCTAATACTATGGATGGACAGGAGAGCTTGATAATTGGAAAAAATATAAAAAATGAATATGCTTCATGCTTTTTGTTGGGAAGTGGATCTGCAGCTGGTGAGCTAGAAGGGAGTACCCCCTATTCTTTTGGGGTTGGATTCCGCCACACTGATCCCACTTTGGTTGTGGAATGTCCTGTAAACAATGCTTATGGTTATGTGGGGGTTGCAAGAAGACCAGCATCCAATACCTTTGAAGTTGGAGGTACGGCTGCAAAAGCTGCTGCTGGAGATTGGCTCGCTAACTCTGATGGAAGGTTGAAAAGAGATAGAAAGGACATTGATGGAGCAGCTATATTAGATAAAATAACACAGCTACAAGGGGTAACTTATTTTTGGAACGACAACCAAACTACTTACGCAGACTCTAGACCAGAAGAAATTCAATATGGATTTATCGCCCAGGAGTTTCAGGATGTGCTACCTGATTTTGTTAGTACTGATAATGAAGGCTTTTTACAGATGGCTTATGGAACACTTGATCCTTTATTTGTAGAGGCTTTTAAGGCTCAGCAAAATCAGATTAACCAATTAAAAGGATCTAAAAATGATCTACTTGATTTAATTGAAGAATTATCAAAAAGACTTGAAAAATTGGAGGGAAATAATAAATGAGATTATTATTGATCATATTGTTGATGCCAACTTTTGGATTTGCACAAAGGCTTATACTTAATAATGATGTATATATCAATATTGAGAATGCAGCCTTTGTGGTAATTGATAATGGTAATGCAAATGCCATTACTACTATGGGAACAGGAGGGAATATCTTATCTGAAGATGAGGATGATATTGTGAAATGGAATATTGGTACTGCAACTGGAGACCATGTGGTACCATGGACAACAAACTCTGGGGTTAAAATACCGCTTTCATTAAATGTTACATCTGCTGGTGTCGGATCAGGAAGTTTAGATTTATCTACTTATGAAACAATAGATCATTTGAATACTCCTTGGGCAAGTGGTGTTACCAATATGAATCATAATTCAGTGGCAAATGAATTGTATGTTGTTGATCGTTTTTGGGTGATAGATACTACAGATTCTTATACAACAAACCCTACAGTTACAGCATCTTTTGGATATGATCCAGCAGAATATGCTGCTCCTAATACTATTACAGAAGCTAATTTACAAGCTCAACGATGGAATACTACAGCTTCTGATTGGGAAGGCTTGTTGTTTGGAACTGCAAATACAGCTGCAAATAATGTAAATGCTGTAGCCATTACTCCAACAGCATTTTTCCCTGTTTGGGTATTAACAGACAATGTATCTCCACTTCCTGTAAGTCTGTCTCATTTTGATGTGCTTTGTAACGGAACTGAAAAAATGATTGAATGGAGTACTGTATCTGAAATTAACAACGATTATTTTGTAGTAGAGAAGAGTTATGATGGAATCAACTTTTTTGATTTAGAAACTGTGCAAGGTAATGGGAATAGTAACATAACTCAACATTATACTGTTACTGATATAGATTACTCTTCTGTTATAACTTATTACAGATTAAAACAAGTTGATTTTGATGGAGCTACAACATATTTTAATACCATATCTAAAAGTTGTAGTGATGATAAGGATTTAGGAATTAGTGGGTACTTAAGTAATGGTAGCTTAATAATTGATGAATCTTCAGAATCCCCAATTGAAACAGAAGTGAGTTTATATAGTTTGGATGGAAAATTGATTTTTCATGATCGATTAATTCTAAATACAGGGAGGAATGTGTTGAATTTTTCTGAGCACTTGGCGAAAGGAATGTATATTTTAAATATATATAATAGTTCTGATTCTAAGAGTATTAAGCTGATAAAATAAACTTAACATATTAATAAATCAAAAATAACAACTATGAAAAAAATTTTACTTTTTGCGGCCGTTTTGGCAACTGGAAACTTATTTAGTCAAATAATTTATAATGACATTGTAGATTCTACATATAGCGGAAATTACGATGCATATATAGATATTGATGGAGATATGACTGATGATTTTTTAATTCATGGTGAAAATGTAGCGACTACAAGTTTTAATTTTGTTGAAGGAGGAAATGTTGGCTCTACAAATCAAGTTTTGGAACAACAATCTTTATCTGTAAAGGTTCTTTCGGCTAATGATGTTATCGGTTCAAACTCTAGTTTATGGTTTACTTTGTCTAGCTCAAATACAACAATGACTAGTTTTAATAATGGAACACCAATTGCTGGACTTTGGGATAATCAAACGGATAAGTATCTTGGAGTGCATTTTTACATAGGAGCTACCCAACACTATGGGTGGATAAGGGTGTCTACCGGATCACAAGATAATACACTTACCATTAAAGATTTTGCTTACAATACAACTGCAGGAGATTCAATATTGGCAGGTCAAACGGTAATTACTTCAGTTGATGGGTTAGAAAAAAACACCATTAAATTGTATCCAAATCCTGTTACAAATCAATTGTTTGTTGAAAATGTAGCTGTAAAAAATTATACATTGTTTAATATAGGTGGTCAGTTAATTACTAGCGGTCAGTTTAATGGTAATTCAATAGATTTATCTAGTGTAGATGCAGGGATTTATTTTGTTGAATTAGTTGATGAAAACAATAATAAGACGAGGTCTAAAATTATTATTGAATAGTATTTTATGAAGACTTATTTATTTAAATGTAAGCTAACATTTATTGTTAGCTTACTGATTGGGTTGAATGCTTTTACACAATCTAATGCAGAGTTGTTATCTGTTCAATTAAGTGCAACAGTTCAAAACTCTCCACCTCAGATTTCTCTTAATTGGATTAATGATGGTTCTGGAACAGCTTATACTGTTTATAGAAGAACATCAGTATCTAGTTTATGGGGTTCGGCTGTTACAGTTTTGGGTTCTAGTGCAAGTAATTATGTAGATAACAGTGTTACTGTAGGTGTTGCCTATGAATATAAAGTTGAGAAATCTGGAGCTACACCTGCTTATGGATACATCAACAGTGCAATAGAATTACCCGTAAATGAAAATAGAGGTATCTTAATTTTAGTTGTAGAAGATGCTTATGTTGGTAATTCTGGTTTTGATAATGCTGTATCTCAAACAATAGAAGATATTGAAAATGATGGGTGGTTAGTAGAGCTGGTAAATGTTGATTCAAATGATGCTGTGGCTACTGTTAAAAATAGTATTGTTTCTATTTACAATCAAGATCCAACAAATACTAAAGCGGTTTATCTTCTCGGAAATGTTCCTGTTGCTTATTCTGGTGTTCTTAATCCAGATGGACATACCGATCATCAGGGAGCTTGGGCATCCGATAGTTATTATGCCGATATGGATGGGGTATGGACGGATGTTTCAGCGAATAATACGACAGCTGTACAAAGTAGAAACCATAACATTCCAGGAGATGGAAAATTTGATCAATTTGCGGTGCCAGGATCTGGATGTGAATTGCAAATAGGAAGGGTTGATTTTTCTAGTATGCCTTCTTTTTCTTTAACAGAAGAAGCGTTGTTAATTAACTATTTAAATAAAGCTCATGCTTATAAAATAAAACAAACTACGGCTACAGAAAGGGCTTTGGCAGATGATAATTTTTCATCATTTGCAGAGGGGTTTTCATCAAGTGGATTGCGAAATTTTTCTACAATGTTTTCAACTCCAACCAATACCTCTTCAGCGTATAGAACTTCTTTACAAAATAATAGTTATATGTGGAGCTATGGGTGTGGTGCAGGAACATTTACAAGCTCTCAGAGTATTTCAACTACAAATAATATGACAACCGATTCGTTGCAAACAATTTTTACGATGTTATTTGGTAGTTATTTTGGAGATTGGGATAGTGATGATAATTTTTTACGAGCCTCCATTGCTCAAGGTCAAACATTGAATGCAATGTGGGCAGGAAGACCACATTGGCAAGTTCATCATATGGCTTTAGGTGAGTCTATTGGTTTTGGTCAATTGCTTTCCCAAAATAATAGTGGAGATTATTTTATTTCTTCTGCAGCTTTCAGTAGTTCTCTTATAAAAATGATAACCATATCATTAATGGGAGATCCAACAACAAGAATGCATTACATTACTCCTCCAAGCAATTTAAGCGTTACTAACAACAATAATGATGCAGATTTAACATGGGCAGCAAGTCCTGATGCAGTTTTAGGGTATAATGTTTACAGGTTGCTTCCTGGAGGTTCAACTTACGCTAAAGTAAATGCAAGCATTGTTACGGGTACAGCCTATACAGATAATGCAGTTCCATCAGGAGGTTTGCTTACTTATGTGGTCAAAGCTGTAAAATTAAAAAAAACAGCAAGTGGATCTTATTACAACCAAAGTTTAGGGGTTAGAGGTAGTGATACTTTTACCGTAGGAATTAATGATTTAACAAAATCTAACATTTCTATTTACCCTAATCCGGTTCACAATACAGTATATATTAAAGGTGGAAATGTTGTTGAATACACTTTGTTTAGTATAAGTGGACAATTAATTTCGAATAAAAAACTTGTCAGCAACCTAATTGACGTATCTTTCGTAAATACAGGAATATATTTTCTTGAGCTTATGGATGAAAATAATAATAAGACGATATCTAAAATAATAGTTGAGTAGTGTTTATGAAAATTAGCCTTTTTAAATTTTTAATAGTTGTTGTTGGTATCCTGTTAGGGTTAAGCTCTTATAGTCAGCAAACTAAAAATTATTTAAACAACTGGTATTTTGGAGATGCCGTAGGTATTAGCTTTAATACAGGAGCTGCTGTTAATGCAACAAGTGCGATTAGTGCTTATGAAGTTTCTACAAGCTACTCAGACGGAGCTGGTAATGTTTTGTTTTATACAGGAGCTGATCAGAATATTGCATATGGAAAAGGGCGTGTTGTTTGGGATGCTACTCATGATACGATGCCCAACAGTGATATAAATGTAGATTATAACTCTTCATGTGGTTTAACTACTGTTCCTGTTCCAGGAAATTGTGATCAATATTATATTTTCCATCAAGCAGCGGTTGCTCCATTTGCAAATAGTATTTCATATAGTATAGTAGATATGACACTTCCAGGTAATGGAACTGTGGGAGCTCCTTTGGGAGATATTTTACCGGGTCAAAAAGATGTATTAATTTATGGGTTAGATACCTTGGCAGAAAAAGTAAAAGTAGTACAGAAAGGGAATACAGAAGATTTTTGGTTGATAGTACGTTCTTTAAATAGAGATGTTTTTTACTCTTTTGAAGTAACAGCTTTGGGAGGTGTAAATACGGTTCCTGTAATTTCAACGATATCGGCTACAGCTTGGCCAACAGCAATTGGTTCTCCAATATTTAGTTGGCTTGCTGTTAATAAGGATAGAAATTTGATTGCAGAAGCAAATGGTTTTGGCCCTGATTTTAAACTCTTCAGTTTTGATAATTTAACAGGGGTATTAAGTTTAGAGGAAGTTCTTATTCCTACTGGTACTTTTGGTTCAGATATTTTATATGGTACAGAATTTTCACCAAGTGGAGATGTACTTTATGTTAGTTGGTGGGAAGGAGCAAATAACACCTATATATCGAGTTTTGATATAACAGCAGGAATTGGTTCAATAGGAGCGACTAGACAAGATTTTCCTATAACTACAGGTTCTTCAGGAGAGTATGGTGCTTTAGTGAAAGCTCCTGATGGGAAAATTTATGGAACTAGAAACTCTACAAATCAGTTAACAGTAATAAATACTCCAGAGAATTATTTAGCGCCCAATATCGTTAATGCTGGTTTTGTTCCAACTCCAGGTGCTGCAGATATTGGAATGCCAAACTTAACGTATTATTATCATCCTGATAATTTTATAGATACTCTTGCTGGAAATGATAGAAGTAGTTGTGATCCTTTTCAAACTGAATTAGGTGCAATAGGATATGATTCTATATGGGCTGATTACTCTTGGTCTCCAGCTGCTATGTTGGTTGGAGATTCTACAGAAGCAACTCCTTTAACGGTAAATCTTACCTCAGATCAAGAATATATTTTACATGTAATACATGCGTGTGGAGATACGATAAAATCAGATACGGTAATGGTAGCTGTAAGTTCGTTGGACGCAAGTATTATTACAAATTCTCCAATATGTGATGGGGAATCTTTAACCTTAAATGGTTCTCCTTCAGGTTTGGGAGCTGGTAGTTATACATGGGTTCGACCAAATGGAAACCCTATTGGGGGAGCAGGTTTGAATAATGTTTTTATTACTCCATTTCCTAATCCGATTCCAGGAGGTTGGTGGTATTTAACTGTTGATGATGGCGTTTGTACAGATACAGATTCAACATTTGTTGTTACTCATCCGGTATACAACATTAGGGATACTATTAATGTTTGCGTTGGAGGTAGTTATACCTATGCAGATGGTACTGTATCTACAAATATTTTAGTGGATGAGTTTCATCTTTCTACAGATACTTCGGTGTTTGGTTGTGATTCAAACCTTAGAGAGTATTTGGTTGTAGATACGCTAGCTTCACCAATAATTTATACCCCAGATTCATGGTATTGTGTAGGGGATAATCTTACAGATTTAAATTCTGATAATGCAACTCTCTGGTATAGTGATGCAGCATTAACAGTTCCAGTAGCAACAGATTCCTTTATGACTCCACAAGTTATAGTTGGTACAACAACGTATTATGCTATAGATACAGTGGGGGGGTGTACTAGTTTACCAGATAGTGTAAATGTTACCTTTGAAAACTGTTCCTATCCTTGTGCTACAAATATTCTAACCAATGGAGATTTTGAAACTTATATCGGTTGCCCAACAAATGTGGGTCAAATTGATAGTGCTTCTGGCTGGATGAATATACAAGGAAATTCTAACGACTACCATAATCAATGTGGTCATAATGGTAGACCACCATATCTCCCAGGATTTAATGGGGTAACCCAAAACATGTTTATAAACCCTCAAGGAAATGGGTATGCAGGATTTATTCCTGGAGGAAATATTACTGGATTTAGTGAAGGGTTTGGAAGGGTTGCCAATTTAAAGAAATGTGTTGAATATACTCTTCAATTAAGGATGGCTTATCATACTACAGTAGATTCAAGTGATATAGATATTTGTGTTTACGGAGGAAATTCACCTACAGCAGCATATTGTATGGCCGGATATACAAGCTTAGGTTGTATTTCAGCAGACTCAATTAATCAGCAATGGCGGGTATTTACAGTAACTTTTACACCAACTCAAGATTATACTTATATTGCTATAGCAGGAGCTTGTCCTTCCCAAACCACCTATCTTCCAGTTCCATATGTTTATGTTGATGACATGTTCTTATGTAGAGATACTTGTTTGAATCAAGCAACAAATATTTTACCTATTAACTTAACAAGTGATACTTGTTCGGCTGGTACAGGTTCTGGATCTGTAGATTTTACTACAAATTGTTATACCGGATTTGATTTTGTATGGTTAGATGGTGCTTCAAATCCAGTATCAACAGATTCTTTAGCTACAGGATTAATGTCAGGAAATTATACTGTAGAAGTAACCGATAGTAACAATTGTATGATTAGTACGAATGTAGTAATTCCGTTGGTAAATAATTGTGGAGCATTAATACCGCCAAATGATACTTCTATATGTTTGGGTGATAGTGTTTTATTGGTAGCAAGTGGTAGTAATTCTGGTTATAATTGGGTAGACTCTTTAACGTTGGCTCCATTAGGTACAGATAGTTTTTATATGGCTAGTCCATTGGTAACAACTACTTATGGGGTTTACAATGCAACTGATACTGTTTATACTAAAGTAACTGTAGAATTACCTGTTGATGCTGGGTTGGATGGAGTAGCAACTTTATGTCCTGGAGCTGCAACAGTGAATTTATATGATTCTTTAGGAGGTGTGCCAGATATTACTGGAGTATGGAGTCCTGTTTTATTGGGAGGTAATTTAGGAAGTTACGATCCACAAGTAAATCCATCAGGAACTTATGAGTATATTGTTTCGAGTTCAGGAATATGTCCTGATGATACTTCAGAAATTGTAGTAACAATTCTTCCGGGGGTTGATGCTGGAATTAGTGATTCGATTACTTTATGTGTAACAGACCCTATAGATTCTTTATTTAATTTATTAGGAGGAACACCAGATGTATCAGGTACGTGGAGCCCGACTTTAGCGAATGGTAATCTTGGAGTTTTTGATCCAGCAAGTGATCCCGCAGGGACTTATTTATATATTGTACCAGGCGTTGGAAATTGTTTGTCGGACACTTCATCTATTAAAGTCAGTTTTACAGCAGCAGTAGATGCAGGTGTAAATAACACAATAGATTTATGTCCTGGAGCACCAATAATAAACCTATATGATTCATTAGGAGGCACTCCAGATATAGGAGGCACTTGGGTAGGTTCTCTAGCTGGAGGAAGTTTGGGAACTTTTGATCCAGCAACAGATACAGCAGGGGTTTATATGTATATTGTAACAAGTGCTACGTGTGGAACAGATACGGCTTATTTAACAGTTAATGTTTATGGTACACCTTATGCAGGATTGGATAATACAATAACGTTATGTAGTACAGGGTCTGCAGTTAACCTATATGATTCATTGGGTGGTACTCCAAATACTTCAGGTGTATGGAGCCCGTTGTTGCCGGGTGGTTATTTAGGAGTGTTTAATCCAGTAACAAACCCAGCAAATGTATATACTTATGTAGTAAGTTCAACACCGTTGTGTCCTGCAGATTCAGCAGAAGTGAATGTGATAATTACACAACCCCCAGTTGCAGGAATCAATAGCGTAGTAACCGTTTGTTCAAGTGGTGCAACGGTGAATCTATTCGATTCATTAGGTGGAATTCCAGATGTGACAGGAACATGGATGCCATCTTTGTTGGGTGGACATTTAGGAACGTTTAGTTCAGGAGTAAACCCAGCAGGTGTTTATACATATACTGTTTTAGGCGGAGCCTGTCCAGATGCAGTAGCAACAGTTACGGTTAATTTTCACCCAGTTGTAGATGCAGGAACAAGTGGTTCAATTACATTGTGTAGTACAGGTGGAACTGTTGATTTGTTTAATAGTTTAACAGGAAGTCCAGATGTAACAGGGACATGGAGTCCTGTATTGTTGGGTGGTAGTTTAGGTACATTTACTCCAGGAACCGATTTGGCAACAACTTATCAGTATAATGTGCCAGGTTTAGGAGGGTGTTCTGGAGATTCTTCAACAGTATCAGTAAATAATCCACCAAATGTTGGAATGGATAGTAGTCTAACAATGTGTGTTGGGGATCCATCAATAGATTTATTTTCATTTACAGGAGGAGCAGATTTAGGAGGTGCATGGTCACCAGTATTGGCATCTGGAACAGGAATATTCAATCCACAATTAGATGGAGCGGGTAGTTATAGCTATGTTATCGATAATGCACCCTGCCCAGCAGATTCGTCAACAGTACTGGTGGTAGTTCAGGCAAGTCCAACATTGGCTATTGTAAAAGAGGATGATAATTGTCAACAAGCTATAGGAAGTATAGCAGTAAGTCCATTAACAGGAGTAACACCATTTACATATAATTGGAATCCACCATCAAATGATAGTGTATTGTCAGGATTAGTAGAAGGAGTGTATACTGTTATAGTTTCTGATAGTTTAGGGTGTACGAATTCTTATGCGATAGATATTTTAAATAATGAGTTGGATTGTGATTATCATGTTTACTTGCCAAATGTATTTTCACCAAATGGAGATGGAGAGAATGATATTTTATATGTTCTAGGTAAAGGAGTAGAGACTATTAATTTAACAATCTACAACAGGTGGGGAAATAAGGTTTTTGAAAGTAATGATATGACACAGGGTTGGGATGGGACTTATAATGGAAATGAGCAAGGTAATGCTGTGTTTGTGTATTACATCAGCGCAACATTTGTAAATGGATTGAGAGTAGAAGATAAGGGCAATGTAAGTATTGTGAAGTAAAAGATATGATATGAAAATTATTGGAAATCAAATAAAGGGAATAAGAAGCTCTCTATTAGCCGTACTAGTAGTTTTAAGTTCTTTTGTAGTAAAGGGACAGGATATCCATTTTTCTCAATTTACGATGACGCCAATGCTTTTAGATGCATCACAAGCAGGTAAAATAGGCGGGGATGTTAGGGAATTCTATGATTAAAACAAACCTTTTCCAATAAAAATTTCAAATGAAAAGAAAAACTCAATTGTAGTTAGCTACCCTGACATATGGAGTTCCTCTTTTGACTACTGCAAACACACGGCTAACAATCTTATTTCTAAT
>CAJQOH010000052.1 GCA_905479915.1 uncultured Flavobacteriales bacterium
ATAAACCAGGTAACTTTTCTTTCGGATTGCTATTCATATAATTAATAACACCAATATTATTTAAAGCTAAAGCTTTCCCTTTTTTATCACCAATTTCCTCGTCTATTTTTAAGGATTCATGAAAATATTTTAACACTTTAGTTAGAAAAGTTATCCTTCAATAATAGAGGTAGAGCCGCACTTGAAAAAGTGCGGCTTAAAAAACAATATAAATAGAGTAGGGTAATCTTAGTTTGAGGTGTTTTATTGGTGTAGTAATTTAAAATTACTACACCAATAAAACACGTATCACACTTTAAATAAATAAACATGATGAAAAAGAACTTATTATTTCTTGTAGTTACACTTTTTTCAAGTGTAGCTTTTGCTCAAACTAGTTGTGATACAGCAACCATATATTCCAATACAACTTCTAATGCGGTGTGTTTTGATACCATTGGAACAAACGTTTTGGGGTGTTATAGTAACGATTATCCAGATCATGATGATAGTTATAATTCTCCATTTACAGTAGCGGCAAGTAATCAAGAATACTACATGTGTTTGTATCCTGATACTGCAGTTAATTTCACTCCTTTATATGAAGCAACAGAAACAGCATTAGGGTGTAATTATACTTATCAGTTTGGTGTAGCTATCAATGGAATTGGGCTTACTCCAAATTCAAATGAAACATTTGTAGACACGCTTACAGGCGAGAATAATATAGAATGGCATAAAGAAGCCAGATATATGTTTAACGCTAATTTTGGAAATAATGGAGGGCATATTAATGCTTTTGGTTCTTATCATTATCATGATGTACCGGTAGATTATTTTACAGACAGTTTAGGAATTAGCAGTTCTGGTCATTCATCTATAGTAGGATATGCTGCAGATGGTTTTCCTATTTATTACAAGTATGTATATTCAGACCCTAATAATTCTGGTAGTGGAATTGTTGGATTGTCATCAGGATATAGTTTAAAATCTGGAACTAGAACAGGAGATGGAGAGTCTGCACCAGATGGAGCATATTCTGGTTTGTATTATGAAGATTATGAATATACAGCAACAGATTTGGATAGTTGTAATGGGAGGTATGGAATAACACCTGAATATCCAAATGGAACTTACTATTATGTGTTAACAGATAATTATCCATACATACCTAGATGTTTTAAAGGAACTGTTTTAGACAATACGTTTAGATCTTTGTCGAACTGTCCTACATCTACGGCTTCTACTGACTGTTCTGAGCCAGTTTTTGGATGTATGGATCCATTTTCATGTAATTATAACTCTTCAGCAACTGTAGATGATGGGAGTTGTGATTACTCTTATACTTATGAAACTTCTTCTGAAAACTCAAGTACTAGTGTAGTATCACCAAGTGGAAATTATACTTGGACAACATCAGGAACATACAATGATACAATTGTTGCAGCCGGTTGTGATACCGTTTATACAGTTACGGTTACTATTACTACAAATAGTAGTACTCCAGGATGTTCATTACAGCCAGTAATTACAGATTGGGAATTAAATACAACAAATAAAACAGCTTCTTATTGGGAGTATGTTGGACCAGGATATTCATTTAACACAACAACCGATTTAGCAGATGTGTTATCTGTGTGTTATGATGAGGATACCGTTTGGATTGAGTCTGAAGGGATGACGAATGATATGGGACAGTTTTCAAATCCAGGAAGTGTTATTGCCCAAGGATATCGATTTAAGTTTGCAAGAGACCCTGTTGCAGGAAGTGGAACTGAATCTGTACCAGAATCAAATACTATAGGTGTATTGCTAAATGGTATTCCAATTTATGGATTAGGAGATGGGAAATCGTATCATTTCGGGTTGGGTTCAAATGAGCCTAATGGAGATGGTTTGTGGGTAGGCGAAGCGTATTATACGGAGGGCGTTACATTAGATACGGCTTTTGCAGCTCACCCTCAACAATCAGGAGCTTACCATTCTCATGCTACACCATTTAGATATTATGATGATCCGGATGTAGTTCATTCTCCTTTGGTAGGTTTTGCCAATGATGGATTTCCAGTATACGGACCTTTTGGGTATTCTACAGCATTAGATAGCAGTAGTGGAGTTGCTCGAATGGTTTCAGGGTATGCATTGAGAAATATTACAACAAGAGATACCTTGCCAGATGGAAGTGCTTCTATGCCACCAGGTCCTGCAGTTACATCAGGAGGTAGTTATGATATAGGGTCTTATGTACAAGATTATGAGTATTTAGGAACAGGAACTTTAGATGAGCATAATGGTAGGTTGTGTGTTACACCTGAGTATCCAAATGGAACCTATGCATATTTTGTAACCGTAGATGCTTTAGGGACACCTCAATTTCCATATTATGTTGGAACAACTTATTATGGGACTCTAGTAGCAGACAATAATGATGGATCAGTTACTGCACCTTCTGGAGTGGTTTGTTATGATGGAACAACTTGTCCATTGCCTGTAGCCTCATTTACATCATTAAACGATAGTGTTTGTGTTGATTCAACAATGAGTTTTACAGATACTTCTACAGAGAGTCCAACCTCATGGTTGTGGACTTTTACAGGAGGAACACCAGCATCGTCAACAGCTCAAAACCCAACAGGAATTACTTATGCAACAGCAGGAGATTATGATGTGCAATTAATTGCTACAAATGCTAGTGGAACTGATACGATTACTTCGGTTGCTCACATTACTGCGTATACTTGTTCAACTCCACCTGTAGCAGCATTTACTTCTTCGGTTACACAGTCATGTGCTGGTTTTGTAGATTATACAGATCTTTCTACAGGAAATCCAACATCATGGGAGTGGACATTTTCACCTGGAGGATCATTTGGAGTACCTGGAACAGATACACTTCAGAACCCTATAGGAATTTCATATTTTGTTGCAGGTTCTTGGGATGTTAAATTAAAAGTGACCAATGAATTTGGAAGTGATTCCATTACTATATCCAATTATATTGAGATTCTTACTTGTGGGGATAATACTTGGCAGGGTAATACTGATACAGATTGGGGGACAGCAAGTAATTGGCTAGGAGGAATAGTCCCATCTGCAGGAGATACGATAACAATACCTTCAGGAAGAACGAATTATCCGGTATTAGATATGGGTAGAACAATAGGAGGTTTAGAGTTTTACGGAGGAACATTTGATTTGAATGGTTTTGAAGTAACTGTTGAAGGAGATTGGGACAATCAGAATGGTACATTGGTAAGTAATTCTGGTAGTACCAAATTTGCAGGAACTTCTGTCCAAGAAATTACAGGAGATCAAACCTTTCATGATGTTGAGGTTGATAATTCTGCCGGTGTAAATATAACTTCTGGAGCAGATTCTATATCTGGGGTGATGACATTAACTTCAGGAACATTTACAACAAATAATTCATTAACTATAGTTTCTGATGCTTCAGGAACAGGGAGTATTGCAACGATTCAATCTGGAGCTGATATTACAGGAAATGTTGAGGTTCAGAGATATATAAATACAGGACAAACCAATTGGCATTTATTTAGTTCGCCTATAAGTGGTTCTGTATTGTCAGATTGGAATGATGATTTTGAAACTTCAGGAATTCCAGGATCTCTTTATCCATTGTTTCCTTATACAGGAACTCCATGGGCTTCAGTTTATGAATATGACGAAACAGTTTTAGATCATTTAGACTCAGGATTTGTAGCGCCATCCAATATGAGTAATGTGATGGGGTCTGGTTCAGGATATATGGTTTGGTGTGGAGATACTATAACAGGAACCGATCCATTTACAATAGATATGGCCGGTCCTATTAATAAAGGAGATATTAGCATGCCAGTTACATACAGTAATAGTGGAGATTCTGCACGTGATGGATGGAACTTGGTAGGTAACCCTTATCCATCAACTATTGATTGGGATGATACTGATTGGGTAAAAACAGGGATTAGTGATGCTGTTTATGTTTATGATCCAGATCTGCAGCAATTTGCAGAATATGTTTCGGGAGCATCAAACAATGGAGGATCTCAATACATTGCTTCATCACAAGGGTTTTGGGTTCAGACAGTAAGTGCAACACCAGTATTAACAGCTAAAGAAGGAGTTAAGTCTAATATGGATTCAACGTTCTTTAAACAAGGAAATCTTCCATTTAGGATTAATGTATTAAAAGGAAGTTATAAAGATCAAACAACCCTTAGAATTGGCTCTGGAGCAACTATGAATTTTGATAGTCAATACGATGCATATAAGATGTATAGTACAAGTGCTAATGTTCCATCAATATGTACCATATCAAAAGATGATGGAGAATTATCGATTAACAGTATTAATTCTAATTCAGGAGGAAGTATTCCAGTAAAAATTACAGCAGCTACTTCTGGATTGGCTCAACTTACATTTGAGAATCTATCAGGGTTAAGTGATTTTAATTGTGTGTATTTAGAAGATAAGCAATCAGGAACATTTATAGATGTATTAACATCAAGTGGGTATACCTTTTATCTTTATGATACAACCAGTACAGCAAGATTTGTGTTACACTTAGAGCGATTGGTTGCAGACTTTACAGCAGTAGATACAGTTGATTTAGGAGTAAACAATGGAGCATTTAGCCCTAGCAATACATCGGTTAATGTATCACAATACTTCTGGGATTTTGGAGATAACACTACATCAACAGCACAAAACCCAGTACACCATTATACACAAGCTGGATTGTATAACGTTAAACTAGAAGTTGGCGGATTACAATCATGTGTAGAGAGTCAAGTAAGACAAGTAGAGGTTGTTTCTTCAGGAGTTACTTCGGTAAATGAGTTGTCGTTAAATGGGTTGACTGTTTATCCAAATCCAGTGAAGATTGGAGAACACTTACAATTTTCTTTTGAAGCTACATCAGATTATACAATTAGTATAGTAGATGTATTAGGGAAAGTAGTTTTAGAGGATAGGGTAAATAAGAAAAATCAATCTGTATTAGTTGATTCTAATTTTGATACAGGAATATACTTTGTTAAGCTTTACGATGCTACTAACACTCAAGTGAAAACAATTAAACTAATTGTAAGTGAATAAGAATGCGGTAATAACTTTTGTAATTGCGATTGTTGGCGTTGTATTGTCAATAAATACAGTTCAAGCACAAAAAGTGTTTACTGTTAAGTATGAAAGCCAAGCAGACGTTAAGTCTTTATTGTAAAATATGAATCACAGTGCGATTTAAAAGTATATCACGTAAAGTATGAATCACAAGCCAAAAAAGATGGTAAATGGTTCAATGTGAAGTACGAAAGTCAAGCAGATAAGAAACTGTATTATGTGAAATATGAATCACAAGCAGATTTAAAGATCTTCTATGTTGATTATGAATCACAAGCTGGTTGGAAAAACACCTCCAAATCACATTTGATGAAATAAAAACTACTCTTTAACAGAATTCTGTTAAAGGGTAGTTTTTATCTTTAAAAATCAACAACCATTTTGCCCTATATCTAGCACAAATTTTTGTTTAATAGTTTCACCTTGTGAATTCTTGGCAGGACTCCAATTGGGCATATTTGCAATTAGACTTATCAGCATTGTATCAATTTCTTTATCTAAGTATGAGCTGTCCAGTTGAATATTTTCAGCATCGCCTTTTTCATTAATGACAAAAGTTATAGTAGCTTCAGGTAAATATTTAAAATTCTTAGCCTGAATTTTCATCATGCTATTCTCTTTTAAATAGTCAATCATTTTATCATAGCCTCCGATAAATTCAGCTTGTTTTTCAGGAGTAATAATTAATGAGAAATTCATTTGTCTATTTTGAATTTCATTGTTGTAGTTTTCTTTTTGATAATGCACATTAATTAGAATATCAGAAGCGTTTTTAAACAGTTCTTTTTGTTCTTTCGTAAGTGTTGCATCAACCCCTGTAACAGAAACTTCTGTTCCTTTTAAAGTTGTTGAGACCACTACAGAATTATAATCTTTGATCCAACTTGAAGGATAGTTTTCAATAACATCACTGATTGATTCTGCTTGAATTAATTTTTGTTGAGTTATAGGTCGAAAGAATCCGTTATTACTAAAGCCTCTTACATTATAAAATAATTCTTGTTCTATAGAAATGTTGTTTAATTCAGAAATACCTACATCAAAGTATTCCCTTCCATTGTGTTGATTGATTTTTGGTTGAATAGATACTGAACTGGTTTCATATGTGACTGATTGAGATTTTATAGGTTTATTAATGAAGGCAAAAGTTATGATTCCAATTGTTGCTATAAGGATGCTGAAGATTAGTGATCGTGTTTGCATAATGAGTTGTTTTAAGCGTAATTATGAATCAAATTTACAGTGTAAAAGCCTCTTTGGCCGAATGTCAAGTGTAAATTAGTGTAAAACCATTGTAAATTAAGGCATTGAGTAATCAAAAGTTATAAATTTACAACATGAAAAAATGGTGCTCTATATTTATATTGCTAGGCTCTTTGGTTTTGCAAAGCTGTGAGAAAAACAATACTGTTCTCCAAAAAGATAGAGATGAAGTAGTGATGCGTAGAATTGGTCATGAAATTCTATTGAGCTCTGGAAATCAAATTTCTCTAGTTAAACCTATACTTAAAGAAGGAGATCAGTATCGAATTCAATTTGGTTCTGAGTTTGGGTTTCCTCCAGAAGGAATTGTACTTATAATTGACTCAATAATAAGTAGCTCACACATTGAAGAAAGTTATTTAGTTAAAATAGAGGAATGTACAACAGGGGCTGTTGTTTACAGTTATGAAGTGGATTTTTTCTCCTCTGTTCCTGTATTGGATGCGGTATCTTGTAGAGAACGAGCCCAGCCAAAAGCTTGTTATGAAATAATAATTAAGTTTTTAGAGAAGAAAAAAATGGTGGGTAATTCAAACATATTGTTTTTAGTAATAGGGGCTGCCTTTTTTATTTTATTAGTTGTTTTTTTTAGAAAAAAGAAATCTAAGCAGAAAGTAGATAATAGTAAAATACAACTTGGAGACTATTTATATGATCCAAAGAAAATGGTATTAATCCGTCAAGAAAAAACGATTGAATTGACAAGTAAAGAAAGTGATTTGTTAAATGTGCTCTACGAATCTGTTAATGAAACGGTAGAAAAGGAAACTATTTTAAATAAGGTTTGGGGAGATGAAGGTGATTATGTAGGAAGAACTTTAGATGTTTATGTATCTAAACTTAGAAAGAAATTAGAAAGCGATGAGTCTATTGAGCTTAAAAATATTCGAGGGGTTGGTTATAAACTGATTCTGGAAGATTGATCTATTTTTGCGTCATCAATATCTTTAAAACATTCAATTGATTGTTTTCGTCAACTTTTTCACCATCATGATAAAAAGAGATCAATTCTAGAGGTGTTCCATTCCAACAAAGGTTGGCAACATTATCAGGACTAATGGTATGCCTTCCAACAGTTTTTTCTGTAGGCCACTCTATTTGAGGAAAGCAAACATAAGCCAATTCGGAACAAACAATTTTTTCGGTGGTATTTACATCAAAATTAAAATCATACTCTTTACCAATTTGTCTAAAGGTAAGAAGTAATGATTCTTTTTCTTTTTCAGTAATGTTGTTAGAAAAAACGGGTCTTAAAATGGCGATATCATCAATATTCATAAACTCCTCTAAGGAACTTAATTTTACACCCTCACGCAAGGCTTCTACAATTTGATATCCATCATTAGAACTCTCCTTATTGCCTCTTGGTGTTATCTTGTGATGATGTGGTTGAACTACTTCATGATTCCATAACCCTTTAGCTTTCAATTCTTCTTGATTTCCAACCCAAATTGCTACATGGCCAAAATGACCCGGAATTAACTTGTCTGTTAATCTAAAAGGTGTTTTTTCAAGAATGATATCTAATGGCTGTAATTGTTCTAAAAGTTCTTTTCTGATGGCTTCTTTTTTATAGAGCTTCCCTTTTCTAGATTCTATTAACCCAACGGAGTTTCCAAAAAACTTGCTTACCCCATCAAAACCATCGTCTCTCATTTCTGCAACGATATCGCGAGAAATTTTACCAAACATTTTAAATTTCTTTTTTAGCATTCCTGAAGTTCCAATATTTTTTAAGTGATTGTAAGAAGGGCTAGAATAGATGAGCAATTTTAGGTAGAAGAAATCATCATCATTTATGTCACTAAACATTTCTTTTTTTGCTTCAAAAAAATGAATGCCATCTTGTATTCTTTTTTGTTTGCTTATAGAGTTTGCAGCTAGTGTAATTTCTAACAATTCATTGGCTGAAATTCCAAAACCTTTATCTGGGTCATTTAGAATTCTACGGAGTCGTTTGTCGTTTTCGAACAAAAGAGCCCCCATTAAATAATTGTCATATAATGTAAGGGCAGCAGCAATAGAAAGCATTACAGCTTTTGTTCGGATAATTTCTGGAATTTGTTGTCTTGCCAATTCTTCATTTGTTGCATCTAAGGCGCATTCATATCTATTGGTGATGGCATAAAGTTGATCTCTTAATGTTAAACAAAGTTGTGTGTTTTCTTTTAAGTATTCTAAATGTTTTGATGCAATGGGTTGATCTGGAGTCGCTTCAATTTGGTTAGCAATTTTTATCATTCCTGACCTTATGGTTAAACTTTGTTCAACAAGTACTTGAAACTCTTTCACTTCAAAATCAACTAAAGAATCTAAATCGTTAATTGTATTTATTTGTTTTTGAATATTACTCCAGCAGATTTTTTTTTGCTGTTGTTGCTGCTCTTTTTTAGAGAAATAACCAACCACTAAAATCATTATGATTAAAGTAATAATATAGTGTGGGAAATATCTTTTTTTAAGGCGCATTGATTTTCTTTTTTTAAAAATACCAAAATAGATTTAAAGCTTTATTTTTGATTACTTCTCAATGATGTTAAAATTAAAAAGATGACGATAGAACAAGCGCAAAAATCAGTTGATGATTGGATTAAAGAAAATGGAGTACGTTATTTTGATGAACTGACCAATTTAGCAATGTTAACTGAAGAAGTAGGTGAGGTTGCTCGAATTATTGCAAGAAGATATGGTGAACAATCTGAGAAAGAAAATGACAAGAAGAAAGATTTAGGGGAGGAAATGGCAGATGTTCTGTTCGTTTTAATTTGCTTGGCAAATCAAACTGGAATAGATTTGACGGATGCACTTCAAAAAAGCTTAGAGAAAAAAGCGAAGCGAGATAAGGAAAGACACCATAATAATCCGAAATTAAAATAGGAGTTGTTTTTTGGCAGGAATACAATTTAAGGGATTGTTTGGTTCACTTATTTAAGTTACTCTTAAGATACTTTATTACTTTAGTTACGGCTAAATTAAATAAATGGAATCGACTCGAAATTTTTGGAACAATAGGTATCAAAATCAAGATACTGGCTGGGATGTTGGTGAGATAACAACACCCTTGAAGGAATATTTTGATCAAATTGAGGATAAGTCATTGGCCATTTTAATTCCTGGATCCGGAAATTCATACGAAGCAGAATATTTACATCAAAATGGATTTAATAATGTTTGTGTAGTAGATATTGCTTCTAACGCAATTGATAGTTTTAAGAAAAGAGTGCCTGAATTTCCGAATGCACATTCTATAAGGGCAGATTTTTTTCAGTTAACAGGTAGGTTTGATCTTATTATTGAGCAAACATTTTTTTGTGCAATTGATAAGCCTTTACGACAAAATTATGCGAAGCAAGCTTTTAAATTGTTGAAACCAGAAGGGAAAATTGTAGGGCTATTTTTTGATGCTCCATTGAATGAAGACCGTCCTCCTTATGGTGGGGATGTAAAAGAATACGTAGGTTATTTTGACCCTTACTTTCATATTGAAAAAATGGAACCGTCATATAATTCCATTTCTTCAAGAACGGGTAGAGAATTGTTCGTTAAACTTAAAAAGCTTTCTTCTCTAAATTAATCTTATCTATTTGAGATTTGTACTTGTTGAATTCTGTTTTAAACCTTTTCATGTGTTTTGGTTTGACAGGTTCTGAAGGAGGGAAATCTTCTTTTAAATGATTGGTCTGACTACCATTTTTCCAAAAACGATAACAAACATGAGGCCCAGTAGCTAACCCTGTGCTTCCTACATTTCCTATAATATCACTTTGAGAAACATGTTGCCCTACTTTTGCAAATCTCTTGCTCATATGCAGGTATTGAGTGGTATAAGTGCTGTTGTGTTTAATCTTTACATAGTTGCCGTTGTATTTAGAATAGGCTGAAGCGATAACAACACCATCTCCTGTTGCCATAATTGGAGTTCCTGTTGGTGCAGCATAATCAGTTCCTAAATGTGGTTTATTTCTTTTTTGAACTGGATGAAATCTACGTATTGTAAACCCAGAAGTTAACCTTCCAAATTTGAGTGGTGATTTTAAAAATGCTCTGCGTAAGCTATTCGCTTCATGGTCAAAGTAATCTCCAATACTGTCTTGAATAAAATGACACGCAAAAAAATCTTTATTGTAATGATTAAAATTAGAGGCTAAAACTTTTCTAATGCCTATTGATTTGCCATCAACGAACTTCTCTTCGTAAACAACCTTAAACCAATCGCCTTTTTGAATTCGATAAAAATCAATAGTCCATGCAAATACATCTGCCATTTCTATAGCAAGTACAGTACTTACTCCTGCATTATCCAATGTTTGATATAAAGATGATTTGATTACTCCTGAAGCAGTATTAATTTTAGTAGTTACCTTTCTTTTCCCTTTGTATATTATTAAAGAATCACTAATGTCATAAACAATATAATCTATTGCATTTGCCTCATAAATAAAGTATTGTGCTTTTTCTGTAGAGTCTTTTTTACAAAGGATAGTGTAGTTTTTTCCAGACGCAATTCTTTTTACATCAAATACCGTTGCAGAAGCTTTTGCTAGCTTATCAATTTCAGGATATGGAACATGGTGCTTTAGTAAAATGTTAGCCAGAAACTCATTGGGCTTAATTATGTTTTTGTGAACAATAAAAGAGTCTAAATTTAGACCATACTCCATTGTTGGCTTGTAAACTTCACTTGCCTCTTCGTTTAATTCCGAGTTTTCATCAATTGAATTATTTCCGCATGAAAATAAGAGAAGAGCAAGAAGGAATATAGTGCTTGAATAGAATGTTCTCATAACTAATAAATTGGGCTGTTTATTTTTTTTGTCTTACGCCATTTTTAAAATACATTACATCTATTACTTTTCCTGCTTGCTTGGCATAGAAAGTCCATTTTCCATCAGGTTTATTGTTTTTAAAGGTTTTCTCACTTTCTAAAGTTCCTATATTATACCATGAGGTTACCTTTCCTTCTTGTTTACCTTTTACAAAAGTTTGTTCATACATTTTTTTGCCGTCATCATAATAGTAAATCCATTTACCATCTTGTACATTGTTTTTGTAAGCGCCTTCATCTTTTGGTTGTCCATTTTCATACCAAGAGTAATGAGCTCCTTCTTGAACCGATGACAACTTTGTTTTGGTGAATTGAGCAAATTTCTTTTTAGACTCTTTAAGGTAGCTCTTTTTCTCTTCAGACTTAATTACATAAGCATCTAATAACTCTTGTTGCCCATTTAAGTACCAATGCTCCCAAATGCCATTTTTTAGTCCCTCTTGGTAAGCTCCTTTATAATCTTGTTGACCATTTACAAACCAACCTTCCCAAGCTCCATCCATCATACCATCTTTAAAATTTCCTATGTCTTTTTTTGATCCATCGTCATACCAAGACTTCCATTCTCCATCTTCTTTTCCGTTTTTAAAATTACCTTGCATAATCAGCTGTTTGGATTCATTCCAATAACTCCATAAACCGTTTTTTGTATCATTTAAGTAATTCCCTTTTTTCCATTCTTGTTGATTTGGATACCAAAAGGTCCACTCACCATTTCTGTGATCATCTTTATACATTCCTGCATAGCTTTTATTGCCTGTACTATCAGAATAGAAAGTCCATAAACCACTTCTCAATCCATTTTTAAATCCTCCTTCAAAATCTTTATTTCCATTGGCTAACCAAAAGATCCATTCACCATCTTTTTCCCCATTTAGAAATGCCCCTTCAACACTGATTTTTCCATTTTCAAACCATTCATTCATCGTTCCATTTTCTTTACCATCGGTAAAGAATACTTCTTTTAATTTTTGCCCATCTCTATAAAAGTAGGTCCATAAGTTATCTTTTTTACCGTTTTTAGCTTTGCCTGTTAACTTGGATTGATTACTGTTAACCCAATAGTAAGTGCAACTGCCATTCATTAAACCATTTTCATAATTCTCTGAAGAAATAGGGTTTTTGTTTTCGTCAAACTGCTCCCATAAACCAGTTCTTTTGCCATTTTTATAGTTCCCTTTGATTTTTACATTGTCTGGTGTAAAGTATTCAATGTACTTTCCTGAACCTTCTTTTACCGTTTCTTCACCTTGTTCTGTAAAAAAACTTTTCATTATAACGCTGTTATCTTCAAACGTTCTTAGGCTTTTAATTTTGTTCCCATCATACCATGTTTTCCATTCGCCAATTCTTTCATCATGCTTAAAATTCCCTTCTTCTTTTTTTTGTCCTGAAGGGTAAAAGAAAGTCCATAAGCTATCTTGATAACCATTTTTATTGTAACCAACCATTTCCACAACACCTTCATCTGTCCAGATGGTACAAACGCCTTCTTTTTTTGACCCTATAAATGTTCCTTCTTCTTTCTTTTTTCCTGCATCATTGTAATTGGTGTACTTTCCTTCAAACAAGCCATCTTTATAATTTACTTCTTGTTGAATTAACCCATCTTTACTCCAAAAAGTCCATTTACCCTGTTCTTGACCGTTTTTAATGACTCCTTCTGCTTTCTTTTTTCCATTGGTCCACTTATAGGTGTGAAGCTGAGCAAAAGCTGTTGTATTGATGAAAAGTAGTATAACTAAAAATCGAATGTTCATATTTAATCGCATTATGAATGGTATTTATATTTTATAAAAATATTTTTAATAAGCGCTGACTAAACACATTTATTAAAATAATGTAAACATCATATTGTGAAATGTTGGGCATAAAAAAAGTCTTAACAGAAATGTTAAGACTTTTAATTGTTTGTTTTAGTAAAATATCAAGTTCCCATTACTCCACCAGCAACAATTTTTTGTGTTGGGTTAGTAATTAAAACAGGTATTTCAGCATCGTTTGCAATAACTTCTTGTTCTTCACTACCAAATAAATCAGGTAATAAAGCCCCTTCTCTTGTATTTACAATTGCAATCATATCAGCATTAGTCCTTGAAGCAAATTTTACTAATTGTTTCTTAAACCCTCCTGATTGTGCTGCATTTTCTATGCTATAGTTAATTGATTTTTCTGCAAAATAATTTTTTGCGAAAGACAATTCTCTATCAAGTTTTGTTTGTAAAAATTGATCACTTTCTTTTGCAGCAAAAATGTGAATCTTACTATTAAAGTGAGAAGCGATATTTGCTGCTATAGTTAATTTTTGTTTTGTTACATCAGAATAATCGATTGGAACAACAATATCATCATAAGTATCAGTTGAACTTGGTCCTTTTTCTTGAACAATAATAAAAGGAACTTTTGAATGAGAAATTACTTTCAATGCATGGCTTCCCATGATTTTTTGCATTCCTTTTGCACCATGTGTTCCCATTACAATATATCCTGCACCTATCTCTTTAGCTACATCACCTATATCCTCAAAAATATTTCCAATTCTAACAATAACATGAGTATTAACGCCATACTTGTTATCTGCTTCTTGAACTAGCTTTTCTAATTTTTCTTTAGCTGCATCTACTTCTTTAGGTTTACCTACTACATGTAATAAGTACACTTCTCCATCAAAAGATTTGGCAATTTTTACTGCATGACTTACCGCACAATCAGCAACTGCTGTAAAATCGTGTGGAACTAATACTTTATATACGTTTTTATCCATAAATATAAATTTAATGAGTCTAAGTTATTCTATTTTTCCTTTATTACAAATGTTTCCATAAATTTTGTTGTAAAATCACCTTCTCTAAACTTTTCATCTTGTAATAATTGTTGATGAAAAGGAATGGTTGATTTTATACCTTCAACAATGTACTCGTCTAATGCTCTTTCCATTTTTTTAATGGCTTCTTCTCTTGTTTGAGCAACAACGATAAGTTTAGAAATCATAGAATCATAATGTGGTGGAATAATATAGTTAGCATATACATGCGTATCTATTCTAACTCCATGGCCACCTGGTTCATGATAAGTAGTTATTTTTCCTGGACTTGGTCTAAATCCATTAAATGGATCTTCTGCGTTAATTCTACATTGGATAGAGTGCATTTTTGGCTCATAATTTTTACCGCTCATTTTATGACCTGCAGCCAATTTAATTTGTTCTTTTATCAAATCAAAATTGATTACTTCTTCAGTAATAGTATGTTCAACTTGAATTCGAGTATTCATTTCCATGAAATAAAAATCTCTGTTTTTATCTACTAAAAACTCAACAGTACCAACACCTTCGTACTTAACTGCTTTTGCAGCTTTTACAGAGGCTGCTCCCATTCTTTTACGTAAGTCAGCAGTCATAAATGGTGAAGGGGTTTCCTCTACCAATTTTTGATGTCTTCTTTGAATGGAACAATCTCTTTCTGACATGTGGCATGCATCTCCAAACTTATCACCTGCAATTTGAATTTCTATATGACGTGGTTCTTCTATGAATTTTTCCATGTACATTCCGTCATTTCCAAAAGCAGCAGCAGATTCTTGTCTAGCAGAATTCCAGTGTTCTTCCATTTCATCTTCACTCCAAACAACACGCATCCCTTTACCACCACCACCAGCGGTAGCTTTAATCATAACTGGATAAACAATCTTTTTGGCTGTTGCTTTAGCATCAGCTAAATCTTTCAATAATCCTGGAGAACCAGGAACAACAGGGACACCTGCTGCTTCCATTGTAGATTTTGCTGAAGCTTTATCTCCCATTCTATCAATCATTTCTGGGGATGCTCCAATAAATTTTATTCCATTTTCTTCACAGATTCTAGAGAATTTAGCATTTTCAGATAAAAACCCGTAACCAGGATGAATTGCATCTGCATTTGTTATTTCTGCAGCAGCAATGATGTTTGGAATATTTAAGTATGAATCTGCACTTTTAGCAGGGCCAATACATACAGCTTCGTCTGCGAATCGAACATGTAAACTATCTGCATCAGCAGTAGAATAAACAGCAACAGTGTTTATACCCATTTCTTTACAAGTTCTTATTACTCTTAAAGCAATTTCCCCTCTATTCGCAATTAATATTTTCTTAAACATTTTCATTAAAAAACATTTTAAATCTTAGACATCAAATCCCAAAAGTTAGCTTTCGGGATTTGTTTATTTTTTTAAAGTTGATTACTTATGATGGATCAACTAAAAATAAAGGTTGATCATATTCTACTGGAGAACCATCGTCAACAAGTATTTTTACAATTTGACCTGTAATTTCCGATTCAATTTCATTGAATAATTTCATTGCCTCAATCATACAAACAACAGTATCATCTGAAACATCATCACCAACATTAACAAAGTTGGCTTTGTCTGGAGATGGTTTTCTGTAGAATGTTCCAATCATTGGTGATTTAATGGCAACATATTTAGAATCATCTGCCTCATCACTTGCTGGAGCAGCAGCTTCTTGAGCAGGTGCAGCAACTGGAGCAGCAGCAACCGGGGCAGCCGCAACTGGAGCAGCAGCAACTGGTGCCTGAACTTGAACTACAGAAGGAGTTTCTACAATTAATTTACCTTTTTTATGTGGAGGTGTTTTTATTGTAATTTTAAAATCTTTGTCTTCAATCTCAACTTCACTTACGCCAGATTTCGCAACAAATTTTATTAAATCTTGAATTTCTGTTGGCTTCATAATTATAATTATTTGATTTTATATCGTGTAAATTTTTCTTAAGAATTGTAGGCCCATTTTAAATAAATAGAACCCCAGGTAAATCCACCACCAAAGGCAGCAATGATTATGTTGTCGCCTTTTTTAAGTTGATTTTCCCATTCCCATAAACATAAAGGAATAGTACCAGAAGTAGTATTTCCATATTTATGTATGTTTAACATTACTTTATCATCACTAACACCCATTCTTCGAGCAGTAGCATCTATTATTCTTTTATTAGCTTGATGAGGCACTAACCATGCAACATCATCACTAGATAAATTGTTTTTTTCCATTATTTCTGCCGATACATCAGCCATGTTGGTAACAGCAAATTTAAATACTGTTTTACCATCTTGTCTAGCATAATGCTCTTTGGCGTCAACCGTTTCATGAGTTGGTGGATATGCAGACCCTCCCGCTTTTTGTGACAAAAACTGAGCTCCAGATCCATCACTTTTTAGGATAGCATCTTGTATCCCTAAACCATCTTCATTTGGTTCTAATAAAACGGCACCACAACCATCACCAAAAATGATACAAGTTGTTCTGTCTTCATAGTCAATAATAGAAGACATTTTATCTACGCCAACTACAACTACTTTTTTATGACTACCTGATTCAATGTATTTTGACCCTGTAGTTAATCCATAGATAAATCCAGAACAAGCTGCATTTAAATCAAAACCAAAAGCATTTGTTGCTCCAACTTTATCAGTAATAATGTTTGCTGTAGCTGGGAAAATATGATCTGCGGTAACAGTACAACAGATTAAAAGATCGATTTCTTCAGGAGAAATCCCTCTTTTTTCGCATAAACCTTTTACAGCTTCTGCGCCCATAACAGATGATCCTTGACCTTCACCCTTAAGTATTCTTCTTTCTTTGATACCTGTTCTGGTAGTAATCCACTCATCAGTGGTTTCAATTATTGTCTCTAACTCTTTGTTGTCTAAAACATAGTCAGGAACATATCCATTAACGGCTGTAATCGCTGCTGTAATTTTACTCATAAATGTTTATTAGCAATATGAACGAACGAAGTTATAAATTATATCGAATCGAATACTATATAAAACAAAAAACTTATTGACTCCAACATGTGAATCAATAAGTTTTTAATTATTTACTTTAAAATCTTTTACTAAAGAGCAACCTCTTTTTGTATCGCTTGCTTACCTCTATAGAATCCACATTCTCCACAAACTCTGTGGTATAATGTAGGAGCACCACAGTTAGAACAACTAGATAATGTAGGAGCTACTGCCTTATAGTGAGTTCTTCTTTTGTCTCTTCTTTGATTTGAGGTTCTTCGTTTAGGATGTGCCATTTTTATTTATTTTTATTCAAATTAATATCTTTTAACGAAGACCACCTAGGGTCATCGTTTGTCTCTTCTTTTTTTTCAATTTTATTCAGTTCTTCAATCACTTTCTGATTGCATAAACCTTCAAAATGTGTTCTTTTTTGAGGTAGATTTACGTTTATAAATTCGTAAATATAGTTGGCTACATTTAGTTCATATTCATGTATAGGTAAGACTAGAATTTCGTCAGATTGGTCATATACTTCATTACCAAACTTAACGATTAACTTTTCTTCTCCTTCAACATCAACGTCAACTTCATCTAAACATCTGTCACATGGAACACTAATTGTCCCATAAAAATCAAATGTTAAAACCATCATAGTAGATTGCTTTTTAAATTCTAAATCAACATTTATACTTGATTTATCAAACTCAAAACAATCAAACTCCTCAAAGAACTTGTTATCCACATTAAACTCATAAAAATGAGTCCCCTGCTTTAACCCTTCAAATTTAATATTATACTCACTCAAATTGCTCTTCATGATAACTACCCTTAAATTTGAAAGTCTGCAAAGGTATGAATTTATTCAATACTGCAAAAAAACACATTCTTTTTTTAATTTGATAGCGGTTTTTAATAATTGCTTGTTTATAAATAAGCGGTAGCGCCTACTAACACTCTAACATTTAAGGATACTATTGTTTATTAAATCAGACAAAATGAGACTAAATAAACGATCTATTGCCTATATTTTAATTGCAGGAACCCTTTTTTCATGTGTTCCAGCAAAAAAGTATGAAGAATTAAAAACAAGACAAGATGCTTCTAGAGATGAAATTTCTGCCTTAAAAGGATTGAATCAAGATTTAGAAGAAGAAAATAATGAGTTAAAGTCTTCAGTAGATTTAGATAAAAAAGAATTAGAACAGCTTAAAAGTAATGTTGAAAAAGAAAGAGCTGATTATGATGCGCTAAAAAAGTCATACAATAGACTGCAAGAGACGTACAACTTATTGTCGGATAAAAACAATGCACAGTCTTCTAGTACTAAAACTGCAACCGAAAAATTGATGAAGCAGTTACAACAAACTCAATTGGATTTGCAGGCGCAAGAAGATGCATTGCGAACTCTTGAAACTTCATTATTAAAAAAAGAAGCGAAGCTTAAAAAACTATCTTCAGATTTAGAAGCTAGAGAAAAGCGCGTTAATGAATTAGAGGCAATTATTAATAAAAAAGATGCAGCATTGGCCAATTTGAAAAAGAAAGTAAAAGATGCTTTACTTGGTTTTGAGAACAATGGGTTAACCATCGAACAAAAAAATGGGAAGGTATATGTTTCTTTAGATGAGAGCTTATTGTTTGCTTCAGGTAAATATACGGTGGGAGCAAAAGGAACAGATGTCTTAAAAAAATTAGCTAAAGTTTTAGAAACGAGTTCTGATATTGATATTGTAGTAGAAGGACATACAGACAATGTTCCTTTAAATGGTAAAGGAGATATCGCAGACAATTGGGATTTATCTGTAAAAAGAGCAACATCAGTAGTTAAAATAATTACAAACAATAGTAATGTTAGTCCTAAAAGGTTAACTGCAGCAGGAAGAGGAGAGTTTTTACCTTTAGACATGACCAATACGGCAGATGGGAGAAAAAAGAACAGAAGAATAGAAGTTATTTTAACGCCAAAGTTAGATGAACTGTTTGAGTTGTTAGGAGAGTAAATATGAATAGTACTCAGCATCCATCATTAGAGGAAATAATTACAAAACTTGACTTAATTCCACATCCTGAAGGTGGGTTTTACAAAGAAACCTATAGAAGTGAAGGCTATATCAAAAAAGACAGTCTATCCGATGTCTATTCTGATAAAAGAAATTATTCTACGTGTATCTATTTTGTAATTACTTCAGCATCTTTTTCAGCGTGGCATAAAATACACCAAGAAGAAATTTGGCATTTCTATTTAGGGTCCAGTATTACGATACATTTAATTAGTCCTGAAGGAGAATATAGTGCGGTAGTTTTAGGAAATGATATTTCTAAAGGAGAAGTTCCGCAGTATGTGGTAAAAGGAGAATGGTGGTTTGCGGTTACCGTAAATAATGAGAACAGTTTTGCTTTAACAGGATGCACTGTAGCCCCAGGGTTTGATTTTGATGATTTTATTTTACCTTCAAGAAGTGAGTTGCTTGAATTGTTCCCTCACCTAAGTAAAGAAGTGACTGATTTAACTAGAGAATAAAGAATTGATCTCTTCAATTTTAATTGCATCCTCAATTTTATGATCACCAATTTTAGTTCTTCTCAAAACAGAGAGGTGTCCACCAGAGTTTAATTTCTCTCCAAAGTCTCTAGCAATAGCTCTTATGTAGGTGCCTTTAGTACAAACGATTCTAAACTTTATATTTATTCCTTGCTGATAAGGCGCTTCTTGATTGATTTTTGAATCTTCAATAATTTCATTTATTGGAGTATCACAAATTTCAACATCAAACTCTTTTATATTGATCGTATTAGACTTAATAACAACTTTTTCTCCTTCACGAGCATACTCATAAGCTCTTTTTCCATCAATCTTTTTAGCAGAGTGCATTGGAGCAACCTGTTCTTGTTCTCCAATAAAATGAAGCGCTGTTTCTTTAATTAATTCTGGTGTAATATGATCTGTAGGGTATTCAATATCTAATTCTCTTTCTAAATCATAAGACGATGTGGTTGCTCCTAAAGTAATTATTCCTGTATATTCTTTTTCTTGGGTCTGGATCTCGTTGATTTGCTTGGTAAACTTTCCTGTGCAAAGAATTAGGAGGCCAGTAGCCAATGGGTCTAAAGTTCCGGCATGCCCAACCTTAATTTTTTTAACCTTGATTTCTTGTTTGATGAGCCAACGAACCTTATTAACTACATCAAAAGAAGTCCAGGTGAGTGGTTTATCAATGAGGATAATTTGCCCAGTTTGAAATTTGCTTGTTGTTTGTTCAGACATTAAATGATAGAATAAGCAATGGCTACAACTCCAACAACTAAACAGTAGTAAGCAAAGTATTTGAGCTTACTTTTCTTCACCAATTTAATCATCCAAGTACAGGCTAAGATTCCTGTTACAAAAGCTGCAACAAAACCGATTCCATAATTTAGAATGTCTCCGCTAATGTTATTAAAAGCACCATCTAAAATGTCTTTAGCGATTTTCCCAAAAATTAACGGCACA
Source organism: uncultured Flavobacteriales bacterium (assembly GCA_905479915.1). GTDB lineage: Bacteria > Bacteroidota > Bacteroidia > Flavobacteriales_E > Vicingaceae. Next base: position 20,469 of record CAJQOH010000052.1, read on the forward strand.
ACCATTAGAAAAGAAAATCGTGCTGCTTTTTCTCTGTCTACGCCTAACAAAACAGATGTAGAGATTGTAGCTCCTGAGCGAGAGATGCCTGGCATAATAGCAATTGCCTGAGAAACTCCAATTATAATGGCTTCTTTAATGCCTACTTTTTTACCAGTGTTTTTTGCTTTATCAGCTAATATTAAAAGAACGGCTGTTAGTAATAACATTGTTCCAACCAATAGTACTTTTCCTCCAAAAAATGCTTCAATTACATCATCAAATAAAACGCCAATAACAGCTGCTGGTATCATTGATAAAACGATGTTGAGGGAAAATTTAAACTCATCGTTATTTTTAAACTGGAATAAACCCTTAAGTAAATCAAGGATATCTTTTCTGAAAACAACAATGGTACTTAGTGCTGTAGCGGCATGTAATACCACAGTCATTAACATGCTTTCTTCGGGCAATGATTCATCACCTAAAATAACTTTAGCTAATTCTAGATGACCACTACTACTAACGGGTAAAAACTCCGTTAACCCTTGTATAATTCCTAAGATAATTGCTTCAAACATAGAATGGTAATTACGTCATTGCGAGGCACGAAGCAATCTTAATCTTTAAATATGAGATTGCTTCATTTCACTACGTTTCATTCGCAATGACGAATTGGTATTAGTCGTTAGATTTTTTTAAAATTCCCCAACCAACAACTCCTAATCCTGCAAGAATCATAATTGGTGCAACATACATTCTTCTAGCGCTAAATAATTCTTCACTAAAAATTGCTGGGTCCTCAGAACCTCCACCAGACATTAAGAAGTAACCAAGAATAGTAATTGCTGTTCCTGCAGCGATTAAGATGTAGTTTTGTTTCCCAAATGCAAAATCTTGATTTAATTTATTTTCGTTGTTATCGCTCATAATTCTTGTTTTTTATTCTCAATCTCATCGTTTGATGATTTACATTCTTGGAGCTATATCAGTATCTCAATAATTATTTCAGGCATTGCCTGTTAATATAGATCTCCCGTTTCTATTCGTAAATATTTTCGGACTGCTAAATTAGTAGAAATCCATGAAATAATAATTCCTAAGATAATTACAATAAGAAACAGAGCTCCGTAAAGTTCAATGTTTTTAAAATCAATTAATTCGGGCAATTGTTGTTGTAAATAATATAAAAAAGTAACAATTAACCCTATCGCTATAAAAGCTGCTACAATTCCGTTTCCAATACCTTGCAATACAAATGGTTTTCTAATGAATGAATGACGAGCACCAACTAACTGCATGGTTTTAATTAAAAATCGTTTAGAATAAATTGATAATCGAATGGTATTGTTAATCAATGCCATAGCAATAATTAATAACAAAGCACTAAAGCCTAATAAATATAGACTGATCTTTTTCATGTTCGTGTTTACTGCATCAACTAAATCTGGTTGGTAGAAAACTTCTTTAATTTTGGTGTTTTCCAACAAAGCTGTTTCAATTTGTGCTAAACTATCGGGGTTGGCGTATGCTGCATTTAGTTTCACATCAATAGATGGAAGCAATGGATTTTCTCCAATAAATTTTACAAATTCTTCACCTAATGCTTCTTGAAATTCTATAGCTGCCTTATCTGGATCAATAAAATCTGTGCTTTTAACAAAAGGCTCAGTGTCTAATAAATCTTTAATGTGCTTGACCTCTTGTTGTTTTATTCCTTTATTTAGAATTATAGAAAATCCGATGTTTTCCTTTACATGATTGGAAATTTGTTTGGCATTTAAAATAATTAATCCCAACATTCCTAACATAAATAGCACCAACGAAATACTAATTATCGTTGTAAGATAAGATGACCTTAATCTTCTTTTAGAATGTTTGTTTTCAGATTTTGACATAATAAATAATGGTCTGCAAGGTATTATTAAACTCCTTGATTAACAACTTAATTGTTCAAAAATACTGCTAAATATTGTTAATTTCGCAGCTCAAATTAAGACTTATTAACGATGCAATATCAATTTAACGAGATTGAAAAAAATTGGCAAAAGTACTGGGCTGAGAACAAAACTTTTGCTGCCGAAGACAATAGTATAAAACCTAAGTTTTATGCATTAGATATGTTTCCTTACCCTTCTGGGGCAGGGTTGCACGTTGGTCATCCGTTAGGATATATTGCATCAGATGTTTATGCACGTTACAAAAGACTTTGTGGTTTTAATGTTTTACATCCAATGGGTTACGATTCATTTGGGTTGCCTGCAGAACAATATGCCATCCAAACAGGACAGCATCCAGCAGTTACTACAAAAACAAATATTGAAGGTGGTACCGATAAAGATGGGAATACAATTCCTGGATATAGAAACCAATTGGACAAAATTGGTTTTTCATTTGATTGGGACAGAGAAGTAAGAACTTCAGAACCGAATTATTACAAATGGACGCAATGGATCTTCAAACAAATTTTCAATTCGTGGTACAATAATGAAAGCAACAAAGCAGAAAAAATTGATACTTTAATAGAACAATTTAAAGCCAATGGGAATGCTTCAGTAAAAGCTGCTACTGATTTTGAGGAAAGTTTTTCTGCAGCAGACTGGAATGGATGGAACGAAGAGGAGCAACAAAAAATGCTGTTAAATTATCGTTTAGCTTATTTATCCGATACTTGGGTAAATTGGTGTCCTGCCTTAGGAACAGTTTTAGCGAATGACGAGATTAAGAATGGTGTTTCTGAGCGTGGAGGACATCCTGTTGAGCAAAAATTAATGCGTCAATGGAGTATGCGAATTACTGCATACGCGGAGCGTTTATTAAAGGATTTAGATACGGTAGATTGGACAGATTCTATTAAAGATATTCAACGAAATTGGATAGGAAAATCTCAAGGAGCAGCAGTTCATTTTGATTTGGATGGCTTCGATGATAAAATTGAAGTGTTTACAACAAGACCTGATACTATTTTTGGTGTTTCTTTTATGGTGTTAGCACCAGAGCATGAATTGGTTTCAAAAATTACCACAGCAGATCAAAAAGATAAAATTGAAGCCTACCAAAAAGCAGCTTCTTTAAAATCTGAGCGAGATAGAATGAGTGATGTAAAAACCATTTCTGGAGAATTTACTGGAGCTTATGCGATACATCCTTTTTCAGGAGATAAAGTGCCGGTTTGGATTGGAGATTATGTTTTGGCAAGTTATGGAACAGGGGCAGTAATGTCAGTTCCTTGTGGAGATCAAAGAGATTGGGATTTTGCGAATCATTTTGATATTGCTATTCCAAATATTTTTAAAGGCAAGGATATTTCTGAAGCAGCTTATGCTGAAAAGGATGCGGTTATCGCTAATTCTGATTTTTTAAATGATTTACCTGTTAAGAAAGCTACCAAATTGGCCATTTATGAAATGGAACAAAAAGGTTTTGGAAAAGGAAAAATACAATACAAATTAAGAAACGCAGTATTTTCTCGTCAGCGTTATTGGGGAGAACCATTCCCAGTTTATTACAAAGGAGAAACACCTTATTTGTTAGATGATAATGCCGTAGTTGAATTACCAGAAGTAGATAAATATTTACCTACCGAAGATGGTGAACCACCATTGGCAAGAGCAAACAAAGATGCTTGGAATGTGGATTGTCCTGGTGATAGAATGGAATTTAATACCATGCCAGGTTGGGCTGGTTCTTCATGGTATTTCTTAAGATATATGGATCCAACCAACGATAATGAGTTTGTGGCAAAAGATAAAGTAAACTATTGGCAAAATGTAGATTTATACATTGGTGGAGCTGAACACGCTACAGGTCATTTATTGTATTCTCGTTTTTGGACGAAGTTTTTATACGACTTGGATTATATCCCATTTGAAGAGCCTTTCAAAAAGATGATTAACCAAGGAATGATTCAAGGAAATTCTGCTTTGGTTTACCGATTAGCGCTATCTGTAACTACTTTTAATAATGACATTGAGGATATAACTAACCACATAGAGACAAAAAATCTTCCAAATTTATTTTTATCTCAGAATGTGGTCAAAAAACTCGAATCAAGAGACCTTGATACCGTTCTAAAAATTGACAGCAAATTATTGGAAATAACGAATAAGCTGAAGGCTTCCAATCCAAATTTAGTTGGACAAGTGAGCACCCTTAGCAAAAAACACCTTATACCTCTCCACGCTGATGTTAACTTTTTAGATGGGGATAAATTAGATGTTGAAAAATTCAAAAATTGGAGAGCAGAGTATAACAATGCTGAATTTATTTTTGAAGATGATGGCTCGTATATCTGCGGTAGGGAAATAGATAAGATGTCTAAATCGAAGTACAATGTTCAAACTCCAGATGAATTGGTAGAGAAATATGGTGCGGATACCTTACGTTGTTATGAAATGTTTTTAGGTCCATTAGAACAACACAAGCCTTGGGATGTTCAGGGAATTACCGGTGTACACGGTTTCTTAAAAAAGTTATGGCGTTTATTCCATGATGATGATGCAGTGAATGTTTCTGATGCGGAGCCAAGCAAAGAAGAATTAAAAGCATTACACAAAACCATTAAAAAAGTAAAAGAAGACATTGAGCGTTATTCATTTAATACGCCTGTTTCAACTTTTATGATTTGTGTGAATGAATTGACTGCTCTAAAGTGTAACAAAAAGGCTATTCTTTCTGATTTATGTGTTATCCTTTCTCCTTTTGCACCTCATATTGCTGAAGAACTATGGAATAAATTAGGAAATACTGAGAGCATCACTTACGCTGTGTTCCCAAAACATAATGAAGAATACTTAACTGAAGCGAATCATAAATACCCTATTTCATTCAATGGTAAAATGCGTTTTATGTTAGAATTACCTAAAACTCTTTCTAAAGATGAAATTGAAAAAGAAGTAATGGCGAATGAACAAGCTCAAAAATACTTAGATGGTAATACGCCTAAAAAGGTAATTGTTGTTCCCAATAAGATTGTGAATATCGTACTGTAACAACATAAAAATTTTAAAAGCCTCTTTCATTGAAAGGGGCTTTTTCATGAAACAATCTTAACAGATTTACGTTTATGTTAAAGCTCTGGCACAGACTTTGCAAGTCTGATAGCACACACTAAAACAAGAGACATGAAACAGATAAAAATGAAAAGCTTAATAGTACTTGCAGCGGCAGTATCAGCGCTTGCTTTTTTCAGTTTTACAAAACAAGCAACGCCCCAAGTAGAAGAAACCGAAACAACACCTACCCTTAGAAGTATCAATAACAATGCTTTTACAGCAGGAGAACACTTAGAGTACAGGTTACATTATGGAGTTGTAAATGCCGGAACAGCTACTCTTGAAGTTAAAAACTTAAATCAAAAAATTGCTGGAAGAGAAGTTTACCATATTGTAGGATCTGGAAAAACTAAAGGTGCTTTTGATTGGTTTTTTAAAGTTAGAGATAAGTATGAAACATTTTTAGATGTTGATGGAGTTTTTCCATGGTTGTTTAAGAGAGATGTAAATGAAGGTGGTTACATCATTAAGCAGAACTATAAGTTTGCGCAAACGAAAAACAAAGTAGATAATGGAGAAGGGAAATCTTTTGATACTCCAAATGGAATTCAAGACATGCTTTCGGCTTTTTATTATGCGAGAGCTATTGATTATTCAAAAGCAAAAATAGGTGAGGTATTTACAATCTGGTCTTTTGTAGATGATGAAATATGGCCTTTAAGAATACGGTATTTAGGTAAAGATCAAATTAAAGTGAGTGGAGACAAATACAAGGCATTAAAATTTTGTCCTGTAGTGCAAGAAGGACGATTGTTTGAGGATGAAGAAGATGTTTCCGTTTGGATATCTGATGATGGAAATAAAATACCATTGCTTGCCCAAGGAAAAGTAATGATAGGCTCAATTAAAATGGAATTGACTAAAGCAAAAGGTTTAGCTAATCCATCTGCCAGAATTGATTAATAATAGTTAAAAGGAATAAGTGGTATTATGTAAATTTGACTTATTCTTTTTTAATTATTTTTATCAGTAAACGTTTTATTATTCAATAACATCCATTGAAAAACTTGCAGGTTTGAATTTCCATAAATCTCCATTTCAGTTGCTTTAGATTTATTTTGTTCCAAGCTGTTTGTTAATTCATTTTTCTGATAGTTATAAAGCTTAGGCTGTTCTTCTTTTTTAACGATTAGTAAATGTGACGTATCTAAGACTCCAAATTTATCATCATCATTAATGATAATGTAAGGCCTAGTATTTTTAACTAAATCAATTCCTAAAGTATTGTTGGTAAACGGTAAATTGAGCATTCCCATAATGGTAGGATAGATGTCTATTTGCCCTCCAATTTTACTAAAGGTTTTATTTTTTAATGTGTTGGGGGAGTAAAAAATTAAAGGAGAATGATGGTAATTTAAAGCGATATCGTACTTAGCATTTAATGGACTACCATGATCGGCAACAAAGACAAACAAAGTGTTGTCAAACCATTCGGTTTGTTTACTTAGTGTTATAAATTTTTGTAAAGACCAATCTGCGTACTCTACTATTTGTTGTTTAACGTCAGTACTTTTTGGTGTAAAGTAATCAGGGATGTAATATGGTCCATGATCGCTTGTTGTCATAAATGTAGCAAAGAAAGGTTTATCTTGTTTAGATAACTTATTTAACTCATCAATAGAAAACCTAAACATATAATCATCAGGAACACCTAGTGTGCTTTTTACTTCACTTGCTGGATAATTGGCTTGACTTATTATGTTTTGGAAATCATTGTCTCTTAAAAAGCCTTCAACATTGTCAAATTGACTATCGTGTGTTGTAAAGTAAGTTGTGGAGTACCCGTGTTTTAATAAAGATGAACTTAAACCATTGTATTGCTTAAGCTGCTTCATAGGGTGTTGATTGTATAAGGCAGGAAAAGAAAATAGTGTGCTAAAAATACCATTAAAGGTATGCTTACCGGAAGTGTATATGTTTTCAAAATAATGGGACTGGTGTGATAAGCTGTCTAAAAACGGAGTAAGGTTGTTAGGGTTTCCGTGTCTGCTCATTTTACCGGCACTCATACTTTCCATAATAATGAGGACTACGTTTTGTTTGTTTTCAGGAATAGTATCTGCTAAAACTTTTCGGGCAATAGGGGAGTTAAATTCCGTATTTGTTATCCCTAAATATTGTTGAACATTTTGTATTGCTGTTTCATCGTCAATCAATTTTACAGTCTGGTTGTCTTTATTTTGAGCGTCTAAGTAACTTCTCATTAGTGTAAAGACTGGGTTTAATCCTAACTTATTTAAAAAGGAGTTGTCAGAGAAATAAGCTGTTCCAATTCTAATAGGAGATTTACGTTGTATTCTTCCTCTAATACTCACCAATAGGATTACAATGAAAATGAGTGAGACCAGAATTCTAAAAATCATTTTAGGTTGTGGTGATGAGCTGAGGTTAATGTTAAAAATCTTTTTTAAGAATTTATAAAAGGCAATGACTACAATTGAAAAGGGGATAGCAATTAAAAAATACTTAGGCTCTTGTAATATCATTGCCAATATAAACTCAGGATTATCAAACCAAGCAAATGCTCCAATTGAAAAACGTGAATAGAAATGATTGAAGTAGGGGATGTCAGCCCCAGAAATGATAAAACAAATGGTGAATAAAATAAAAGTCCAAAAAAAGATCGTCTGTTTTATTATTGAGGCTTGTGCTTTGAAAAAACTAGTAATAATTAAAACTAAAGCTGGTAATAACATGATGTACCCTGTTATTACAGTATCAAACCGAACACCCATAATAAATGATTGAACTATGGTTGAGAACGAAGTTTCATTAAAATTAACTCGATCAATTTCTGTGAAAAATAGGATAAGCCTGAAAATAAAAAAGATGCTCAGGATTAATCCATATGTTTTTAGGATTAATAAGATTGCGGGATATTTATTTAAAGGGTTTCTCATCAATTGTAAAGCTCTAAATTAAATATTATTAAGTATAAAAAAAGCCTCACATTTTGTGAGGCTTTTTTTTTTGACTTGTTCAATTAAACAGTCATAATATCTTTTTCTTTAGCGTCAATTAATGCATCAATTTTAGCCGTAAATGTATTGGTTACATTTTGAACTGAAGCTTCAGCATCTTTTGTTTGATCATCACTTAAACCGTTATTGTTTAATTTTTTGATGCCATCGTTTGCTTCTTTACGCGCATTTCTAACACCAACTTTTGCTTCTTCTCCTTCAGCTTTTGCTTGCTTACTTAAATCTCTTCTTCTCTCTTCTGTAAGAGCAGGTATATTAATAATAATGCTTTCACCATTGTTTTGAGGATTTAACCCCAAGTTAGCATGAGCAATTCCTTTTTCGATTGCTTCAATAATAGATTTTTCAAAAGGTTGTACGGTTAATGTTCTTCCATCTGTTGCAGTAACATTTGCCACTTGAGCAATTGGTGTTAAAGCTCCGTAATATTCAACCTGAACCTTACTTAACATCATTGGAGATGCTTTTCCAGCTCTAATTTTTTGCAATTGAGAATTCAAATGAGTCATTGCGTTTGCCATTGACTCTTTTGTTGCGTCTATTATAAATTCAATTTCTTCGTTCATTGTTCAATAATTTGAAATAAAGGTATTAAAAATTAACCTTCTACCAACGTTCCAACATTGGTTTCTTTATTTACTACTTTATTTAAGTTGCCAGTTTTATTCATGTCAAAAACGATGATAGGCAATTTGTTTTCGTTACAAAGTGTAAAGGCCGTCATGTCCATAACATTTAAACCTTTTTGATACACTTCATCAAAAGAGATGGTTTCAAATTTAGTAGCTGTACTGTCTTTTTCAGGATCGGCAGTGTAAATACCATCTACACGCGTTCCTTTTAAAATGACATCTGCTTCTACTTCAATTGCTCTTAAACTGGCTGCAGTATCTGTAGTAAAGTATGGGTTACCAGTACCTGCTCCAAAAATAACTACACGACCTTTTTCTAAATGACGAACAGCTCTTCTTTTAATAAAAGGTTCAGCAATTTCTTTCATTTCAATAGCTGTTTGTAATCGAGTATCTACATCTGCAGCTTCTAGAGCTGATTGTAAAGCCATACTGTTAATTACAGTTGCTAACATCCCCATGTAATCTCCTTGAGTTCTTTCCATGCCACCTTCTTCAGCTTGAATACCTCTAAAGATGTTTCCTCCTCCAATTACTATTGCTACTTGAACTCCTTGATCAACAATTGTTTTAATGTCTTTAGCATAAAGGGCTAATCTATCGTTGTCAATTCCAAATTGTTTATCACCCATAAGGGCTTCTCCACTTAGTTTTAAAAGAATTCTTTTGAATGCCATAATTTTAATTTAGTAGTTTTTGGTCAAAAAAAAGAGAGAAATAAATTTCTCTCTTTTTAATTAATTATCTTTTGTTATCCTAACATGATTCTTTTGAAATCAGTTACGGTTAAACCGTTTTCTGTTTCGTTTAAGAATTGGCTAACAGTCTTTTTGTTATCTCTAACAGATGCTTGGTTCAATAAAGTATTTTCTTTTAAGAATTTCTTTACTTTCCCTTCTGCGATCTTATCTAACATTGCTTCTGGTTTCCCTTCTTGTGCAGCAATTTCTCTACCTAAAGCCATTTCTTTTTCAATTACTTCTGGAGCAACTCCATTTTCATCGATAGCAACAGGGTCCATTGCAGCAATTTGCATTGCAACTTGTCTTCCTGCTTCTTGAACAGCTTCACCAACTTTGTTTAAAGCAACTATAGAAGCTAATCTGTTTCCTGGGTGGTTGTAAGCGATTGTTTGTTCTGCTTCTACAACTTCGTAACCAGTAACATCAATCTTCTCTCCAATTACACCTGTTTGTTCAGTAATTTTTTCTCCGATTGTTAATGCTTCTCCGTTAAATTTTAATTCTTTTAAAGCATCTAAAGATGCTGGGCTATTTGCAATAGCAGCATCTAATATTGTAGTTGCAAAAGTATTGAAGTCTGCATTTTGAGCAACAAAATCAGTCTCACAGTTTACAACAACCATAACGGCTTTTTTACCATCTTCAGTAGTTTTAGCGATGATCAAACCTTCGTTTGCATCTCTATCACCTCTTTTTGCAGCAACTTTTTGTCCTGCTTTTCTTAGTATATCAATTGCTTGGTCGAAATCTCCTTCAGCTTCAACTAAAGCTTTTTTGCAGTCCATCATTCCTGCACCTGTTTGCTTACGTAATTTGTTTACGTCTGCTGCTGTAATTTTTGACATTTTAAAATGTATTTAAAGTGGGTAAATTATTTTGTTTCTGCTTTAGCTTCTTCTGCTACTTCTTTAGTAGCTGGCTTTTCAGCTTTTTTTGCAGCAGCTTCAGCTTTTGCTTTATCTTTTCCTTCTTTTCTTTCTGCTAATCCTTTAGAAATTTCTTTTGTTACTAATTCCATTATTTTATCAATAGATCTAGTAGCATCATCATTTGCAGGAATTGCAAAGTCAACTAAATTAGGATTAGAGTTAGTATCAACAATAGCAAAAGTAGGGATTCCTAATTTTTTTGCTTCAGCGATAGCAATGTGTTCTTTCATAATATCTACTACAAAAATTGCAGCAGGTAATCTTGTAAGATCAGCAATAGAACCTAAGTTTTTTTCTAGCTTAGCTCTTTGACGAGCAATTTGTAATCTTTCTCTTTTAGAAAGTACAGCCATTGTCCCATCTTCGTTCATTTTATCAATTGCAGCCATTTTTCTAACTGCTTTTCTAATAGTAACAAAGTTGGTTAACATTCCACCAGGCCATCTTTCTGTAACGAATGGCATGTTGATAGCTGTTGCTTTTTCTGCAACAACATCTTTTGCTTGTTTCTTAGTAGCAACAAACATTATTTTTTTACCAGACTTAGCGATTTGAGCTAATGCTGCAGATGCTTCGTCTAATTTTACTGCTGTTTTGTGTAAATCGATAATGTGAATACCGTTACGCTCCATAAAAATATAAGGAGCCATTTTTGGATTCCATTTTCTTTTTAGGTGACCGAAATGTACACCTGCATCGAGTAATTCTTTAAAATCTACTTTTGACATTTTTTAATTGTTTACATTCTTTAATAACCTCAATCCCTAAGTAGTCAGTCTAAAACTGAGTCTTAAAAATTTAGATACTAAACAATAATTTATATTAACGTTTACTAAATTGAAATTTCTTACGAGCTCCTGGTTGACCAGGTTTCTTACGTTCTACCATTCTTGGATCTCTAGTTAATAATTTCTCAGGTCTTAACAATGCTTTGTTATCCTCATCAATTTTTACTAAAGCTCTAGCAATTGCGTGTCTTACTGCTTCTGCTTGGCCAGTAATTCCACCACCGGCAACATTTACTTTTACATCGTAAGATTTTACTGTTTCTGTAGCTGCAAAAGCCTGTTGTACTTTTCCTTGTAATACTGTAGTAGGGAAAAATACTTTATAGTCTTTCTTATTAATAGTAACATTTCCTTTACCTTTTGTAAGGTAAACTCTAGCTACTGCTTTTTTTCTTCGTCCTGTTGCGTTAGTTACTTCCATGTCTTTTATTTAAGGTCGCTTACTTTAATTTCTTTTGGTTGTTGAGCTTCTTGCTGGTGTTCAGCACCTTCGTATACGTAAAGGTTTCTGTACATTTCGCTCCCCAATTTACCTTTTGGTAACATTCCTTTAACAGCTTTTTCAACCATTTTAATTGGGTTTTTAGCCATAACTTCAGCAGCAGTAGCAACTTTTTGCCCACCTGGGTATCCAGAAAAAGTAATGTACTTTTTATCCTCCCATTTGTTACCAGTTAACTTAATTTTTCCAGCATTAATAATAACAACGTTATCACCACAATCTACATGCGGAGTAAAGTTTGTTTTATGCTTACCTCTTATTAGAAAAGCAACTTTAGATGCTAATCTTCCTAATGTTTCGTTCTGAGCATCAACAAGTACCCAGTTCTTATCAACTGTGGCTGCGTTTGCTGAAACCGTTTTATAGCTTAATGTATCCACTATATTCGTTTTTTAAATTTTACAATGTACCCTAAAATGGGGCTGCGAATTTACAACTTTTTTTTAACCTACCAACTTTATTAACAATATAATGTTGTTTATTTTTTTGCAGGATTTTTTCTTTTTCCCTTCACTAACGTTCAGAAACTAATCTTGAAAAAAATGGGATGGACTGATTTTTTAAATTTTTAGCCATAAAAAAACCTCGAATATTATTCGAGGTTTAGTAAAATATATATTGTTGTAAATATTATTTCAATTGTTTTGGATCAGCAGCAGCTTTTTCGTTGTACGCTTTTTGAAGTTTCATCCACCATCCTAATAATGCAAAAGCAAGAACTATAAAAAACCAATTAGGAAGATTCCCTAATGGTACTAATGTCATTTCAAATACATCATGCATAAAATGCCCTAACCAATATAAAAATTCTGTCATAACTCTAAATTTATAAAGCAAAAGTAAAATTTATCTTTAATAATCAAAAATATAATTGATTAATATTGTGAAATGCTAATAGGAGTATTTAAATCGAATCAAAAAATAGTTAATGTATTGGTTATGCTATTGGCGATTATTCTTTGGTTACCTTCTTTTTTTATTGGAGAAGATTTGAGTTCGTTAAGCTTAATCTCTACAAAGATTAAATGGTTAGATACGTTTATTTCACTTTTTCTAGTTGTAGGACAAGCTATTTATTTAAATTTTATTGTAAACGAGTTTAAGTTAATTCAGCAAAACTCACATTTAACAAGTTTGTTTTTAGTTGTTTTGAATAGTTCTTGTTTGTGGTTGTTAGATTTAAATGAAGTGGTAATAGCCAATACTTTTTTGTTGATAGCTTTTCATCAAGTATTAAGGTTGTACGATGCGAATAGTAAATTAGCGTTGTTGTTTAATGCCGGATTTTTAATTGCTGTTGCTTCGTTAATATATCTGCCCAATATTTTTTATTTCGCATTAATTTGGATGGGTTTAATTTATATGACTACTCCTAAAATTAGAGATTTTGTTTGTTCGTTAATCGGCTTAAGTGTTCCTATTATTTACTTTATAAGTTATCATTTTGTATTTGGTAGTTTGTCAGAGGTTTTGATTGACATAGATTCTATACGTCTTTTTAATATTGAATGGAAGGATGTTTCATTATTGAATAAATGGAGTGGATTAATAATGGCTGGAACGATCTTGGCTTCTTGTTTAGGCTTAACAAGAGTTTTAGGAAGAGGAGCGGTAAAAACAAGAAAAATGTTATTTACTGTTTTGATAATGAGTACCCTCGGACTGTTTAGTTTGTTACTGAATAAAATGGATTATTTGGCAACCTTTATTATGATTACAATTCCTGTATCTATAATCTTGGCAAGTTTTTTTCAACATTTAAAAAAGAAATGGATTGCAGAATTGTTGTTTTCTTTTTTACTAGTTGGAATTGTGTTTAGTTATTTTTCGTAAAAATGCATTTCTGAAACATACTTATGTACAGCGTCAGAAAGTAAATACCTTACATCTTTTTTTTCTTTAATGGCTTTACGAATAAAGCTTGCTGATATTTTCATAACAGGAGCTTCGGTAATTTTAACTTTAGGGTGGTCTTTAAATGGAATTTCCTTAGGATGTGACCCTTCTAATAATTCTTGTTCAGTTAATACCCTCGGGTATACGTAAATGGTATGATTGTTTAATATCTGTTCGTAATTTTTCCACTTATGAAAAGATCTTAAATTATCTTCTCCCATAATAACAGAAAAGTTGTGTTCAGGATGTTTTTCTGTAATGTAAGTTAGTGTATCTATAGTATAAGAAGGTTTCGGTAGTTGAAATTCTATGTTTGAAGCTTTCAGTTTATTGTTTCCTTCTACAGCAACGTTAACGATTGCTAATCTGTGATAATCTTCTAATAATGAAGATTTATTTTTTAAAGGATTTTGTGGAGAAACAACTAGCCAAATTTGATCTAGTTTGGAATTCTCTACCATATGGTTGGCAATAATTAAATGTCCAACATGTATAGGGTTGTAAGTTCCAAAATAGAGACCAATATTCATTGGGGTTTATTTTAAAAATGTTTTTACAAGCATGTGAGCTTCCTTTTGTGCATCTTCTAAACGATCATTAACTATTATGTAGTCGAACCATTTAGAAAATTCCAATTCTTTTCCGGCTTTTGCTAAACGCTTTTGAATTTTTTCTTCATCTTCAGTTCCTCTGCCTCTTAATCTTTCCTCTAGAGCATCAAACGAAGGAGGTTTAATGAACATTGCTAAGGCTTTTTCTCCAAAATGTTTAGTTAAACTTAATCCACCTTCTACATCAACATCAAAAATTACATTTTTGCCACTGTTCCAAATTCTGTTAATCTCCGTTTTTAGAGTTCCGTAATAGTTGTCTTTATAAACTTCCTCCCACTCGGCAAATTGATCGTTTTCTATGCGAGTTTTAAAATCTTCAGTAGTTAAAAAATGGTAATCAACTCCGTCAATTTCTCCTTCTCTTTTTTCTCTATTACATGCAGATATAGAAAATTCTAAACCTAAATCTTGTTGTAATAAGTATTTTGTTATTGATGTTTTTCCAGCTCCCGATGGTGCACACAATATGATACACTTTCCTCCCATCTTTATAATATATTTAAAATCTGTTCTTTAATCTTTTCTAACTCATCTTTCATCTGAACTACAATTCTTTGTAGTTCAACATGATTTGCTTTTGATCCAAGGGTATTAATTTCTCTACCCATTTCTTGACAAATGAAGCCTAACTTTTTCCCTTCAGAAATAGTTGAATCCATTGTTTCTTTGAAGTATTTACAATGTTGAGATAAACGTGTCTTTTCTTCTGTAACATCATATTTTTCAATGTAGTAAATTAACTCTTGTTCAAAACGATCTTTATTGATGCTACTTTCGTCAATTACTTCTTTTAGATTGTTTAAAATCTTATTTCTTACAGTAGTAATTCGTTCTTCTTCGTATTGCTCTACATTACTCAATAATGTAGAAATATTATTTACTCTTAACGTCAATTCTTCTTTTAATGAATCTCCCTCTGTTTTTCTAAATGTGTTTATTTCTTCTAAAGCATTTTGAATAATTGTAAAAACACTGTTCCATTCATTTTCATCTAACTCGGTTCTTTCAGACTTCATCAAATCAGGCATTTTAGAAATCACCGAAACAATATCCGAATTATGATTTGGATCAACTTCATTAGCCGCTTCACTAAATTCATTGAAATATTTTTTGAATAACTCTTTGTTTAGATTTAAAGTAGAGCTTCCTCCTAATAATTCTGCATAGAGGTTAAATTCAATTTTTCCTCTTTGAAGGTTTTTGTTAATCAATGATCTTAAGGGTAATTCTTTCTCTTTATAGAAAGAAGGCATCCTGACAGAAATATCTGCTTGCTTACTGTTTAAAGATTTGATCTCTACAGTAATTTTTTTGTTGTTTATTTCTCCGGTTGCTTTTCCAAAACCGGTCATTGATTTAACCATACAAGTAAATTAGGGTACAAATGTAATAATACTATGGACTTTTTACTGTTTTTGTTTTACTCACCAAGTAAACACCACTAAAGATTAAAAGAGCTGCAACAATTTTAATCCAATCTAAAGTATCTTTTCCTGCCCAAATAGCTACTAATGCAGCCAATAGGGGTTGTAAGTATATGTAGGTTGAAACAACGGAAGGACTTAGTTTTTTAAGGCCGTATATATTTAATAAGTAAGCAAAAAAGGTTGTGGCTATTACAACAAAACTAAATTTAAGCCATATATCTGTTCCAAAAGTATTCCATTCAATTTCTGAAAATTGTTGAAATCCAAATGGAATAACGAATATAGCTCCAAATGTAAAAACCCATTTTATAACTGTTAAGGGGTTGTATTTCTTCATTAGTGGAACAGCTAATACGAGATAGATTCCATAAGAAAGTGCATTTAAAAAGATAAACAAATCACCCAATAAGGTGTCTGACCCAAAAGAAAAATCTTTTTTAACCAGAAGTAGTAATAAGGCTCCAGCAATCCCTAGAGCAATTCCGGCAATTTTAAGAACGGTAATTTTATTTTTAAGAATAATAGCTGAAGCAATAATTACCAATATAGGATTAGAGGTCATTATTATTCCTGCATTAATTGGTGTGGTTAAATTAAGTCCATAAAAAAACATCAATTGATTTGCAAATACTCCAAAAAATCCACAGATAGCCATTAAGAGCATATCTTTCTTTTCTACTTTTTCATAATTGAATGAATGTATAATCCAGAATAAACTTAAGGCACCTATTACACGACAAAAAATAAAGCCAAAAGGCAAAATATAATCAGGCATTACATCTTTAGCAACAGTATAATTTAAACCATAAATAATGTTCGCGAATAAAAGTGCAATATGAGCTTTAATGTTGGAATTCATTCTTAAGTTAAAAGGTTCGTAAAGTTAACAAGTTTGTAAAGTTGTAGCGTTAAGTGATTGTTGGTTTTCAGTGCTTCAATTATCAATTATCAATTATCAATTATCAATTATCAATTATCAATTATCAATTATCAATTATCAATTTCGCAGCTTCAACTACTTTTTTTGAATTTCCTACAAAGATTTCATCATTAATAATTAGAACAGGTCGCTTTAAGAATGTGTATTCATCAACAATTAAATTTTTAATGTCATCTTCAGATAAGTTTTTATCCTTTAACCCCATGGACTTATATTTCATAGCTCTTTTGCTAAACAAACTTTCATAAGAGCCACTCATTTTTTTCATTTGCTCAATTTGCTCGGTAGTAATTTTATTAGATTTGATGTCTTGAAATTCAAATGAATCATCTAGGTTTAATTCTTTGATTATTCGAGTACACGTTGAACAAGTGGATAAGTAATATATCTTTTTCATAGCTAAAATATTGATGGACAAAAATAATAAAGTAAAAGACTTATTTTCTCTTAAAAGAATAGTTGTCCCAATAATTATTGGGTTAGCTGTAACTACATATTTACTTTATTCAACTACCAATTGGGAAGAATTTCAAAAAGTAGAATGGGGTTTGCAAACAATGGTTTGGATGCTGGTTGCTTTATTTATGATGTTTGTTCGTGACTTGGCTTATATGTTTCGAATTCGAATTTTAACAGAAAATAAGATTTCTTGGCGTAATAGTTTTGATGTAATTATGTTGTGGGAGTTTGCTTCAGCCATAACACCTTCTGTTGTAGGAGGAACAGGAGTAGCTTTATATATTCTGAATAAAGAAGGGTTAAGTGGAGGGAAAAGCACAGCAATAGTTATGGTAACTGCGTTATTGGATGAGTTATTTTATGTTATAACTGTTCCGGTTATTGTTTTATTTATAGGTACTGAATATTTATTTCCAATTGAGCTTCAAAAAGAAATTTTAGGGGTTACCTTTTCTGTAAAAGGTCTTTTTGTTTTAGGTTATAGCTTTATCTTATTACTCTGCTCGATGATCGTTTATGGAGTTTTTTTGAACCCTCAAGGATTTAAAAAATTGTTATTACAGATTTTTAAATGGAACCTATTAACAAGGTGGAAATCTAAAATAGAAAAAGTTGGAGATGAAATAATTACTACATCTCAAGAATTAAAAGGTAAACCGTTGTTGTTTTGGTTGAAAGCTTTTGGTGCAACTTTATTTTCTTGGACAGCTCGTTTTTGGGTGGTTAATTTTTTGTTATTAGCGTTTACTCCTGTTGGTAGCCATTTGTTAATTTATGGAAGACAACTGGTGATGTGGGTAATTCTTTTGATTAGCCCAACTCCAGGAGGAACAGGCGTTTCAGAGTTCGCCTTTCAAGGCTTTTTGTCTGATTTTACTCCTTTAGGATTGGCAGGATTGTTAGCTGTTTTGTGGCGTTTATTTAGTTATTATCCTTATTTAATAATAGGCACTTTTGTATTGCCGAAATGGTTAAAGAGAGTTTATGCTTAATTGAACTAAGCTTTTATTATCTTTGGTTCCCCAATGAGTAAATTAGATCAAATAAAGCAACCTATTGCGAAAGAAATTAAGGAGTTTGAGCCTCGGTTTCGTGCTTCGATGAAGAGTCGAGTTTCTTTGTTGGATAAAATAATGCACTACATTATTAAACGAAAAGGAAAGCAAATGCGTCCGATGTTCGTGTTTTTATCTGCAAAAGTTTTTGGAGAAACAACAGATTCTACTTATCGTGCTGCTGCAATGATTGAATTGTTGCATACAGCTACTTTAGTACATGATGATGTAGTTGATGATGCCAATAAAAGAAGAGGTTTCTTTTCGATTAATGCAATTTGGAAAAATAAGATTGCTGTTTTGGTAGGTGATTATTTACTTTCTAAAGGGTTATTGTTAGCTGTAGAAAATGAAGAGTTTGAGTTGCTCAAAATTATGTCGAACTCTGTAAGGGAAATGAGTGAGGGAGAACTATTACAAATAGAAAAGGCTCGAAAACTAGATATAACAGAGAAGGTTTATTACGATATTATTAGGCAAAAGACAGCAACATTAATTGCTTCTTGTTGTGCTTCAGGAGCAAATTCTGTTGGAGTAACAAAAGAGGTGAGAGAAAAAATGCGATTGTTTGGAGAATATACAGGAATCGCTTTTCAAATAAAAGATGATTTATTTGATTATGGAAGTGATGGGGAAACAATAGGAAAACCGACAGGAATAGATATCAAAGAAAAAAAGATGACGTTACCATTGATTTATGCGTTGAGTAATGCTTCATTCTTTGAAAAAAGGAAGGTGATAAATGTTGTGAAGAATCATAATGAAAACAAGAAGAAAGTTAAAGAAGTAATCAGTTTTGTGATTGAAAAAGGCGGGATTGAATATGCCCAAAAAGCGATGAATGATTACAAAGAAAAAGCGTTAGCTATTTTAAAAGAATTTGAACAAAATGAAGCAAATAAAGCTTTAGCTGAATTAGTAATTTATACTACTGAACGAAAAAAATAAACATGAAAAAGCTGATCTATTTAATACCCCTTTTATTTTTGATGGCTTGTGAAGCCCCTATCATTGAAAAAATAGAAGAGACGTACCCAGGAAAAGAAAAAAAGAAGGTATGTTATTACCAAGAAAAGAATGGAAAAGAAATTATAGTGGAGGAAAAATATTTTCACCAAAATGGAGAGCTGAAGATGTCAGGTAAATTTGAAAATGGGGAAAGAGAAGGAGAATGGAATGCCTACTTTGAGAATAAACAATTGCAAAGCGCAGGAACATTTAAGGAAGGGTTAAGAACAGGTGAAGCAAAAATATATTTTCCAAATGGACAGTTGAGGTATGAAGGGTTTTATGAGAAAAACGAACAAGTAGGCCATTGGAAGTTTTATGATGAGGACGGTAAATTAGTACAAGAAAAAGATTATTAATCTAGTTAATGGTTTTTGGTGTATCGTTTTTAGAAAAATAAGTTACACTAAACACTAAACACTAAACACTAAACACTAAACACTAAACACTAAACACTAAACACTAAACACTAAACACTAAACACTAAACACTAAACACTAAACACTAAACACTAAACACTAA
>CAJQOH010000053.1 GCA_905479915.1 uncultured Flavobacteriales bacterium
CCATGGATAATCAAGTTGAATATAAGGATGGAGCTTTGCCAGAGGATAATGCGGGTAATAATGTAGACAATCAATTTACGTTTGGTAAAGGATGGTCTTATGGCGCTGAATTTTTTGTTAAGAAGCGTTATGGTAAATTAAATGGATGGATCGGTTATACCCTTTCATGGACGAATAAACAATTTGAAGAATTGAATGATGGTAATGTTTTTCCGGCTAAATATGATAGAAGACATGATGCTTCTTTAGTATTAACTTATGATCTTTCTAAGCGATGGGTGCTAGGTGCTGTATGGGTTTATGCAACAGGAAGTGCGTTAACGTTACCTGAGCAAAGATATACGGTGCAAGGAGAAATTGTGAGTGATTATGGCGATCGTAATTCTTTTAGAATGGATGCTTATCATAGGATGGACTTATCGCTTACACTAAAAGGAAAAGAGGAAAAGAAGTTTAAGTCGGATTGGGTATTCTCTGTTTACAATGCATACAATAGGCAAAATCCTTATTTCATTTACTTTGCAACAGATGGTAGTGTTTATGATGGTACTCTAGATATACAAGCGAAACAAGTTTCTTTATTTGGAATTTTACCCTCCATATCTTGGAATTTTAAATTTTAGAACATGAAGAATTTAAATTTGAAACGGAATAGCGAACAAAACAAAATGGTACGAAGCAGTCTTATGACTAAAAGAATAGTGTTTCTTTTTATAGGATTATTTTCCCTCTGTCTTTTTTCTTGTGAAAAAGATATTGACATTGATTTACCAGAAGCTGAAAGAAAACTGGTGGTAGAAGGATCTATCGAACCAGGTCTTCCACCTTTTGTTATTTTAACAAAAACCGAGGGTTATTTTGATCCAATAGATATTAATTCTTTACAGAATGCTTTTGTACATGGAGCTACGGTTTTTGTGAATAATGGAACAAATAATGTTCAGCTAACGGAAATTTGCACCAATAATTTACCAGATTCTCTTTTGCCAGCCATTTCAGAATTGATAGGGGTATCATTAGAGAGTGTAAAGAATTTTGGATTCTGTTTATACAGTACATTAGATCCTGTTATTTTTGGGGAAGAAGGGAAAACGTATACGCTTTCAATTACTGCCGAAGGAGAAACTTTAACCTCTACTACTACAATTCCAACACCTGTAGTTATGGATAGGTATTGGTATAAGGATCAACCAGGATTTACTGATTATGGTTATTTATGGTTTCAATTAAATGACCCTCAACCGGCAGGAACTGCCTATAGAATTTATACGCAAAGAATAGGAAAAGACGATCGTTTTATTCCTGCAAATGGTTCTGTGTTTGATGATAATTTTTTCAATGGATTAAACTTTGAAGCTTTTCTTTGGAGAGGGCATGAGGTTGATGAAATCCCAGTTCAAGGTGATGAGACTTGGGATTATTTCCAGCAAGGGGATACTATTGCTATCAAGTTTTGTACGATAGATCAGCCTCATTTTCAATTTTGGAATTCTTTTGAAATTGCTGCTTTTAATAATGGGAATCCTTTTGCTGCTCCAGCTACTATAAAAACGAATATTGAGGGAGGTCTCGGTGTTTGGGGTGGTTATGGCGTAAGTTATGATACGATAATTGCTGTAGATTAGATTATTGTAATCCTATGTAAAATTAACGACCTAAAATTATGCTAAATCAGTTTTAAAACAGTTTTCAAAACCTTACTTTTAGGCTCTCAAAATTTAATATTATGTCAGAAGAAATAGAAAAAGTAAAGTGTTTAATTATAGGATCAGGTCCAGCAGGGTATACTGCTGCAATTTATGCTGCTAGAGCAAATATGTCTCCAGTATTGTACCAAGGAATGCAACCAGGAGGACAATTAACTACTACCAATGAAGTAGAAAACTTCCCAGGATATGCAGATGGTGTTACTGGTCCGGAGATGATGATGCAATTGGAAGCTCAAGCAAAAAGGTTTGATTCTGACATAAGAAATGGATGGGTTACTAAAGTTGACTTTTCTGGAGATGTTCATAAAGTTTGGATTGAAGATAAGAAAGAGATTCATGCAGAAACGGTAATTATTTCTACAGGAGCATCAGCAAGATATTTAGGTTTAGATTCTGAACAGAAATATTTAGAAGCTGGAGGTGGAGTTTCTGCTTGTGCAGTTTGTGATGGATTCTTTTATAGAGGTCAAGAAACAATTATTGTTGGAGCAGGAGATTCGGCTTGTGAAGAAGCACACTACTTATCTAATATCTGTACAAAAGTTACAATGTTGGTAAGAAGAGATGAGTTTAGAGCATCTAAAATTATGGCAGAAAGAGTTGCAAATACTGAGAACATTGAAATACTATTCAATACAGAAACTGAAGAGGTTTTAGGAGAGAATGATTTGGTAACTGGAGCTAGAGTTAAAAACAATAAAACTGGTGAGGAAAAAGTGATTCCTTGTACTGGATTTTTTGTTGCTATTGGTCATAATCCAAATACAGAAATATTTAAAGATTACATCAATTTAGATGATGCTGGATATATCGAATATGCAGAACCAGGAACAGCTAAAACAAATGTTGCAGGAGTTTTTGTTAGTGGTGATGCTGCTGATAAAACGTATAGACAAGCAATTACAGCTGCAGGAACAGGTTGTATGGCAGCGCTAGAAGCAGAAAGATATTTAGCAGCAAAGCACGGATAATAATTGAGTTTTAATGTTGGAACGTTTCAACGTTAAAACGTTTAACACGATAAACTAAATAGAATGAAGAATATAGCAGTAATAGGAGCAGGAACAATGGGTAATGGAATTGCTCACACATTTGCTCAAAGTGGATTTAAAGTAAACTTAATTGATATATCTCAAGAAGCATTAGATAAAGCAATAGCAACAATATCTAAAAATTTAGATAGAATGGTTGCTAAAGAGAAAATATCTGAAGCAGATAAAAACGGTACATTAGATAACCTAACAACATTCACTGATATGAATGCTGGTGTTGCAGATGTTCAATTAGTAGTTGAGGCAGCAACAGAAAATGTTGATTTAAAATTGAAGATCTTTAAATCAATGGATGAAGCTACAGGTGATGATGTTATCTTGGCTACAAATACATCTTCAATTTCTATTACTCAGATTGCTGCTGTAACAAGTAGACCTGATAAGGTTATAGGAATGCACTTTATGAATCCAGTACCAATTATGAAGTTGGTGGAGATAATTAGAGGTTATTCAACTTCTGATGAGGTTACTTCTACGATTATGGAGTTGTCTAAGAAATTAGGTAAAACACCAACAGAAGTAAATGATTATCCAGGTTTTGTTGCCAACAGAATTTTAATGCCAATGATTAATGAGGCAATAATCACTTTACATGAAGGAGTTGCTGGAGTTTCAGAAATCGATACTGTTATGAAATTAGGAATGGCTCACCCTATGGGTCCATTGCAATTGGCAGATTTTATTGGTTTAGATGTTTGTTTGTCTATTCTTAATGTGATGTATGAAGGATTTGGTAATCCTAAATATGCACCATGTCCATTGTTAGTGAATATGGTAACTGCAGGAAAAATGGGAGTAAAATCTGGAGAAGGTTTCTACTCTTGGGGACATGGAACAAAAGATTTGATTGTTTCAGATCAGTTTCAATAGTATAAAATAACTTGATATAAAATCGCTGCATCCTTTGATGTGGCGATTTTTTTATTTCGTGTAAAATACTTTTATGAGTTGACCGTTAGTCATACCAATATGTATTAACTATATTTGCTTCAAGCAACAAATAAGGTGAAAAAATTAACCCGATTTCTACTTCTTTCTTTTATAGGTCCATTTGTCCTTACATTCTTTATAGCAGTATTTGTGCTACTGATGCAATTTATATGGCTGTGGGTAGATGAAATGGCAGGGAAAGGAATTAAATGGTATATCATAGCTGAGTTCTTACTTTATACATCTGCCAACCTTGTTCCGCTGGCACTTCCTCTTTCGGTTTTATTAGCTTCCTTAATGACTTTTGGAAATTTAGGAGAACATTTTGAATTGGTATCCTGTAAAGCTGCAGGAATTTCGCTACAACGAGTTATGCGTCCGCTAGCAATATTTGTATTTTTAATTAGTATTGGAGCTTTTCTTTTTTCAAACTATGGAATACCCAAAGCAAACTTGAAGTATTTTTCTCTATTGCATGACATCAGAAATAAGAAACCTGCTGTAGATATTAAACCAGGAATTTTTTACAATAGAATAGAAGGATACACCATTCGAGTAATGAAAAAAGAATTGCTTGATAATGGTGACGAGATGTTAAAAGATGTAATGATCTATGACCATTCAAATAATATCATTGGAAATCGTAAGCTAACGGTAGCAGACTCTGCAATAATGAAGATGTCTGATGATAAAACTTATTTTTCTATTAGACTTTTTCATGGTATAGATTATCAAGATCAAACAGAAACAACAACAAAGAAAGTTTACCCTTTATCTCGATTTGCTTTTGATGAACATTTGATACGAATAAATTTAGAAGGATTTAACTTTAGTAGGACAGATGAGGATGCTTTTAAACATGATTATAGGCTCTTTAATCTATCTCAGTTAACCAATCAAATTGATACGATAAATAAGCAAAACGAAACTCATCTTACAGAGTTTACTAGTTTAATTGCGAGTAATTATCTTTTTAATGATACCATATTTAATACATATGAAGATAAAGGGGATAGTATAGCTTCGGTTTCTGATTATGTTTCAGAAATGAAGCAAGAAGAATTGGATCAACTTTATAATATCGCGTTAAATAATGCACGAACTAATAAGGGGAGAGCTGGTGCAGCAGCTACACAAACATTGGTTAAAAAAAGAGATGTAGCAAGAATGGGAGTAGAGTGGCACAAAAAATACTCTTACTCATTGGCTTGTTTTATTATGTTTTTGATTGGTGCACCATTGGGAGCTATTGTTAAAAAAGGAGGTTTAGGTATGCCTGTTGTTATTTCGGTAATCTTCTTTGTTACTTTTTGGGTCACTTCCATTTCTGGTGAGAAAATGGTTAAGCAAATGGTTTTAGAACCTTACCAAGGAATGTGGATGTCAACAGTTTTGTTGTTGCCCTTAGGGATATTTTTTACTTATAAAGCGACAACAGATTCTTCTATGTTTAACTTTGCGGCCTACACTAGCTTTTTTGCTAAAATATTTAAGAAGAAAACTTCCGAATGAAAATTTTACAAATTTGTTTAAAACCACCTTTTCCTGAAGTCGATGGAGGCTGTAAGGCAATGCATGTGATTACACAAGGTTTGTTAGCTAAAGAAGTTGATCTTAAGGTGTTGACTATAAGTACACCTAAGCATCCTTTCCAAAAAGATAAGATGGCTAAGTCTTATCTAGAAAAGACAAAAATAGAACATGTATTTGTAGATACTAATGTTAAACCATTGGGAGCATTCTTAAATTTATTTTCGTCAAAATCATATAATTTAGAACGATTTTATAGTCAAGAATTTGAAGATCTTATTGTCAAAACAATAAAAGAAGCAGCTTATGATGTTGTTTTGTTGGAGACTTTTTTTGTTACTGGATATATTGAAGCAATAAGAGCGAATTGTTCAGCTAAAATCGTTTATCAATCTCAAAATATCGAACATGATATCTGGGAACTTAATGCTAAAAAAGAGACAGGATTGAAGAGGTGGTATTTAAATTTTTTAGCCAAACGTTTAAAGAAAGCCGAAATTGAAAATATTCAAAAAGTAGATGGAATCGTTCCAATTACTGATGCAGATAAAGAGCGTTTTAAAGTGTTAGGGGCTAAAGTTCCAATGTTAACTGTTCCTTTTGGAATAATGTTGTCAGATTATAAATATGAAGCACCACACTCTGGAAATAAAGTGTTCCATATTGG
The DNA here is from genome assembly GCA_905479915.1 of uncultured Flavobacteriales bacterium. GTDB lineage: Bacteria > Bacteroidota > Bacteroidia > Flavobacteriales_E > Vicingaceae. Next base: position 5,889 of record CAJQOH010000053.1, read on the forward strand.
TAGTATGGATTGGGCTCCAAACCAAATAGGTATAAAATGGTTTTTAGATAATATTTGGGACTTGGTTTTAACAAAGAATTCTTCTGCCGAGTTAAACTTAGCGGGAAGAAGAATGCCTGCTTGGTTAAAAAGTGATGGGAATACCAATTTAAATGTATTGGGGGAGGTAGATAGTGCCATTGATTTTATTAATCAAAACAATATCATGGTTGTTCCTTTGTTAACGGGGAGCGGTATGAGAATTAAAATTATTGAAGGAATGACTTTGGGTAAGTTGGTTATTACAACTGCTATAGGTGCCGAAGGGATTAACTATACCCATCAAAAAAATATTATTATTGCAAATTCTCCAGAAGAGTTCGCCAATGCGATTAATTACTTTTTAGAGAATGAAGCCGAACAAATTGCAATTGGAAAAGCTGCAAGAGAATTAATGGAAAGTGATTACGACAATGGTGTAATTGTGGATAATCTTATTCATTTTTGTAAAGATTTATTGAGTAAATGAAAATTTTTGTTCTATTATCAAGATTTCCTTACCCCCTTGAAAAAGGGGATAAATTGCGTGTGTTTAATCAAATAAAAGAGCTTTCAAAAAAACATGAGATTATTCTATGTGCATTGTCTGCAGAGAAAGTGGAGCAATCTTCTATTGATGTACTTTCTGAATATTGCTCAGAAATCGAAGTGATAAGGCTTTCTAAGATAAAGATTTATTGGAATTTATTAAGGTGTTTGTTGTTTACAGATCAGTCCTTACAAGTAGCTTATTTTTATAGTGTTTCAGCCCAAAAGAAAGTAGATGCTTTTCTTGCTAAATATAAACCAGATCATATTTATTGTCAGCTAATTAGAGTTACTGAATATGTACGTAATTCTAAAATCCCTAAAACATTGGATTATATGGATGCTTTAGCGAGGGGTATGGAGAGGAGAATAGAAGATGCTCCATTTTATTTGAAATGGTCATTAAAAACAGAAACTACACGGTTAAAGCGTTACGAACATTTTATTTTTGATGATTTTGATCATCATACTATTATTTCTGAGCAAGATAGAGAGTTGGTTGTTCATGTTCAAAATGATGCTATTGAAATTGTTAAAAACGGAGTTGATTACGATACGTTTAAATATAAAGAAGAGCCTAAGGTTTATGATCTCATTTTTACGGGTAATATGGCGTATCCACCGAATGTGGATAGTGTAGTTTATTTGGTGAATAATGTAATGCCATTGGTTTGGAAAGAGAAGCCAGAGATTAAATTGATTATTGTTGGTGCACAACCTTTGGCTAGTGTATTAAAGTTGAGGTCTGATCGTGTTGTTGTTACAGGGTGGGTAGAAGAAATTTCACCGTATTATTTAAAATCAAAAATATTTATTGCTCCTATGCAAATAGGTACCGGTTTACAAAATAAACTGTTAGAGGCGATGGCTATGAAATTACCGTGCATTACTTCTGATTTGGCAAACAATGCGTTGGGAGCAAGTCATGATGAAAATATTTTGATAGGAAACAATGATGAAGATTATAAAGATCATATAATAAAGTTGTTAGAGGATGTTAATTTGCAGAAAGAAATAGGTGGAAAAGGGTATGAGTTTGTTAGAGGAAATTATACTTGGGAGGGGAACACTGCTATTTTAGAAAAATTAATAACTTCGTCTTTTTAGAAATTTAAAAACATTTTAAAAATGGAACATTTAAGAGGTAAGATAGAAGAAGCTTGGGAAAACAGAGAATTGTTAAAATCTGATGATACCCAAAATACAATAAGAGAAGTTATCGAATTATTAGATAAGGGAACGTTAAGAGTTGCTGAGCCTGATGGAGATAATTGGAAAGTGAATGAGTGGGTAAAAAAGGCTGTTGTATTGTATTTCCCTATTCAAAAAATGGAAACGATAGAGGTTGGTCCTTTTGAATTTCATGATAAAATGAAGTTGAAAACGAACTATGCCGATTTAGGTGTTAGAGTTGTTCCTCATGCAGTTGCACGTTATGGAGCATATTTATCTAAGGGTGTAATTATGATGCCTTCATATGTAAATATTGGAGCATATGTTGATGCAGGAACAATGGTTGATACATGGGCTACAGTTGGTTCTTGTGCGCAAATTGGTAAAGATGTTCACTTGAGTGGTGGAGTAGGGATAGGAGGTGTTTTGGAGCCATTGCAAGCAGCACCAGTAGTAATAGAAGACGGATGTTTTGTTGGATCAAGATGTATAGTTGTTGAAGGGGTAAGAGTGAGGAAAGAAGCTGTATTAGGAGCAAATGTAGTGTTGACAAAATCGACTAAAATAATTGATGTAAGTGGTGATGAACCAATTGAATATAGAGGTGAAGTGCCAGAACGTTCTGTGGTTATTCCAGGGTCATATACGAAAGAATTTCCTGCAGGAAACTATAATGTTCCTTGTGCATTAATTATAGGTAAAAGAAAACCAAGTACTGATTTAAAGACATCATTAAACGATGCTTTAAGAGAGTACAATGTTGCTGTATAATTTCTTACGGTAATGATCTGTTAAAGATAGAGGAAGCGCATATTTTGAATAAAATATTAATCATACAAACCGCCTTTATAGGAGATGTTATTTTGGCAACGGGAGTTGCTGAAAAACTACATGAATTTTATCCTGAAAGTAAAATAGATTTTTTACTTAGAAAAGGAAATGAAGGTTTGTTGAAGAATCATCCTTTTATCAATGAAGTGCTTGTTTGGGATAAAAAGAGCAAGAAGTACGGCAATTTGATAGCAATTGCTAGAGCGGTAAAAAAATCAAAGTATGCTATTGTTGTGAATTTACAACGATTCGCTTCTAGTGGTATGATTACTGCTTTTTCTGGGGCCCAAGAAAAAATAGGTTTTAAGAAGAACCCATGGTCATTTTCTTTTTCCAAAACGTTTGAACATAACATTGGAGATGGAACACATGAGGTGGAAAGGAATCAACAATTAATTAGTGCGTTAACAGATGGCAAATCGTCTAATCCGAAGTTGTACCCTTCAAGTAAAGATTGTTCTTCTGTAGAGGAATATAAGAAGGAGGATTATGTTTGTATGGCTCCAACTTCGGTATGGAAAACGAAAGAATTGCCTAAAGAGCAGTGGGTAAAATTAATCAACAAGATAGGTGGTCAAACAAAAATTTATTTGCTTGGAGGACCTGTTGATTCTGAGAAGTGTGAAGAGATTAGAATGCTTTCTAAAAATAAGTCGGTAATCAACCTGTCTGGTAAGTTATCTTTTTTAGCATCAGCAGCATTGATGCAAACTGCTAAAATGAATTATGTAAATGATTCCGCACCACTTCATATCGCTTCAGCTATGAATGCCCCCGTAACCGTATATTTTTGCTCTACACAACCTTCTTTTGGTTTTGGACCGTTATCGGATAACAGTACTGTTGTTGAGGTAAAGCAAGAGTTGAAATGCAGGCCTTGTGGATTGCATGGTAAAAAATCCTGTCCAGAAACCCATTTTGATTGTGGGTATAAGATTGAAATATAATTTCTAATTCAATTTACTCTCAACCCAACCTAAAAAGTCAAAATATTGAAAGGCCTTCATTTCGTACCTGTCGTTGGTAAGTTTTTCCAGTTCTTCTTTTAGTTTTTTCAGTTCAAGAGTTATGGTGTTTTTAGCAGCATAGCTTTCGTACTTGTTGAAGAATTTGATTAAGAACTTTTCTACCTTAAACAATTGGTTCTTTTTTCTGAAATAATTGTGGGTAGATTTAGAAATGTACTCTAAAGTGAAATCGTTGCTTAATTCAAAATGGATGATAAGGTTAAATAACTTAACCGTATTGATAAAGTCACTTCGTGATTTAAATTGTAAATCATTAATAATTTCATTGGTCCACTGTAGTGCTTTTTTAAAGTTTTGTTGCGTGAAAAAGCATAGTGATATTTGAAAGTACAAATCATAAAGTTGTGCTTTTCCAATAAAAGGGATGTGTTTGGGTATTTCTAGTTCAAGCTTTGTTAAATCTTGTTGTCTATCTAGTGGTAGCGCTAAGATGTTTTTGTAAAAAAACAAACTCGAAATTGCTTTTTGAGACTTCTTTACAGCATCTAATTCTTCAATAGAATCGTAATGTAGAATGGTCTTTTTTAACTCATCTATTTTATTAGCAGAAAGTTGAGCATTCCCTAAAATGAAACACGAACTGACATAACCTATAGGAGTGTATTCTATAAGGTGAGGATTAGATTCATATAGGTTTAATATTTTGGTTGCAAACTTTAGAACTTCACTGTTGTTTCCGGCAACCATATTATACGTTAGTTCAACTGATATTTGATGTAGCCTTGCTCTTGCAGTAAGGGCACTTTTTTCATTTTGAACTAAATCACTTTTAATTAATTCGTTAAATGGATCTAAATCTTTTTGATCTCTAATAACACCTTTAGAAAGGTTTTCGTGGTATCCTTTAGTAGTAAGTTCTTTGAGTGACAGTAGGTTTTCAATTAAGTTTATTGAACTTCTATCATCGGCAATTAGGTTAATTACATCAGCATATCGTTGATCTTTTAACAACAGTTCTTCATGCAATTCTGAGAGCAAGAACTCTTGTCGTAAAAGTTCATTTTTGCTAGCTATTTTCCTGGCTTTTAGAACAAGATCAATTGCTTGATTGTAAAGTCCTTTTTGAAATAATATATCAATACTAATTAGGTAATCGTATATTTTTCTTCTGTCAGAATTTTGAGAATGAAAAGCATTTAAACTTTTTAAAATTAACCGGTATAAGTAGTTCTTTTCTGCAGAAACATTCTTTACAAAAGGTTGTTCTATTAAGCGTGCATTATTTAAATCGGTTTCTTTATCTATAAAATCGAAAAGCTGTGCATATTCATTTTTATCGCCAATCACATGGCGTTTAGAGAATATTTTAAAGAATCTCTTTTCTGACATGGTCAGCGAATTAACGAGGTCAAATAATGGTTCTTGCTTCATATGAAGTAAAGATAGCTTTTTAGTTTCAGACTTTTTAGTTTTTGAATAAAAAGTAATTTTTATTGTATCCAATTGATCTAACTTTACGTAAAACGACATTATTATGAGACATTATAAACTATTATTTTCCTTAATGCTATTTTTCTTCAATTGTTTTTTTGCTAAAGCTCAAGTATATGATGTATTAGTAACAGAGGATTTTAGTACTACAACTAATTTAGTTTCGGATGGAGCTTTTAGGAATGATAATGAAGGTTGTGGGTTTGCGGATAATTTTGATGTGTCAAGTAATTATGGAGATCCTACTAATGCTACCGGTTATGTTACACAGGAGGTAGGTTCAATTTTTTATGCAGCAGATATTGATGGTACTGGTGGAGCTACTCCAACTTATCTTGATGTATTTAGTTATACAGTTACCGATAATGATGAGATAGGTTTTGTGGGTAACTTTGCAAATCCTTCCTGTTCAAATGCTTTAGATATAGGAGCAGATAAGCTAGAGGTGAAATATTCTACAGATAGTGGAGCTACTTTTTTAACTGCTTTAACAATTACAGCTACAAGTTCTTCAAGGTTAAGTTGTAGTGATGGAACAATACATTTGAGTTCTGTTTTCAGAACTAAAGAGTTTGTGATTGGTGATAACTTAAATGGTCAAACTATTGTTATTAGAGTTCAGATTTCAGGTTTTCAAAGAGGTGATGAACATTTTGCTCTAGACGAATTTAGATTAGTAAAAACTAAAGAACTGTTGGCTTCAGAAAACTTTGATAATACTACCTCATTGACAACTAGTAGCGGAGCTTCAACTTATTATTATAATCGACCTTTTGGTTCTGGTTGTGATGATAATGATGTATATAATATAAGTGCGAACATACCAACCCCTTCAGATTTAACAGATTGTACTAATTATGAAGAAGGATCTATTTTTGTTTTAAATCATAGATTAGTAACTCCTGCTGCTGATGGTGAAGAGCTAATTATGTTGAGTTATACAGCAGCAACTAATAATGAAATATCATTTAGGGGGAATTTTACAACTTTTGGAAGTGGTACTGATAGTGATAATAATGTAGTAGTTCAATATAGTACAGATAATGGGGCTTCTTATACTACTGGTTTTACTTTTACAGGAACTTCTACTGTATACAATGTGTCAGATGGTACTGTTAATTTACCTTATCAGGATTTTATAACTAAAGGGTTTTCTATTGGTACTGGTTTGAGTGGGCAGGTGATAAGTATTAAAGTTATTTTTAATGTGCTCGATAATGATAATGATGGTATTGCATTAGATAAATTTATGTTAGAAGGGTCCTCTGTGATTTTTTTGCCAATTGAATTATTAGATTTTACTCCTAGATTAAATGGTGATGAAGTGTATGTGGATTGGAGGACTACTTCAGAAGTGAACAATGATTACTTTACGGTACAGAGAAGTTTGAACGGTTCTAGTTTTGAAGATATTGGAATTGTTGGGGGAGCAGGAAATAGTAATGATGTGCTCAATTATAACTATATAGATGATGGTAGTGAGCTTTCGGGAATTGTTTATTACAGGTTAAAGCAGACTGATTACGATGGTAAAACATCTTACTCAAGAGTTAAGCCTGTTGATTTAAGTGGATTAATACAAAATACTTGGAATGTTTATCCAAATCCAGCTAAAGATAGATTGGTTATAAATGGAGATGTGAGTAAGGTTGAATTGAGAAATGTGTTGGGTGAGCTGATTGGTTTAGATGTAAGCAATGCATCAGCTTTAAATTTATCTAGTGTTACTAATGGAACTTACTTTGTTAAGGTTTGGTTTAATGATGGTAGGAGTGATGTTAAAAGAATTGTTGTAAACCATTAATAGCATGACAAAAGTTGTTTCTATTTTGTTTCATAAGATGTTTCAGACGAACTCTGATATTTCTACAAAAGAAAAGTATATAACAATTACAATTGCATTCTTTTTAGCAGTTGTAGTGATGGGATATTTTATGGTTGGTTAGTTTAGTTCAGTTGCTAATCATAAATAGTCGTCTTTTAAGTATTTATTGACTGTACTTAGAAGGTAAATTAATAGCCACCTAATTTAGGTGGCTATTTTTTTCTGATCAGACCCTTTAATTTTGTTTTTTTTCATAAATTACATTCTGTATTTTTTGACGAAATTTATTCTAATAAATAAATACACATATACTCAAATCGATGAATTTTAGAAATTATATAACCGTTGTTGCATTATTCCTTTGCTTTTTCAATTCACTTGAAGTAAAGGCTCAAAGTACTTATTATGTTAATGATGCTACTCCTGGAAGTGTTTTTGGTACTGGTGCCGGTGGACAAGGTGGGCAAAATGGTAGTTTGTTATTGCCATATGGAAGTTTAGGTGCAGCAATTACTGCAGCAACAAATGGAGATACAATTTATGTAGATGAAGGACTTTATAATGAGGTTAATCTAAACATTAATAAATCGCTAACAATTATTGGTGCGGGTTCTGGGTTAGCAGTTTTTACTGGTAATGCAACTGTAAATAGGTTTGCAACATTTTCATCAAATAATATAACAATAAAAAATATTTCATTAGCTAATTATTATTTAAATGGAAATGGTCAAGTAATAACCATGAATGGTGTTACTGGGATTGTATTTGAAAATGTTGTCGTTAAAGATAATCAAGGAAATGCTACTGCAGGAGTAAATCTTCTTTTACAAAATTCTGAAGTAACTTTTAGAGCTTGTTTATTTAAATGTTCTGGTTGGAACTCTAATGGAGGAGGGACTATATGGGCTCTGAATTCTACAGTATTAGTTGAAAATTGTGTATTTAAAAATGTCTTTAATTTTACTACATCTGGTAGGGGAGGGGCAATTGAAGTAACTGGTGCTAGTTCTAACGTTACTGTAAATGAAACTGTTTTTGATGATTGTACTGCAAGACAAGGTGGTGCAATTTTTCAAAATAATGGAACATTAACTGTAAGTAATAGTTGTTTTACAAATAATTATACCCAAGGGGATGGTTCTAATCCTGATAACGGAGGAGGGGCATATTGTGCAGAGGATGCAAATTCGGCAACCGTTGCAATTTTTACTAACTGTATTTTTGAAGATAATTTTATAAATCCACTTTTTGCTCAATTTTCAGCAAATGCATCTTGTGATGGAGGGTGTATTCAGTTAGAAGATTCTGAAGGGTCCTATACATTTGATAAGTGTTCTTTTGATAATTTACATGCAAATCCAGCTAGATATGATAAAGGGCAAGATTTTCATTTGGAACATGTAGGCACAATAAGTGTATCTATAACAAATTCTTCATTCACCGCTTCTCAACAAGGAAACGGTAGTGATCAAGTAAATATTTACAATAAGGATTTAGCTGCTGGAGAACTTACTATTACAAATTGTGGAGCTTTAGGATCAGCTGGTAGTTATACTTTAACAGGAGCAGCAACTCAAAATTTAGGGGCTCAAACTTGGGATCCTACTTATTCTGCACCAAATACAAATTGTATAGACTTGTCTAATATAGCTGATTGTGGAGCAGCTTTAGACTGTTTAACAGAAACATTTGCTCCTATTATTATTTCTTGTGTCCCAGATCAAACAATTACAGATTGTAGTGCTCTTTTAGATTATAGGTTATTAGTTTCAGCTTTTGATGATTGTTCATATGTAGTAACACAATCTCCAGTGGCAGGTACATTATTGCCAAATGGAGTACACCCTGTTACAATGACTGTGACAGATGGGGCTGGAAATTTTACAACTTGTGTGTTTAATGTAACTGTAAGTGGTTGTTTACCTTGTACTAATCCAACACCATTAGGAGATGCTATTCAAGAATTTTGTGCTTTAGACAATCCAACAATAGCCGATTTAGTTGCCACAGCAACTACATTGGTATGGTATGATGCCGCAACCAATGGTAATGCATATACGGTATTAACTACACCTTTAGTAAATGGCCAAACGTATTATGCAAGTGATGATGCTGCAGGTTGTGACCCTAGTAACCCTAGGTTAGTGGTAACAGTAACGATCTATAATCCAACTCCCCCAACAATAACAGATACGATTCAAGAATTTTGTGCATTGGATAATCCAACGGTAGCAGATTTATTGCCATCAGCATATTGGTATTTGAGTAATGGAGCAGGAGCAGCAACAGGAAGCATCTTGGCAGGAACAGTTGCTTTAGTAAATGGAGGAACTTATGTAGCAGTAGATTCCTTAGGAATTTGTGAGAGTGCAGTAAGTGCCGAAGTAACAGTAACGATTTACAATCCAACGCCACCAACAATAACAGATACCATTCAAGAATTTTGTGCATTAGATAATCCAACGGTAGCAGATTTATTGCCATCAGCATATTGGTATTTGAGTAATGGAGCCGGAGCAGCAATAGGAAGTATCTTGTCAGGAACAGTTGCTTTAGTAAATGGAGGAACATATGTAGCAGTAGATTCCTTAGGAATTTGTGAGAGTGCAGTAAGTGCCGAAGTAACTGTAACCATTTACAATCCAATCACCCCAACAATAACAGATACGATTCAAGAATTTTGTATCTTGGATAATCCAACGGTAGCAGATTTATTGCCATCAGCATATTGGTATTTGAGTAATGGGTCAGGAGCAGCAACAGGAAGTATCTTGGCAGGAACAGTTGCTTTAGTAAATGGAGGAACTTATGTAGCGGTAGATTCCTTAGGGATTTGTGAAAGTGCAGTAAGTGCTGAAGTAACAGTGACTATTTACAATCCAATCACCCCAACAATAACAGATACGATTCAAGAATTTTGTGCATTGGATAATCCAACGGTAGCAGATTTATTGCCATCGGCATATTGGTATTTGAGTAATGGAGCCGGAGCAGCAACAGGAAGTGTCTTGGCAGGAACAGTTGCTTTAGTAAATGGAGGGACTTATGTAGCGGTAGATTCCTTAGGAATTTGTGAGAGTGCAGTAAGTGCGGAAGTAACAGTAACGATTTACAATCCAACTCCACCAACAATAACAGATACAATTCAAGAGTTTTGTGCATTGGATAATCCAACAGTAGCAGATTTATTGCCATCAGCATATTGGTATTTAAGTAATGGAGCAGGAGCAGCAACAGGAAGTATCTTGGCAGGAACAGTTGCTTTAGTAAATGGAGGAACTTATGTAGCAGTAGACTCCTTAGGGATTTGTGAGAGTGCAGTAAGTGCCGAAGTAACGGTAACCATTTACAATCCAATCACTCCAACAATAACAGATACGATTCAAGAATTTTGTATCTTGGATAATCCAACCGTAGCAGATTTATTGCCATCAGCATATTGGTATTTGAGTAATGGATCCGGAGCGGCAACAGGAAGTATCTTGGCAGGAACAGTCGCTTTAGTAAATGGAGGAACTTATGTAGCAGTAGATTCTTTAGGTTTTTGTGAGAGTGCAGTAAGCGCAGAAGTAACGGTATCAATTTTAGATACTGTTCCGCCAACAACCACAAATGTTAATCAAGTATTTTGTGCTTCAGATAATCCAACCGTAGCAGATTTAGTAGCGTCAGGAAATAATGTGGCTTGGTATGCAACTTTAACTTCTACTTCGCCTCTTGCAGGAGGAACGCCATTAGTAGATGGTGAAGATTATTTTGCTACTCAGCAAAACGCTGCAGGTTGTGAAAGTTCTTTGAGATTAATTATTAACGTTGTTGTTAGTCCGCTGATCACTGCTGATGCAGGAAATGCAACTTATACTATTTGTGCTTTAGACTCTGTTCAAATTGGAGGATCACCTTCTGGTTCAGGAGGTTCAGGAACGCTATCTTATTCTTGGTCACCTGTAACAGGGTTGAGTAACCCGGCAGATCCTAATCCATTTGCATTTCCAAATGATACAACAACATATGTATTGACCGTTACTGATCAAAACAATTGTTCTGTAACAGACACCGTAATTGTAAATAGCAATGAATTGCCTGTTATTGATGCAACGTTAATGGTTATTGATAGTACAAATTGTGGAAATACTAATGGTTCAATAACTGGTGTTACTGTAACTGGTTTTCCAGTTTTAACTTATAGTTGGTCTGATGGAACTTCAGTTGTATCAAATACTTTAAATCTAACGAGTCAGCCATCTGGAACCTATACGTTAACTGTAACAGATGGTAATAACTGTATAAATACATTCGGACCTGTTGGGATCAATGATATTGGAGGCCCAGTTTTAGATACATCAGGATTGACTTTAATACCAGATACCTGTGGTAAATTGGTTGGTTCTATTTCTGGAATTACTGTTGTTGGAGGTGTGGGAGCATTAATTTATACCTGGCAAGATTCTAATGGTGATACCATTAGTTTTTTACCTGATTTAACAGGAGTTGGCGCAGATACTTATGTCTTAACCGTTTATGATACAGCTGGTTGTCAGTCTATTTCTGGACCTTATGTGTTAAATGAAATACAAGGTCCTTCTATAGATCAAACTTTAGCTGATATTATGGATGATCATTGTACTCAGATTATAGGAGCTATTACTGGGATAACAGCTAGTGGTGGAACAGGAGCTTTATCTTATTCGTGGAGTGATGGAACATCTCAAGTAGGAACCAACCTTGATTTATTAAACTTAGGTGCTGGGAATTATACATTAACTGTTACGGATGCTGCAGGATGTCAAGCAACAGGTTTAACCGCAAATGTGCTTGATATAAATGGGCCTACATTAGATACCAGTTTGTTGGTGATAACACCTTCAGCTTGTGCTGTAAATACTGGAAGTTTTGCTAATGTAACTGCTACCGGAGGTGTTTCTCCATATGCTTGGCAATGGTTTAGTGGAGCTACCTTGATAGATTCTACTCAAAATGTTTCAGGGTTGGGTGCAGGAAACTATAGTGTAGTTGTAACCGATAGTTTAGGTTGTACAGATTCACTTGGAGTACTTACTATTGTAAATAATGCGGCACCAGTTATTGACGTAACAGGAATTGTTACTGTTGATGCTAGTTGTGGTTTAAGCAATGGGTCGATTTCTGGCGTTACTGTTACAGGAGGTACGTTGCCGTATTCTTATGTATGGTACAATGGTAATGGAGATACATTAACTACACTAAATGTATCATTGCTTGCAGCAGGAAGTTATACGTTGGTTGTTACTGATACAAATGGATGTCAAGATCAGGTTGGTCCATTCGTTATTTCAAATGGTAACCCTCCAGTAATTGATTTAACAGGAATGGTTCAAGTTGATCCGAGTTGTAATCTTCCAAATGGTTCGATTACTGGTGTAGTAGTTTCTGGAGGTACTGGTTCAATAACAACTGTTTGGACCTACAATGGATCGTTCTTGAGTAATAACCTAAACATTAATTCATTGGATACAGGTTGGTATATCATAACGGTAACAGATTCTCTTGGTTGTATTGCAACGGATAGTGTTAATTTAGTGAACCAGTCGCTGGTAACTGTAGATGCTAATGATGATATCGTATCAACATTAGAAAATACTCCAGTACTAATTCTTCCCTTACTAAATGATTTAGGAGGAATTGCTGTTACTATTTTGAATGGACCTTCTAATGGAACTGCTAGTGGAAGTGTGCTTTATACTCCTGATAATAGCTTTTTTGGAATGGATACGATCCAATATGAAATCTGTGATACTGTTTGTTTAGCAATCTGTGATACTGCTTTCATTTATATTGAAGTAACCAAGGATAGACCGGTTAGGATTTTTGATGGATTCTCTCCAAATGGAGATGGAATAAATGAAACATTCCATATTGAAAATATTGACCTGTACCCTAATAATGAGTTAATCATCTATAGCAGATGGGGAGATCAGGTTTATTATGCGCAGCCATACAATAACGAATGGGATGGAACCTCTCAGACATCTGGAGTTAAGCTTGTCGGAAATAAAGTAGTAGACGGTACCTACTATTTTGTTCTAAAACTTACTGAAGATGCTGAACCAATTAACGGATTTATTGATTTAAGAAGATAAGCCATGAAGAAACACTATTTATTATACTTAATTATTACTTGCTGCTTTATAGGTAAAGGCTTTTCTCAGAGTCAAATGCATATAGGTATGTATATGATGCATCAACCATTTTTTAATCCGGCTTCAATGGCAAGTTACGAAGGGTTAACTGTGGCTGCTTTATATAAGACACAATGGGTTGGTTATGAAGGTGCACCTGAAATTGGAACAATAAACATGTTAAAGCCTTTTGGAAATTCATCTCTAGGAGTAACTGTAACAAATGATAGAGTTGGAATTGATAACAATACCGAAATTTCTGGATCATATGCTTACAAATTGCAATTGAGAGGTTACAGTAGATTGGCCTTTGGTTTAAGTGCTTCGGTTAATCTTTTGCAAAGTGATTTGGGCGGGGTAGATATTTTAGATGCAAATGATCCAACATATTCTGGTGGTAAAACAAGTTTAATTGCTCAACCTAATTTTAAATTTGGAACGTATTATTATAGTAGAAAATTTTATGTTGGTATTGCTATTCCTAATATTTTAGAAAATAAAATATCTTTTGAGAATGGACAAGGTGGACAAACTAACTTTGACTTTAATGCAATGCATTATTATTTACATGGAGGGTATAGATTTGTGTTGAATGAAAAATCAGATTTAAATGTTTCGTCATTGGTTAAACAAGTGAGTGGAGCAAGTCTTCAATATGATTTAAATGTACAATATGAGTACAAGAGAACTTTTGGTGTAGGAGTTTCGTATCGTTCGAGTAAAGAGATGTTAGGGATAGTATCTTATAAATTAACAAAAGATTTAAAATTGGCTTATGCATATGAAATTAATTTAGGAGAGATAGGAAACTACTCTTCAGGTAGTCATGAAATAATGCTTATCTACCAATTTAAACCAGCAAAAGAATCAATCATTTCTATACCAAGATTTTAAAATATGAATTGGATTAAAAATAGTATACTAATTATATTAGTTGGTATTTCCGGAGTTATATGTGCGCAAAAAGCACATGTAAAAAAGGGAGACGAGTTTTTTAGGAAGCGCTTATATTTAGAAGCGATTGCAGAATACGAAATTGCTTTAGAGCAAAAAATCGTATTTGACAAATTTAAAATGACTAAAAGAATTGCTCAAACGCATAAGATGCTTTTTGATTATGAAAAAGCCAATGAGTGGTATGCTAAACTAGTAGCTTTTAAAGATGAAGATGAACCAGTTCATTTATTTGACCATGCATTGATATTGTGTAACCTCGAAAAATATGAAGAGGCAAAAAAATCTTTTGAAGACTATTTTAAATTGATTGAAAAACCTGAAAAAATTAAGACCTATACTGAGATATGCGATTGGGCTATTAAGAACAAAGATAAAACAGCTAATGTAGCTGTGGCGATGTCTAATTTAGAGACAGGAGGTAGGAGTATAGGTCTAGATTTTTATGATAAAGGCCTGGTTTATTCTAAGCCTCAAAACAATGATTTTATTTCTAAAACTGTCTATTACGATTTGGCAACAACCAATAGATTGGATACAGCAAAATTTGATTCATCTAAAGTTTTGCCGGGTAATTTGAATCATATGTTTTATGAGGGAACGCCATCTTTTAATAAATCTGAAACAGAACTATATTACACTGGTAATGCATCAGAAGTTACAAAGTATAGAGATAGAAAGGTAAAAAAGAAAGGAATCCCATTGAGTTCTACAGGATTAAATATTTTACACATTTACCATTCTAAAAAAGTAAATGGAAAGTGGATTAATGGTAAGGCTTTATCTATAAATAATAAAGAGTATGATTGTGTTTTTCCTTACATTAATGACAAGGAAGATAGATTATATTTTGTGTCTAATATGCCTGGAGGGTATGGAGGCTTTGATTTGTATTATGCGGATAAAGTAAGTGATACAACTTGGAGTGACCCAGTGAATTTGGGAGCAAACATTAATTCAGAATTGGATGAAATGTATCCTTATATTGATGAAGATACATTGTATTATAGTTCTAAAGGTAAAAAAGGTTTTGGAGGTGCAGATATTTATAAGTCATACTTTAATGGTAAATTATTTGGAGAAGCGAAAAATTTAGGGAAACCTTATAATTCTTCTAAGGATGATTTTTCATTTATTATAAATAACGAAGATAGAAGAGGGTATTTTTCATCAAATAGAGAGGGTGTAAATGGATACGACAGAATTTATGAATTTAATATTGCTGAAGATCCAGATACAATTAGAGGTATTGCTTTAAATAAAATTACAGAAAACCCGATATCCGGTATAAAAGTTAGACTGCATCGAGTTAATGAAAAAGGTGTTCCTGAGTTTTTGAAAGAGTATATAACCAATGCTGATGGTAAGGTAGAATTGATTTTAGAGAAGCATTTAGAGTTCTTTGTTACGTTTGATCATCCTGGTTTTGATTCTCAGACTTTTGAGATTCCTGCTGAAGATAGAGCTGATGTAGTAGCCAAATTTGGATTGATATTATTTATGCCTATTCCTAAGAAGGATGATGTTATTAAGATTGATAATATTTATTTTGATTACAACAAGTCAACCATTAAAGAAGAGTCATTTGAGGTGTTGGATGTGATTGTTGAGTACTTAAAAAAGAATTCAACAATTCGAGTGGAGCTTAGTGCACATACGGATAGTAGAGGGAGTGACTCATACAATTTAAGGCTTTCTAGTAAAAGAGCAGCTTCAGCTGTGGGGCATTTAATAGAGAAGGGAATTGATAAATCTAGGTTAATTCCTAAAGGATATGGAGAGAAGAAGTTGGTGAATAAATGTGCCAATAAAGTTGAATGTACTGAAGAAGAACATCAAGAAAATAGAAGAGTGGAACTAAAGGTTTTATAATTCTTCTGAATTCTTTAAAAACAGTAAAAAAAAGGTTGCCTTAAGGGTAGCCTTTTTTTTATGTGATTTTTTTAATGAAGATAAATGGTCGTGTTTATGATAAAACACTAAAAGTATAAAGCGTTGATTATTAATACCTTGTAAATTAACTTTTCGATAAACACATTCATATTAGGGACTAAAATTTGCATTCACCTAATTTCAGACCTTTTAATTTGCATACAATTACCTCCTTTTTTGGAGGCAACCTTATATTTTAAATTACGTTTAATGGATAGTAAATATTGTTAAAGTGGTAGGTTGTTTCAAAAAAAAGTAAACTTTCAGAAGTTTAACAGACTTTTTAAATAAACTGATTTTGTGCATTCTTTTTCCGTTTTTAATTGAAGATATTTGATAGAGATTAAAATTATACTATGAAAAGAATATTGGGAGTGCTTTCGGTTTTGGTTTGTTTTACAGCAAGTATAAATGCTCAACAAAATGTATTAATTAGCACTGGTGGTTCAGTTGCGGTTGCTACAGGAGATAAGTTTTACGATGCGGGAGGTCCAGGAGGAAATGATGGGAATACCGATTATACAATTACATTAACACCCGCTAACCCTGGAGAAACGGTTTGTGTAGATTTCACTTCTTTTATATCAACGTTAAGTTCTGGTTTTGCAATTTATGCTGACCGTTTAGAAATTTTTGATGGTCCAACAACGGCTTCAAATCAGATAGGGTCATTGCAAGGTAATTATGCAATTAGATACAATGGTGCTGGTACACCAAGATCGGTTGGTCAGGATGCAGTAGGTGGTCTAGCGGCAGAATTAACTCCGGGAATGTTTTGTGCAAATAATGCTGCAGGGGTTTTAACATTTAGATTTGATAATGATGATAATGATCAGTATGCTGGTTGGGAAGGTGATATCGTAACGTTTTTGAAAAGTACATTAGGGTGTAATGTAAACTTAACGGCTACTCCAAATCCAATATGTAGTGGTGATCCTGTTACACTGTTGGCATATGGAGACATTACGAGTCCTTCGGTAGATGCTAACTTTGATAATTCAACAATGGGAACTGGTTGGAACTCAACACCAGGGTCTGCTAGTTTTTTTAATTCATTAACATGCCAACCAAACAATGGGTACAATACGGCAAGTGGATCAACTTTTTTATGGATGCAGAATGTTGCTGCACCAAGAATTTTAGAATCAAATGGATTTGATGTTTCTTCAGGAGGATGGATTAGTTTTGATTTTAGACAAGCATCTGATGACAATGGAGGAAATGGTTGTGAAGCGTTAGATAATGAAGAAGGGGTTTATGTTCAATACTCTACAAATAATGGAACAACTTGGACAACATTCAAATTGATGCATCCAAGTATTGAAGGTGGTGGACTTCTTGGTTGTGGAGAATATGTTTATGATTGGAATACAACTACGTTGCCAATACCAGCAGCAGCACAATCTGCCAATACTAAGTTTAGATGGATACAACCTTCATCTAGTAGCGCCTCTACAGATAGTTGGGGTATTGATGAGATTAAGGTCTCAACAAAAGCAGCATCAACATTAACAATTAGAGAGCAAGCTACAGGAAACATCATTGCAACAACTACAGTAAATGATTCTTTACAGATCGTAGTAAACCCAACAACAACTACAACATATATTGCTAGAATTACAAATGGAATAGACTCATGTGATACGCCTATTACCGTTACTGTTAATCCTTGTGGATGTTCTGCTAGTGTTGGAACATTAAATCCTAGAACAACAGGAAACACAACAAACAATGGAGCTGCGGCAGATCAATTTATACTATGTGATAATGATCGTTTTTTAGTAGATACTGTAAATGGTTATACTGCTGCTACTGGTGCAAATCCTGCGTTAGATTATGCAATTTATACCTGTGCTCCAACAGCAGGAGTTCACCCACATAATGACCCTTGTTTTTCTGGTGCTTTTATCGAAACACCACCATCAGTAAATGAATTAAATAACGGAGGAATTAATAGCAATATCATTACTTATTTAAACGGAATTGGACAAACAGTAACTAATAATACAGTATGGATAGTGCCAATTACATTAAGTCTTTCTGCAGCCAATGCAAATGAGTACGATTCTACTTGTTATGATCTTGGAACACCTTATGAAGTAACTTATTTAAATCCTATTACAACATCTGAAGTTACGGATTGTAATGCAGGAACTTTAACAGTAACTGTTAGTGGAGGATATCCTGAATTTTTTACAGGCAACTATAATTTAACCAATACTGGTTCTGGAACTTTAAGTTCTGCAACTATTTCTGCTAGTGGAGGAACGGTTGTGATAAATGGTTTAACAGCTGGAGACAGTTATTCATTTACAATTTTAGATGATAACAATTGTCCTCAAACTTTTTCTGGAACTTATACTTGTTTTGAATGCGGAACATGTGTTACACCTAACTGTTTAATTGCTGGTAGTTATGCCAATTATGCAACTGCAGCATCAGGAGCTAACCATTGTTCTCAAATAAATAATATGGGAGTAAATACGGTTAATGGTTCTACATTTACTTCATACCATCAATTAACATCTTCTCCATCAGGATCTGTAGGAGTGGTAATATCTGTAGGAGTAAATGCAATTGTTGGAGGAACACCTTGTCCAGTAACAAGAGTAGCAACACTATACCCAATTGGTGGACCATGTACTGTTGCAAATGGAATAGTAGCAACAACAACAACGGCAAATGGTTCTCCTTTTTATAACCCAGAGTTTACAGGATTAACACCAAATACAAACTATGTATTAGAAATTGTATTTACTGTACCAGCAGGGTGTGAGATGGTAGACCATTGTGAATCTTATTATTTCCCTCCTGCATGTTCTGCAGATGTTGGAGATATCGCAGTAACAGGAAATGGAACGTTAGTAGGAACAAATGAATATGACTTAACCAATTGTAATACAATAACATTTACAGCATCAAATGAAGATTTAAATGGAGGAGCATTGGCTTACGGATGGGCAGTATTTAGCTGTAAACCAACTTTACCATTTACAGCAGCAGAGATTTTAGACTTCAACAACCATCCATGTTACTTAGGTCAATCTACAGGATTAACAACAAGTGATACAGATGCTGGAGGGGTATCTGGTGGAATAGTAGGGGGTTATGACACCTTGTATGTTGTTCCTTATACAACTGAAGCATTGCAGTCAGGATCTTTAGACAATAATGCAGACGGATGTTATGATTATGGAGACATTTATCAAATCAATTACATTGCTCCAGTATGTGGAGATTGTACAACACCAACATGTCCTATAGGAGGAGTAAATGAATTTGCGGATAGAACATATTTATTGTGTGATGATCCATGTGCAGATTTAAACGATTTAACGCATACTACTTACCATACAGTAACAACAGATGC
>CAJQOH010000054.1 GCA_905479915.1 uncultured Flavobacteriales bacterium
ATAAGAATCCCTCCTTATTCTCCAGAATTAAATCCTTCAGAAAAAATATGGGCATATATCAAGCAATTTTATAAAAACAGAGTTTTTGAAAATTTAGAAAATGTAAAAATCTGGCTACATGATTTTGTTAGAGACAACCTGGCTAAAAAAGTTGTTGGAAGTATTACACATAATAACTTTTTTTTAAACAACTTTTATAGCGTTTTTTGAAATTAACATGGTATTAGTCGTAACCAAAAAAATGACTGTTCTTTCGAACAGCCATTCACCAAACTAAATAATTCAAGTCATTAAAAACTTAAAAAATAGAGACCTTTATTTTTTAATAAAATACTGTGTATACACCTCTTAATTACTTTTCCATTCAGAATTGATTAATGTAACAGGAAAGCTACTACTGTTATATAGTGCCCGATTAAAAAGGGTTAGTATGTTTTTATCTATTCTCGATGGATTTTTCAAATGAACTATTACAGATTCAGCATTGTTTTGCTGAATCATTCGTCTTCCTTTTCTCATTAACAATTTTAATTTTCTAATGTTTATTTTTTCTAGCTTAGAGATATCGTTCTGTGTATGGGGCGTTGCTGAACGAAGGGAGGCTATGACTTATACACCTTGTTCTCTACAGGCTTTTATTTCCTAATTTAAAAGTCAAACCTCCTCTGATTATTAATCCCTTATTTAATTTTTCTCCAATTGCGTATCCTGTTGATTTGTATCCTAATTGAAGTGTAAATCCATAAAGGTTTTTGTTTTTACTAATGTCATAATTAACAGTAGAAACAAATTGACCTCCAAAACCCTCAGATGTTATAAAATCAGGATTATATGATGATATAGGACCATCATAATGGTAAAACTCAATATTAGGTTGATTCCACATTTGCCCTGATAAATTACATGATAGATTATCGGATAATTTTAAATTCCAAATATTTGCCTTGACTCTCCATGACTTAGGTAAATTTGGATTTGGGTCTGAATGACTAAAACTAAACAACATTAATTTGGAGTTTAACTTAAAATAATTTTGATATACCAGTTCGGGACCATATGGTGTGTATTCAAATCTATACCTAGGTAAATATTTAAGTTTATTATTTAGTTTAATCATTCTTATTCTAGAACTGTGTCTACCCTTAATGATGTAATCATAAAAGGTAGACTTAAATGCGTAAAAATTAAGGGGATCAGTCAACATAGCAATTAATGAATAAGTACGCATTTTTTCGCCTGTAAGGACAGGACCATATAGATTATTAATCTTTTCCAGATATCTTTTGGGATCCCCATTTGGATTGCTAACAAAAGCCGTGTAGCCAGCCATATCATTACTTCCATATAGATAGGCAAGGCTAAAATTATAGTTGAATCGTTCATCTAGCAATATATTCTTTCGCATCACATCGGAAAAAACAAGATTAGTTTCGGAACCACCTAGAAGAGTCATTAATCTTTGTTGATCGGTGAACCATGGAGGTTGCTGATAACTTATGTAAGAGAATTCATTGGAAAATGGTGAGGGCAAATTGTAAACAATTTCATTAATGTAGCCATCTGCTTCTAGCATTCTATATCCATGTCCATATCTCTCATGATTCATAGTCATCATATAATCAGTTATTAGATAATTGCTTAAGAATAGTTTGCTAAATCGGAAAATAGGGTTAATCACTTTAGCAAAAGTATTTTCAGTTTTTATTATTCTTTTCTCTACAGCCAATGAGTCTAGATAATCTAACAAATGAAAACCTGCATTTAAATTTTCTGCTGCAAAATTTTGACCTAATTGTGGTTCGTATATTAGATTATATCTAGATTGTGCTTTACCTAAAATGGTAAAGAGCATTAAGAAAATGGTTGTAATTAATTTTGTTTTCATTGGTTGCTTGTAGAGAACTACCCTGAGTACATTATTATCAATTATTAGAAGTCTAATCATATCCGTTTTTATTTCATTTTTGCAATTCGGTAAACAACTTGCATAGTTTTATGATGCATTTCCTCACTCTATCTAATCAAAGTGAAACTGCCTTTCTTGAGGTGTTCAACTTCATCTATACCTTTGACTGTAATGATATAGAAATAGGTTCCGGCTGACGCCTCTGATCCACTTAAAGTTCTTCCATCCCAATAACCTTTCACATTATTCCACCCAAACATTTTTTGTCCCCAACGATTAAATATTTCTCCTTCTACAGATTCAAGATTAGTTCCTACAATAGTGAAAATATCATTACTCCCATCACCGTTTGGTGAAAATATATTAGGCACCCATACTATATAGTCATAATCAAGGATTACCGTTACTTCATCTGTGGCGATACAGCCATTATCATCCACTACACTTACTGTGTAGGTAATTGTTTCTTCTGGAGTAGAAACTGGAGCTGCACAAGTTGGACAATCTAGCCAAATTGGTGGCGACCAGGTATATGAGCCACTCGTTCCTGCAGCAGTCAGGATTGTACTCTCACCAAGTTTAATCGTAACATCTGGACTTGCAATAATTAGTGGTAGTGCATTCACGATTATTTGCGTTGTGATTGAATCAGCACCGAATGTATTTGTTACTACTTGCTTTACAGTATAAGTTCCTGCAGTGTTATAACATACCGTTCCTGGGTTTTGAGTATTTGATGTCGCAGGTGTTCCTCCATTAAAGGTCCATTGCCATGCTGTTGCTCCTGTACTTTGGTCAGTAAAATCAACACATTCTCCTATACATATATTACTGTCGCTTACTATATAAGCTGCTATAGGTAAAGGACAAGTAATAATGGTTAAATCAAGTGTTACCAAGCTATCACAGCCACTAGCTGTACCACCAACTAAGGTAAATGTAGGTGTATTTGTAGAAGCGAAATAGGTGATATTATCTATCCATGTAAACGTATCACAAGCCGTTTGAATATCAGTTCCTGTAGTAGGAGTGTTGATAGTTAAATCAAGCGTTACAACAGAATCACATCCATTAACAGATCCGTTAGGGATAGTATGTGTAGCGGTATTATTAGATGATGTGTAGGTATTTCCATCAATCCAAGTGTAACTAACACAGGCTATTTGAACATCAGTTCCTGTAGCAAATGTATTGATAGTTAAATCAAGAGTTACAACAGAATCACATCCAGCAGCATTGGTTAATGTAACCGTTGGGGTATTAGTGCTAGCTGTATAAACTGTTCCGTTTAATGGCCAAGTGTAGCTATCACAAGCTGTTTGTATATCAGTTACTGTATTTGAATTGTTAATGGTTAAATCAAGTGTTACAACAGAGTCACACCCAGCAGCATTGGTTAATGTAACCGTTGGAGTGTTGGTGCTAGCTGTATACGTTGTTCCATTTAATGGCCAAGTATAAGTAATACAAGCTGTTTGTACATCCGTTCCTGTATTAGGAGTGTTAATAGTTAAATCAAGTGTTACAACAGAATCACATCCAGCAGTATTGGTTAATGTAACAGTTGGTGTATTGGTGCTAGCTGTATAAACTGTTCCGTTTAATGGCCAAGTATAACTAGTACAAGCCGTTTGTACATCAGTTCCTGTATTGGAAGTGTTAATGGTTACAATGACTGATTCTGAACATCCCGCATCATTTGTATATGTTATCGTAGACGAACCAACTGTTATTGAAGTAACTAGTCCAGTTGCGCCAACCGTAGCTACTGCGATGTCCGAAGAAGACCAAGGTGTACCTGGGCCCGGTGTTCCAGATCCTGTTAACTGAAGCGTTGCTCCTTCGCATACAGGACCATTTCCAGATAAGGTTGGAGTTGGGACAACACCCAATACTTCTTGAACCTGACATCCGGTATTATCTGTATATGTTATTGTTGTTACCCCTTGAGCAATTCCTGTAACCACTCCTGCATTGGAAATAGTCGCCACCGAAGGATCTGAAGAAGTCCAAGGTATTACAGGGTTAGGTGTGCCAGATCCTGTCAAAGTGATGTTCTGTCCTTCACATACTGGGACATTTCCTGTAATCATCGGTCCAGGTGTTAAAGTAAAATTTGTGTTATAATTAAAGAAAGTAGCTACTGTTGATCCACTCCCACTAACTCCATCATCGGATACTGTAATTGTAAAGTTTAAGTCACTCTGATTGGAACAAGATGGTAAAACTGTCGCATCAAAACAAAATTCATAGTAAACGCAATTTTGATTGTCACTATCTCCATCTCCCCAGGCACTCCCACCGCTATCGGTGAAGTCCCATATAATTGAGTTGTTTAGACTATCAATCGTAACTGCCCAGTTCCCACCAGTGTCATACCATGAACCTGAAGTTGGAGTTGCGTTCGTGATTGAATTCACATCCCAGCAAGGTCCAAGAGTCATTTCTACATGATTAACCCATTCCCACGCAGGATTTTCGATCCAGAATTCAGTGCAAAAAGTGCCTGTCTCCCCACAACTATTTATTGATACGGCATTTGAATAAGCACCATTCCACGATTCATTGTGTCCATCAGAGGAACTCAGACCTGCATCACCTCCACAACCATCAGTATCTAAAGAAACTCCTCCTGAGATACAATTGAAAGTTATATCATAACTCTGCAAATTACCACCTGTTAATTGTTCATCAATTACTATATAGAAGGTCGTAAGGCCATCGGCTGCAGCACCCCAGGTAAAAATAGCTGTATTGTTTGACCCGCCATTTATAACTCCATTCTCGGTGAACTGTATATGTTGTAAACAAGCTGAGTCACAACTGGCTGCATTTGCGATGTAGGTCTCAAATAAATTTGCTGTTGGAAATCCTGGTGTCATTACTATATTATCCAATGTAATTGCTATTTCTGTTATTCCTGCAACAGGAGTTATCGCATATACCATATCCTCACCATTATTAGGGTTCAGAGTGACGCACGTTCCATCATAGTCAATATTGTCTCCTTGACCTATTGTGGATTCATTAGTAAGGGTTGATCCACATGTTACAATTGTAGGGTTTAAACAACTTGATTGCGCATTGACAAAAGAAGTTATTAGAAACACAATGCAAACCCCAAGGGTTATTTTAAATTTTATCATGACTTTGTTTTTAATTTAATATTTCAAATTGATTTTTATTCTCTTCAATAAATCTCTTCACTTCACTTGAAAGTGATTTGTAGTAATCTTCGGAAATTCTTGTTAAACCAACCCCTTTCTCCAAATATTGCGGATTGCTAATGAACCAGTTAGCTTTCTTTTTAATGAAAGTAAAGAAGTTGTCTTCTGAATTACCATCGATCTGAAACTGAGGAAAATCTGCTGGGAGAGACTCCGTTTTTATAGGTGGATTATCATTGGAATGCACTTTCAATGAAATCTGTTCCGATCCTTTATGCTCTTTCTTAATCTTATCGGTTGAATCCTGATTATTTATTATTTTTTTTTGTCCTAAAGCCGTAGAAAAACTTACGGCAATAAAAACTCCTGTAATTATTGAAACTGTTTTCATAGTATAAATTCATTCTGTTATAGTCGAGTTCTGATTAATACGACAGAACCCATTAACGCATATATTAAGTAAAATAAAAAACAAGCTTATCTTAGCATGCTCACGTGGCCATGTTCAACAATTCTTTTGTCAGATTTTGCTTCTTCAAATTCAATTTTCCAAACATAAATTCTATAATGTTCTGAATATCCTGTTGCTTTTACGATGTCTCGGATGTAGCCTGAAAACACTTCTTTGTTGTATATTTTCTTCATAGCTTTGATTTTGAAACAAAAGTACGGGGAGTCAAGATGTAAATAAAATTTTGGCGTCAGCAAAGTGTTAGCAAGATCTACTCTAAAACACTTAAAAAGTATGTGCTGCAGGTATTTTTTTAGCTGTTTAAATTAGATAAGCTGGGTAAGGTAATTCAAGAGTGAAACTTCAGAAGGTAACCCTATTTTCTTTTTAATTCGATTTTTAGCAACTCTCACAGATGATGTTTCCATGTTTCGGCTAATGGCAATTTCTTTATTAGTCATATTCATTACCACCATAGCTGCTACTTTTAATTCGATACCGCTTAATTTAGGATGTTTAATTTTTAATTCGTTGTAGAAATTACTACTTAAATCTCCCATTTGGTTTTGAAGCATCGCTCTGGTTGATTTAATATCTAATTCATTTTGAATAAATAACTCAACACTCTTCAATTCAGGTTTAGAGATGTTTTCTAATTGATCTAATTTTTCAATTAGATTAGCTGAGAAGTCTTGTTTAGACAATAGTTCATGAGAAAGCGTTTGTACGTTTTTACTTTCTGCTTCAGCTTTTAAACGAAGAAATTCTTTCTCTTTTTCTGTTAATTTTAATTGCGTATTTAACCTAACCTTTTCTGTTTCTAGCAATTGTCTTTTTACAATG
>CAJQOH010000055.1 GCA_905479915.1 uncultured Flavobacteriales bacterium
ATTTTGACTTTAGATTATTATAATCATCCTACAAGTTTTATTCAAATTATGTGTATTGATATTAAAACATATTGGGTCTTTATACTTAAAATCTATTTAAAACTCTGCAAATTCAAATCAATTTATTTCTTTTATAAGAAGAACAAAAAAAGCCTGAGTTTAAAACTCAGGCTTTTTAATATATAATTAGAAACTTAAAACTATCTCACTAATTGTTTTTGAGATGGTTTAAACTTCGTTAAAACAATTCCGTCTACTGCTGCTTCATATTCAGCCATAGTTGGTGTTCTACCTAAAATTGTAGACAATACAACTACTGGTGTAGAAGATAATAAAGATTCACCTTTTTTCTCTCCAGAATCTTTTACAACCCTTCCTTGGAATAAACGAGTAGAAGTAGCCATTACAGTATCTCCAGGTTCAGCTTTTTCCTGATTACCCATACACAAGTTACAACCCGGACGCTCTAAGTACATCATATTTTCATATTTAGTACGTGCAGCTCCTTTTGGTGCATCATCATTAAATTCAAAACCTGAATATTTAGCCAATACTTCCCAATCACCTTCAGCTTTTAGCTCATCAACAATATTGTATGTTGGAGGAGCAACAACTAAAGGAGCTTTAAACTCTACCTTACCTTGTTGTGCCTCGATATTCTTTAACATCTGAGCTAAAATTTGCATATCTCCTTTATGAACCATACAAGAACCAACAAAACCTAAGTCAACTTTTTTAGTTCCTCCATAGTATGATAAAGGTCTAATTGTATCGTGTGTATATCGCTTAGAAACATCATCATTATTTACATCAGGATCGGCAATCATTGGCTCAGCAATCTCATCTAAATCAACTACAACTTCTGCATGATATTTAGCATCTGCATCTGGACGTAAAGAAGGCTTAATGCCTGTTTTTATTTCTTGAATTCTATTATTTGCTTTATCTACTAATCCTTGTAACATTTGTTTCTCGTTATCCATTCCTTTTCCAATCATAATCTGGATACGGTCTCTTGCAATTTCTAACGATTCAATCAACGTTTCATCTTCTGAAATACAGATAGAAGCTTTCGCTTTCATTTCTGCTGTCCAATCAGTAAAAGTAAATGCCTGATCTGCTGTAAGTGTTCCAATATGAACCTCAATAATTCTTCCTTGGAAAACGTTTTCACCGCTAAATTGCTTTAACATTTGTTGTTGAGTAGCATGAACTACATCACGAAAATCCATATAAGATTTCATATCACCTTTAAAGGTAACTTTAACAGATTGTGGAATTGGCATAGATGCCTCTCCTGTTGCTAATGCTAATGCAACTGTTCCAGAATCTGCTCCAAAAGCAACACCTTTAGACATTCTGGTGTGAGAATCTCCTCCAATAATAACATCCCAATCATCTACTGCAATATCATTTAATACTTTATGAATTACATCAGTCATTGCATGATATCCACCTTTAGGATCTCTTGCTGTAATTAATCCAAAGTCATTCATAAATGACATTAATCTTGGAATATTTGCTTTAGATTTATCATCCCAAACAGAAGCAGTATGACATCCAGATTGATAACCTGCATCAACAATTGGCGAAATAACCGTAGCAGCCATCATCTCCAATTCTTGTGAAGTCATTAACCCTGTAGTATCCTGAGAACCTACAATATTAACTTCAACTCTAACATCAGAACCTGCGTGTAAAATTTTACCCGGTGTAGTTCCTACTGCATTTTTATTAAATATTTTCTCTACTGCTGTTAAACCTTGTCCATCAATAGAAATTTCTTTAGAAGTAGCATAAACTTGAGGAACATCAATTCCTAAGGTTTTAGCAGCAAAGGTTTGTAATTTCTTACCAAAAACAACAGCATAAGAACCTCCCGCTTTCATAAACTCCACTTTTTGTGGTGTAAATGCTGCAGAAATATCACTCAGTTCTTTATCTCCGTTGTATAATTTTTTCTTTTTAGTATTAATGGTCAATACAGTTCCTGTTTCTACTGAATAAACCTCTTCAAGAATAGGCTCTCCATCTGCATCCATAACAGTGTTACCATTAGCATCTTTTTGCTTTACCCAGTTCTTCAAATCAAGACCAATTCCTCCTGTTACACCAACTGTAGTTAAAAAAATCGGAGAAATTCCGTTTGTTCCAGAAATTACTGGAGCAATATTAATAAATGGCACATAAGGGCTTGATTTAATTCCTGTCCACAAAGCAACGTTGTTTACTCCCGACATTCTTGAAGATCCAACCCCCATTGTTCCTTTTTCTGCAACCAACATTACACGCTTGTTTGGATGTTGTTGTTTTAACGCCAACAATTCGTTCTGCATATCTTTGTTATGTTCGAACAAACATTGACCATGTAGCTCTCTATCCGATCTTGAGTGAGCATCACCCCCTGGAGAAAGTAAATCTGTAGAAATATCTCCCACACCAGCAACATAAGTTACTACTTCAATTTCTTCATCAACCTCTGGAAGTTTTGTGAAAAACTCAGCTTGAGCATAACTTTCAATAATTTCTTTTGCTACTGTATTTCCTGCTTTAAATGCCTCTTCTAAACGAGCAGTATCCGCTTCATATAAGAATACTTGTGTTTTTAAAACTTTAGCAGCATCGGCAGCAAGTGCCGCATCATTTCCCAACGCAATATCTAGCAATACTTCTACTGAAGAACCACCTTTCATATGTGACAATTGCTCAAAAGCAAATGCTGTTGAAATTTCTTCAACAATTGATTCTCCTAAAATAATTTCTTTTAAAAACTTAGATTTTACCCCTGCAGCACTAGTAGTTCCAGGTAAAACATTGTAAATAAAAAACCCAAGAGAATCTTCCCTGTGCTCATTATCCACATCTTTAATTTGCCCAATTACTTCGCTTAATAAATCAGCGCCATCAATTGGCTTTGGGTGAAGACCTTGACCTTTTCTGTCTTCAATTTCTTTAATGTAATCTTGATAAAGACTCATAATTAATTTGTTTTTGAAAATAAGTTAAAAGTCGAAAGTTCATCAAGTCAAAAGTCTTGACACTTCGCATCTTCTAATCTTAAAATCTATTAATAAAAACAGCTTATTATGGATAATTTCTCTTGCCAACGCCACACTATCCCGATTAGGATATCCCAACTTACTGTATTGAAATACGAAATTAAACATTCCAAAAAAAAGAAGCAAATATTTAAGCACAGTTTATAACACCTTTCAAACAATCTATTTTTTAATTAATCGGCCCCTCAAAAACTCGTACTAACACTGAATATAAATACCCTATTCCCGAACAGTCAGATTTTCATTCTTAATATATTTTTGATCGCCTAACCAGTATATGAATAAATGATGCTATGAAAAAAACAATCTTAACAGTTTTCCTTTTTTATTTGGTGTTAACAGCTAAATCACAAACCTTAATAGAAGTTTCCTCACCAAAAGGTTTTACAGGAAAAAACAAAGGATACAATCACTTTCCAATAGCATTAGGGAATGATTTATATTTACAGTACGAAGGAGATGATGACAACAAAGATTTATTCAAGTTTGATGGAACTATATTAACAGAAATACCATCACCTAAAGGATTTACAGAAGCTCATAAAGGCTACTGGGGCAATCCTATCGTTTTTAACGACAATCTATATTTACAATATAAAGGAAATGACGGCAATAAAGATTTATTCCAATATGATGGAACTACATTAACAGAAATACCTTCTCCAAAGGGGTTTGCTCGAAATCAGAGCGGTTATTGGGGCAACCCTATCGTTTTTAACAATGATCTATATTTACAGTATAAAGGAGATGATGACAATCTTGATTTATTCAAATATGATGGTACTAACCTCGTAGAAATCTCATCTCCACAAGGATTTAAAGCACCCCAAAAAGGCTACTGCGGCAACCCTATCGTTTTTAATGACTGTCTATACCTACAATATAAAGGAGATGATAACAATCTTGATTTATTCAAATACAATGGAGTAACACTAAAAGAAATATCATCCCCTGAAAGGTTTACCGAAAAAGACAAAGGTTATCTAGGCAACCCTATCCTATTGAACAATGACCTATATTTATGGTATTCCCAAAATAATGATAACAGTGTATTATTCAAGTATGATGGAGATACGCTAACAGAAATTCCTTCTCCAAAATGGTTTTCAGGAGCCTATAAAGGATATTGGGGCAGCCCTATTGTGTTTAATGATAGCCTATATTTACAATATAAAGGAGATGATAACAATCTTTATTTATTTAAATACAATGGAACAGTACTCACAGAAATGTCCTCTCCAGAAAAATATACAGGTTCCTTTAAAGGGTATTGGGGCAACCCTATCATCTTAAATAACAATTTGTACTTACAGTATCGAGGAAATGACAATAACCTTGACTTATTCAAATATGATGGAATTGCATTTACAGAAATTCCCTCTCCAAAAGGATTTACTGAGGCCAACAAAGGCTATCTAGCCTACCCGATAGTCGTAGGTAAAAATTTATATTTACGCTATTTAGGAGATGACAACAACAAAGATCTATTTAAATATGACGGGACTAGCCTTGTAGAAATCTCATCTCCGCAAGGGTTTACTGGAGATGGCAACGGATATTGGGGCAACCCAATAGCAATAGGTGATCAATTATATTTGCAATATAGAGGAGATGATGATAATCTGGATTTATTTAAGTTAAAAATATCATCCCCACTTAACTACAATTAATACTACAATTTATTTTTCGTTAGCTTTACTTTCCTAAAAGTAAGTTTGTTATGAAAAATACCCTCACTCTATTAATACTAATTTTAACAATTATATCTTGTAGTAAAAAAGAGACCACAGAACCAACTATAGGATGCTGTGATCCAATAACACCTGGCCCTCAATTGGTTTTCAAAATACATTTTGATTCAACTTTAGCCCGTTTAGATAATTTTGGAAATCCTGCAGCAATGATCTTAGGTAATTCAGCACAATCTCCACAATTCAACAATATGAGTGCTCATTACATAGAATTAGCTCAAGATAGTTTGACTCAAATAGGCAATGGATTTATAGCTTACAAAGGACCTGAAACAACTCTCGGAGGATCTAATGCTGTAGATTTTAATCAAGCCGTAATCACTTCAAACGGAGGTACCATTTACTCCAAACCTTTATCTCAAGTTTCCGCTGGAACATATAAATGGCTAAGGGTTTCCTTAAGCTATCAAAATTTTGATATTCGATTCTTATCCTCTGGAGTTCATTATACTGGAACTTTAGCTTCTTTTGTTGGATTTAATAACTACATCACCAACTACACAATAAGTAACCAAACAGTTACTGTAAATGGAAATAAACTTCAAGGTTATTGGGGGTTTGAAACAGTAGGTTTAACTTTTGAAGGACAAGCTCCAGGAACAACAGTTGTAAACCCAATTCAAAGTACATCTCCTATTAATCCTGGAAGCTGTGTTGTTACCGGAGATTTCCCTACAGCATTAACTATTACAGGAAATGAAACTGCTGATATTATTGTAAATATCAACCTCTCTACCAACAACAGTTTTGAATGGAAAGACTTAAACAGTGATGGATTTTACGAACCATCAGATGGAATTAATCCTGGAGATACAGTTGTAGATATGGGATTAAGAGGTTTGTTTCCTACTTGGCAATAAAATAACCTGTCATTCTGAATAATATTTTGTCGATAATTCATTATCGCAACAAAATGAAATGAAGAATCTATTAAACAGATACTTCATTTTGTTTTTCACACAACTGAAGTTATGGTAAAACTTCATTCAGCATGACATCGTTTTTCGCAACCATTTTTCTTAATTTCGCCATTCAAAATAATTGAACAGATGTACAGATCACACACCAACGGAGAGTTAAGATTAGAAAACATAAACAATGAAGTAACCCTTTGTGGTTGGGTTCAAAAATCGAGAGATTTAGGAGCCATGACTTTTGTTGATTTAAGAGACAGATACGGAATAACTCAATTAATCTTTGGAGAAGAACATAGTGAAGTAGCTAAATCTTTAGGTCGTGAGGATGTTATCCAAATTAAAGGAACTGTTATTGAACGTGAAAGCAAAAACAAAAACATTCCTACCGGAGAAATTGAAATTACCGTTGCCGAACTTACTATCCTGAACAAAAGTAAAACCCCTCCTTTTACTATCGAAGATGAAACTGACGGTGGTGAAGAGTTGAGAATGCAATACCGTTATTTGGACTTAAGAAGAAACCCTCTTCAAAATGCATTAAAATTGAGGCATAAGCTTTCTATTGAAATTAGAAAATATTTAGATAGTATCAACTTCTTTGAAATTGAAACACCCTACTTAATTAAATCTACTCCAGAAGGAGCAAGAGATTTTGTGGTTCCAAGTAGAATGAACCCAAACGAATTCTATGCATTACCGCAATCACCACAAACCTTTAAACAATTATTAATGGTTAGTGGATACGATAGGTATTATCAAATTGTAAGGTGTTTTAGGGATGAAGATTTAAGAGCAGACCGTCAACCAGAATTCACGCAAATTGATTGCGAAATGGCCTTTGTTGATCAAGAAGATGTTCTAAACACTTTTGAAGGAATGATTGATTACCTTTTCAAAAAGGTAAAAGGAATTGAATTAAGTTCTTTTCCAAGAATGGATTACGCCAAAGCAATGGAGCAATATGGTTCTGATAAACCAGACATTCGTTTCGGAATGACTTTCAACTACATTAACGAAGTTGCTCAAAACAAAGGTTTTCAAATTTTTGATGATGCAGAAAGTGTTATTGCTATTGTTGCAGAGGATTGCTCTACTTATACCCGTAAAGAGTTAGACAAATTAGTTGATTTTGTTAAGCGTCCACAGGTTGGAGCTAAAGGATTAATCTATGTAAAGTGCAATGAAGATGGTACATTTAAATCTTCAGTAGATAAATTTTACACCCAAGATGATTTAAAAGCTTGGGCAGATAAATGTAATGCAAAAGCAGGAGATTTAATTCTTGTTTTATCTGGAGATAAGGCGACTACTCAAAACCAAATGAACGTTTTACGTTTACATTTAGGAGATGAATTAGGATTAAGAAATCCAAACGAATATGCTCCATTATGGGTGTATGATTTCCCACTTTTAGAATGGGATGAAGATGCTCAAAGATACCATGCAATGCATCACCCATTTACCTCTCCTAAACAAGAGGATATGCACTTATTAGATTCTAAACCAGGTGAAGTTAGAGCAAATGCATACGATTTGGTATTAAACGGAACAGAAATAGGTGGTGGTTCTATTAGAATTCATGATAAAGAAACTCAAGCTTTAATGTTTAAACATTTAGGTTTTTCAGAAGAAGAAGCAAAAGCTCAATTCGGGTTCTTAATGAACGCTTTTGAATATGGCGCTCCACCACACGGAGGAATTGCCTTAGGGTTCGATAGACTATGTGCTTTATTTGGCGGACAAGAAACAATTAGAGATTTTATTGCTTTCCCAAAAAACAACAGTGGTAGAGATGTTATGATTGATTCTCCTTCTCCAATTAGCTCGGAACAATTAGAAGAATTATACTTAGAGACAACACCAGAAGCTTAAAAAGTGATTTTCATCATTTTTCCGTTACTTCAAAATCTCTTAAATTTGCACTTCAACAAATTGATATGAAAGAGAAAAAGGTTGCTTTATTTAACAAATTAGGCAGAGAGGAACTGGAAAAAGAACTTAACAATGAGTCTTTTAAAAGAATTACTGTTTCTCTATACAGGTATGTAAATATCAAAAATCCTGAAGTTTTTAGAGATGTTTTATATGGTTGTTGGGCTGAACTAAACATTAAAGGCAGAATTTACCTTGCCAAAGAAGGAATAAACGCACAATTCTCATGTCCGGAGGATAATTGGGAGAAATTTATCGCCTCACTAAACGATTACGATTACCTTAAAGATGTACCCTTAAAAATTGCCGTTGAAGATGATGGAAAATCTTTCATTAAACTAACTATAAAAGTTCGTCATAAAATTTTAGCTGATGGAATGGACGACAATAGCTATGACACAGCAAATGTTGGTAAACATTTAACCGCTGCAGAATGGAATAGAGACATGCAAGATCCTAACACGATCATCATAGATGTAAGAAATCATTATGAGCATGAAATAGGACATTTTAAAGGAGCCTTGTGTGCAGAATCGGATACCTTTAAGGAAGACCTACCTAAAATACATGAGAAATTAAAAGGAAAGGAAGATCAAAAAATATTACTCTATTGTACTGGTGGAATTAGATGCGAAAAGACCAGTGCATTTTTAAGGCATGAAGGATTTGAAGATGTAAATCAATTACATGGTGGTATTATAGACTATGCCAGACAAATTGAAGCTGAAAATTTAGAAAACAACTTCATAGGAAAAAATTTTGTTTTTGATGAAAGAAGAGGAGAACGTGTTTCTGACGATATAATAAGCTCTTGTCATCAATGTGGAGAAACTTGTGATACGCATACTAATTGTGAATACCTAGACTGTAACCTCTTATTTATACAGTGTGAAAATTGTAAAAAAGAATTCGAAAATTGCTGTTCAAACGAATGTCTTGACTATTCAAAACTGCCTCTTGAAGAACAAAAGGAATTAAGAAAAGTTAGAGAAAAAGAAGGCTTACTGGATTATCAAAAAAGTCTTCGTCCTAAGATAAAAGGAATCAAAAAAGATAACAAATAACACTGCAAGCAAACGTTTTCTTGAAATATTATACTGATTCTATCTACGCTTTTAATTTATTATATTAAATGTCAGAATATAGTTTCAAAAAATCAAAAATATCTTCCCAAATATGTAATTTCACGAAGTATTTAAACATTTAATATGGCAGGGAAAGTTTTAGTAATTGGATCATCAGGTCAAATAGGAACCGAGCTAGTAGAAGCTCTTAGAGCATTGAAAGGGAATGAAAATGTAATTGCTTCTGACATTAGAGAACCTCAAATTGAACAAACTGGACCTTTCGAGATTTTAGACATTTTAAATAAAGTTCAACTTTTAGAAATAGTTGAAAAATACAACATCAAAGAAATCTATTTACTTGCAGCACTATTATCTGCTACGGCTGAAAAAAATCCTGCTTTTGGTTGGGATTTAAATATGAATAGTCTATTTAATGTTCTAGATCTAGCAAAAGAGAAAATCATTGATAAAATATTCTGGCCAAGTTCAATTGCCGTTTTTGGACCAACAACACCTCAACAAAACACCCCGCAATATACCATAATGGAACCAACTACCGTCTACGGAATAAGTAAACAAGCTGGTGAAAGATGGTGCGAATACTACTTTAATAAATATGATGTAGATGTTAGAAGTATTCGTTACCCAGGTTTAATTGGC
Source organism: uncultured Flavobacteriales bacterium (assembly GCA_905479915.1). Lineage (GTDB taxonomy): Bacteria > Bacteroidota > Bacteroidia > Flavobacteriales_E > Vicingaceae. The sequence continues at coordinate 9,387 of CAJQOH010000055.1, forward strand.
TACAAATCACTTCCTGGGGGAGGTACAACAGACTATGCAGTAGATATTTTCCATAAAGCACTAAAAAAAGAAAGTTTGGAATGTTTCTTATCTGAAGACACTACACTACCAATGATGTACATGTCTGATGCAATTAAAGCAACTATTGGAATTATGGAAGCAAATGGCCCGTCTATTAAGATAAGGTCCAGTTATAATATTGCAGGAGTAAGTTTCTCCCCTAAAGAAATCACACACGAAATACAAAAATCCATACCTGATTTCAATATAACTTACAAACCTGACTACAGACAAGAAATTGCCGATTCTTGGCCACAATCAATTGATGATAATCATGCTAAATTAGATTGGAATTGGTCACCAGATTATGACTTAACAAAATTATCAAATACGATGTTAGAAAATTTAAAACTGGCACTCCCACAAGAAAAATAAAAACTTGTAACCTTTCTTTCTTTAAGACGTAATAAAGAACAAATAAACCTATTTGTCGTAAAAAACAAGAGATTAATCTAAAAGTTAAAAAAAGAAACACGAATTTTACATATATTTATTTTTTGAACTATAACTAGGCATGAGCAGAATGAAAAAAATACTATACATATTTATTCCAATTTTTATTTGTAGCATAAGCATTGCTCAAAGTGTCCCAAACTACACTATAATTGATGGGGATACAATAAATGTTGTGGATGAAAATAACTTAAAACAAGGTTTCTGGAAAATCTTTGGTAAAATGAGAAAACTACCAGATTACCAACCAGACCAGGTTATTGAGCAAGGAAAATACGCTAACAGTAGAAAACAAGGACTTTGGACTAAATTTTTCGCTTCAGGTAAAACTAAAAGTGAAATAGAATACAAAAACAGTAGACCAAACGGAGCTTATCGTACATACTTCCAAAATGGACAAATAGAGGAAGAAGGAAACTGGAAAAACAACCGTAACACTAGTGACTTTAAACGTTATTACGAAAACGGACAAGTATCACAACAATTTGCTTTTAACTCTACAGGTAAAAGAGATGGTAGACAAACCTATTTCTATGAAAATGGTCAAGTAATGATTGAAGCAGATATTGAAGCCGGAAAAGAAAAGTTTGTAAAAGAATTTTACGAGGACGGTTCTGTAAAAGCAGAAAAGAATTTTGTTGATGGGAAATTAGATGTTGCAAATACAAAAGTATATGAATCTACTACTCCTGTTAAAGAAAAGAAGCCTGAAGGAGTTGTTGAAGTTGTAAAAGTAAGTAAAGATGAGTATGTTAACTCTGGAGATTTCAAAGGAGATGGTAAATACAAAATGTTTAACAGAAACAAACAAATATCTAAAGATGGATTCTTTAGTGCCTACCGATTTATGGAAGGAAAACAATACCTATACAATAACAATGGTATTTTAATAAAAGTAAAATTATTTAAAGAAGGAAGGTACATTGGAGATACTCCACTTCCTAAAGACTAAAAATAGTACAAAAATAAAGAAGCCCAGTTTTGAAAAATCAGAACTGG
>CAJQOH010000056.1 GCA_905479915.1 uncultured Flavobacteriales bacterium
TTTAGGGAGAAAAGTCCATGAAGAGACTTTACAAACTAGTGAAGTAGAGATATCCCTGAATGATCAACTGCCTTCGGGAACTTACTTTGTAAAAGTGGTTAATGAAACAACTCATGTTGTGGAACGGATGGTGAAAATGAAATAGGAAACATTCTTTCTTTTTATATAGCGCTTTTAGTTAAGCTATTAGAAAAAATATTTCCATAATATACTGCTATTTTCCGTAAAATTACGGATCAAGAATACCTTGAAACCACAGGTTAAATCTAGACTCTTCGCTTTATTTTTGTTGTAAACTTACAATCGCCTGAACTATTAGATCAGGCAGTGAGTATGTTTTTAGAGCAGCAAGAGAAATTTGGTTTTGTAAAGTTGTATAAGTTAATATTTCTTGTTTGACAATTTACCTAAATGTTTAGGTAGTAAACAAGGTATTATTATGTTGATATTTTATAGAGGCTGGCTTAGTTTAAAAAAGTTATTGTCCATATTTCTGGTTGTATTAAGTGTAAATTCATTTGCACAAATATCTACTATTGAGTTTGTTGAGAATAAAGGTCAATGGAAGGATAATATTATTTTTAAAGCTAAGATTCCTTCAGGAAACTTGTATTTAGAACAAGATAAATTAACGTATCAGTTTTATGAAGAAGAAGACATTAACAGGCTTCATGAATTGCATCATAATGAAATTGAAAACCCACGACCTGAAGATTTTTTAATGGATATACATGCGTTTAAAATTACCTTTTTAAATAGTCAAGTAAAAAAGATAATTCCTGTTGACCCTACATCAGATTATGTAAACTATTTTTTAGGGAATGATACAAATAAATGGGTTGGAAATGTAAAAAAGTATAAGCAAACAATTTACCAGAACATTTATCAAAATATTGATCTAAAATTTTATTTAAATGAAGGTTTTTTAAAGTATGACTTTGTAGTTTCTGAAGGAGGAAACCCTGAAGAAATTGAGTTAGAATATGAAGGGGTTAGTTCAGTTAAATTAAAAAAAGGAGAATTACATATAAGCACCTCAGTAAATGAAATAATAGAACAAAAACCCTATGCATATCAATTTATTAATGGAGAGAAAAAAGAGGTAGATTGTGCGTTTAAACTTAAGAACTCTATTGTTTCATTTGATTTCCCTAATGGCTACGATTCAAATTATGAATTAGTAATCGATCCTATTTTAGTATTTGCTTCTTATTCTGGATCAAGTGTTGATAATTGGGGAAATACAGCTACTTATGATGATTTAGGTAATCTTTATGGTGGAGGAGTAGTTTTTGGAATAGGTTATCCTACGACTTTAGGTTCTTATCAAGTAAACTTTAATGGTGGAAATAGTATTGTGTCAAGCGGAAGCTATATGATGGGGACTGATATTGTAATTTCTAAATTTTCAAGTAATGGTTCTTCTTTAATTTATTCAACCCATCTTGGCGGAACTGAAAATGAAGTTCCACATAGTCTATTGGTTAATAATAATAATGAATTATTGATTTTAGGGTCAACATCTTCTTCAGATTTTCCAGTATCACTTACAGCTTATGATAGGTCTTATAATGGTGGCAGCTCCTATTTAGGGACAATTCCAAGTTATACAAATGGATCGGACATTGTTATTTCTAAATTAAATTCTGGAGGATCAGCTCTTTTAGGATCAACATATATAGGAGGTAGTGGAAATGATGGGCTAAATCAATCTACATTGCTTCAGTATAATTATGCGGATGATTTTAGAGGTGAGATTATTACAGATTTAAATGATAATGTTTATGTAACTAGCTCTACACTTTCTACTGATTTTCCGACAACAATTGGGGTGATTCAACCTTTAAGTGGAGGAGGACAAGACGCTTGTGTATTTAAGCTAACTTCAAACCTTGATGTTCTTTTATGGAGTTCTTATTTAGGAGGAACTAATGATGATGCTGGATATTCAATACAATTAGATGATAACAACTCTATTTTACTAACAGGAGGAACAAGTAGTGTTGATTTTCCCACAACCGGAGGAACAATTTCCCCAACCTTTCAGGGGGTTGTTGACGGTTGGATTGGAAAATTAGATAATACTGGAACGACTATGTTATCAAGTACTTTTATTGGGACACCAGAATATGATCAATCATTTTTTGTGCAATCAGATACTGCCAATAACGTTTATGTTGTTGGGCAAACAGAGGGGGTGTACCCTATACAGCCTGCAAATGTTTATAATGTTCCAAATAGTGGACAATTTCTACATAAATTAACACCAGATTTAAGTTCAACTGTATTTTCTACAACATTTGGAACAGGCTCAGGGGAGGTAGATATTGCTTTGTCAGCATTTTTGGTAAATGACTGTAATTCTATTTTTGTTTCAGGATGGGGAGGATTATCAAATGTTTATAATGGAAGTGCTCTGTTTAGCACAACAACTGGCCTTCCTATTACACAGGGAGCTATTCAAAATAGTACCGATGGAAATGACTATTATTTAGCAGTATTTGGTGAGAATGCAGTGTCATTAAAATATGCTACTTTTTTTGGCGGTAATTCTAGTGGAGATCATGTAGATGGAGGGACTAGTCGATTTGATAAAAAAGGGATTGTTTATCAAGCTGTTTGTGCCTCTTGTGGAATTAGTAATACTCAAGATTTCCCAACAACGCCTGGAGTTTGGGGTACTATAAACAATAGTACCAATTGTAATTTGGGAGTTTTTAAAATGGATTTAGCAACATTAGTCTCGGAGGCATCAATTGATACGGTTCCGTTTTACTGTATTAATGATACGGTAAGGTTTAAAAACTTAAGTATCGGAGGACATGATTTCTATTGGGATTTTGGTGACGGTGATACATCTTCTTTGTTTGAGCCTACACACGTTTATAATGCTATTGGAACGTATAATGTTAGTTTGGTTGTATTTGATTCCATAACTTGTTTAAAGCAAGATACAGATTATATTCAAGTTAATATAGGAGGGCCTCCTAATGTTACTGTTCTTCCCGTTAATAGTATTTGTCTAGGTGATAGTATTCAATTAAGTGTTTTAGGAGGAAGTTCTTATGTTTGGTCTCCCAATTATAATATTTTAAATGGTAGTACAAGTACTCCAACGGTTTGGCCAGATACAACTACTACTTATCAGGTAATTACTTCGGATAGTTGTGGAAAGGATACTGCTCAAATTACTATTGAAGTAAATCAAAAAAATATTACCATTGTTCCTGATACAATGATTTGTTTAGGGCAAAGTATTCAACTTTTTGCTACAGGAGGGAATATTTATTCATGGTCTCCAATAGGAACTTTAAATAATTCTAATATACCAAACCCTATAGCGACACCAATTTTAAATACCACGTATAATTTAACTGTTATTGACTCTAATAATTGTATTTGGGACACTTTAATGAAGGTAGATGTAGTTACTCTTTTGCCAGATCTTTTTGATTCAAAAGAAGGGGAAATGTGTTTAGGGGATTCTGTGCAAGTTTATGTCTCAGGGACAGAAGTAAATAGTTATGAATGGACTCCAAACGCTCTATTGTCTTCACCAAATGATTCTATAACTTGGACATACCCGAAACAAACAACTGCGTATGTTATAAAAGGAACCAACATTTGTGGTACTGATTATGATACAGTAGATGTTGTAGTTAATATACCTTTGATAAATAGCACTTCAGACACAGCCGTTTGTGTTGGTGAAGAAGTGCGTATTTGGGCTTCAGGGGGTATAGAGTATTTGTGGGATGTATCTGGAAATGTTGTAGGCTTAGATAGTAGTTTTACTACTAGTGTTTTAGTTCCAACAAGGTTTGGTGTTCAAGTAACAGATACAAACACCTGTGTAGATACATCATCCGTTTTTGTGCATATTTTACCTTCTCCAGATCTAGATCTGGGGACTAACATTTTAACCATCTTAGGAACTCAGATAACTTTTGATCCTGAGACTAATGGAGTTCAATTTTGGTGGAGCCCATCTCAATATTTAAATTGTGATACCTGTAAAAATCCGGTTGTATCTTCAACAGAGGCAAGAACATTCTATTTAACTGTAGCAAATGAGGAGGGATGTTTAGCTTTTGATTCTATAAAAATATCTTATGAAGGCAGTATTTATGTTCCGAATTCATTTTCACCAGATGGGGATGGGTTAAATGATGTTTTTTCTGCTTATGGTGAAGGTATTGTAAATTTTGAAATGAATATTTTTAATAGATGGGGAGAGTTAGTTTTTAATGCTAAAAATATACTGAATGGATGGAATGGAAACTATAAAGGAGCTCTTGCTAAAAATGATGTATATGTCTGGAAAATAAAATACAAAGATATTTTAGGTGAGAGTAGAACCTTATATGGAACGGTAACTCTACTTAAGTGATTTTTGTAGAATTAATTCAACCACCAACCAAGCAATTAGAATTCCATATTCTATAGCTATAAGGATGTAGTTTTCTTGATAGGAATCTGAAATGTAAGCTGAATAACTTAAGATTGCTAGCATCGACCAGATTATTGCATATTTATAATGCCTCACAAAAACACTTAATAGGACTAAATTAATTACATACCAAGGGTGTATAGTTGTTGCCAATAAAAGGTATATGGTATATGCAAACAACATCTTTTTTAAAACGTCCTGCCACGTTTTTTTTTTATAAAAATAAACCATCATTACGCATACAAAAGTTGCAATAGAGAGTATTGGACCAACCTTTTGAATGATATTGTATCCAACAGCTTTAAACCCAACCCATCTAATAATATAATAGACACTAGCATTAAACTCAAAAGTTCTAAAGTACAAATCAATACTAGAGAAGATGTGCTCAATTAGTTGGTGATCTAAAAAAGGTAAGAAAGTAAAAGCCAGTGCTATTGCTGTAATAATATAAAACCAAATGCTTTTGGCAAACCCTAAGCGTTTTATTAGAACGGGTAAAAAGAGTACAGGTATCAATTTAATACTAATTGCCATTGCCCACCAAAATGCTGCACCTCCCCATCTATTTGACATTAACCAATAGATACCTATAACAATACATAAAAGCATCATTCCTTCAAAATGGAGGTTGCCAGAAAGTTCAACAATAACTAATGGATTGAGCGCATACAAAAGTACATGATGGTGTGGCAATTGTAAAACATCAAGTAATTTTCTAATGTATTTGATGGTAAAGAATTCTGCAATAAGAATTGGAATTCTAATCGCGATTATTCCGGGAAGCATACCAAATTTAGAAAAGAACCCTCCAATAGAAAAGATAAGCTGATTGATGGGTGGATAAACGGTATAATACTCAGGCGAATTTAATCCATTGTATAATTCCTCAGTTAAACCAGCAGTTTTAGCAATGTCTGTATTTATAATTTCTGAGGGAACAAATAGATAAGGGTTAAAGCCATTTATAAAGAGTTTCCCATCCCAAATAAATCGAAAATAATCATCAGACAGACAAGGTATTGCAATGATGAATATTAGCCTGAAAATCATTGATATCCAGAGCAGTTTGTCCGTTTCTTTTTTATCGTTTGTGGTGAATACAAAAAAGAGGTATAGTGCAAAACCAACACCAAATAAAATGGTTAAATGCTGAAAATTTTCTCGTTCTAAGAAATAACCAAAACATACATAAACTGCTGCAAAAACAATTGAGAGTATGTACTTTATAGGTGACAAGTTATCTTATTACGATTTTCGTGAGTGGAATAGTGAGTAAAAGGTTACATATCCATACCCCAAAAATAACATAATATGAAAAGGAATTAAAACAAAATCTTGATAACGGAAAGCATATATAATTCCACAAAGAAAATAAAGCGTTAATAAGAACTCTAGAACGGTTAAAAAACTTACACTACTTACCAAGTATTTATTTTTTTGCCAAACATCTTTATTCTCTAATATGTTGAATTTAGGAGTTCTAATAAAAGGAGATTTCTTCCCCATATACCCTTCCATAACTGCTATTGCATTGTGTAAGGATAACCCCATAGAAACGGATAAGAATAAAGGGAACAATAGGATGAAATGAGTAAATGCCTTGAATTTACTTTTGTACCCACTAGATAAGGATACGAAGTAGTAAATACTTAAAAACAATACACTTAAAATAAAGAACCCTCCTATTTTGAATAGTAAATGGTACTCAATGAAATTGTTCTTAATTATTAGCATAGGAATACTTAAAACAGCTAATAAAACAATACAAATAAATATAGAACTGTTCATTAAATGAAATAAGGCGTGAAGCTTTGTGTTGAATGGGAACTCTTTGTTTTTTAAAACCTTGAGTAAGTTTTTTCTAGTACATTCTGCAGCGCCTTTAGTCCATCTAAATTGTTGATTTTTAAGGGCGTTCATAGCTGCTGGGAGCTCGGCAGGAGAACCTAAGTCTTCTAAGTATTTAAATTTCCAATGTTTTAGTTGAGCTCTATAACTTAAATCTAAATCTTCAGTTAAGGTGTCTGCTTCCCAACCTCCTGCATCTTCGATGCATGACTTTCTCCAGATTCCTGCTGTTCCATTGAAATTGATAAAGTGGTTACCATAATTTCGTCCACTTTGCTCTACGGTAAAATGTGCATCTAGCCCAAAAGCTTGCAATCGAGTTAGGAGTGAATAATCTTTATTTAAATGCTCCCATTTGGTTTGTACTACACCAATTTTTTCATCTTTAAAATGTGGTAACGTTTCTTTAAGGAAAGATGGGTCAGGTAAAAAATCAGCATCAAAAATGGCTATAAAATTACCTTTAGCAATCTCCATCCCCTCTTTTAATGCTCCTGCTTTATACCCTGTTCTTATTTCTCTACGGTGTTGATAAATGTTGAAACCAAGTTTCTTGTATTGTTCTACTTTCTTGGCTACAATATTTACTGTTTCATCGGTTGAATCATCTAATATTTGAATTTCAAATTTATCTTTAGGATAATCAAATTTTGCAATAGAATCAATCAAACGGTCTACAACATAAAGTTCGTTGTAAAGGGGAAGTTGTATGGTAACAAAAGGTAAATCCTTAGTAGGAATTTCTTCTGGCTTAAGTTCATTCTTGTTTTTTTTCAAGTAATTGATTACCAAATTAATTTGTACAATGCTGTATAAAAAAATGAATGATAACGTTAGTCCGTATATTATGATGAGTATTAATTCCATTAGAGGTATTTAAAGATTGTTGTAATTATTTTATATCCTGCTCCGATTGTTCCTTTAACTGTTCCAGATACTTTAGAAAAGCCAATTCTAACTCGATAGTTTACTGGAATTTCACAGGTTTTCATTTTTTGTTTTGCGGCTTTCACTTGCATTTCTACAGTCCACCCATAGGTTTTATCTTTCATTCCTAAAGCAATTAAGCTATTGTACTTTATCGCTCTAAAAGGACCTAAGTCTGTGTAACGAACCCCATAGAATAATTTTAACAAGAATGTTGCTAACCAATTCCCAAATACTTGCTGGGGAGTCATTGAGCCTTTTTCAAGATTCCCTAATGCTCTAGAGCCAATAACCATATCCATATCTCCATTAATTATTGGAGTAATAAGGTCAATCATTTCTTCGGGATAATCAGAATAATCGGCATCTAAAAAAACAACAATATTGGGTTTAGTTTCTTTTTGTGTGATGTGCTCTATTCCTTTTAGACAAGCATTGCCATACCCCATTCTTTTTTCTTCTAGAACAAGCGCACCGGCATTTGTTGCGTTAACAGCTGTTTTGTCGGTAGAGTTATTGTTAACGACAATTATCTCACGGACCAAATTCTTAGGAATGTCTTTTACAACATTGCCCACAGAATTCTCTTCATTAAAAGCGGGTATTATTACATCTATGATTGGATTATTCGCCATACTCTGTAATATCTATAAAACTGCCTTTACTGTTTAAGGTAACCCAAGTTCCTTTTTTAATATCATTTACAAAATGGCCGGCATATATGGGTTTTCCATCTTTATAAATGTGATGAAAACCATTTTTTACTTCTCCGGTGTAATGTCCTTCATTAATTTTTTGGCCGATTTCATTGTAATAAATCCACCAATCTGTTTTTAGGTTATTGGCAAAATGTCCTTCAGATTTTTTCTTTCCATTTTCGAAATAAGATATCCAATAGTAATTTTTCTTTCCATTTTGTATCCAACCTTCTTCTTTCATTTTACCATTTGGGTAGTACACTTTTTTGTAAGACTTAGAAGTGCTGTTTTTTAAGCGTGTTGGTTCGTTTTCTTTGTTTTGAGAAAAAAGAGAAAGGCATATAAAGATAGATATTATTGTTAAGATGACTTTCATACTTGGAGCTTGATTTCATCTTTTCCAACTAAAATTGGATTGTCAATAATTCTTCCATCTTCAGGTGCATTTTCTAATTTTAATACACCTCTTGGACAAACTGCAGAACAAACTCCACAACCAACACAAGATGAACGAACTATGTTCTGTCCTTTTTGAGCGTAAGATCGAACATCTATTCCCATTTCACAATACGTAGAACAATTGCCACAAGAAATACATTGTCCACCGTTGGTTGTAATTCTAAAACGAGATTTAAAACGTTGTACCAATCCTAAATATGCAGCTAATGGACAGCCAAACCTACACCAAGCTCTATTTCCTAAAATAGGATAGAAGCCAGTACCAATAACTCCAGCAAAAATAGATCCTATCCAGAATCCATACCAACTTTGAATACTGTAAGTATCTATTCCTAAAATTGATGTTGCTCCAGAAAAGTAACTGTAAAGAGTTGCTCCTGTCATTACTACAGCAAATAAGAGTACCAAATGAATAATATACCGTTCAAACTTCCAGGCTTTTAAACTTTTGTTGGATAAATGTCTGTAAGGATCTCCTAGAGTTTCTGCTAAACCACCACAGCCACAAACCCAACTACAGTACCACCTTTTCCCTAAAAAGTAAACCATTACAGGAACTACTATCACAGTTAAAACAATTCCCCAAACCAACATAAACATTCCTAAATGACCGCTGTTTAATAAGCTGTTAATGTTCCAGTCAAAAAAGAACGTATAGTTAAGCGGCCAAGCATTTTTAAAATCATACCAAGGTTGATTAAAACGCACCAATAATTCAGGAATTAAAAAAGCAAAGGCCACCTGAAAGAATAAGACAACAGTAGTTCTAATTATTTGGTAGAGATTGTGTCTATATTTTATATACATCTTAACTGCAAAAACAGTCATAACAGAACAGTATATTAAGCCGTACATAAACCATTGGCTGGCAGGGTTGCCACTTAAAGATAAACTAATCTTGTTGGTGGTTAAAATTGGATTAATAATGAGATCTGGAAAGAAATAAAGAAGAAAATAAAAAACTACAAAGAATACTGCAGTTACAATGCCGCCCCAACCTCTATTGGTTGCAGAATGTTGAAACAGCTTATTGTTTTTTATTCCTGCAGGACCAAGTAAGATAAAATCAGGAATGATGTACAATAAACCACCGATTATGGCCAATCCGAACGTTAAAAAAAATGCCAACCATTGGTTCTCTTTAACAGGGCTATTAATCGTTGCTTGTAGCAATGGATAAGTAAAATCTTTGTGAGTGGAGCTCCAACTTGTCCAAATTACTTTACTCCATTCTTCGTTTATTTTCTCATCTTGCCCACCAGAATTTTGCCAAAGCTGGATATTGTCTTGATGTTCTTGCGTTGATTTTTCTGCTAGTTCTATGATTGTAGAAGAAAGTTGGATTGAACTAAAAGTCTTTCCTACAATTTCTTGTTCTGCATTTTTAATGAAAATTTCACTTTTAATGCCTTTACTATTTACCCAGTCATTAAATTTTTCTGGAGTTACATTGTGGTCTCCAATAAAGATGCTTCCAACAAAAAAAGCAAATCCCGCAATGCAGATGAGTAAACCACTATTTTTAATAAATTTCATAGCTTAGTTTTTTACAAAAATTCGTTTCCAATCTCTTTTTTTAGCTTTAAGAGTTGTTCCGTTTTGTTGATTGTATTGATTTACGATTTGATTTTCGTATTGTTTATAAAACTCTGGATCGAAATTAGCATCCTTTAGGTGTTCCATAATATGGTTCATGTCTTTACCCGTTGTAATCCATTTTTCACAAACCTCGTGACGCATTCTTATTCCAAAAGTGTTAATACCTAGTAGTGCATTTGATGTTTTATCAAAAACCAAATGCAAACAGATTTCTCCATTTTCATGCTCCCAATAAAATTCATTCTCATTTGACTTCAATTCACTGTAAACCCAACCGTAGGTTTGATATTCAATGTCAAAAAACTTTGCAGAGTTAAACCACATTCCTGGTCTATAAGGAGTTTTGTTGTCGCAAATTGTTTGAGCCAATGTTTCTCCCATCATTCTTCCAGTATACCAAACTTGTTCTAAATTTCTTCTTCCTGTTGGGTGCTGATGGAATTCGGCACAATCGCCCAGAGCATAGATGTCAGGAACATTTGTTTCTAAAAACTCATTGACAAGAATTCCTCTATTTGTTTCTATTTTACCATTTTTTATGAAATCAATGTTTGGACTAACCCCAGCAGTTAAGCCAACAAACTGACATTCAATTTCTTCTCCTTCTTTAGTGATAATGGCTCGTGCTCTACCGTTTTCATCGGCAAGTATTTCTTGTAATTCGGTATTAAACCTTAAATCAACGTGGTGTTTTTTGATGTGTCGTGATATTAATTCGCCCTCTTGTTTTGGTAAAACGCCTCCCCAAAATCGATCTTCTCGAACCAAAAAAGTAACATCAATACCTCTTGATAAGAACATTTCTGCCATTTCTACACCTATTAAACCGCCTCCAACAATTACAGCTCGTTTTGTTGAAGGAGAATACTTCTCCATGGATTCTAAATCTTGATAAGAATATAAGCCTTGTACAGCATCTAAATCTTGACCAGGCCAACCAAACTTATTAGGCTTTGATCCTACAGCCAAAACAAGCTTGTCATAACCAATAGAATCTCCTCCTGTTAATTCTAGGGTTTTATTGTCTGGGTTAATCTTTTGAACAAAACCTCTTACTAAATCTATTCTGTTTTTTTTCCAAAACCAATCTTCATATGGTTTAGTGTGTTCAAACTTCATGTGTCCCATATAGACGTACATGAGAGCGGTTCTAGAAAAAAAATGATCTGTTTCACCAGAAATTACAGTAATTCTTTTGTCACTATTCTTACGAATATGACGAGCTGTTGTTATTCCTGAAACTCCGTTACCTATAATTACAATATGTTCCATTAAATCAATTAATTTCGTTTACAAAGTAATACTGTTTAGTTGACTTTGCTTGTCATTATTTTGACATACACATTCAAAACTAAATGCTTATTTTGTTAGACTAATAAATAAAAATATGAATAAAACTAAGAGTCTTTTAGTCCTTTTTATCTTATTGTTAACACTTGTTGTTGATGCACAGGAAGAAGTAAATGTTACAAATTTTCAGGATTATACACCGTCTGTTTTAATTCATAAAGGGCAAACAGAATTTAAATTGTTTAATAGTTTATATACTCAGACACAGCTTTTTGATACTGAAGGAGCTAAGGTGGATGGTGGAGGAAGAAGTACCTATTTTACTTCTATAGCAGAATACAATTATGGGGTTTCTCCGAGAGTAACCTTAGGTGGTGAAATGTGGTTTAGATCCGTTTCTACAGGAGGAGTGAATGCTAGTGCAACAAATGTGTTAACGTTTTCTAATTCCAATCAAACCCGAACAGGAATACATCTAGCAGGATTAAAAATTAGGTTTAACCCAATAAAAAAATGGACAAAATTTAGCTTTCAGAGTGCCTTATTGGCAAGTGTTATTTCTGATCCGCAAAGCGAGAAACTGAATAGACCTTTTTTAGATAACAATAGGCATTTGTGGATCAGTAAATTCCTTTACGATAAAAAGCTGAATGATAAATTTCAATTGTTTTTGCAGTTGTCAACATGGGTAAGTATTGATAAAAACTTAGCAGATGAAAACATGGGTGTAGCAACACCTTTAGATATTTTTATAAGTTATTTTCCTACTAAAAAAATGACAGTTTACATCCAAAACCAGTTCTGGCCATCTATTGGGGGTCAAGGGTTATCTTCATATTTTTTACAAGAAGGTTTGGGTCTTAAGTGTCAGATTTCTAAGGGGCTGGAGCTGGAAACATCCTACACAATGTTTGTTGCAGGTAAGGATACTGGAGTTGGGCAAACATTCAATTTAGGGTTGAGAATTTTACATTAAAAGTACAATTTGAATAATGCAACTAAATATCTTATTGTATTGATTTTTGCTCTAGGGTTTAAATCTGGCTTTGCTTACAATGAGATTGATAGTTTAGAAAACTTATTGTTGTTGCAGAAGAATGATTCTGATAAAGTAACTCTTCTTTTGGAGCTTACAAAGGTTGTTGGACCATCAGATACCACCAAGCAATCAGGATACATTTTAAAGATCGAAAAAATTACCAGTTCATCAACTGATATACGTTTCAAATCAAATTGCTATTTTTTGATGGGAAGTTATTTTTATAGGGCTAATCGATTCCCTAGAGCTATTCAATATTTCAATAAAGCTTATGAGTTGTATGATTTATTGGAGAATTACCCTAAGATGGCGGAAGTTTTGGTGAAGATTGGAAGAATGTATTATGGCCAAGGGAATTATGTTGAATCTTTAAAAACCTATTATGAATCTTTAAAAATTTATGAGGATAATAAAATTGTAAATAAAGATTTGGGGTGGCTATATAGGTATATGGGATCCGTTTTTAAAAGGCAGGAGAGTTATACTGCAGCTTTAGATCATTATGAAAAAGCGCTTAAAATATTTACAGAAGTAAAGAATCTCGATGGAATAGTTTCTAGTTATAATAATTTGGGAATTGTTTATGGCTTGTTGGGTGAAATAGATAAGGAATTAGATTATTATAGAAAAGCTTTAGAGCAAAGCCGTATAATAAAAGACTATTCTCGAACCCCTATAATATTATCGAATATTGGCCAAAAATTACAAATGAAAGGTGAATATGAAAAAGCTTTGATTCATTATCGTGAGGCCTTTAAACTTTATAAAGAAGAAGAGAAGTATAGTTTTATGTCTTCGAGTACCGCGCATATAGGTAGTGTTTATTATGAACAAAAAAAGTATCGACTAGCTACATCACAGTTTAAGGAAGCCGAAAAATTTGCGCTATTATCTGATAAAAAAAGAGCCATTAGGTTGGAATATATTTACTCAAACTTATCATGGGTATATGATAGTTTAAGAAATACAAAAGAAGCACTAAGGTATTACAAGTTACATGCTGTAATAAAGGATTCTTTAAGTAGTACGGCTAGTGTTATAGCAGTTGGAAGTCTTCATGCTCAATTTGAAGCGGAAAAAGAACAGGAAAAGTTGAAAAACTTAGCTCTAGAAAAAAAGGTAGTTGATCAAGAGTTAGCGCTATCAAAGCAAAAGGAAAGAATGGAATTGTATATCGTGTTCTTTATAATAATTATTTCATTGTTGGCTATAGGTTATTTTGTGAAGCGTGCGAAAGTGCAAAAAAGAATTGCTGAAATAAATAGACTAAAGCAGAAAATGGCAAACATTAAGAAGGAGCAATTAGAAAAGCAGTTGGTTTTTAAGAACCGTGACCTAACCAATTTCGCATTAGATATTTCAAGAAAAAAAGAATTTACAGAAGATGTTTTAAGCCGCTTAAAGGATTTTAAAAGTGTTTCTCCCCAAGATATTGGAAATGCTGTTAAAACGTTAACACAGTTTGTTAAGGGTCAAATAGATATTGATAAGAACCTTATTTTTTTAAATGAGAATGTGGAGCAAGTAAATAGCGAGTTCTTTGATAAGTTACTTAATGAATACCCTGTTTTAACAAAGAATGAACGGCTGCTTTGCGGATTAATTCGAATTAATTTAAGCAATAAGGAAATCTCCATAATTAGAAATATTACACCTAAAGCGGTTAAAATGGGGAAGTATAGACTAAAAAAGAGCTTAGGGATTCCCTCTGAAGAAAATTTAGATTCCTTTTTGAAAAGCTTCTAGTAAGAAAGCTCTTACCTTCTTGCAAAACAAGGTGCTTATGGTGGTTTTTAACCTTTCTGTAGACCCTTTGTAGGCCTCTTAATTTTCTTTTTGAGGTATTGATTTAGGACTTTTGTTAAATATTGGCACATTGCTTAGCAATGTTGTTAAAATTTAAAAACATATAGATCCTAAATATCCAAAAGAATGAATAACCTAAAGAGAATTTTCGTAATCCTTATTTTTAGTTTAATTACATCTAACGTCATTGCTCAGTGTGCCGCAGGAGAAGTTGAAATCATTATCAATACTTCAGGAGGTTTGTATGCTGGAGAGAAATGGGTTAATATAACTACCGGACCAAATGGTACAGGAACAGTATTATGGGCTCAAGGTAATTGGACAATAGGTAATAGTTCTGGGCTTTTAACGAATCAGAGTGTTTGTGTTTTAGATGGGGTAACGTATTATTTTAATTGTTACGATCAATATGATGATTCATGGGATGGTACTACATATACTATTGCTGCTTCAGGAACTGTAATAGCTGATAATGGAGGAGCTACTCCAGATGATGGCCTTGATACTGATGCTTCAACAGGTTGGGAATCTATCGCAGCAGAACTAGAATCATCAGAAGCTTTTACGGCAACGGCTCCAACCCCTTTTCCAACAGATGTTTGTGAGGATGATGCTGTAATCTCTATGACATCTCCCTCGGCTTATAGCGCAACATCAGGTAAGGCTGGTATTGCTATCATATTAGTGACAGATGCTTGGGCGAGTGAAATTTCGTTTGATTTATATGATTTAGATGGAAACATGATTTATGATGAAACATCATTTCCTGGAGCTCCAGCCAATTTAGCTGATAAAACAGTATATACGATATATGACAATGAGTGTTTTGATGTAACAACTACTGCCGGAATACCTGATTATATTGATATATTTGATTCAGGTAACGATGGTATTTATGATGATGTTACTGGTTTGGTAGGTGCAGGGTTTTACATTTACTATTATGCAGCAGATGCGATAGAAGTATTTAATTATGATAACAATGGAAATGGAGTTGAATATGTTTCTCCAGGAACAGGAGCTTTTCCTTCATTTTATACGGCATCAACTAACCAGAGAACAAATACTTTATTGCATGATGACGGCAATATGATTGGTAATTTCCCAGGCCCTTCATTATATGAATATGTGAGTATGGGTACTTGGTCTGGGACAGGTGTAGCAAACGTGTCTACTTCATCAAAAACTTACTTTGGATCATTTCCTGGGTTAGCACGAACAATTACAGTGCCTAGCGGAGGTGGAACATTTGACCCATCAGTACCAAGTATTGGTGCAAACTCAAGCCAAACTTATACATATAATAGTGTTTATGGTTCTGCAGGCCCAGCATCTTGTAATGTAGAAACTGTTACAACCACAGAAGTTGATGTTCATGCAAGACCAACTATTACTCCAGTAGCTAACCAACCTTGTAATGGAGCAACATATAGTGTAACTGTTGATGTAGATTTAGACTCTTATAACGTAAGTGTCGATCAAGATGGAGGAACTCCATTTTCTGTTACTGGAACAGGTGGAACATTATCCACATCAACGCTAACAGGAACAGGTGTTGTACAAGTTGTTATTTCTAATATTCCTTCTGGTAGTGGCTGGAGTATTGATGTTAGTGATGTTTCAGGGATCAGTTGCGGACTAACTGGTACAAGTGGTACTTGTGCAACAGTATTGCCCATAGAACTCGTATCTTTTTGGGGAGAAGCAAAGCAAAACTATAATGATTTAGATTGGATTACATCAACAGAGATCAACAACGATTATTTTGTATTGGAAAAATCTTTAGATGGGATAGATTTTGAAGAGGTGGAAGGTTATATTCCTGGTGCAGGAAACTCTACTGAGCAATTATCATATGATAAAATTGATGAGAATCCTTTTTCTCAAACGTATTACCGCTTAAAACAAGTTGATTATGACGGTAAATACGCTTATTCTAATACTATTGTTTTAGAGAATAACAGTAACAATCTTAAAGATATAGCTGTTTATCCAAATCCAATCGAAAATGATCTGGTGTTAAACTTTGAATCAACTCAAAAAGGAGTAGCGAATTTATATTTAACGAATACTTTAGGTCAGGTTGTATTTCAAAAAGAAGTAAAAACTGAAGTGGGTTTAAATAATCAGAATTTAAGTCTGGAGTATTTACCACAAGGGATATACTTTTTAGCGTTACAATTAAATGATTTTGTGATAAGCGAAAAAGTGACTAAACAGTAATTTTTTTGATTTGAGTTAGTATTTCTAAATGCTAATCATACCACAGTTTCACAACTATTGTAGAGTAGTCAAAATTTAATTAATACTTTTGGCTTAATCTTTGGTTTTTACTCCAAAATTTAAGTTATGAAAAAGTTAATACCATTTTTGATAATAGCAATATTCTTTGTTGGCTGTAAATCTTCCACAAAACAGTTAGAACGTGGTGATTATGATGCGGCATTAACAAAGTCAGCTAAAAAAATTAAAAGAAATCCGAGTAAGAATGCTGATGAGGTGTGGGTATTTAATGATGCTTATAAAATGGCAACCACCAGAGATGAAGAAGCTATCTTACGATTAAAGAGGAAAGGAGACCCTTCTCTTTGGGCCAAAATATACCAAACCTATCTTAAGATGGATAAGCGACAAAACTTAGCAATATCCTTACCTCCAGTAGGAATAGAATTTGAAGAAAAAGATTATACTCCTAACATTAATGAATCAAGGTTAAAAGCAGCAGAATATGCCTATGCTAAAGGCGATCAGTTGTTGAAGATTGATAACCGATTTGAGGCAAGAAAAGCATACAATAGGTTCTTAGAAGTAAAACGTTATGATGAATATTATAAGGATGTTGATGCGAAATTAGCTGAAGCTAAATTCAAAGGTATTACCAATATATTTTTTAAAATAGAAGATCATTCTAAAGTTGTTGCTCCTAAAGGGTTAATCGCAGAGATACAACGAATTAATATGGATGAGTTAAACAGTACATGGAAAAACTATGATACCTATGTGGATACAAATAAAATATACCATTACTCAGTATTTTTAAATATTAATTTGATAGATGTTTCTCCAGAAGAGGTGAAACAAAACATGTATAGAGAAAGCAGAGAAATTGAAGATGGTTTTGATTATGAATTAGATGCCAACGGTAACGTAAAAAAAGATACTGCAGGGAATGATATTAAAGTGATTCGGTATAAAACAATAGTGTGTGATGTAAAAGAATTGCACCAGTTTAAAACGGCTCGTATTTCAGGAACAATAGATTATATTGATAACTATACCAATAAACTGTTAAAGAGTGAGCCTATCACTTCTGACGCTGTTTTTGAACACCATTATGCTGTTGCAAATGGAGATTTAACTGCGCTTAAACCAGAGACTAGACATAAGCTAGGCATAGATCCATTACCTTTTCCTTTTGATGAACCACTTATTTTACAGGCTGGTGATGTGTTAAAGAAGATTACGAAGGATATTATTGTTCGAAATAAGAGCTTTTTGAAATAAATATTGCTCCAAGTATTTAATATTCGTAAGTTAGTGGGGAAATGAAAAAACCACTAGCATATTTTTTAATCCTTAATTTTTTCTTGTGCAGTTCTGTCACATTTGCACAATCCTTTGCTGATCAAAACCATTATTTGGTGGATAGTCTTGTAATAGAAGAACTGTCTGAATTAGATCAAAAATTAGTTGATAGTTGTTTAACGATGTATCATGAATCTAAGGAAGATTCTGATAGAGTTTATGCCATTGAAATAATATCAGAAAATACGTGGGACCTTGATTTAACAACTAAGTACAATACTTGGTTATCTGAATATATCAAGGATAAATTGAAAGAAAACCTTGATGCTAAAACCAAATTTTATCTTGAAGAAGCTTTTGCAAGAACATTGAGTGGATTTGCTTATGTATATATGCAAAAAGGTGATGTTGTTAATGCCTTAAAGTATTTTACAGAGTGTTTAGAATTGCAAGAAAAATTAGGGTCTAAGTATGATGCCGCTATTTCTTTGGCCAATATTGGGTATGTCTATGATAGTCAAGGGGACTTTGAAAAAGGCTTAGAGTATTATGAGTTGGCCTTGGCTATGCAACGAGAAACTGGGAACGAAATAGGTGTTGCAACTTCTTTAAATAATATTGGGTTATCTCACTATAAGCTTGGAGATATTGAGAAAGGGTTGGCGTACTTCCTTAAAAGTTTAGAGGTTCAAGAAAGGATTGAAAACATAGATGGAATGGCGCTTTGTTATAATAACATTGGTGGGATTTATAGAAAAAAAGGAGATCTAAAGAAGGGGATAGAATACTATATTAAGAGTTTGAAATTGCATGAAGAGATGGGTGATCTGCATGGGACAGCTCATTGTTTAAATAATTTAGGGGAAAGTTATTTGCTTGAGGGGAATATGCAACAAGCAAAAAAATATGGACTTAAAGGTTTGAAAGTCGCTAAAGAATTAGAATCTCCGGTAAACATTAGACAAACTGCGAAACTATTAAGTGATATTTATATTAAGCAGAATAATGGGATGGGAGCTTTAGAAATGTTTAAGCTACATATTGTTATGCGTGATAGTATTGATAATTTAGAAACGCAAAAAGCTACTGCTAAACAACAAATAAAGTATGAATATGAAAAACAAAAAACGATTGACGATGCTGAGCATGATAAACAATTAGCCATAGAGAAAGAAGAAAAGGAAAAGCAACAAATACTTACTGTTGCTATTGGAATTGGATTGTTACTGGTTGTTATATTTTTAGTGTTCATTTTCAACAGATTAAAAATTACCCGCAAGCAAAAAACGGTAATAGAAGATCAAAAATTTGAGGTTGAAGAAGCCCATGCTCAACTAGAAGAAAAGAACCAAGAGATTATGGATTCTATTAGTTATGCTAAAAGAATTCAATCGGCCATTTTACCTCCTAGAAAATTGGTTAAAGAATACCTTCAAGAATCTTTTATACTATACAAACCTAAAGATGTTGTTGCAGGAGACTTTTATTGGATGGAGCCAAAAGGAGGTAAGGTACTTTTTGCGGCTGCTGATTGCACTGGTCATGGGGTTCCAGGAGCTATGGTGAGTGTGGTTTGTAATAATGGGTTAAACAGAGCTGTTAGGGAACATGGTTTAACGGATCCGGGAGCTATTTTAGATAAAACAAGAGAAATTGTTATTCAAGAATTTGAGAAGAGTGAGGAAGAAGTGAAAGATGGAATGGATATCGCGTTATGTTCCTTAGAAGGAAATATCTTAGAATATGCAGGGGCAAATAATCCGCTTTGGATAATTCGCAAAGGAAAAATTATAGAGGTTAAAGCGGATAAACAACCAATAGGTAAGTTTGAAAAAGCAAAGCCTTTTACAACACATAAAATAGAGTTGGAAAAAGGAGACGCTATCTATATTTTCTCTGATGGTTATGTCGACCAATTTGGTGGAATAAAAGGTAAAAAATTTAAAACGAGAGCTTATAGAGAATTACTTTTAAGCATCCAAAACAAATCAATGGAAGAGCAAAAAACGATTATTGATGAAGGTTTTGAAACCTGGAAGGGTGATTTAGATCAAATTGATGATGTTTGCGTAATTGGAGTGAAGATATGAACGAAAATGGAGCAGTTTGTACTGAGCGAAATCGAAGTATAATTGGGGCTTTGATTAAAACTCAAACTGTAATTGTCCTAAAAAAGTGTCGTTATTTTCTTGTTCAAAATTAGCTGTTTGTAAACCTATTAGTCGTATTCCTTTTTCAATGTTTGGAATCAGTTCCAATAGTTGAATTGCCACTTTTTTGATATCGGCATCACTAAGAATTTCTTGTAAAGTCTTGCTTCGAGTAATTTGCTTGAAATCTCCATACTTTACTTTTAGCGTTAGAGATTTTCCTGCCCCTCCAGAATTTTTAATTCGTTTAATCAAAATATCAGCAATGCTATCAATATTGAGGATCATTTCCTCTTTGGTTGTAATGTCTTTTTCATAGGTTCTTTCAGCGCCTAATGATTTTCTGATTCGATTTGGGTTAACAAGTCTATTGTCAATTCCTCTAACAATGTTGTAGTAGTACTTGCCAGACTTACCAAACCATCGAGTTAATTGAAGTTCTGTTTTCTTTTTTAAATCTTTACCTCTAAAAATACCTTTTAAGTGCATTTTTTTCGCAGTCACTTTTCCAACGCCAAAGAACTTTTCTATAGGTAGTTTTTCAATAAAGTCTTCCGCCATACTTGGAGTAATTACATAGAACCCGTCAGGTTTATTGTAGTCAGAAGCAATTTTGGCTAAGAACTTATTGTACGATATTCCTGCTGAAGCAGTAAGTCCAGTTTTTGCCTTTATTTTTTCCTTGATTTCAGTTGCTACATCCATAGCAAATTCAATGTCAAAATTATTTTCTGTTACATCCAAGTAAGCTTCATCTAAAGACAAAGGTTCAACTAAGTGCGTGTATTCCTCAAATACTTCACGTATTTGCTTAGAAACTTCTTTATAGGCTTCAAATCTTGGTTTAATAAATATAAGCTGTGGACATTTTTGGTAAGCCAAAGAAGATGCCATAGCCGATTTTACACCATATTTTCTTGCTTCATAACTTGCTGCAGCTACAACACCTCTTTCTCTATTTCCTCCAACAGCAATTGGTTTTCCTATAAGTTCAGGATTATCACGTTGTTCTACAGATGCATAAAAAGCATCCATATCTATGTGTAATATCTTACGGTTAGGCATGATCACTTTTTAATTTTTTTAGGAATTACAAAGCCCAAGCTTAACTTGGCGGCAATGTTATCAGAAGTTTCTTCAAACTGATAGGGGCCATAACGGTAAAATACTCCGGCTCCAAATGTGAAATAATAGTACTTTAAGATGTGGTTGATTACTAAACCAGATTCATAATACCCTTTTTCCATAGTCTTAAAGGTTTCGCCACCATGAGCTCCTTCATATGATAAGCCACCAAATCCAATGCTTGTGGTCAAAATAATTTCTGGTTCAAACTTTTTTGATTTAAAGAGCAATGATCCAAAACTATGTCTAAAATGAAAGTGAAAATATTCACTAGAAAAGAATTCATAAGGTAACATTGTTTCGAAAGCATTTTCGGTAGAGATGTTGATGGTTTTATTCACATCAAATGTTCCTAAAGAACTGTTTAGCTTATGTTGAGGTACATTACCATGAATGTATCCTGTTTCTAAATAAAACTTTGGATGACCTAAATTTTTAATAAAGAATTTTTTTTCGGCTCTAAAGGTAAAACGAGTATATGCATACTCACCGCTAAATTGTTTTATTCCTTGTTCAACTTTTGCATAAAGAATAGGGTATTTACTTTTAATGGGATAATTGTAATCCATTAGTTGAACAATTTTCTCCTTAAAAGCATATCGAAATTCAACGCCTACTTCGTTAAAAATGTAGTATTGGTCTCTAACAACGGCATTGGAATTAACTCTCTTTTGATAATAGTAATTGTTGGTTATTTCAACACTTTCTTGATTGGCAAAAAGATGAACTTTTAGATAGCGCATCGTTCTAAACTGCAATTTTGCTTCTAACTTTTCGATGTTGTTCATCCTATCTAGGTTAAAAAATCTTCGGTTACCCGCAGTAGAAAAAGCAGGAATCTTATAATCATAGAAATTCACAACGCCTGGCTCTACAACATCTTTTTGATAGGAAAAATTTAGTTCGATATCATTCCTTTTGTTAATGAAAAAGTTAAGGTCTCCACCATATTTTTCTGTTTTGTCGCCAAAGGCATATGCTCCATACCCACCAACTGAAAACCATTTTGCTACTTTTTTATTGGTATGTAAACCCGCTCCTACACGCTGTCCTTCATAATTGTTGTAGTTCAGAAATCGATTAATGTCAAAACTGATAAAGCCCCAATCTATTTTTCCTGAAGAGAGCACTTCTATTGCTTTGTATTTTTTTTCAAAACCATGAGCTTTACTGATGCTATCAATTGAATGATAAGTGTTCAGTTCTTTTTCAGTTAGAGGCTTGTTTCGGTGACTTTCCCAATAAGCTTCTGTCTTATTCGGAGCATCTTCATCAATTTCTGTGACTACATTACTAAAATCTTTATTAGATAAGTCTGGATTTATTTCTACATTTTTAATGTATGTTTGGTTTATCCCAATGGTTCTAATACCATCTTCAACAGCAGGCTCTATTATTAAATCAGAATTTAGCTGTACCGGAAACCAGCTACCAGCTATTTTTTCATATTGTTGTTGTATTTTAATAGATAGAATCTCATCATCTTCAAAAGGTTCTGCAATTACATTTTGAATAGCAAACCCATCTGTATTGATATATAAGACTCCTTTTAAAGCATCAAAGTTTTTACCTTTTCGTGGTCTATATGAAATGATAAAAGTAGTGTCTGAATTATTTAAGATGGTGTCTTCAATTAAAAAGAAATATTTTTTAATACTGTTTTCAGAGATAGGGTTGAGATAGGTATTTTCTAATAACTTAATGGTTGGGTTGTAAAAAGTAAAAGATTGTAATTGACTGGCAATTAAAGAGAAAGAGGGATTTTTTAACCCAGATACTTTTGATGCAATTACTTTTTCATAACTTTTGTCTGGTTGTTTATATTTTCGTTCTGTAATCGATTCAATCATAAACAAGTAATGATCTTTCAGCCAATTTATAGTGTTTTGGGCGCTTGAGTCTTGATCTGTATTGTTTTCTGAATCATACAGTCTGCTACTATCTAACAGCATGCTAAAATACATTTTGCTGTACGATTCATATTTAAAGTTTAGTGTCTTTTCTGGGTTATTTATTTTTCGATTTTTGATTACTTCTTTGATGATTCGTTCGGCTGGATTTATGCCGGGAAAAACGTTTACTTCATTAAGAGCAAAAGAAGTTTGCTTCATCTTGATGAGTAGCTTGTTCCTATTTTTTACATCAATATTTTGGAGCTCATAACCAACATAACTCAACTTTAAGTTAGTTATAGGTTGAGGAGATTTAAAATTGAAATACCCATTAATATCGGTTGAGGTTCCTAAGCGTTCATCATTAACTATAATGTTTACAAAAGCCAAAGGATCTTTCGTCTTTTCATCAATGATTCTTCCTTTGATTTGATATTGAGCAAATAAACAGTAGGGGAATAAAAGGGTGATAAGAAATAAAACTCTCATATGGTGTAAAATTAACTTTTAAAAATTCAATAACGTTAATCTTTACTTATTAGTACTTTTGAAAACAGTGTTGGGGATTAATTCAGATCATATTAACTTGCTTTCAAAGCTTTCTGCAAGGAGAGTTGTAAATGCAATAAGAGTTAAATGGAGCTTTCATTATTCTAAATTGGTAAAAAGACCTGTTTTAAAAGCTCAACCTATTAGTATAACTATTGAACCTACAACAGCATGTAATTTAGGTTGTCCAGAATGCCCAAGTGGACTTAAAAAATTTACAAGACCTGAAGGGAATTTAAAACAAGACTTTTATAAAAAGGTGATTGACCAAACTTACCAAAAGTCTTATTATTTGAATTTTTATTTTCAGGGGGAGCCTTTTATTAACCCTAATTTTTTGGACATGGTGCGTTATGCCAATGCTAAAAAAATGTATACCGCAACAAGCACTAATGCTCATTTTTTAAATGAGGAGAATGCGAAGAAAACCATAGAGAGTGGGTTGAGTAGGTTAACTATTTCTATAGATGGGACAACTCAAGAAACGTATGAGAGTTATCGTAAAAATGGAAGTTTAGATAAGGTTATTGAAGGGGCAAAGAACATTGTTAAATGGAAAAAGGAGTTGAAATCAAAAACGCCTTACATTATTTTTCAATTTTTGGTAGTTAAACCAAATGAACACCAAATTGATGATGCAAATAAACTCGCTGATGAATTAGGGGTGGACGAAATTCGCTTTAAAACTGCTCAGTTATATGATTATAAACATGGCAATACATTAATGCCTAGTATCGATAAATACTCCCGTTACAGAAAGCAAGCAGATGGAACATATCGTTTAAAAAACAAAATGCTGAATGAATGTTGGCGAATGTGGAGCTCTTGCGTAATTACTTGGGATGGTAAGGTTGTTCCTTGTTGTTTTGATAAAGATGCCATACATCAATTAGGGGAAATTGAACAACAACCGCTAAAAGATATTTGGGCTTCGAAAGGGTACAATGGTTTTAGAAAGGCATTGTTAACGAATCGACAGGAGATAGATATTTGTCAAAATTGCACAGAAGGCACGAAGGTTTTTTGAATTATTTTATGAGGCTAACTTTTCCTATCTTTTTATGTTGTTTGCCGTTTATGTCTTTAAATTCTAATTTCCAAACATAAACTCCATTTTGAACAATTTCGCCTTTGTAAGATCCATCCCAAGCATTGAATTTTGTATGTGTTTCATAAAGTAACTCTCCCCAACGATTGAAAATATAGAAAGAATAATCATCAGCATCAATACCAAATCCTTTTGGATGGAAACCTTCATTAAGGTCATCGTTATCAGGGGTAAATGCATTTGGAACAAAAATACCGTACTCACCGGTTACAATTGCTGTCTTTGTTATTGTACTTGTACAGCCA
>CAJQOH010000057.1 GCA_905479915.1 uncultured Flavobacteriales bacterium
GAAGGATCAAAAGTTGTTCCACTTACTCCTGGACCACTAAACGTACCTCCTGATACTGCAGGAACTAACGTTACAGATCCATCATTCAAACACAAGGTCGCTGGTAAACCAGTAAAACTCGCATCTGGTAATGGACTAACCGTTATCGTTTCACTTGTTGAATCTGTACAGCCTCCTGAAGTTACTACATACTTTATAGTATATGGCCCACCTGCTCCGGCTGACGAAGGATCAAAAGTTGTTCCACTTACTCCTGGACCGCTAAACGTACCTCCTGATACTGCAGGAACCAATGTTACCGAACCATCATTCAAACACAAGGTTGCTGGCAATCCGGTAAAACTCGCATCTGGCAATGGACTAACTGTTACCGTTTGACTTGTTGAATCTGTACAGCCTCCTGAAGTTACTACATACTTTATGGTATATGGTCCACCTACTCCGGCTGACGAAGGATCAAAAGTTGTTCCACTTACTCCTGGACCGCTAAACGTACCTCCTGATACTGCAGGAACTAATGTTACTGAACCGTCATTCAAACACAAGGTCGCTGATAAACCAGTAAAACTCGCATCTGGCAATGGATTAACTGTTATAAAATGAGTCATTGTATCAAAACATGCTGATGATGTTCCTATTATATATCCCACCCATTGTGAACCCACACTAGGATCAAACACATAAGGATCAGGAACTGTTCCAGCTCCTGAAACTCCAGTACCTACAAATGTACCTCCAGCATCTCCAGTAATTAAAGCATCTAAATTAACATCAGCATCATCAATACACAATGGTCCTGGACTAGTCCAAGTTGCATCATGAGGCGATGTTACAGTTATGGTTCGGGTAGCAGAATCTACACAGTTTATTCCATCATCCCAATAATAAGTAAAATCGTACACTCCTGGTCCAGCTGCAGAAGGATCAAACCACATCAAACCATAATCAAAAGATGCAAATGAAGCTACCGGAGCAGTAGAAGCCCAACTTGAGCTTCCTGTTGGAGAAAATGGTCCATACCTTGTACAACCACCCCCCGTAGCACTAGTACCAGAACCTAAACTAGCTAAAGTAGATCCATTAAACACTTCCCAATCTACTTCCTCACCAGGGTTAACATCACATATTTCAATATAATATGATGTAGAAGGACTTAAGTATCCTCCATAAACAGTATAAATTGTGTTATCGGGAAGAGTTGATCCATATATCTGCGTCCCTGAACCTACCACACCAGATCCTCCAGAATAAACTTTAATATTATCATTATTATCTGATAAAGCATTAAATACAAAATGCAATGCTGGCACCACATACATACCAGCTGTTGCAGAATCATCTGCAATTAAATAAATCCAATCATCAGTACAACTCATTGCTGAAGGAAAAGGAGAAATAATACTGTCTGAATCAAATGCCCCTCCATTAAGAGATGCATGAAAATCCACATTTGGAGGTCCAACAGTAATTGAAAAAGTGTCACTTATTGACCCACCACAGATACCAGTAGCAGTACCTATAACTTCATAAGTACCATTAGCAGTTGGACACATTGTAATAATACTATCCGCAACTGTTCCTCCAGCAGTAGATAATCCAGCTGTTCCTGCAGGTGTTGCTGTCCATGTATAAGATGTGGCTGGCAAAAAAGTTTGCAATTCCAATGTTGTACAACCTGTAGGACATATCCAATCCCCAATACTTGATTCTACTTCAACCGTAGCAACTCCAGAAGTTGCTTCTATCGTATAATCACAAATATTTCCACCAAATCCATCAACCATAATATAATATGTTTGACCTGGAGTCAAACCTACAGCAGTTAAAACAGATAATCCAGGACCAGTATTCTGATTAACACAATTTGAAACGGCAGTAAAAACACTACAATCTGTATCGAATATTTGTGCTTGAATACCTGATCCTGCAACCAAACATCCAGACGATGTAATATCGAAAGTAGCAGTTGTATTTTCAGCGACAAATGACACCCAAGAATTATTTTCTATAGAACCACAAAATAAAGCTGGAGCTGCTATCGTTGCAGTTTCAGGACCTTGAGTATACCAACCTCCAGTATTTCCACAATACTGATCCAAACTACATATAGCTGGAGCTGCTCCACAATCATCATCTGCTGCAGGACTACCATTAGCACAATTCGCTGGTAAACAACCAATCAACACATCAAAACCTCCCCAAGGCGGAACAAATGGATATTCCCAAGTCTGACCATCTCCATCAGAAACAAACTCAATAGTAATACAAGATCCAGTACTTGTAAAAGTACCAGAACCACCATAACTATAACCAGAAATCCCACCCAATAAAGGCGATGCAGTAGATGCCCCATCATAAAAAGACAATATATCTGCCCCCAATTGAGTATTTAAAAAAACAGTATTAGCTCTAATTAGTCCACCGCCCGGATTACAAAATGTAATAGAATAATTATCCGTATCACCATAATTAAGCACCCCACTCACACCACCTCCGGAATCATAAAGTATTGCCGAACAGGTATTAATAGTATCTCCATCAGTTGTAGCATCAAGATTGTACACTTGCGCACTAGAAACTCCAACCAACAACACACAAATAATAAATAGTAACTGTTTTTTCATAAAGTCTATTTTTTCTAAAAATTATTTTTTTGTATTTCTTTTTTGACCTTGTAATTGTTTCCCTTTCTGAATTTCTCGATCGCTAACACGATGCTTCTGAAATACATCTTGATTAACATCACTCTGATTCACACTAGTTTTACTCTCGCTTTTTTGCTGCTGGCGCTCATGACTTATAGCTACCTTAACATCCTTTCGTTTCACTGATGACGAAGAAAAACTACCATTAGAAGGTTTGTTTTTTTTATTCGAAGCAGGCATAGGGGGCCATTCTAAAGAGCGATGTTCAGGTGTTTTTTTGAAATCGATATTTGCTTTAGAAGCTTTTTTCACCTCTTCAGTCTTAAGCACTTGTTTTTTCCCCACCTTATTTTGAGCTCCTACAGATAATCCAAAGAACACAAAAATAAACACAACAAATATTACTCTCATATATAACAGTTTAAATTCTAAGTTAAAGTAAAAGACGAAAATATATTTAACAAGGTTGCACAACATCTGTGTTATTTTTAACAAAAATAGCCCTGAAAGTGTTAGGATTTAACAAATCCCATAAAGTCTAAACATCCTTTAAAACAATAGATTTAGAGCTAACACCTCAATAAAAAAACCTCGCAAAACCAACAATAATGAAGTTATTTGTGAAATTTCAAACAAAAATTTTTCACGGCAAACCCACTTCAAATTCTACCTATTGAGCAAATATATAGATTAAATTATACATTTAACTGACTAAACAAAATAATAAACTTTAAAAATGCCGTCTACTAACTTTTTAACAAACTATTTAAAATGCATTAAATTTTAATAATCAGATTTACAAAAAACAACCCATAACCTTAACTAAATTATTTATTCACAACATCGAATTTCAGAGGCTATAATCTTACTTTTGTTTAATGGATTATTTAAAGGAGTTAAACGGAGCTCAAAAAGAAGCGGTTGAAACAACAGAAGGCCCTGTAATGGTTATTGCTGGTGCAGGATCCGGAAAAACAAGAGTGCTAACCTATAGAATTGCTCACCTCATCAATAAAGGTGTAGACCCTTTCAATATTTTATCTTTAACATTTACCAACAAGGCCGCTCAAGAAATGAAAGAGCGTATTGGCAAAATAATTGGAGGCTCTGAAGCTCGTAACATCTGGATGGGAACATTTCACTCCGTATTCTCCAGAATCCTAAGATCTGAAGCAGAAAAAATTGGCTACCCTCAAAACTTTACCATTTACGATACTCAAGATGCTAAAAATCTAATCAAAACAATACTAAAAGAACAAGGTTTAGATGAAAAAGTTTATAAACCAGGCTTAGTTTACAATAGAATATCTGCAGCAAAAAACAACCTACTAACTGCCGCTGCTTACCTCAAAAACACCACCATTCAATCGGAAGATAGACAGGCGGCAAAACCAAAAATCGGAGAAGTTTACAAGATTTACGAAAGTCGTTGTTTCAAATCTGGAGCAATGGATTTTGATGACTTACTATTTAAGACCAACATCCTTTTAAGAGATCATCCAGATGTTCTAAACAAATACCAACATCGCTTTAAATACATTTTAGTTGATGAGTATCAAGACACCAACTTTTCTCAATACATTATTGTAAAAAAGTTAGCTGCAGCTTTTGAAAATGTTTGTGTTGTTGGAGATGATGCTCAAAGTATCTATGCTTTTAGGGGTGCCAATATTCAAAACATATTAAATTTTAAAACAGATTACCCTGAAGCAAAAACATTTAAACTAGAAGAAAACTATCGTTCAACTCAAAACATTGTAAATGCCGCAAACAGCATTATCAAACACAATTCAGAACAAATAGAAAAAAACGTTTTCACTTCAAATCAGGAAGGCAACAAAATTAAAATCCATAGAGCTGCCACTGATAATGAAGAAGGAAAAATGGTAGCCAATCTCATTTACGATACTCAATTTTCTGCACAAGCTAGACCAAAAGATTTTGCGATACTTTACAGAACCAATGCTCAATCGAGAGCTATGGAAGAAGCTTTAAGAAGAAAAAATATTGCTTACAAAATTCACGGTGGTCAATCTTTTTATCAGCGTAAAGAAATTAAAGATTTACTATCTTATTTCAGATTAATCATTAACCCTAATGATGAGGAAGCGTTAAAACGAATTATTAATTATCCTGCAAGAGGAATCGGTAAAACCTCAATGGATAAGATTGGAATTGCAGCCAACAATAACGAAACCAGTATTTGGAATGTTATCACACATTTGAACCAATTCAACACAGGAATAAATGCGGGTACTCAAACTAAAATTCATGGGTTTCTTGAAATGATAAAAAGTTTTGCCATTCAGATTAAGAGCAAAAATGCTTTTGATTTAGGAAATGAAATAGCTTCAACATCTGGTATCCTTAAAGATTTATATAGCGACAAAACGCCTGAAGGAATAAGTCGATATGAAAACATTCAAGAACTTTTAAATGGACTAAAAGAATTTACTGAAACAGAAAATGAAGTAGATGGTGATGTTACACCAAGAGGGCTAGTTGAGTTTTTACAAGACGTAGCTCTTCTGACCAATGCTGACAATGAAAAAGAAGAAGATCGCGACAAGGTTACTTTAATGACGATACACTCTGCTAAAGGATTAGAATTTCCCTATGTTTATTGTGTTGGACTGGAAGAAAACCTTTTCCCATCTCAAATGTCATTAACCTCAAGAGCAGACTTAGAAGAGGAAAGACGCTTATTTTATGTGGCGGTTACAAGAGCTGAAAAAGAAATTCACATATCTTACGCATCAAGTAGATACAAGTGGGGATCACTTATCTTTTGTGAACCAAGTCGTTTTATTGAAGAAATTTCTGAAGATTATTTAGAGTTTACTTTTGATCAAAACACAGTCGCTCAAAAAAATCATACTTCAAATTTTGACGAACCTTATTCTGCTCAAAACAGTTATGGTGGTGGAAAAACCACTTACAAGAAAAAAAGTACAATGCCTCCCAAAAGAAGCGCACCCAAAACAATCACACAAGCACCACCCAAAAACTTAACAAAGGTTAGCAATTCTACTTCTGCAAAGCCAGAAAGCGCAGCAAGCCTGAACCTTGAAAAAGGCATGATGGTAAATCATCAAAAATTTGGCAATGGTATCATTGAAAATCTTGACAACGGAAAAGCTACCATCAACTTCCAAAACATTGGTAACAAGCAATTATTATTAAAATTTGCCAAGCTCTCAATAATCAAATAATATATTTACTTTTGAATTTGTTAAAACAGAACAGATTAGATGGAAAACATAGAAGAAAAAGACTACAATACCAATAGACCCGAAATGGTTATTCCTGAATATGGAAGAAACATTCAAAAAATGGTTGAACATGCCATTTCTCTACCAGACAAAGAAGAAAGAAACAAAATTGCTCATGCCATTATTAGTGTTATGGGACAATTAAATCCTCACCTGAGAGATATCGCTGATTTTAAACACAAATTATGGGATCATTTATTTATTATCTCTGATTTTAAATTGGATGTAGACTCTCCTTACCCATTACCAGATAAAGCTGTACTTTTTGAGAGACCCGAAATAATGGCTTATCCAAAAACAGAAAATAGATTTAAACATTATGGAAAATCTGTTAAAACATTAATAGATACCGCTATAGCAATTGAAGACAAGGATGAGCAAAAAGCATTAACTGGAGTTATCCTTAATTTGATGAAAAAAACGTACTTAACATTTAATCAAAGTTCTGTAGAAGATAATCAAATCATTACTGATTTAAAGACTATCTCTAAAAACCAACTTGATGCTCCAGAAGGATTTCAAATGATTTCTACGAATGAAGTCTTAGCAATGACTAAGAAAAAGAATTCTCATTCTAACAAAAATCACAAGAACCAAAAGAACAAAAACCACAAACAAAACAACTACAAAAAAAGAAGATATTAATGGGTACATTCAAAATAAAAGGTGGAAATAAGTTAAAAGGAGAACTAACTCCTCAAGGAGCAAAAAACGAAGCATTACAAGTTGTTTGTGCTGTTTTACTAACTTCAGAAAAAGTAACACTTACCAATCTACCATTTATTAGAGATGTAAACTTCTTGATTGATTTACTAGAGGCTTTAGGTGTTCAAGTAGAAAGAGAAGGAAATGGAACTGTTCATTTTCAGTCCAACAACATTAATATCGATTATTTAAACTCTGAAGATTTTAAAGTTAGAGCAGAGTCTTTAAGAGGATCTATAATGATTGTAGGTCCTTTATTGGCAAGATTCAAAAAAGCTTACATGCCAAAACCTGGTGGGGATAAAATTGGTGCAAGACCACTAGATACTCACTTTTTAGGTTTTACAAAGTTAGGAGCAACATACACTTATGATCCTAGTACGTGCTTCTATTCTTTAGAAGCAAACAACTTAGCCGGCCAATACATCTTATTAGACGAACCATCTGTTACTGGAACAGCAAATATTTTAATGACAGCGGTTTTAGCTAAAGGAAAAACAACCATTTACAATGCTGCTTGTGAACCATATTTACAACAGCTATGCTCTATGCTTAATAGTATGGGAGCAAAAATTTCTGGAGTTGGATCAAATTTACTAACCATTGAAGGGGTTGATGAATTGGGAGGTTGTGAACACAGATTATTGCCAGATTTTATTGAAGTAGGTTCTTTTATCGGTATGGCTGCAATGACAGGATCTGAAATTACAATTAAAAATTGTAGAGTAGATATGCTGGGAAGAATACCTGATACTTTTAGAAGACTAGGCATTCAACTAGAAATTAAAGGTGATGACATTTATATCCCTGAACAAAACAACTACGAAATTAAAAGAATGATTGATGGTTCTATACCAACAATATATGACGCTGTATGGCCAGGATTCACTCCTGATTTATTAAGTATTGTTTTGGTAACAGCTATCCAAGCAAAAGGAACTGTTTTAATTCACCAAAAAATGTTTGATAGCCGTTTATTCTTTATAGATAGATTAAAAGATATGGGAGCTCAAATTATTTTATGTGATCCGCACAGAGCTACTGTAATTGGAATGAACAAAGAAACCAATCTAAGAGGAACAACAATGTCTTCTCCAGATATTAGAGCTGGAGTATCTTTATTAATAGCAGCGCTTTCTGCCGAAGGAGAAAGTACCATTAATAACATTGAACAAATTGATAGAGGTTATCAATACATCGATGAAAGGCTAAATGCAATTGGAGCAGATATTACGCGTTTATAAAACGTAGATCTGTCAAATAAACAACAACAAATTGGCTTAGTATTTGATAGCTTTGCTTAAAATAAAAATTTATGAATACACTAAAAAAGTTTAAAACACACATCATACTTGGGGCAATCATTATAATTACTGCTGGCTTCATATTTAAACCTACCGGTTTTGAAATCGGATCTAAAGCTCCTGACTTAGCCTTTAATAATCCTGAAGGAAAAGTCATAAAACTTTCTTCATTAAAGGGAAAGGTTGTTTTAATTGATTTCTGGGCATCATGGTGTGGACCATGTAGAAGAGAAAACCCTGCTGTAGTGGCAGCTTATAAAAAATACAAAGACAAAAAATTTGTTAACGGTAAAGGGTTTACTGTTTTTAGCTATTCTTTAGATAAAGATTTGAATAGATGGAAAGCAGCCATCTTAAAAGATCACCTAACTTGGGAATACCATGTTAGCGATTTAAAAGGATGGCAATCAGAAGGGTCTAGACTTTATGGTGTAAATTCAATTCCTACCAACTATTTAATTGATGGGAAAGGAAATATTCTAGCAAAGAACTTAAGAGGTCCAGCTTTAGATGCTGCTTTAGAAAAGCACCTAAAAAAGTAATATACATTTAAACTAAAAAAGGCGAAAGAATAATTCTTTCGCCTTTTTTATGTTCCAAACTTTTAAATAACAGTATTCATTGCTTCCTTCATATAGTCTTTATTCAAACTTACATTTCCACCTTCCTCTATATAATGGGCAATTAAATCACCAACAACAGAACATCTAGATGGACTATCTGAAGTAATATCTTCAGTAACAATGTTTTCTTTCAATGCCCAATTTACAGCATCTCGAATTGCTTTAGCTTCTTTAAAAAGTTTAAAATGATCATACATCATAGCAACTGATAAGATTGTAGCCATTGGATTAGCAACATCTTTTCCAGCGGCCTGAGGATAAGAACCATGACATGGCTCAAACATTGCACAGGAATCTCCAATCGAAGCTGAAGGAAGCATTCCTAAAGAACCGGTTAAAACACTTGACAAATCAGAAATAATGTCGCCAAACATATTTTCAGTTAACACAACATCAAACTGAGCTGGATTCACTACCATTTGCATAGCAGCATTATCAACATATAAATAATCAACTTCAACCCCAGGAAATTCTGAAGCCATTTCTTGAACTACTCTTCTCCACAACCTTGATGTTTCTAAAACATTTGCTTTATCAACTAAAGTCAACTTATTACTTCTCTGAACTGCAGCTTCAAAAGCCATCTTAGCAATTCTTGTTATTTCTTCTTTTGAATAACTGCACAAATCAGACGCACTATTTTCATCTGCCGAAAGCTTCTTTTCTCCAAAATATATCCCTCCAGTCAACTCACGATAAACAACCAAATCAACACCTTTTAAATTTTCATTTTTTAAAGGAGAAATATCCTTCAGAATATCATACATACTAACTGGTCTGATATTCGTATACAAATTCAACGACTTTCTCAACTTTAACAACCCTTGTTCAGGCCTTACTTTAATTGTTGGATCATTATCAAACTCTGGTTCTCCAATCGCACCCAACAATACTCCATCAGCTAATTTAGCGACATCAATTGCTTCCTGTGTAATTGGTTCTCCATTGTCTCTAATACTAGATGCTCCAATTAGGCCATTCTTCAATTCAAACTTATGATCAAAAGCGATATCAATTGCTTTAATCACTTTTACAGCTTGCGATACTATTTCAGGACCAATTCCATCCCCTGGTAATACATATATTTTCTTCTCCATCTTTTCTAATCTTAATAATTGTTCAATTCAAATTCGGCAATCTCTTCTTTCATATTAATTAAATATTGAATTTCATCTACACCTTCCATTAAACACTTCTTTTTAAAAGGAGCAATCTCAAACGTTGAATTAAATTCAAATCCTTCAACTTTAATCGTTTGGTTTTCCAAATCAATATCAATAATTGCCTCAGGGTTTTCTAAAAAATAAGTCATTAAAATGGTTAACTCTTCTGACTTAACTTCAATTGGCAACACATTGTTGTTGTATAAATTTCCCTTATGAATATCTGCAAATTGAGAGGTAATAACTACGCTAATCCCATAGTCGGAAATTGCCCAAGCTGCGTGCTCTCTTGAAGAACCACAACCAAAATTATTTCCTCCAATAATTACTTGAGCCCCTTTTCTTAAAGGGTTATTCAACTCAAATTTTAAATTTGGCTCATAATCCTCTATATATCTCCAATTGTAAAACAGGTTTTTACCATAACCTTTTTTTGTTGTCAATTTTAAAAATTGAGCAGGAATTAATTGATCAGTATCAATATTCTCTATGTTTAACGGTATTGCTTTACTCGATAATTTCATTTTCTCCCTTATTTAATTAGATTCTTCACCTCATTTTATACACCCTTCGACTCCGCTCAGGGCAACAAAATATAGCTCAGAATGACAGCTAATTTTGTAAATATTTAGTTGGATCCGTAACTCTTCCCGTTAATGCAGAAGCTGCTGCTGTAATTGGACTAGCCAATAATGTTTTTGCTCCCTCGCCCTGTCGTCCTTCAAAGTTTCTATTTGAAGTAGAAACACAAATTGCTCCTGCAGGAATTTTATCATCATTCATTGCTAAACAGGCAGAACAACCTGGCTCTCTAAACTCAAATCCAGCATCAATAAAAACTTTATCCAAACCTTCTTCTATTGCTTCTTGTCTTACCTTCATTGAACCCGGAACAACCCAAGCCTCAACTTTATCAGCTTTTTTATGTCCTTTTATTATCTCTGCAGCAGATCTCAAATCTTCAATCCTTCCATTGGTACAGCTACCAATAAAAACATAATCTATTTCTTGCTGATTGATATTATCAGCCCCATCAAACCCCATATATTTTTTAGCCTTCTCAGTTATAAAAGTAGACTCATCAACTTTTTCACCAATTTTAATCCCAGTATCAGGTGCTGTTCCAACAGTTACCATAGGGTAAATATTGGCAGCATTAAAAGTGACAACTTTATTATATTCAGCACCTTTATCGGTATTCAAGGCTTTCCATTCTTCAATTTTCTTTTCAGAAAGATCGACTCTTGACTGTACATAATTTATTGTTTTCTCATCTATCCCTACCATTCCTCCACGAGCTCCCATTTCAATACTCATATTACAAACAGTCATTCTCTCTTCCATAGACATATCTGCAAATACATTTCCTACATACTCTACAAAAAAACCAGTTCCACCCTCTGTTCCTAACTTTGATATAATATAGAGCACCACATCCTTAGCCGTTACTCCAACATTTAACACTCCATTCACTTCAATTTTCATGGTTTGAGGCTTATTCAACACCAAACACTGCGAAGCCAAAACTTGTTCCACTTGAGAGGTTCCAATTCCGAAAGCAATTGCACCAAATGCTCCATGTGTAGAAGTATGACTATCTCCACAAACTATTGTCATTCCTGGCTGTGTCTTTCCTAAATCTGGACCAATAACATGAACAATTCCTTGATTCTCATGCCCTATACCGAACAACTCCACACCAAACTCTTTACAATTTTTTGTCAAAGATTCTACCTGATGAAAAGACTCTTGATCTTTTATTGGTAAGTGTTGATTTATTGTTGGCACATTATGGTCTGCCGTTGCCAATGTTCTTTCAGGCCGAAACACTTTTACCCCTTTTTCTCTTAAACCATTAAAAGCTTGAGGACTTGTTACCTCATGAATAAAATGCTGATCAATAAAAACCACATCAACATCCTCTGCTATGCTTTTTACAACATGCTTATCCCAAATTTTATCAAATAATGTCTTCATATCTTATGCTTCAACTTGTTCAAATAATTCAACCAAATGTTTATCCTCAATATTTCGTTCTCTATCTGCTAATTCTAAAAACGACTCATAAGAATCATTTAACTCATCAACCGATAGCGAGTACCCTAATTTCTTAGCATGATAATGCAGTGCTGCCCTCCCACTTCTAGCTGTTAATATAATCTCAGAACCATCAGCACCAACCTCTGCTGGGTCAATTATCTCATACGTTTCTCTATTTTTAATAACACCATCTTGATGAATTCCTGAAGAATGTGAAAAAGCATTCCCACCAACAATGGCTTTATTTGGTTGAACTGGCATATTCATTTTTTCTTCAATTAATTTACTCATTGATGTTAACATCGTAGAATCAATTCGATGAGAAAGACCTATATCTTTATGTTGAGACAATATCATCGCAACCTCTTCCAATGAGGTGTTTCCTGCCCGTTCCCCAATTCCATTTATCGTACATTCAACCTGTCGTGCACCAGCCATAATACCAGCCACACTATTTGCCGTTGCCATTCCTAAATCATTGTGACAATGAGTTGATAAAATGGCCTTATCTATGTTAGGAACGTTATTCATTAAATAAGCTATTTTTTCTCCATATTGGTGAGGCAAACAATAACCTGTAGTATCTGGTATATTAATAATTGTTGCACCGGCATCAATCATAGACTCAGTAACCCTTGCTAAAAACTCATTATCTGTTCTTCCAGCATCCTCTGCATAAAACTCTACTTCTGGAACTAAGTTTCTTGCAAATTTAACTGCCTTTACTCCTCGTTCAATAATTTCTTCTTGAGTAGATTTCAATTTAAATTTAATATGACTTTCTGAAGTTCCGATACCCGTATGTATTCTTCCGTTGGCAGCGTTTTTCAATGCTTGAGCAGCCACTGTAATGTCATTTTCTACAGCTCGAGTTAATCCACAAACTGTAGCATCCTTAATCATATCTGATATTAAACTAACTGCTTTAAAGTCTCCAGGGCTAGAAACTGGAAAACCTGATTCAATTATATCTACCCCTAAAAGCTCTAATTCTTTAGCGATCAATAATTTTTCTGGAATATCCAACTGACATCCTGGAACTTGTTCTCCATCTCTTAAGGTAGTATCAAAAAAATATAATCGCTTGCCCATCTTGATTAAAATTTCGTTATTTGGAGCTTCAAAAGTCTAACAAACACAGATGTTTTAGAAATTATTAAACGAATTAGTCCTTGTTTCCAAACCAGAAATAAAAAACACAAACAACTGAAAACAAGAACATTAACTTAAACTCAAATCAGCTGCCCAATCAATTAACATATCAACTTTTTGAACTTATAAAGACCTTATCCAAATCAGAAAAAAGAAATTTTAAACTTTATTCTCAGAGAAATTTAACGGACAAGCAACTCACCTTTATCCAACTTTTTGATGCTATCGATAAAATGGAAAAGTATGATGAGAAAAAAATAATTAAAAAGTTTCCACACCTAAAAGGCAGTTTATTATCCAATCATAAGGCAAATTTATACGAACAGTTATTAACGAGTTTACGCTTACTTCATCACAAATCTCCAACAGTAAGGATTAAAGAGTTGATTAGTTTTTCTGATGTGCTTCTTCAAAAAGGACTTTATAAGCAAAGCTTAAATCAATTACACAAAGCAAAGCAACTGGCCAAAAATCACCACGCCAATATTTTACATTTAGAAATATTGGTATTGGAAAAAGGCATCGAATCAAGATACGTAACCCGGAGTCATCAAAAGAGGGCTTTAGAATTAATTGACGAATCTAAAGGGCTAAGAACTAAAATAAAACGTGAAGGGTTATGGTCAGACTTGGCTCTAAGTATGTATGATTACTATTTAAAGCTTGGGCATATTAAAAATGAAAATGACTTTAATAAAATATCGGTCATTTTTAATGAAAACCTACCTGAAAAATCAACTGAACCTCTTCCGTTTTATGGCCATATATATAAACTTCAAAGTTATGTTTGGTTCAACTATATCACGCAAAATTTTGCTTCATGCTATAAATATGCATTAAGCTGGGTAGAGTCTTTTGAGCAATTGCCAGAAATGAAACTGAAT
Organism: uncultured Flavobacteriales bacterium; assembly: GCA_905479915.1. Taxonomy (GTDB): domain Bacteria; phylum Bacteroidota; class Bacteroidia; order Flavobacteriales_E; family Vicingaceae. The sequence continues at coordinate 13,789 of CAJQOH010000057.1, forward strand.
GACCCAATCCTATATATGAAAGGGCTACACAATTGTTTATCTGCTCTGTTTTATTGTGCGGAAGGTAAAAGATTTAAAACGCAATTGGATGTTTTAGAAAAATTCATTCAAAAAAACCAAGCATCGTTTAATGAGAATCAATTGGTTTTAGCCTTTATTTATTTAGAAACAGCCAAGCTGAACTTATTCTTTTTAAAAGGAGAATTTACCAAGGGAGCTAAATACACATTAGGGTTTGATGAAAAAATTGCTCAATATCAATCACAAATTGATGTTCATCGTATTCTTATATTTCATTACAAAATTGCTTGTTTAAAATTTGGCAGTGATGATTATAAAGGAAGTATCAAACATTTAAACTTCATCATTAACCATCCAAGTTTAAGGCTAAGGGAAGACATACAAAGCTTTGCCAGAATACTAAACTTAATTGCTCATTACGAATTGGGCAATGATGATTTAATTGAATATCAGGTTAAGACCACCTATAAATTCTTACTGAAGTTAGAGGAAATGCAGAAAGTGCAAAAGGTAGTTTTTAATTTTTTGAAAAAATCAGTGCACATGAATCGTAATGAACTTCAACCTGATTTTATTTTCCTTAAAAAGGAATTAGAAACCATTTTAGAAGATAAATATGAAAGAAGACCTACCTTATATTTAGATATTATTTCTTGGTTAGAAAGTAAATTAACTGACAACACAGTAGAAGAAATTATTAGAAAAAAACGGTCTTAGGCTAATAAAGTCAAGTATTTACTGACTTTTTATCACAATCTATTTATTTACTGTCATTATGGCTTTAATTTGGACAATGGTAGTATTTTTGCCAACTCATTTTTCGAGAATATAAAATCATATTATTATGAGTAAGGAAGATAAAGTACAAGAAGAAGAATTAGAAAACAGAGAAGAACAACAAACTGAAGAGTCTCAAGAAGAAACTCAGGAAGAGGTTATTGAATTATCTAAGGAAGAAGAACTAGAAATCCAAGTAAAAGAAGCTACGGATAAATACTTAAGACTGTATTCTGAATTTGACAACTTTAGAAAAAGAACTCAGAAAGAGAAGGTTGAGCTATATAAAACTGCTGGTGAAGGAGTTATTTCTGCCATTTTACCAGTATTAGATGATTTAGATAGGGCTGAAAAAGCCAATCAAGATGTTGATGATGCTCAAGCAATTAAAGATGGTATCAAATTAATTCAAGACAAATTAAACAACATCCTAAAAACAAAAGGTTTAGAAGCTGTTGCATCTCCAATTGGAGAAGATTTTAATGTAGAATTTCACGAAGCAATTACTCAAATTCCTGCTCCTTCAAAAAAGGAAAAAGGAAAAGTTTTGGATGTTGTAGAGAAAGGATACGAATTAAACGGAAAAGTAATCCGATTTAGTAAAGTAGTTATAGGGCAATAATATAGAGTTAAAAGTTTATAAAGTTGAAAGTTTGAAAGTAACAACTTTCTCACTTTTTACTTTTCACTTTACAAACTAAGATAAATGAGCAAAAGAGATTATTACGATACGTTAGGTGTTTCTAAAGGAGCTACTGAGGCAGAAATAAAAAAAGCTTACCGTAAAAAAGCAGTACAATATCATCCGGATAAAAATCCTGATGATGCCGCAGCTGAAGAGAAATTTAAAGAAGCAGCTGAAGCTTACGAAGTTTTGAGTGATGCTCAGAAAAAACAACGTTACGATCAGTATGGCCACGCAGGAATGGGTGGTGCAGCTGGCGGAGGTGGTTTCGGTGGCGGAGGAATGAATATGGATGACATATTCTCTCAATTTGGAGACATCTTTGGTGGCGGAGGCGGAGGCTTCGGTGGATTTGGAGGCGGAGGCGGAAGAAGACAACGCGTTCGTAAAGGAAGTAACCTTAGAGTTCGTGTAAAAATGACTCTAGAAGATATTGCCAATGGTGTTGAGAAAAAAATTAAAGTAACCAAACTGGTTAATGCCGAAGATGTTACAACAAAAACTTGTGACACTTGTAAAGGTTCTGGTCAAGTTAGTAGAATTGCGAATACCATTCTAGGTCAAATGCAAACTTCATCTCCTTGCCCTACTTGTGGTGGTGATGGTAAAATGATTGATCAAAAACCTGATGGAGCAAATGCTGACGGTTTAATCAAAAAAGAAGAAGTTATTACCATTGACATTCCTGGCGGGGTTGAAGATGGAATGCAACTTTCTGTTTCTGGAAAAGGAAATGCAGGACCTAAAGATGGTATTGCTGGAGATTTAATTGTTTTGATTGAAGAACAACCGCACGAAACAATTAAAAGAGATGGAACAAATCTTTTATATGATTTATACCTCAATTTTGCTGATGCAGCATTAGGAACTTCAATTGAAATACCAACTATTTCGGGTAAAGTAAAAATAAAGATAGACGCTGGAACACAAAGCGGAAAAGTACTGCGATTAAAAGGGAAAGGAATTCCAAACATTCAAGGTTATGGAAAAGGAGATTTCTTAATCTATGTAAATGTATGGACTCCTCAAGAACTATCTAAAGATGAGAAAAAAACTTTAGAGAACTTAAGAGGCTCAGAAAACTTTAAACCAGCACCAAAAAGCTCAGATAAAGGATTCTTTGATCGAATGAAAGATTATTTTAATTAGTGAAACTCTATTTTGATTTTCTCAAAATAGACAGCTGAACTATCCCGTTGCAAAACGGGATCTATTCAAATTAAAAAAGCGAGATGAAGTTTCATCTCGCTTTTTTATTACTTGTTAAAACAAATTGAAGTGAAGAATCTACTTGAAAAGGATTCTATCAATTAGATTCTTCACTTCGTTTTTCAATTCCGCTAAAGCGGAAGCAAAACATTGTTCAGAATGACAATAAGAATAATTACTTTTATCTTGTGATTTACAAAAGCACCATAGACTGCGTAAATGATCTTGAAAAACATGGTCATTTAATTCGTATTAAAGAAGAAGTTGATCCCAACTTGGAAATGGCTGCCATTCAACTACGTGTATTTGAGCAAGGAGGTAAAGCTGTATTGTTTGAAAACATCAAAGGTTGTGGTTTTATGGCTGTTTCAAATTTATTTGGAACACTAGAGCGAAGTGAGTTTATCTTTAGAAATACGTTCAAAAAAGTTCAGCAGCTTATTGAATTAAAAAACGATCCTTTAAAAGCTATAAAATCTCCTATCAAAAATTTTTCTTTAGGATTGATGGCTAAGAATGCTTTACCAAAAAAAGTTTCTAGCTTACCTTCTTACATGAAGGAAACCACAATTGATAAATTACCATTGATTAAATGTTGGCCAGATGATGGTGGGGCTTTTATTACGCTTCCACAGGTATATTCTGAAGACCCAACAAAAGAAGGAGTAATGAACTCTAACTTAGGAATGTATCGTATTCAATTGAATGGAAACGATTACAAACTAAATGAAGAAATTGGATTGCATTATCAAATTCATAGAGGAATTGGAGTGCATCAAACCAAAGCCAATAAACTAGGTAAACCTTTAAAGGTTTCAATTTTTGTTGGCGGTCCACCAGCGCATACTTTAGCTGCGGTAATGCCTTTACCTGAAGGACTATCAGAATTAACGTTTGCTGGAAGCTTAGGTGCCAATCGCTTTAAACATACCTATGTAGATGGTTATTGCATTGCTACAGAAGCTGACTTTGTGATAACTGGAGAAATTCATCCTAACGATACAAAACCCGAAGGTCCTTTTGGAGACCATTTAGGTTATTATAGTTTAACGCATGAGTTTCCAGTAATGAAAGTACATAAGGTATATCATAGAGAAAATGCCATCTGGCCATTCACAGTTGTTGGCAGACCTCCACAAGAAGACACGCAATTTGGCGCTTTAATTCACAAATTGGCAGGTTCAGCAATTCAAGCAGAAATACCAGGTTTACATGAAATAAATGCCGTTGATGCTGCAGGCGTTCACCCTTTATTATTAGCTGTTGGAAGTGAGCGCTATACACCTTACCAAAAAACAAAACAACCACAAGAGCTCTTAACCATTGCCAATCATATTTTAGGTAAAGGACAGTTGAGTTTAGCCAAGTATTTATTTATATCCAATAAAGAAGATAACTCCTCTATTAGTTGTGATAATATTGAAGAATACTTTACCCATATTTTAGAAAGAGTGGATTGGACTAGAGACATTCATTTTCAAACTAAAACCACAATAGACACATTAGATTATAGCGGAACCGACATTAATCAAGGCTCTAAAGTAGTTATTGCTGCTGTTGGAGAAAAGAAAAGAAGTTTGGAGTCAGAAGTGAGAAGTGAGAAGTTTAAAATGGTAATGCCAGGTGTTGTTGCAATGAATTTTTCAGAATTTACATCTTATGAAAATGCTGAGCAAGAATTAAAATCTCTAAACTCTTCACTCATTACTGAAGACCTTAACGGTATAATGCTAATTGTCCTTACCGATAATGCTCCATTTGTTTCTGAAACACTCAATAACTTTTTATGGACAACTTTTACAAGAAGTAATCCAGCAAACGATATTTATGGAGTTGATAGTTTTATCAAACACAAACATTGGGGATGCAATGGACCACTAATTATTGATGCGCGTAAAAAGCCACATCATGCTCCAGACTTAATTAAGGATGAAAATATTGAGAAACGAGTGGATGAAATTTTAAAAAAGATTTAACCCCAATTTATTGGGCAAGACTTACAACAGCTTTTCCCTTTTTTCTTGAATTTTTCACAGCATTTTTCTTTTTTCTTCTTTTTCTTTTTGACTTCTATGTCAATAGAGTTTTGAAGTGTTGGGAAATGGATATGTGAAATTTGCTTCATTTGACAGCAAATATACTATTTAGAATCATTCTAAACAATACCACAAATGAGGTATTTAATCATGAATAATGTCCAAGTTTTGCTTGGATCGTCATTCCTATTTGGCTAGCTCTAAGCTTCATCTTTTCCGAAATTTCTCCAGTAAAATTAGCATCTACAGAGGCTATCAACAAAAACTGCCAACGTTTAAAATGTTCTGGAGTTAACTTTTCTAATACATCAAGATTTTTATGAATTTGAACAACATTGTTTTTATATCCTCCTGTATGAAACAATGCATTATTCCAAAAATCAGCTAATAAGGGTAAATGATGTTTAAGGTCTAATTTTGCAACGTCAGTAAATATATACCCTATCTCTTCATCTTTAAGCATTGTAGAATAAAACTCCTGCATCAAAAATAAAAGATCATCTCTATTTTTAATATCTGTCATTAGTGATTTTCTGTTCCTATGTGACCATTCTCATATCCTTCTTTAACCATCTCCTCCAATACTCTAACATCAATGTCAGCCAATTTGTTCACATACAAACAACCTTTACCAACTTTATGCTTCCCTAACCGCTCCAATATAGTATCTGCTTTAGAAATATCACAGCCCATCAAGTACAAAGAAATTTTTGCTTTTCGGGGAGAGAAACCAACCTTAAACCAATCTCCCTCTCTACCACTAGCATATTTATAGTGAACATCACCAAAACCAATAATACTTGTTCCCCACATTTTTGGTTCTTCTCCTGTAACATTTTTCATCATTTCAAGAATCTCAAAAGCATCTTTACGCTTACCTTCATGATCTACTGAGTTAATAAAATCTATAACACTTAATGCTGTTTTTTGAGTTTTATTTTCTGCCATTTGATAATTACTTTGGTCTACTCAAAAATAAGAAAAAGGATAAAATAAATGCCATTCAGAACTTGATTCAGGATCTACTAAAAAATATTGCTTCTCAAAAAAGATTCCGGATCAAGTCCGGAATGACGAACGAACTTAAAATTTTAATGTCATCCCAACTAAAAAGTTGGTTCCTGCCTGTGGATAGTAAAAGTTATTAGTGCCTAAATACTGATACGTATAACCATTACTACTATACAAAGTATTTAATAAATTATTTACTAATAGGTTAAATGACACTTCTTTCATCTTCTTAGGAAAGATTGAATACGACAAACGCGCATCAACAGTTTGATAAGCATCAATTTTCCTGTTTTCATTCGTTGTGTTATCCAAATATTGCTTTCCAACATATTTTGTTTGAACCATTAAGTTAATCCCTTTAAAAGGATTATATTCTATAGAAGCTGCTCCAATTAAATTTGGAGAAAATGCAATATCTGTATTTGAGTAATCATTTTTAATCTCGGCAAAGGTTACATCATCATACAGCACTTCCGTAAAATCTTGAATTTTGTTTTGGGAGAAAGTCCCATTCAAATTCAATTTCACTTTCTTACTAATTAAGAAGCTTGTTTCTAATTCTAACCCTGTTCTATAACTTTTAGCAACATTTGCTCTTATCCCTGAACCTACATCATTTAATTCTCCTGTTAAAATTAATTGATTGGTATAATCCATATAATAGATGTTTCCTTTAACAAGTACTTTTTTCAGTTTAAAAACAGCACCTAACTCGTAATCTAATAAAGACTCATGTTTAGGCTGTTCATCATCAGCATTGTCAATAAAATCATTTCTACTAGGCTCTTTATTTCCAATAGCAACCGATGCAAACACTCTTACTTTATCATTAAATGAGTGACTAATTCCTGCCTTTGGATTAAAGAAAATAAAATTGGTATCTACAGAGATTGAATCTAAATTATTGTCAATCCCTTTTGCTGTATAATCGATTGTTCTAGCTTGTAAATCAGCAAACACAGTTGTCTTTTTTGCAATAGTATAATCAAACTTCAAATAAGAATTAAAATCTTTTTTTAAACCATTATTATCGTAATAACGATCTCTTATATCGCTTCCGCCAGAAAATTCTGCCCAAATAATTTCTCCAAAATGATCACCATCATATACATTATAAGCGCCTCCTAAAGTTATTTTAATTTTTTTTGAATTATAATTTAAATTATAGGTAGCTCCATAAAAATCATTATCCAACCATCTTCTTCTAATAAGATCAGTATTACTAATTGTAGTTGTTCCAATCAGCAAGTCATTCAACCCATAATTAGAAAACGAATCTCCTTTCCTAAACTGTTCATAATATCCTCTTCCATAAGTATAATGAAATGCAACAGTTGCATTTAGCTTTTCATTAAACTGATTAGATATATGCAATTGGTAATGATCTTGTTGGTAATTATCAACCTCATTATCATATTCATAAAAATTATATGTTCTACCTGAGTTTAATAAATTATAAGATTGAGTGGAATCAAGCCAGTTATTTGCAATATATAAATCCATTCCTTCTGAATCACCTTCTACCCTACTTTGTGGAGTACCATACCAAGATTGATATGTCTTTTCTTTACCTGAAAAAGCAATTGCTTTAACTGATAATTTTTTACCATAATATCCTGCAGAAGCATAAAAACTTTTCAAATCTGAAGTTGCTCTATCAATATATCCATCAGATTGAAGATTAGAAATTCTTCCATCAAAAGCCCAACGATTATTAATTAAACCAGTTCCAAACTTTACCGTTTCTTTATGGGTATTAAAAGATCCATAAGATGTAGATATCTGCCCGTATGCTTTTTCTTGTAATTCTGTTGTTTGTAAATTAACAGATCCACCAAAAGCACTTGCTCCATTTGTTGATGAACCTACTCCTCTCTGTATCTGAATGTTTTCAGTTGAAGAAGCAAAATCTGGCATATTTACCCAGAAAACCCCTTGCGATTCCGCATCATTAAGAGGGATACCATTAACGGTAACATTTATTCTTGTAGCATCAGAACCTCTTAATCTAAAACCGGTATAACCTACACCCGCTCCAGCATCACTTGTTGAAACCATAGAAACTGAATTCTGTAATAAAATTGGGATATCTTGTCCAAGATTATTCTTCTCAAAATCTTCTTTAGTAATATTGGAATGTACAAATGGAGAATTATCTTCTACTCTAGTTCCAGATACAATTACCTCACCTAAAGAAACATCCGATTGTTTTAAATCAAAATCTAATTCAAGGTTTTCACTTAATCCTTTTACCTGATATTCTTGAGTTTCATATCCAACAAAACTCACTTCTAAAATATAATCTCCCTCTTTTAAATTAGAAAGTTTATACCTTCCGTTGTTATCAGAATACACACCTTTATAGGTTTCTGCAACACGAATTGTTGCTCCAACTACTGATTGAGATGAGGAATCTTTAACAGTTCCTGAAATTGAAAATTGTGCAAAGCAACTAACTGAAAAACCAGCTGCTAGCGTCAAAAAAAATAATTTTTTCATTATTTAATGTTTTTGACGAACGATGTGGGGTAACACATTCGTTTATGTTATTATTAATAAATTTAATTTACCTACGCCAGCATTATCTGGATCAGGTTTTTCCTTTTAATCTCTTAAAAGAAATGGGTATAATCTCAGCCTGAAAAAGTAAGGCACCCCATGAGACGATGCAAAAATAGTTTTTAAATTGAATTAGCTATTATTTCTTTACATTTTTTTATTCTTGTTGGTACATCACCCGAAATAATATAATACAGAAGGTTATTTTCTTCCAATAAGGTTTTGTAACTATTAAACAACCTTAATCGATCTTCTTGCTTTGGATGTTCCCTTAAAGGGTCATCTTCCCATTCAACATCAATATCACACAAAAAGTATATTTTATCTTTTGCTTTTTTTAGATGGTTTTGTATCCAATCTATTTCTAAGTTGTATTTCTCCTTTATCCAAACAGCATAAACCGTTAAATCAGTATCTAAAATAGCTAGTTCATCTTTAATTTCTGTTTCTAAATACAACTGCTCTTCTGCCATTTTAATTACATCATCAAAAACATATTCAGCTGCAAGTTTTTGTAAATATTCTCGTGCAAATTCAGAAACAATTTTTACTTCATACGCTTCTGCTAACAAATTAGATAAAGTAGTTTTCCCTGAAGATTCAGGTCCTGTTATGACAATTCTTTTACTCAACGTTTACCAACTTAAGTTTTTTCCATTGTACATATCCATAAACTACCAAACCAGTATAAACCAACATGAGTAATGCATAAATTTCTAACCCTCTAGAATAATAAAGATAAACAGATATAGCGTCTATAACCAACCAATAAAACCAATTTCCCATCCATTTTTTAGCCATTAAGTAAGTTGCTATAAAACTAAAAACTGTTGTAAAGGAATCTATTAATGGTTTTTCAGCCTCTTTGAAAAAATAACTCAATCCAAAATACAATAGAAATGAAAGTACAACACCAACAAGAATTAATTTAATATGGGTTAATAATTTGTGTGAATAAACCTCTTCAACTTGTTTTTGTTTTTTCCATTCTACCCAACCATAAATTCCTGCAAAAACATAAAACACATACAAAACAGCTTCTGCATATAATTTAGCATAAACTATAAATAAATAGACACTTAATAAAGATCCTATTATTCCAAAAATCCAACAAGAGATTTTATTATGGGCCATTAGTGTGGTATAGAGAACACCAAAAACTACTGCTACTATTTCAAGTAGCAATGCTATGTTTTCATACACCCAAGTCACCCATCAAAACTTTCATTACAAAAATTGCTTTACCATATTTTTCAAATGAGATTCTCATCTCTTTTTGAAGAATAGTCATCACCTCATCATAATCACCAACAACATGGGTACTCGTAGCATTTGTTTTTACTACAATGTTTTGATGATCATTTAAGCGGTCAATAAAATTTAATATTGGAGGCTCGTAATCTGCATTTAGCGGATACTTACTTAGCTCTACTGTTGTTTTCATAATTAAACTAATTCTAGTAGTCAGATTTTATTCAAAAATACCAAAACAAAAAAAGGCTACTTAAATTAAGTAGCCTTTTTTGATTAATCTTATAATGGGTTAGTTCACTAAAATTTTAGTAGTAGATACATTTCCATGCATTTTAAAACTAACTAAATACAATCCCTTTGAGATGTGATTTTTAAGATTTAAAGTGTTTCTACCTTTATAAACATTAATCTTATTTGATTCGATAACTTGCCCTTGAAGATTCAATATACTTATTTCAGCACTATTGTCTTCATTCATATTTGTCCAATCGAAAATAATTTGATTGTTGGCATAATAAAGTTTATTTGTTACTTCATTTAAATCTGCAACAGAAGTAGTCCCAACTACCGTATTCGTTACACATACATAGTTATCTGTAAAATTACCATCCCATGCAGATGTAGGGTAAGTAGTTCCATCATTAGTAATGGTCTGTAACGCAGCCATTGCATTAATATCGGTATTTATTCCATAAACTATCACACAAACTTCTGGAGTCCCTGCAACAGGGCTACTAGACAGATCTGGTGTTCTTGTAAGCGTAAACGAATCTCCAGGGGCAAATGGGCTAGATAGAAAGTTTGATAAGGCTTGATTATAAATGACTCCAGGATTAACCATATTATCGATTAAATACTGATAACCAACCACATAAGTTAATGGGTAAGTTGCAGTTCCATTATTTGTAATCGTTACTGTTGCATCAAACGGTCCAGCTGGCTGAAGAGTTCCTGCAGTAATATTTGTAAATGTTACAGTTAAATCATTTTGCGCAAAAGCAGAAGATGAAATTAGAGCAATTGTAATGATTGTAAAGATTCTTTTCATAGGTTTTATTTTTAGTTAATAATGCTGTAAAGCTAATTATTACACCTACGTCAAATCAACCCGTTCTTGTCAAAAAATCTATAAAATAAGTTTGTATTTTTAATTAAAATAAGCTCCGAAAACCACTACTATACCCACAAGAAAACAACTCAAACCTGTTAAAAAATTTAGAAAATAAGTTTAACCTTTATATTTTAAGTTCATTAAATTATTTCCACCATTGCACATCTTCCACAATTGGTTCTTTCATATTAATTTCAGCTCCAATTTGAGGCACAACCATCTCTACGTTTAATTCTTTTGCTTTTTTCAAGACCCTTTCAACAGGATCTGTCCACTCATGCAAAGCCAATTTAAAAGCTCCCCAATGTATAGGCATCATTCTTTTTGCCTGAACATCAACTGAAGCCTGTACAGTTTCTTCTGGAAACATATGAATTTCACTCCAAAGCTGATTGTATTGACCACATTCCATCATGGCAAAATCAAAAGGTCCATACTTCTTCCCTATCTCTTTAAAATGAGGTCCATAACCGCTATCACCACTAAAAAATATATTTTCTTTTTCTGATTTAATAACCCAAGAACCCCATTGTGTATTTGCTCTATCCGACAAACCTCTTCCTGAAAAATGTTGTGCAGGTGTACACCTTAAAGTTAAATTGTCATGATTAACGCTTTCCCACCAATCTAGCTCTACAATTCTGGATGAATCAATCCCCCATGCTCTTAAATGGGCTCCAACACCCAAAGGGGTATAAAATATTTCTACCTTATTTTTTAATTTCATTATAGACCCATAATCCAAATGATCATAATGGTCATGAGATAAAATAACGGCATCAATTTTAGGGAGTTTATCAATTTCTATTGGCAATTCTTTACTAAATCTTTTTGCACCCAACATAGGATGTGGAGCAGGAACCTCTCCCAACATAGGATCTATCAAAATATTTTTAGCGCCTATTTCTAGTAAGAATGTAGAATGACCAAACCAAAACATTTTTGTTGCTGTATTATTTTGAGCAACGTTTGCTGAATCTATTTTTTGGACATCAATATTGTCAGCCGGAATAGTATTAGGGTGTGTTTTCATATACTGTTTCAACATCTTCATAAAGATGTCGAAATTCATAGTCATTTTAACATCCCCTAAATTGAGAAACTTTCCGTCTTTGTAATGCTCAGATTTAGCGTATTCTGCTTTCTGAACTTTAGAAATTTCACCTCCAAACTCTGGACTAATGTTGATATATAGAAAAACTATAACTACAAGTATTGTTATAATTCCTAGAACTATTAATCCTATCATTTTGGTGATTTTTTTCATTAAACCATTACACCATCCAATACAGCATTTAATGTACTACTTGGTCTCATAGCTGTAGAAGTTAAATCAGTAACTTGCTTATAATACCCTCCTATATTTTGAGCAGGTCCTTGGGCATCATTCAATTCTGCAACTATTTTTGCTTCATTATCAGTTAACTCTCTAGCGATACCTGCAAACTTACTTTGCAATTCAACATCTTCTGTTTGTGCCGCTAATGCCTGTGCCCAATACATCGCTAAATAAAAATGAGAACCTCTATTATCTAACTCATTTACTTTTCTAGAAGGAGATCTATCATTGTCTAAAAACTCTCCAGTTGCAGCATCCAACGTATCTGCTAAAACTTGTGCCTTTTTATTATCAGTAGTAATGGCTACATGTTCTAATGAAACACCTAATGCCAAAAATTCACCTAAAGAATCCCAACGTAAATGCCCTTCTTCGATAAATTGTTCAATATGCTTTGGAGCAGAACCTCCAGCACCAGTTTCAAACAAACCACCACCATTCATTAAAGGAACAATTGATAACATCTTTGCTGATGTACCCAATTCTAAAATTGGAAATAAATCAGTTAAATAATCTCTTAATACATTTCCTGAAACAGAGTTTGTATCTTTTCCTGCTTTCACTCTTTCTAAAGTATAACTCGTTGCATCATGCGGAGACATAATTGGCATCTCTAATCCTGATGTATCATGATTTGGCAAATACTTTTTTACCTTTTTGATTACCTCAGCATCATGTGCTCTATTTTCATCTAACCAAAATACTGCAGGATTACCAGTAGCTCTTGCTCTATTCACGGCCAACTTAATCCAATCTTGGATAGGAGCATCTTTTACCTGGCACATTCTAAATAAATCTCCAGTTTCAACAGCTTGTTCTATCAAAACAGTTCCGCTTGCATCAACCACTTCTACTTTCCCGTCAGCAGCCATCTGGAAAGTTTTATCATGAGAACCATACTCTTCTGCTTTCTGAGCCATTAATCCAATGTTTGGTACTGTACCCATAGTTGTTGGATCAAAAGCTCCATGCTTTTTACAAAACTCTATAGTTGATTGAAATACTCCAGCATAACATCTGTCTGGAATAATTGCTTTAGTATCTTGTTGTTGTCCATCTGCATTCCACATCTGACCTGAAGCACGAATCATTGCTGGCATAGATGCATCAATAATTACATCACTTGGTACATGTAAATTTGTAATTCCTTTATCAGAATTTACCATAGCAACAGTAGGTCTATCCGCATAAACAGCATCAATTGCTGCTTTCACTTCATTCTCCATTGCATGACCTGCAATTTTTGTATAAACATCTCCTATTCCATTGTTAGGAGTTATTCCTAATTCATTAAACAAATCAGCATATTTTTCAAATACTTCTTTATAGAATACAGAAACAATTGCTCCAAAAATAATTGGATCAGATACTTTCATCATTGTTGCTTTCATATGAACAGAAAACAAAACTCCATTTGCTTTGGCATCTTCAATCTCTTTAGCAACAAATGCTTTTAACTTTTCAATACTTAGCGCTGATGCATCAATAATTTCTCCTGCTAATAAAGGTGTAGATGCTTTTAACACTTTAGTAGTTCCATCATTCCCAACAAACTGAATTTTAACATCGGTCGCATTTTCTACAGTAACTGATTTTTCACTCCCGTAAAAATCTCCTTCACTCATACTTGCCACATGTGTTTTAGAATCACTTGCCCAAGCCCCCATACTATGTGGTTTTTTCTTTGCATAATTCTTAACAGCTTTCGGTGCTCTTCTATCAGAATTACCTTCTCTTAAAACTGGGTTAACCGCAGAACCTAACACTTTAGCATATTTTGCTTTTGTAGCTTCATCCCCTGGATAATTAGGAACAGCATAACCTTGAGCTTGCAATTCCTTTATCGCTCCTTGTAACTGAGGTATAGACGCTGATATATTCGGTAATTTAATAATGTTTGCTTCTGGAGTTTTTGCCAACTCACCCAACTCGGCAAGTGCATCACCTATTTTTTGATCATCAGTTAAACACTCAGGGAAATTAGCTAATATCCTACCCGCCAAAGAAATATCTTTTATTTCTAACGCTATACCAGATGGTGCTGTAAATGCTTTAACAATTGGTAAAAATGAATGTGTTGCTAACATTGGAGCCTCATCAGTCATTGTGTAGATAATTTTTGCCATTTTAAGTGTTTTTGTTCTGAATAATTTGATTAAAATTGAGGTGCGAAGCTACTTATTTTAAGCCTTTTATTCAAGCGATTTGAAATATTAAATTCGCAAAAAAAGGAATCATTACAAGGAACTAAACAATCCCTCAACACATTTAACAAGATTGCTTTCTTCCTCTTGATAACATTAATTAAAAATATTCGCAATTAATTGCTTGAATATTCCAATAAAAATGATTTATTTTGCAGTCCTCAAATTTTAAAGAGAAAAAAGATGTCAAGAGTTTGCGATTTAACAGGAAAGAAAGTAATAACAGGTAACAATGTTTCTCACTCAAAGAGAAGAACTAAAAGAAAGTTTTACCCGAACTTACAGACTAAGAAATTTTATATTCCAGAAGAAGATAAATGGGTTACCCTAAAAGTATCTGGTTCTGCTATTAGAGATATTAATAAACTAGGAGTTGCGGCTTGTATTAAAAAAGCTAAGGCTAAAGGTTTTATGTAAAAATAATTTTGCTAAAAGCAAAAACGAAAACGCTGTTACTTTGTAGCAGCGTTTTTTTTGTTACTATATTTGTCTAATGAATAAAATTATACCTCTACTTATTCTACTCCCTATTTCCTTTATTGCTCAGGAAATTGAACTCAACATTCCCCCACCCCAAGATACAAATACTCACTTTTACGACACCGACCTTTTACCACCTACTTTTTTTGCTAAAAACAGACAAGCACTAAGAGATGCCATGCCGAAAAACACTGTTGCAATACTTTTCTCCAATCCAATAAGAAACAGGTCGAATGATGTAGATTTTGAATACCACCAAGACCCAAACTTCTATTACTTAACAGGCCTACAAGAGCCTCATTCTGCAGTAATTATATACAAGGAAGATCAAGAATTTAATGATGACTTAAAAACAAATGAGATTTTGTTCGTTCAAAAAAAAGAACATAGAAATGAGCTTTGGACAGGAAAACGTTTAGGCCCTCTAGGTGCAACGCAAGAATTAGGAATAAAAACTGCCATGGATAACGAAAAGTTTCTTCTTTTCGAAAATGACTATGAAAAATTTGATAAAATCCTATCCATCAAATCAAATGGTGATGTTAAGAATACCAGCGAAAAAGCAGATTTATTTGGACTCTTACAGTCTTTTAATTTTGCCACTCAAAACCTAAACAATACTGACAAATCAGACCTAGAACAAATAATGGCAACCTTAAGACAGGTTAAGTCTGAAGAAGAAATTGCATTGATGCGGAAAGCGATTGACATAACTTGTGATGCCCAAATTGAACTAATGAAAGCACTTAAACCAGCAATGAAAGAATACCAATCTGAAGCTATTGTGGAATATGTATTCAAAAAGAATGGTGCTGAATACCCTGGATTCCCCTCAATATTAGGGGGAGGAGAGCATAGCTGCATTATTCATTATACAAAAAACAGAAAACCATTAAACGGTAAAGACCTACTAGTAAGTGATATAGGTGCCGAATATCATGGATATACTGCTGATGTTACTCGTACAATTCCTGTAGATGGTCATTTTTCTGAAGAGGAAACAATAATCTATAACATCGTATTAAAAGCACAACAAGCTGGAATTGACTCTTGTAAAGTGGGGAACAAATTTTGGACACCCCATAGAACTGCTACCAAGATAATTACAGATGAACTAATAGCGCTTGGAATTATAAAAGAAAGATACCATGTTCAACGCTATTTTATGCATGGAACTTCGCATTATTTAGGTTTAGACGTTCATGACCCCGGACTCCATGGGACTTTACAAGCAGGAAACGTAATTACTGTTGAACCTGGAATCTACATTCCTGAAGGCTCAGAATGCGACTCGAAGTGGTGGAATATAGGAATAAGAATTGAAGATGATATTTTAATCACAAAAGAAGGTCCAGAAAATTTATCTAAGAAAACTCCAAGGTCAATAGAAGAAATCGAAGCGCTAATGAGAGAGGAAGGTGATTTCGACTAATTCGCTACTTCACTTAAGAACTTAACACGCAACAGACGCATTTCTTCTTCAGAGAATGCACCTTCAAACTCTTCCAATGCTTCTTCTACATCATCGCTTTCTGCTTCCATAAAGTATTCAAAAACTTCTTCCTGATCGTCTTCATCAACTTCTTCATTGATGTAGTAATCTAAATTCACTTTAGTTCCTGAAAGAACAATATTTTCAATTTCAGTTAAGATCTCATCAACATCTTTACCCTTAGATTTAGCAATATCAACAAGTGGTATTTTTCTATCAATACTTTGAATAACAAAAACCTTTATAGCAGATTTATCAATAACAGATTTTACAACCATATCTAATGGTCTTTCTATACTATTATCCTCTACATAACGCTCTATAACGGCCAAAAATTCTTCTCCAAATTTCTTTGCTTTCCCTTGTCCAACCCCAGAGATATTTGCCAATTCCTCCATCGTAATAGGATAACGAGTAGCCATATCTTCTAATGAAGGGTCTTGAAAAATAACATAAGGTGGCAAGCCCAACTCCTTTCCAACAGACTTTCTTAACTCTTTCAAAATATTAAACAATGCCTCATCTGCTGCACCTGCACCTCCTTTTTGAGGAACAATAACATCACCATCATCAACATCACTATAATCATGTGATTTTACCAGCTCAACTGAAATAGGTTTTTCTATAAAAGCTCTTCCTTTCTCACTGACTTTAAGAATCCCATAATTCTCTATTTCCTTAATTATATATCCGAAAATAATACATTGACGAATTATCGCATCCCAATATTTTTCATCTTTTTCATTAGCAGTATCCTCTCCTTTACCAAACAATTCATGCACATCATGCCCAAAAGATTTAATATCAGAACTTGAATTTCCTGCAACAAAATTGGCTATATATTTGGCTTTAAAGACCTCATTTAGCCCTA
The DNA here is from genome assembly GCA_905479915.1 of uncultured Flavobacteriales bacterium. GTDB lineage: Bacteria > Bacteroidota > Bacteroidia > Flavobacteriales_E > Vicingaceae. Next base: position 30,838 of record CAJQOH010000057.1, read on the forward strand.
CAATACATTCTAACAAGGTTTTCACATCTTCTTTCCCTTCAAACTTTTCCTTAGGGTGTGCACAATTATCACACATCCCATCATCTCCACAGTCTGAATCTTTATAATTTTCTCCAAAATAATGAAGCAATTGTTTTCTTCTACAAACAGCTGTTTCAGAATATGAAACCATCTCAAAAATCAACTGCAATCCTATTTCTAATTCTGCAACGGGTTTACCATGCAAAAACTTCTCTAACTTCTCTATATCTTTATAACTGTAAAAAGCCAAACAGATTCCTTCTCCACCATCTCTACCTGCCCTACCTGTTTCTTGATAATAACTTTCTAAACTTTTAGGAATATCATGATGAACAACAAAACGTACATCAGGCTTATCTATTCCCATACCAAAAGCAATGGTTGCAACAATTACATCACAATCTTCCATCAAAAAAGCATCTTGGTTTCCTGCTCTTGTTGCAGAATCTAGTCCTGCATGATAAGGCAATGCATTAATACCGTTTACTTGCAGTAATTCAGCAATCTCCTCTACTTTCTTTCTACTTAAACAATACACAACTCCCGACTTACCTTGATGACTCTTTATAAATCGAATAATCTCTTTTTTAACATCCTTTTTAGGACGAATCTCATAATAAAGATTAGCACGATTAAAGGAAGCCTTAAAAACTTTAGCCCCTATCATCCCTAAATTCTTCTGAATATCTTCTTGAACCTTTGGTGTTGCTGTAGCTGTCAACGCAATAATAGGAACTCTATCAATAGCCTCAATAATTGATCTTAGCCTTCTATATTCAGGCCTAAAATCATGTCCCCATTCCGAAATACAATGCGCTTCATCAATACCAAAAAATGAAATTTTAATCCCTTTTAAAAATTTTACATTCTCTTCTTTGGTTAAAGATTCAGGAGCAACATATAATAATTTTGTTATCCCATTGGTTACATCCTCTTTAACTTGCTTTGCTTCAGTTTTTGTTAATGATGAATTGTAAAAATGTGCAATACCATTCTCTGACGATAAACCTCTAATAGCATCTACTTGATTTTTCATCAAAGCAATTAAAGGTGAAACTATAATTGCTGTTCCTTCAGAAATTAAGGCAGGCAATTGATAACACAAAGACTTCCCACCACCTGTAGGCATAATAACAAAGGTGTCATTCCCTTCTAATAAGTTCTGAATAACTAGCTCCTGGTCTCCCTTAAATGTGTTAAACCCAAAGTGCTTTTTCAAATAATCAGTTAACGGTGCGTCTAAGGTTTGCATTAATTTATAGTTTCTTTTTATATTTGTACATAAATGTACGACAAATAAATCGGTATAGATTTATTTTTACAAAAACTAATTAAAGATTTTGAGTTCAAACGAAGAAATAAAAAACAATGCCAAACAAACCTTAGAGATTGAAGCTGCCGCCATTTCTAGTTTGACAAACTACATCAATGACGATTTTGTCAATTCAATTCAGCTTATACTCAAATCAAAAGGAAGATTAGTGATAACTGGTATTGGTAAAAGTGCAAATATCTGTCAAAAAATTGTTGCAACCCTTAATTCAACAGGAACTCCAGCCATTTTTATGCATGCTGCTGATGCCATACATGGTGATCTAGGGAATGTGCTAAAAGATGATATTGTTATTTGTATTTCTAAAAGTGGAAACACTCCAGAAATAAAATCATTAGTTCCACTAATTAAAAACTTCGGTAATCCGTTAATTTCTATTACTGGTAATCCAGATTCTTTTTTAGGAAAAAATTCAACTTATGTTTTGAATACTTTTGTAGAAAAAGAAGCTTGCCCTAACAACTTAGCTCCAACAACGAGTACCACTGCACAATTAGCAATGGGTGATGCTTTAGCTGTCTGCCTTTTAGAAAGTAGAGGATTCGACAGTAACGACTTTGCCAAATTCCATCCAGGTGGAGCTTTAGGAAAACAACTAACACTTAAGGTTTCTGACATCTACACTAACAATGAGAAACCTTCTATTTCTACTAACAGTTCAATTAAAGATGTAATTATAGAAATTTCTTCTAAACGATTGGGGATTACTGCTGTTATAGATAACAATAAATTGATAGGAACAGTTACTGATGGAGACTTAAGACGAATGTTAGAAAGCTCATCAAACATCGAAAGCTTATCTGCTAAAGATATTATGAGTACTTCTCCTAAAACAATTGATCCAGATGAAATGGCTGTTCATGCATTAAAAAAAATGCAAGAAAATAACATTACTCAACTCATAGTAACCAACAACGAAGATTACCTCGGAGTAATTCATCTACATGACTTATTGAAGGAAGGGATTGTTTAAATCTTGGTATTTTGTTGATAGTTTTTGGTGTTTTGTAAGCTTAAAAAAACTAAACACAAACAAGCAAAACCTATCTCAGAACTAAAAGTCTTTCTGAATCTAGCTTAATAAAAATAAAAAGCAAAATCGTAAAAGACCAAAGTGATGATCCTCCATAACTAATAAATGGTAATGGAATCCCGATTACAGGTGCCAAACCAATAGTCATTCCGATATTAATTAAGAAGTGAAAAAATAGGATAGAGGCCACAGCATAACCATAAACCCTACTAAAAATAGAACGCTGCCTTTCTGCTAAAAACAGTATCCTTAAAAACAGAGCTATATAAATACACACTAAAAAGAAAGTTCCCAAAAACCCCCACTCCTCTCCTATAGTACAAAAGATAAAGTCGGTACTTTGTTCTGGCACAAAATTGAACTTTGTTTGAGTTCCATCCAAAAACCCCTTACCTGTAAAACCTCCTGATCCGATGGCTATTAATGATTGTTTAATGTTCCAACCATTACCCTGTCTCAACTCACGCAAACTAAATCTTTTGGCTCCAATATCATCTCTTATTTTTTGTTTTTCTTCTTTAGAGATTCCTTCTGCATCACGTGCTATTTTTAATGTCTCAATTTGTTCTACCAGCTTTTCTTCCTCACCTAACAAAACAGTTATTCTTGTTCTTTGATGCTCTTTTAAAACCTTATTAAAAGCAAAATCGATACTAAAAATATAAAAGCAAGTCAATACAAAAATGACAACTCCTATATAATGAATTGATTTATCTCTCATTTCTTTTCTAGTAATTAAGTAAACCACCAAGAAAAATAAACCTCCAGCAATAGAGTAATACAAAATGTTAGAGATCAATTCAAAATAAAAGAAAGCATAAACTAATCCAGAATAAGCAACCAAAGCTATAAAAGTCGTTTTTACATCATACTTCAATAGCCCATAAATAATAATATAGGCAAATGCAGCTGTTAGAATAATATTAACTGGTCCAAAAATTAATGTCAGTACAAAAACCAAAATGGCTAATATTCCAAACAAAAGAATGTTTCCAGAAAGGCCTTCTCTATACAACACGAATATGAATGCAGCATAAACCAAAGTAGATCCGGTATCGTTTTGAAGCAAAATTAATACTGCAGGAAGTCCAATTATAACTGCCGCCAACACCTTAGTTTTAACATCTTTCATCTTAATGTTTAATGCAGAAAGATATTTTGCCAACGCTAAGCTAGTCGCAAATTTTGCAAACTCTGAAGGCTGCAACTTAAACCCTCCCAATTTAAACCATGACCTAGCTCCATTTGTCTCAACACCAAACAACAACACCCCTACTAAAGACAACAATACAATTGCGTAAATTGGAATGGCAAATGATGTAAAAAACTGACTATCCACCAATAAAATAACAAAAGCAATAACCAGCGCTAAACCTATCCACATCAATTGTTTACCATACCGCTGAGAAATGTCGAAAATACTATGATGATCTTCATTATAAACAGCTGCATAAATATTGATCCATCCAACAAAAATCAAGATCAAATAAAGTAAAACTATTGACCAGTCAATCTTCCCCAATATATTTTTATAACTTCTCATTAATAGGGTGGTGGAATTTTGTAGTTATTCTTAAGAATATATTCTTCTCTTTTCTTATTCCTTGTAGAAATAGAATCTGTTAAATATTGCTCTATCATTAACCCTGCTATTGGAGCTGCCCAACTCCCTCCTCCACCTGCATTTTCAACATACACAGCAATAGCAATTTGAGGGTTGTCCCTCGGAGCAAATGCCATAAAAACAGAATGATCTTCTCCATGAGGATTTTGTGCGGTACCTGTTTTTCCACATACAACAACATCATCATGTACTCTCGCTCTTCGAGCTGTTCCTCCTGGCTCATAAACAACTCCATACATTCCATCAATTACGGTATTGATATACTTTTCATCAATGTCAATACTATGCTTTTCTTTAAACTTTTGGGGAATAGTGTCTATTCCTTCAATATTTTTTACAAAATGCGGCACACGGTAATACCCCCTATTTGCAATTATAGCAGACAAATTTGCCATTTGCAAGGGTATCACACCCATTTCACCTTGACCAATACTTAGTGAATAAATAGTAGAGAAAGCCCAACGCCCCTCTCCATACCATCTATTATAAAAACCAACATCAGGAACGTAACCAGCTTTGATATTTGGCAAATCTGTTGCCAACCTTTGCCCAAATCCAAACTTCTTCACTTGTTTAGACCAAATTGCTAAACCCAATTCGCTATCTTTAAAAATACTCTTTGCTCTTTTTTGTTGAAGAATTCTCTTGTATACATTATAATAATATGGATTACAAGACATTTTTACAGAAGCAGCAACACTAGATGCTGTAGGATGATTGTGGCATCCAACCAAAGATTTATTACATGCGAAACTTGAATTCTCAGAAATCACACCTTCTTGCAACCCTATCATAGCCTGTACTGTTTTAAAAATTGAACCAGGAGGATATTTAGCCATTAGTGCCCTATTAAAAAGTGGATTTAAAGTGTCTTTACTCAGTACCGGATAATTTTTCCCAACTGCCCTTCCTACTAACATATTCGGATCATAATAGGGTGCAGAAACAAGGGAAAGAATTTCTCCTGTTTTGGGTTCAATTGCAACGATACTCCCTTTTTTACCTTTCATTAACAACTCTCCATATTCCTGTAGCACTATATCCAGTGTAGTATGCAATACCGTACCTGTAACTGCCATTGTATCTTTAGCCCCATCTCGATAACTTCCTTTCTCTCTATTATGGACATCAACCAATATCCTCTTTACACCTCTTGTTCCTCTTAGCATTTCTTCATACGAATATTCTAATCCACTCTTACCTATATAATCTCCAGACTTATAATAAGGTCTCTCCTCAATAACTGACTGATTTACCTCTCCAATATACCCTAAAATATGGGCTGCACTTTTTCTTGGATATTTTCTTAATGTCCTAGTTTGAACAAAAAATCCAGGATAGCGATAAAGCTGTTCTTGAATATTTGCATAAGAAACGGAAGATATTTCCTTTAGAAAAGTAGAAGGCTTGTAACGAGAATATTTCTTTGCTTTAGTAAACTTTTCTAAAAAATCTTTTTTTCCAATTTCCAACAACTCACACAGCGCCAAAGTATCTAATTCTTTAACCTGTTTTGGTAAAATCATCAAATCATAAGCAGCCTCATTATATACAAGTAATTCTCCTGTCCTATCATAAATTAAACCTCGAGCAGGATATTGAATCACTTCCCTCAATACATTATGATCTGATTCAGACTTATACTTATCGTCTAATACCTGAACATTAAACAATCGAATAATAAAAATGATTCCTACTACCAAAAAGATGATTCCAACAATAAACTTTCTGCTGGATAGATTCATGACTTAGTTGTTGATTTATAATTAAACAACTGAACAACCAAAATTAGAACAACTGTAAATACAGTACTTGCTAATGCTCGGCCAAAGGTATAAAAGAATTGAGTAAGTTTAAATGACTCTACATAAAATAGAAATAAATGATGTATAAAAACTAAAATAAAAGTATACAACAGATACCAAGCTAAGCCCATAAATTGAACATTAGGTTTTGAATTAAATTCATACCCTCCCCTAGGAGCAATCATTCTCAACAAATACGCTCTACAAAAAGCCATAACCACAGTAGCTGATGTATGCATCCCAAGTGTACTTCCAAAACTGTCAATTGAAACTCCTAATACAAAACCAATAAGCAAGACTAACCAACTTGGCGTTTCAAATGGAAGGGCCAAAATAAAAATAACATAAAGAAAAGGAACGATGTAGCCTCCAAACTCAACATTATTCAATATCAACCCCTGAAAAAGGGTTAACAAGATAAAGATACTCGCATATTTTAAAACGTTAAATATCATTCAATTCCTCTAGCTTTTCTTGCTCTTTTTTCATTAATGATTTTACAATAAATACATGTGATAATTTTTTATAATCAACCGACAACTCTATTTGTATATTGTAAAAATTATTTCCTTCTGGCAAGTCAAATTCTCTAACAACACCCAACATCTCTCCTTCAGGAAAAACTGATGAATAACCACTTGTAACTACGGTATCTCCTTTAGATAAATTAACATGATTAGGTATATCTTTTAGTTGAGCAATTCTATAATTTCCTAATTCCCATACCAGAGAACCAATATATCCTGACTTTTCAATCTTAGCACTAACCGCATTTTTTTCATGCAATACAGACATTACTGAACAGAAGTTTTTCGAAACATTTTTTACCGTACCAATAACACCTTTAGCAGAAATGACACCCATTCCGGCTTTAATACCATTTGCTGAACCTTTATTGATTGTAATATAATTTTCCCTTTTGTTTGTAGAATTATTAATCGCTTTTGCAGAAGTATAAACATATTTCTGAGCATACATCGTATCATTTACATTAATAACACTTCCGTATAACTTAGAGAAACTACCTATTTGTAAACTTTGAAGTTTTGCATTCTGTTCTGCGAGTTCTGCATTTACTTCTTTTAAATTAAAATAATCGTTTACATTATTTACCGTAGAATATAGATTACCAATCAAAAAGTTAGAAGAATTAAAAACTTTAGAGCTTTGATAGTTATTATTTTGAACTAAAAGAACAAAAGAAACAAACAATAAAAACAGGAAAAGAAATACAAATGAATTTTTAGATAAAAACCGTATTAAATTCCCCATTATTCAATTCTAATTTAGCTAGCTTTTAATTAAAAAAGGAAGTTTAGCCACATTCTTAAGTGCAATACCAGTTCCTCTAGCAACACATCTCAATGGATCTTCAGCAATGTGAACTGGCAACTTAGTTTTACCTGAAACTCTACTATCCAAACCTCTCAACATTGATCCTCCTCCAGCTAAATATAAACCTGTTTTATAAATATCAGCCGATAATTCTGGAGGTGTCATCTCTAATGCACTTAGTACCGCATCTTCAATTTTAGCAATTGACTTATCTAAGGCGTGCGCAATCTCAGAATAAGAAACAACTATTTCTTTTGGTGTCCCTGTCATTAAATCTCTTCCTTGTACTGCATAATCTTCTGGCGGATTTTCTAACTCAATTACTGCCGAACCTACTTCAATTTTTATTTGTTCCGCTGAACGTTCTCCTATTAAAAGATTATGTTGTCTTCTCATGTACTCAACAATATCATTTGTAAAGTCATCACCTGCAACTCGAATTGATTTATCACAAACGATACCTCCTAATGCGATTACTGCAATCTCAGAGGTTCCTCCTCCTATATCAATAATCATATTACCCATTGGTTCTAAAACATCAATACCTATACCAATCGCAGCAGCCATTGGTTCATGAATTAAATAAACTTCTTTACCTCCTGCATGTTCTGCAGAATCTTTTACTGCTCTTTTTTCAACCTCTGTAATTCCAGATGGAATACATATTACCATTTTTAATGATGGAGTAAACAATGGTTTTTTTTCACTCATCATCTTAATCATTCCTCGAATCATATGCTCTGCAGCATTAAAATCCGCAATCACCCCATCTTTTAATGGTCGAATTGTTTTAATGTCTTCATGAGTTTTTCCATGCATTTGCATGGCTTTTTTACCAACAGCAATAACTTGCCCCGTCATCCGATCTTTAGCGACAATAGAAGGTTCATCAACAACAACCTTATCATTATGGATAATAAGCGTATTCGCTGTACCTAAATCTATTGCGATTTCTTGTGTTAAAAAGTTAAATAATCCCATCAATTTAATTGTTACGGAGTGTATCTTGAGTTTACGTAAATGTAGCTTTTATAGTCTTCTATAAATTAATCAAAAATAAAATTGATGAACACCAATTTGTTAATCAAACTTAATGTCTAAAATGACGAATTCCTGTCATTACCATTGCCATATCATTTGAATCACAATAATCAATTGATAATTGATCCTTAATTGACCCTCCAGGTTGAACAACAGCAGATATACCAGCTCCTTTAGCTATTTCTACACAATCTGGAAATGGAAAAAATGCATCTGAAGCCATAACAGCTCCATTTAAATCAAACCCAAAAGCTTTAGCCTTTACAATTGCCTGATTTAACGCATCAACTCTTGATGTTTGGCCAGTTCCACTTGCCAACAATTGCTCTCCTTTAGCAAATACGATAGTGTTTGACTTTGTGTGCTTCACTAATTTATTCGCAAATTCTAAATCATTTATTTGCTCTGCAGTTGGCGCTTTTTTAGTAATTATAGTAAAGTCATTCGAATTAGCAGTTTTTGCATCCTTATCTTGCTCTAAAACTCCATTTAAAATTGTTCTAAATTGTTTTTTAGAAGTTTCAACAGGCTTTTGAACCAGAATAATTCTATTCTTTTTTTCTTGAAGCACAGTTAATGCATCAGAGCTGTAGCCTGGAGCAATAACAACTTCACAAAACAATTTATTAATTTCTGTAGCCGTAGCTATATCAATTGTTTTATTTGTAATTAAAACACCACCAAAAGCAGATACAGGATCTCCGGCCAATGCATCAGTCCATGCTTCTAACAATGTGTCTCTTGAAGCCAATCCACACGCATTATTATGTTTTAAAACTGCAAATGTTGGTTTACTTGGAAATTCAGCCATTAAATTAACCGCAGAATCAACATCTAACAAATTATTGTATGACAATTCTTTCCCATGCAACTTATCAAACATTTCATCTAAATTACCATAAAAGGTACCTTCTTGATGAGGGTTCTCACCATACCTTAAAGAACGAGATTCAGTAATACTTTGCTTGAAAAATTTCTCTTCATCATTGTTAAACCAATTGAAAATCGCAGTATCGTAATGAGAAGAAACATTAAAAGCAGATTTAGCTAAATATTTTCTATCCTCTAAATCGGTAGAACCATTTTTCTCATTCAATAAATCTAATGTGTAATCATATTGTTCTCTCGAAGAAACAATCAATACATCCTTATAATTTTTTGCAGCAGCTCTAATTAAAGAAATACCACCTATATCAATTTTTTCAATGATATCTTGCTCAGCAGCTCCAGAGGAAACAGTATCTTCAAAAGGATATAAATCTACAATCACTAAGTCAATCTCTGGAATTTCAAATTCATCCAATTGCGCAACATCACTATCCAATTCTCTTCTACTTAAAATACCTCCAAAAACTTTTGGATGCAATGTTTTCACCCTCCCCCCTAAAATTGAAGGATAAGAAGTTAATGTTTCAACAGGCACAACTGGTGCTCCAAGGTCTTCAATAAAACTCTGAGTACCACCAGTTGAATACATAGTAACCCCCAGTTCATTTAACCGCTTAATAATCGGTTCTAAATTGTCTTTATGAAAGACTGAAATCAGTGCATTTTTAATCTTTTTTTGAGCCATTTTCTTCTGTTATAAGTATGAAATTATATCGGTGATTTTAAGGATACAATTTTACGGCTTTTTGAACCCTTAGACAATTCAAAAACAGGCTATTTTAACCTTTGTTGATAAGTGTTTGATTTTGTTTATAAAGTAGATTCTAAATGATCATTTTACATGCACAAACAAAACCATAAAACTATTTGCTAATTTCGCCTCATGATTATATACAATGTTACAGTAAATATAGAAGAAAGTATTCAGATTGATTGGTTAAATTGGATGAAAACAGTTCATATTCCTGATGTTATGGCGACTGGTTATTTTTTAGAAAATAAAATAGCGAAAGTATTGTCAATTCAAGAGGGAGAAACAGGACATACTTATGCCATCCAGTACACATGTAACTCTATGGAAGATCTAGAAGAGTATCAAGAAAAATGTGCTGCCCCACTCCAAGAAGAACACGGAAAGCGTTATCAAGGAAAATTTGTTGCTTTTAGAACCTTATTAGAGGTTGTATAATCAACTCGTTTGATTGACAAATCTAAACCGCCTTTCTCCAGAATCATTAAATGGTCCATTGATCAAATTATTGTTCTCATCCAACAATTGAATACGAACAGTATTCTCAACCTCTTTCAGTCCATCAATTTTATAAGCTGACCACTTACTAATGATGAACTCTGTTTGGTTAATTATTACCTTAACCTTATTGCCATCCTCAGCTATTGAAGTATTCACCAAATAAAAATCCAATATTGACTCGTGAGTCTCAGCCTGTGGCAAATAATAAAATAAATGGGGCTGGCTCATATCAAACAAACTTTCTACACCTCCCAAAACGGCACTTTTTAAAACACTCCCCTTATTCGTCTTGATACTAACATCATCTTTATCAGTTAAAAATGCTAAAAACACATTGTTTCCATACATAAACTCAACATCAAAAACATCCGCTTTAAACTGAGATAAAGAATAGTTATTTGCCAAATAAGCAATATTATAATCCTGAACTCCACTTACAGAAAAACTTAAATGATTCTTACCTTTATCAAATTTTTTGGTGTTTAATTCGATAATAGCATCCTTACTATTGTCTGATTTTACTTCTGTTAAAGTAATGCCGTCTTTTTCAAGAACAACAACTTCCTCATCAACAATTGGCTCAACAATTTTGACCTCACCGGAAGCCACCACATTTTCTAAAACCAAAGAATCTACTATCGATTTTTCAGAACTATTCTCTACATCATCATTACCACATGACACAAAAAAAAAGAGAAAAGAAAACAGGGAAAAGACTCTAATAGTCTTCAATAACAAAAACGCTTCAAACCTTATAGTGACATTAAAAACAGTCATCATTCAAAGTTTAAAATCAATTGATTTTTTTCAACTGTTTCTGTTTTCTTTACTGAAATGCTTTTAATAACACCGTCTGTTGGAGATTTTATAACATTCTCCATTTTCATCGCCTCTAAAATCAACAAGGTATCCCCTTTAGAAACTTCCTGACCAACTTCAACAGAAATATCCAAAACCAAACCTGGCATAGGTGCTTTTAAATCAGCAACTTTTTTACTTACCAAACTATCCATACCCAAACTATGAAGCAATTCATCGTATTTATCCTTTGCATTCATTTGATATTTTATCCCATCAACTTTAATAAAGAATAGCTTCTCCTCAGGTTTTACGCTCAAAACTTCAACATTAAAAGATTTATCATCTTTTATCACACTAAATGATTTACCTTTTACATTAACCACATCCCAATCAAATGATTTACCATCCAACAATCCTGAATTAAGATCTTTATTTAAATCAACTTTAAATTCTTTTTTATCTTCTCCAACAACTTTTATTAAACTCATCTTTTTTCTTTAATTTCTTCAAAGATAAGGATTTGATTTACATCAAAAAATCTACTTTTACCAAATGCAATTAAATTTCAAAAAAGTAGGTGAAGGTGAACCACTAATCATTTTACACGGACTATTCGGATCACTTGACAACTGGATGAGTCTAGCAAAAAAACTTGGCGAAAATTTCGAAGTATACATTGTTGATGCTAGAAACCATGGTCAGTCGCCCCATAGTGAAGAATTTAATTATGATGTAATGGCAGATGATTTGTATGAGTTTATTCTATTCCACAACATAATAGACCCTATAGTTTTAGGACACTCTATGGGTGGGAAAACAGCCATGCAATTTGCAATGAATTACCCCAACAAATTGACAAAATTAATTGTTGCAGATATTGCACCTAAATCTTACCCTGTTCACCATACTGCAATAATTGATGGCATGCTTGCTCTTAACTTAGAAATAGTAAATACTAGAAAAGCTGCAGATCAAGAACTCAGCAAACATCTAAACGATGTTTCTACAAGACAGTTTTTGTTAAAAAACCTCTATTGGATTGAAAAAGAAAAACTTGCCTGGCGATTTAACCTTCCCGTCATCAAGAGAGATATAGAAATTATAGGTAAAGGATTAGAAAATATTCAAGCTTTTGAGAAACCTACCTTATTTATTAGAGGGGAGAAATCCAACTATATTACATTAAACGATTTTGAGTCTATCAAAAGAATTTTTACTAACACACAAATTCAAACTCTAGATTCAGGTCATTGGGTACATGCTGAAAAACCTACCGAATTCTTCAATCTGTTATCTACATTTTTGACCGAAGAATAACCAAACAAAACCAAAATTCAATTTCAGGTTATTGCAACTATATTAGACTAATAAACGTCTATCTGTGTATAAGTATAAAATATTTCTACAGAGTTCGTAACATATTTTGTATTATTGTCGTAACCTTATCACTATCTTAAGTAGATTTATGCTAATGAATATCCGAAAATCTTATTTAATTGCTTCGTTGCTTAGCTTCTTTATTGCTGGAAACCTATTTGCTGCAGACCTATATTGGGTTGGGAATAGTGGTGACTGGAATGATGCTTCTCATTGGGCAAGCACTTCTGGAGGAGCTGGAGGAGCTGGAGTGCCAAGTATTAACGATGATGTTCATTTTGACAAAAGTTCATTTAGCCAAATGAGTCAAAATGTAAATATCCAGAATGACATCTCTCTTAGAAATTTCACAATCAATTCTAACGTCTTAAACTTCGAATTAAAATCTCTCAAATCTAACTCCATAAACATTTACGGAGTTTTAGATGTTAATGGAAAATTCAAAAATGAACTCTCTGGACCAATTAATTTCGTCTCAAACAGCACTGATATAAAAGAATTAAACTTTGGTGATTGGAGCTGGAAATCAGACATCAACTTTGATGGAAAAGGATCATATTCTTTAAATAGTGCTATTCATGCAACAGAAGCTGACATCAATTTTAATAGTGGTGAATTGAATCTAAATGAAAACAATATTCATTGTGGATCTTTCACCTCAAACTCTACTAAAAAAAGAATAATCACAAGTAAAAACGCGAATCTTTACGTCTATAAAAAATGGGATGTAAACCCTTCTAAATTGAATCATGACCTTGATGATGCCAGTATCTTCATTTTAAATGAAGACCCGCTATCTGTAAATAAACACAATGCGAACTATGACGTATTTCAAGTTAATTATTCCAATAAAAAAGTTATAACTTCAACATCAATTGTTACAGATACAGCATCATGTGGAGATCAATGTGACGGAATTATTATTGTGAATTTTACCACCGCATGTCCAACAGGAGCAACTGTTTCATGGAATGCTTCTTCTAATCCAGATCCTACAGGAGATGATAATGGAGCTGTACCAATTACAACGGGTAGTGATACTATTTTTGATGTTTGTCCGGGAATAGAATATACCGCTACAATTCTTGATGATTGTGACAACAATCCTGCTTTCCCTTTGCCAAAAGCAACAGTATTGGGTCATTCAAGAATTACTACTCCAATTAGCCCTAGTATAACAGAGCCTTCATGTAACGGAGTTTGCGATGGATCAATTTTAGTTTTTGTTGATGCTGCGGGATGGGTTATTGCTAACAACTACTTATCTTATCAATGGACTCCTGGAGGAGTTGCAGACACTACGACTAGCCTTTCAGGGATGTGTGCCGGAACTGTATATTCTTTACAGGTAGACGATGATCATGGATGTGATACGACATTTACCTTTACTATCACTGAACCTGATAGTGTTTATGCTAATGTAGTAGTTACTGATCCTTTTTGTAATAATGAATGTACAGGAAGTGCTACTTCAAACCCTTCTGGAGGAACAGGACCATATTCTTATTCTTGGACTCCATCTGTTAGCCCAGCAGTAGATACACTTGCAACTTTTCCTGATTTATGTGCTGGAACAGCTTACAATGTTGTTGTTACTGATGCAAATGGATGTGTAAATGATACAACTATAACACCCAATCAACCTTTACCACTAGACATTGACACTGTTAGCACCAGACCATCTTGTGGTGGTATTTGTGATGCTACTATAACCTCAACGGTTCTTAGTGGAGGTACTGCTCCATTTACCCATAACTGGAGCAATGGAACCGTTTTTGTTGGTGCAGTATCAACAATCTCTAATTTATGTCCAGGAACCTATTGTGATACCATACGAGATTTTAATGGCTGTGACACCCTTTTTTGTTTTACAATAACAGAACCTGACCCATTATTAACAACAACTATTTCTTCAAATTTAACATGTAATGGGATATGTGATGGATTTGCTGTCACTACCCCAACAGGAGGAACTCCTGGAGTAGCAGGCTACAATTACACTTGGGACTCTATTCCTACCGGTGGTCCTTTTACTGGACAAGGAACAGATTCTATTTCAGGACTTTGCCCAGGAACTTATTTTGTTACTATTTTAGATGACAATAACTGTTCGGTATCAGATACTGTAACTATTACAGAACCACAACTTCTAGTTCCAAACCCAAGCTCAACAGACATAACCTGTCCTGGTTTTGATGATGGAACAGCAACAGTAAATCCTACAGGAGGAACTGGGAATCCCGCACTAAACTTTACTTATTCATGGACAGGACCTGCATGTAACCCTGGACCACTAAACACTCAATCCATTAATAGCTTATGTCCCGGAACCTACATTGTAACTGTTACAGATTCTGCAGGTTGTATTGCAATTGATAGTGTTACGATAGCAGAACCGCAAGTTCTTAACTTAGTACTTACTGTTACACCTGAAACTTGTGCCGGAGATTGTGATGGTACAGCTGGGGTAACTGTAACTGGAGGTACTCCTGGAACAACTGGATATACTTTCCTTTGGACATCAGCTTCACCAATTCCAAATGGACAAGGAACAGATTCTATTTTTGGATTATGCCCAGATACATACACTGTTATCGTTACGGATTCGACAGGATGTTCTGCAAATCAAGCGGTAACTGTATTGCCTGCAACACCTATAGTAGCCAATCTAGTTACAAGCGATGAGACTTGTAATGGTGCTTGTGATGGAATTGCAACAGTATCGCCAACCGGAACAGGTCCTTTTACTGTTGTATGGGATGGAGTCCTTCCTGGTTCAGGGCCTGGAGCAGGACCTTTCTCAATTAACACACTTTGTGAAGGTGCTCATACAGCATTAATAACAGATGGAAATGGATGTACTTTATTGGTTAATTTTAACCTTACCCCTCCAGCAATCATTACTTCATCAATGAATTCAACCGATGTTTCTTGTTTTGGCTTATGCGATGGCACAGCTACTACCACTGCTGGTGGTGGATCAGGAACTTTAGTGTACCTATGGACACCAATTACAGGGTCTGCAATAACTGCTGGACAAGGTACAAACTCGGTATCTTCTTTATGTTCTGGAACCTATTATGTTACTATTACAGATGATTCTCTTTGTACATTAAACGATACAATTGAAATTTTCGAACCTAATGAAATTTTCCCAAACGCAACATTTACAAATATTTCATGTAATGGATTAAATGATGGTACTGCAGTATCTATCGCAACCGGTGGAGCACCTGGGTACAGTTACAGTTGGACGGGCCCTGTACCATTTACATCTAACTCTCAATCAATCGGGCCACTAGGTCCAGGGCAATATATTGTTACAGTAACAGACACAAATGGTTGTACTGCGGTAGATACCGTGGACATTATTGACCCTCCTGTATTTACGGTAAGTGCCGTTGCAACTGGAGCAAGTTGTCAAACATTATGTGATGGTACTGCTTTAGCAACACCAACTGGAGGTACTCCTGGAACAACTGGATATACTTATGTATGGACTGTTACAGGGCCACCATCTCAAACTACACAAACTGCAACTGGCTTATGTGCTGGACAATATACTGTTACGGTTACTGACAGTATGGGCTGTACAGCATCAGACACAACACTTATCAACCCTTTAATCACCATCCAAATAACTCCTACACTTGTTGGAATTAGTTGTAATGGTGTTTGTGATGGAACAGCATCTGCAGCTCCTAGTGGTGGGTTAGCTCCATATCGTTATCAATGGAGTGGAAACAGTACTGGTCCAAACGATACTTTAGCATCTGTAAGCAACCTATGTCCTGGATGGATTTATGTTACCGTTACTGATGCTAACGGATGTGTTTCTTTAGATTCAGTTAACATGCCTATTGCTCCTCCAGTATTATTTCCTAACGGACAGATTGATCAACAAATCAGTTGTTTTGGAGAATGTGATGCTATGGTCTCACATAACCCATCTGGAGGAACCCCACCATACGTATCAGTATGGACTTTGCCAAATGGTGTTGATACAAATAATGTTTGTCCAACATTTGCGGTAATAACAGTAACAGATTCTAACAATTGTGTTCAATCTGATACTTTACAGATTATCGAACCTACCGAAATAATTCCTAGTGACGTTGTGGTTGATGTTTTATGTAACGGTGATCCAACTGGAAGCATTTCATTAAATCCAAGTGGAGGTGCGGGTGGCACATACACCTACGTATGGACTGGACCAATGCCAGGATCTGGAATGAGTACAACAGGTTTAATTGCCGGTGAATATACAATTACGATAACAGACTCTAATGGATGTTTTGTAGTTGTAACAGATACAATAAATGAACCACCTGTTTTTAGCTCTATACCTATTGGAATAGATGTAAGTTGTAATGGTGCATGTGATGGAATCATGGCTGTAATTCCTAATGGAGGAATAGCCCCTTACACTTACCTTTGGGGAACAGGTCAAACTACAGATTCTATATTTGGAATATGCTCACTTCCTTTAACTAACCTTACAAACAGTGTTACGGTAACTGATTCTAACAATTGTATAACAACTCAAATTATTACAATCAATGAACCTCTCGTTTTAGATGCAAATGTTTCAGGAACATCTATAGGTTGTAGTGGTGCTCTTTGTGATGGAACTGCCATAGCAAATCCACTAGGAGGAACTCCGGGTTATACTTACCAATGGTCTACAAGTGTAGTACCAGCACCAACTAATTTAACAAATCAAAGTCTTTCTAATTTATGTATTGGTAGTTATTTTGTAACAGTTACAGATACCAATGGCTGTACAGATACAGCTACTTACACTGTAACTTCACCTCCTGCATTAGTTGTTACACTTGACAGTACAAATGTAACATGTAATGGAAACAATGACGGAACAGCTACTGCTACTCCAACCGGAGGAACTTTACCTTACTCTTATGCTTGGGTTGGAGGAAATGCACCTGCAACTGATACAAATTTCATTGACAACCTTATCCCTGGAGTTTACACAGTAACAGTAACCGACTCTAATAATTGTTCTTTTATTGGTTCTGTTATTATTACCGAGCCTCTTGTAATTGATGACAATGAAGTTGTTACACCTGCAAATTGTGGAGTTGCTGATGGTTCTATTATCATGTTCCCTTCTGGAGGAACACCAACTTATACTCATTCATGGTCAAATGGAGTAACTACACCAAACAATCTAAATTTAGCTGCTGGCTTTTATACCGATACCATTAGAGACAGTAGAGGGTGTGTAGGTATATTTACGATTGGAATAACCAACCCTACTGGTCCTTCTGGAGTTACTGCAACTGTAAATGATGCAACTTGTTTTGGGTCTTGTACAGGTTCTTTTAATGTTATTGTTGTTGGAGGAACTCCTTCTTATACATATGCGTGGACTGGACCTAGCGGATTTACAGGAACTGATAGTACTCACTCCAATTTATGTGCAGGAACATATAATTTATTAGTAACAGATGCTTCAGGTTGTACCTTAGCAACAAGTTTAGTTGTTGGAGAAAACGATAGTATTACTTCTAACTCAACATTTGCAAACACATCTTGTAATGGAGTTTGCGATGGAACAGCAAGTGTTACTCCAACAGGAGGAACAGCTCCTTATACTTATTTATGGGGCAGTAATGGTTCAACTGGATCTTCTATTTCTGGATTATGTGCTGGATTAGATAGTGTTACAATAACAGATTTTAATGGTTGTACTGAAGTTGTCTTATTTAACATTTTAAGTCCAAACGCTATAACGATTAATTCAAATACAGTTGATCCAACATGTAATGGTGATTGTGATGGAACAATAACAGCTAATCCATCTGGAGGAACTACTCCTTATACTTACTTATGGAACGACCCTTCCTCTCAAACGTCACAAACTGCTACAGGCTTATGTACAGGAACATATATTGTTACCGTAACAGATTTTAATGGATGTTCAGCAAACGACACTATTACGCTTACAGAACCTACAGTTATTATAGCAAATGACATTACTACCAATTCCACTTGTGGAAATTCTGATGGTACGGCCAACGTTTGTGCTTCATCAGGTGGAACAGGAACACATACTTACTTATGGACAAATGTTGTAGGTAATCCAACAACATGTAATGTTACAGGGCTTCCTGCAGGAGCTTACACTGTTGAAATTACGGATCAAAATGGATGTATGGTCCCTTTTGTGATTACTATTAGTGACGCAAATGGACCAATCGTAAATGTTACCTCAACTAATGCAACCTGTGATGGTGTTTGTGATGGAACTGCAACTGCAAGTGCTACTGGAACACCTACTTTCACTTACTTATGGACAACACCTACATCTCCTCCACAACCAACAACGCCTACAATTACAGGGTTATGTGCAGGAAATTATGCCGTAGAAGTTACTGACGGAAACGGATGTAAAACAACGGAACCGGTTACAATTTCTGATAACACGCCTATTACTGCAACTGTTTCAACAACAGAAACAACGTGTAATGGAGATTGTGATGGATCTGCCTTAGTTACCCCAAGTGGAGGTGTTCCTCCTTATAGCTATAGTTGGACTGGAGGAAATGCTGCAGGTCAAACGATAAATGCAATTGGTGGTTTATGTGCTGGTAGCTATACTGTAACAATTACTGATTTTATCGGATGTTCATTCATTCAAAATGTAACTATAACAGAACCAATTATCTTAAGTGTTTCCGTTGCAGGAATTTCTGCAAACTGTAATGGTTCTTGTGATGGTCAAGCAACTGCCACACCTGCAGGAGGAACTGCTCCTTATACCTACCTATGGTCAACAGGAAGTACAACACCTACAGTTACAGCATTGTGTGCAGGAAATTATTCCGTAATCATAACAGATTCAAAAGGCTGTCAAACTAATGGAAATGTTATCATTAGTGAAGGAGTATTAATTACAACTACTATCAATACAGTTGATGCAAATTGTGGGCAGTGTGACGGATCTATAACTGTTAATGGTGCTGGTGGTGCTGGTGGTCCTTACACTTATTTATGGTCTCCAGGAGGTCAAACTTCTACTACACTCAACAATTTATGTCCAGGAGCTTATCAAGTTGACATCTCTGACAACCTTGGATGTACACAACAATTTAACATTCTAATTAATAATGTAAATGGCCCAACACTAACAACATTAGCCGATAGCGTTACTTGTTTTGGTGCTTGTGATGGAATAGCTTACACCACTATAACTGCTGGAACAAGCCCTTTCATTTTCCAATGGGATGATCCTAATTTACAAAACACAGATTCTGCAACAGCATTATGTGCTGGGTTGTACAACATCGTTGTTCAAGATTCAGCTGGATGTATAACTGTAGATTCAGTTACTGTATTAGAACCTCAAGAAATTTTAACTAATCTATCATCAACAGAACCTAGTTGTCCTGGAGTTTGTGATGGTACAGCAACTGTTACTCCAACAGGAGGAATTGGACCGTATACAGTTTCTTGGAATAGTGCTGCTACAATAGCTATCGCAATTGGCGGTACAAACACTATAACAGGACTTTGCGCAGGAGTTCATACTGCTCTTATTACGGATGCTAATGGCTGTACAAGAATTGACAGTGTAACATTAACCGATCCAACTCAAATTTCTATCACTATCAGTTCAACATTACCTACTTGTAGTGGTGACTGTGACGGAACAGCAATCGCTAATGCTTCAGGAGGTACTCCAGGATATCAATATTCTTGGAATACAACTCCTGTTCAAAACAATAGCTTAATTGGCGGTTTATGTGCAGGTCAATATATTGTAACTGTAACGGACAACAATAATTGTATCGCTAACGATACAGTTCAGGTAGTTGACCCGTTAGTATTAACTACAACATCTACACCTACTTCACCATCTTGTAATGGAGTGTGTGATGGAAGTATTACTACAACTCCAAACGGAGGAGTTGCTCCTTACACATATATTTGGAGTAATGGAGATACTACTCAAACTACTGTTTCAACACTTTGTCCTGGAATATATGATGTAATCGTTGTAGATGCAAACAACTGTACTATTCGTGATACCGTAACACTATCTGCACCATCAGCTATTAATGATGTTACTGTAGTTACAGGACCTAGTTGTGGAACCCCTGGTTGTGATGGTTCAGCAACATCAACTCCATCAGGTAGTCCTGGACCGTTTAATTTTGTTTGGACTAACCTTACTGCTCCAACATATTCGTTCACTGATTTAAATCTTCCAACTTCAACAGCTGTAGCACTTTGTGCTGGTACATACAACCTATTAATTACTGATGTAAATACTGGTTGTTTTGATAATTTCACTGTTATTGTAAACAGTCTTAATGCGCCTACTTTAGCATTAGATTCTACAAATGAAACCTGTCCAAATATATGTGACGGAACAGCTACCGTAAATGCTTCAGGTGGAACAACTCCTTATACTTATAGCTGGAATACAACACCTGTAAATACGAACCAAACAGCAACAAATCTATGTGTAGGATTATATACAGTAACTGTTACTGATAGTAATAACTGCGTAGCTTCTGATACTATTTCTATTAATACAAATAGTTTAAACTTAAGCATCACAAGTATTGTTCCTGAAACTTGTTTTGGGGATTGTGATGGTAGTGCTACAGTTGCAGTAACTGGAGGTACCCCGATCTACACTTACTTATGGGCTCCTACCTCACAAACTACTACACAAGCAATTAATCTATGTGTTGGAAACTACACAGTAACAGTAACTGACTCAACAAACTGTAGTGATTCTATTAGTGCTAATATTACTGGCCCAAATATTTTAACAGTAACAACAAACATAAACACTCCTGTTAGTTGTAATGGTGCCAATGACGGAGCCGCAATTGCAAACGTATTAGGAGGAACTCCAAACTATCAATACTCATGGAACACTATACCGGTACAAACCACTCAAATAGCAACTGGTCTAGTTGCAGGAACATATATAGTTACAGTTACAGACGGTAATGGTTGTACCGCAATAGATACTATTATCTTAACTGAAGCTTTACCAATAATTGACAACAGTGTTTTAGTTTCACCTAACTGTGGCGTTTGTGATGGTTCTATTACTGTTGCTCCAACTGGAGGGACTGGAACATATACATTTTTATGGACAACACCTGGTTCTCCGCCAACATTGCCACAACCAGTAACGGCAACGCTTATAAATCTTTGTGCTGGAGCTTACACATTAACAGTTACTGATACTGCTGGATGTTCTTCGAATTTTAGTTATCCACTTAGTAACAATAATGGCCCTTTACCTAACGTAACGCCTACTCATGTTAGTTGTAATGGTTTATGTGATGGACAGTTAACATCTGCACCAACTCAAACTACACCTGCACCTCCATACACTTACTTATGGAGTACTGGTACACCAAACAACACTGCAACAATTTCTAATTTATGTGCGGGGCAATATAGTGTAACTGTTACAGATACTAATGGATGTATTGGTGTAGCTATTGATAGTATTACACAACCAGACATACTTCAAGCGAACTTAATTGCTACAAACCTTAACTGTAATGGAAATTGTGACGGAACTGTTGTCTCAACTACAACAGGTGGAACAACGCCTTATCAAACTTATGCTTGGACATCAAACCCAATCAATCAAGTAACTATAGGCCAAGGAACAGATTCTATTAGTAGCCTGTGTGCAGGAACTTACTATTTAACTATAACTGATAGTAACACTTGTAGTGTATCGGATAGTATAACAATTACTGAACCTACTGCTATTACATCTACATCAACTCAAATTGATGCAACTTGTACTTCTAACTGTGATGGTAGTGCAACTGTAACTCCATCTGGAGGTATTGGACCATACACTTTCCAATGGAATGGTAATACAACTCTTGGTCAAACAAATACACTAGCAGGTTTATGTTTTGGGTTAAATACTGTTATTATTTTCGATCAAAACAATTGTAACATAACAGACTCTATCTATATAGGAGCAACAGATACTGTACTAGCAGATGCTGGTCTTGACACTTCAATATGTCTTGGAGATGTTGTTAATTTAAATGGAGTTCCTTCTGGATCATTTACAAGTGTAGAATGGTTTGAGTTACCAGGTATGACCTCTTTAGGAACAACAGATTCCGTTACTACAACACCGACTACTGCTGGAGTAATATGTTATGCATTCCAAGCAACAGGACCTTGTGTATTTACAGATACAGTTTGTATAACTGTTAATCCATTACCAGCAGCAGATGCTGGGGCTGATGTAAATATATTTGAGTTTGCAAGTACTACATTAAATGCAACTGGAGGATCAACATACTCATGGTCACCTACTACAGGTTTAAGTGACTCAACAATATTTAATCCAGTAGCATCACCAGAAGTTACAACTACATATTTTGTAACTGTAATCTCAGCTGATGGATGTATTGCTACTGACAGTGTTACTGTAACAGTTCTGCCTTCAATTAACTTCGCGGACGGAATATCTCCAAACGGAGATGGTGCTAATGATTTTTGGGTTATCGACTTTATTGAAGAATTTCCAGATAATGTTGTAGAAATTTATAACCGATGGGGAGAATTATTATTCCACGCTGATGGGTATCAACAAGACTGGGATGGAACTTATAACGGCAAAGAATTACCTGTCGGAACTTACTATTATATCATTGATTTAAACGATGAAAACATGCAACCTTTTACTGGACCAATAACTATTCTAAGGTAAACTTCTATGAAAAAAACGCTCATAATATCATGTTTAATCTTATGCGGAAGTAATTTGTTTTCACAACAACTTCCTCATTTTAGTCAATACTTTTTAAATGACTTTTTAATTAATCCAGCCGTTGCAGGAAGTCGAGGTTATTTTGAAGGTGTTTCAACTCACAGGTATCAATGGGAAGGGATTACCGATGCACCGAGAACATATACCTTAAGTGTTAATGGGCCAAGTAAAAACCGTAAAATGGGTTTTGGAGGATATCTCTTTACAGACATTGTTGGTCCTACTCGAAGAACTGGATTTAACCTTTCTTATGCATACCATTTAAAAATTAATGACAACCTAAAAGTATCATTAGGCTTAAATGCTGGACTACTACAGTTTATGATTGATGCATCAAAAATTACTTTACGCGATCAAAATGATGCCATTATTTCTCAAGGAGTTCAATCAGAGCTAGTTCCTGATGCAGGTTTTGGTTTATTCGTTTATCACAAAAAATACTACTTTGGTTTTTCTGCACCACAGTTGCTAAATACTAAACTTGATTTAGCTGAAGTAGGACAAGGTACCGAAGGAACTTTACCTTCTCACTTTTTTGCCACAGCAGGTTACAAATATCAAGTAACTGATGACTTTATTATAGAGCCTATTGCCTTTATGAAATATGTTAGCCCAGTACCTATTCAGTTTGAAGGAACATTGAAAGTAACCTACAAAGAAAAAGTATGGCTTTCTGGGACTTACCGAGATAAAGATGCTATTACCGCTTCTGTAGGGTTTTTCATGAACAACAGTTTTACTGTAGCTTATGCTCATGATTTTACAACTACCAATTTAAAAAACTATAGTGATGGAACTCACGAATTAATGATTGGAGCAAGATTCTACAACAGAAAAAAGAAAGAAAAAGCTGCTCCTTCCATTCAGTAAACTGCTTTTATATATAAAGCCACAGCAAAAATTCATTAACTTTTTCAAACGCTACAATCCAATTTAGTAGCAATTAAAAAAAAGCTCTCACTTGAACACCTCCGGTATGAATAGTTGGAGTATCTTCAGACTTTCTTCCGTTATAATTAAGACTTAATTGCATATGTTTTGATAAGTTTTGTTGATAAGTTAATTCCCAAGTTATATTAGAACCTTGCTGTAAACCCTCTAACATTTCATAAGCTAAAGATGCATTATTAGTGATTGTAAATTTATTCTGAATATAATTAAACCCAGCTCTAAAGCTTCCTTTTGATGCTAAATTATATCTTATCTCAGTTCCTGCTTTTTGACTCACCAAATCTTCCCCCCCGAAAAATTCACTATTCGATTTTTCTTCATACACATACATTAAACTTACCCTAAATTTAGCATTAGGTTGGAATGTGAATTTCGGTTCAATTTCAACAGATTTAATTTCAAAGTTTCTATTATTAAAAAATTCTGAAATGCTAGACTTCTCTCCATTAGCGGTCAATAGAGAAAGTGTATATCTTCTTGTAATATTCCACCTTGTTTTAAGAGCTCTAGTCAAATTCTGTCTAGATTCAATACCATTAGTTAACAACGATCTATCTTTATTATCTTGAAAAGTAAATTGTGTTCCAAATTTGGTCCCAGTTCTATTAAAATAGATTGTATTCAAAAAACCTAAATTTAAGGTAACCAAACTAGTATCAGAAATATTTCCTGCAAATGGATTATAATAATCTAACTTATCAGACACCTTACGACTTATTCTATAGTTAGTTCGGTTAGAGAATCTTGAAAGTACTTTTTTCCATCCTTTTTCAGCTCCCCATTTTGCTTCAGGTCTTAAAAACAACCCTTGGTTAAATTGATTGGTGTAAGTTCTTACGTAATCATTTGTTGGTGTAAATATCTTAACAAAAGTAGCTTGATCCTGAAAAGCTGCTACCTCAAATTCATTTAAATCTTTCACATTATTCCCATTCAAATCACCAATATAGGCATGTGTTCCTTGTCCTGGCTGTACCTCTACAAAAGAAAATTCTTTTTTAACCTCCAATCCAGAGCCAACCTCATAATACGTGTTTGAAGTTATAGTCTTTTTAAAAAATTTAGCCACATATTCAACTCTAGCTAAAACATTTTCTTCAGGGCTTAAAGAAGAAAGTGTAGTAGACAAAATCTCTAATTTTCTATACGTTATTTTATTACGGAATTTATGGTTCTTATTTTTAAGTAAGTCAAATGAAAAAGTAATGTCCTCAGCAAAAGTAGTAGCATTAAAACGATTTATAAAAGGAGCATTATCTTCTCTTTGCCTGTAACTCAACATAAACTTATTAATCGTAGTATCTGCATTATGAACAAATGCATTCCAGGTAATAAATTCAAAACTACTAGCTTGTAAAGAATCTGTTCTTTCACTAACGAACAATTTATTCTGTTCTGTTTCTTCACCTACCCCTAAAACAAGCCAACCAATATTTTTTGTTAACGTTCCTTTATGTTTAATAAACTGCGTATTGTTAATTCCATTTGACGTAAGATAACTTCCATCTCCCTTAAAAGTAAACCCTTTTAAATGATAAAATGTAAAAATTGAATTCCGTATCCCATCATATTCACCTTGATTTTTTAAAACATTTATTTCATAAGAAATATCTCCTTTTTTCTTTTTTTCAACACCTACAAATGCATCAAATACCTGCTGATCTGATGTGAAATTTACATTCGTAATGTTCCAATACCGCTCAAATTCAACTGCTCTAAATCGTTCTATTGCAGTAAAGTTTTGCTGTAAGAATTCATAACCAGTTCCTATCTTAAACTTCCAGGGTTTATCATTCTTACTTAATCGAATTTTATTTTGTGTATTTATCTTAAATGCATAACCAATATCATCATCTCTATCTTTGTCAGAAAAAGTATTAATATCATTATTAGAAATACCTCCCTCCCATTTTATAAACGATTCTTTAGAAAAGGAATATTGACCACCAAAAGTTGCCATTTGTTTTGTTTTTGGTGTTACTAATAGAACAACAGGTTCATAATCTCCTTGAGGAATTCCTCCAACTGGTTGAACCCATTGATACACCTTTCCATTAGCAGAACTCTGAATTTGGATATAACTACCTTTATTAGCACCTAGTAATGAAAATCCCAATTGATAAATAGCACTATCCGGATTTGTAGAATAAACATAGACTGGACTAAAACCTAAAGTATCGATTGCTTTATAAAGAACAATATTCTCAGAAAATTCAACAGCACTAACATTTGGGACAATTGCATTTTGTAAACTATCTCCGATATCTGCCAATAATAATTTATCTGAATCTCCAAGATCTTGTTGCAATGGTTGATTCCTAGAATCCTGCTCAGAGTAAACATTTAAACTTAATTTAAGCTTTTTACTTTCAAAGTCATTGCCAAAGTGAACCAATGACCTTGCATAGTTTCTGTCAGAATACTGAAACTCTACCACTATTCGAGAGTCTTTTGTAATTAACCTGTTTGTAGTAAATGTAACTTCTGATGTATTATAGTCAATAACATAATCAAACTCATTACCCCTTTTCATCAATCGTCCATCAACATATACTGCCTCAGTTCCTGATAAAATTATAATAAATGTTTCATTCTCGGCCCCTGTTAATCGATAAGGCCCTTGATTTCCTTCAACCCCTTGAATTCTATTTCTTGCAAATTTTCCTTTAGAAATTGCGGCACTAATGATAGGTCTCATCGTATTAAACTCATTCTTTTTACTTGTTTTCATCTTCATTTCAAAGCTACCACCTTTCACCTTTTTATTGAAGTTCATAAAATAACTCTTAGGTCTTCTTATGTAAAAGTCTCCTGCGGTCAATTTCCATGAATCATTAAACAATTGAACAAAAACTCGATCAAACTCTTGTAACTGCTGTGTATTTCCTTCCGCTTGTATTGGAATATTATCATCAGAAATACTAGCTAGAATACTTACCTCTTCACTTATTTTACCAGACAATTGTAAATTCAAACTAGAATTAACCGCCAAATCTTGATTATTACCAAATACAACACCCCTAGAAATACTACCGCTTTTGTTTAATCCATTGAGATAAAAAACATCTTCACTTTTAGGTGTATATTCATACAGAAATGGGTTTTTCGATGTCTTACCCTTCTTTTCCACAGAAGCTATCGTTTTATGCTCGTAATTCTTTTCAAAAGACATTGGAAAAACACGATACGCAACCTTAATCTCTCTCCCTTTAAAAGATTGATCATTCAAGATAAATAACCCTTTCGTATAATCTATTTCATACTTTGAATCATCAAGTATTTGATTAGAGACAAAAATGATATCAGAGCCTGAAACAATACTTAAGCTATCTAAAACAATAGTATCATTATCTGCAACAAAACTCTTAACCCTAGTATTCGTAACACCTTGGCTATATACGCTATGAAGCTGCAACAAAAAAACTATTATAAAAACTATTTTCTTCAATCTCTTAAATACGCTATAACTAACAAAGATACGATTTGTATAACCGCTTTATAAGAACTTAAAAAACAACTATTTATTTATAGGTAATTTAACTATTTATTATTCTTTAGTTAGGATATTCTACTGTAATCACTATATTTGTAGTTACGTTAAAAATTTATACGGTAAATATGAGAAAATTAGTCTATTTATTAATGGCTGCAACAGTAGTTTTATCTAGTTGTGGTGGTGGTAAAAGTGAAGATTCAAAAAACACTCAAATAGCTAAAGGCGGAGTAAAATATGGTGGTGTTTTTAAAATGAACGAAACCGAAGACTTCAAAAGTTTGTATCCACTAAACGTTACAATGGCTTTAGAAAATAGAATTGCCAAACAAGTTTATGAAGGATTATTAAAATTTGATCAAGAAGACCTAAGTATTATACCTTCATTAGCAGAAAAATGGGAAGCAAATGAAGATGCTACCTCTTTTACATTTCACCTTAGAAAAGGAGTAATGTTCCATGACAACAACTGTTTTGATGGAGGTAAAGGAAGAGAAGTAAAAGCAGCAGAT
Source organism: uncultured Flavobacteriales bacterium (assembly GCA_905479915.1). Classification (GTDB taxonomy): domain Bacteria; phylum Bacteroidota; class Bacteroidia; order Flavobacteriales_E; family Vicingaceae. The sequence goes on from CAJQOH010000057.1 coordinate 59,099, forward strand.
TTTAAATATTGTTTTGATAGAATATGTGCCAGTGACCCTTCTAACCAAATGTATTGGTTATTTAAGGATAAAGTAAAAGGTGCTAATGAATATTACAAATCAGTATTGGACAAGGCACCACTAGAAGGTGGGGTTTCAGGAGTTTCTGTTATCGATGATTACACTTTACAACTTGACCTTAACTATTCTTTTGCAGGATTCTTAAACATTGTTGCACACAATGCGACATATGTATATCCAAAAGAAGCTGTAGATGAGTATGGTATAGAAATGAGAGTGAATTGTGTTGGAACAGGTCCTTTTAGAGTTAAAAAGATTAAGGAATCTGAAACAGTAATTCTAGACAGAAATCCAGCTTACTGGAATGTAGATGAGCATGGAAATCAATTACCTTACTTAGACGGTCTTAGATTTTCTTTCAACAAAGAAAAGAAAGCAGAGTTATTAGAATTTAAAAAAGGAAACTTAGACATGGTTTTCCGTTTACCTCTTGAAATGATTAGTGATGTTGTTGGAGAGTTAGACGATGCAAAAAAAGGTGGAAACAGACCATACATTATGCAAGTAGTTCCAGCTTTAAGTGTATACTATTTAGGTTTTCAGCATAAACTAGAGCCTTTCAACAATGTTGATGTTAGAAAAGCATTCAATTATGCTATAGATAGAGAAGCTATAGTAACTTATACTTTACAAGGTGAAGGAAGACCTGCAACTCACGGAATTGTACCCCCTTTTAAAGGTTACGATTTTGAAAATGTAGCTGGATATGAATTTGATGCTAAAAAAGCTAAAGAACATATGGCTAAAGCAGGATTCCCAAATGGAGCAGGGTTCCCTGAAATAACGTTACAAATTAACCCTGGAGGAGGAGATAGAAACGTTCAAATTGCTGAGGTTGCTCAAAAAATGTTAAATGAAAATCTAGGTATAAACATCAAAATTGAACAATTACAGTTTGCTCAACAATTGGAAAATGTTGAAACTGGAAAAGCTATATTTTGGAGATCTGGATGGATAGCTGATTATCCAGATCCAGAAAACTTTTTAAACTTATTATATGGTGCTCATGTTCCAACAGAATTATCTGAAAAAGCATACATCAACTCTATGAGATATCAAAGTCCAAAATTTGATTCTTTATTCGATATCGCTTTAAGAGAAGTTGATGCTGTTAAAAGATTTGAGTTATTTAGACAAGTAGATCAAATCGCAGTGGATGAAGCGGCAATTATGCCTATTTTCTATGACGAAAACACAAGACTTATTCAAGTTCATGTTAAAAACTTCCCATCAAACTCGATGGAATACCGAGACATGACAGAAGTATACTTCAACTATGATGAAGACTAAGTCATAAAAATTTAAACAAAAAGAGCCTTTCTTAAATTAAGAAAGGCTCTTTTTGTTTAAATCAAGACATCCTTTTCTGCTTTTATTCGTATTATTGCACAAAGATATTTTATGAGTAAAGTCGCATTAATTACAGGAGTTACAGGCCAAGATGGAGCATATTTAGCAGAGCTATTACTCAGCAAAGGATATGAAGTTCATGGTATTAAAAGAAGAAGTTCTATGTTCAATACCAATAGGATTGATCATTTGTATACTGACTTGCATGAAGACAATGTAAAGTTTTTCCTTCATTATGGAGATATGACTGATTCTACTAATTTAATTAGAATTGTTCAAGACGTTCAACCAGATGAAATATACAATTTAGCAGCAATGTCTCATGTTCAAGTATCTTTTGATACTCCTGAATATACTGCTAATGCAGATGCAACTGGAACATTAAGATTATTAGAAGCTATTCGAATTTTAAAACTCGAAAACAAAACGAAGTTCTATCAAGCTTCAACTTCAGAACTATATGGAAAAGTAATGGAAGTTCCTCAATCAGAAACTACTCCATTTTATCCAAGAAGTCCATACGCTGTTGCAAAACTTTACGCATTTTGGATTGTAAAAAATTATAGAGAAGCATACAACATATACGCATGTAATGGCATTTTATTCAACCATGAAAGCCCACTTAGAGGAGAAACCTTTGTAACCAGAAAAATTACAAGAGGTGTTGCTAAGATAAAATTAGGACTTCAACAAAAAATCTATTTAGGAAACATTTCTGCCAAAAGAGATTGGGGTCATGCAAAAGATTACGTAGAAGGTATGTGGAGAATGTTACAACAAGATACTCCAGAAGATTATGTTTTAGCAACAGGAACTACTACTACAGTTAGAGACTTTGTTACAATGTCTTTTAAAGAAGCTGGAATAGATGTAGAATGGAGTGGTGAAGGAATTAATGAGAAAGGAACAAATAAAGCAACAGGAGAGATTATTGTTGAAATTGATGAGAAGTATTTTAGACCTACAGAAGTTGACTTATTAATTGGAGATCCTTCTAAAGCAAAAAAGAATTTAGGATGGGAACATACTCATGATTTAGCAAGTCTATGTAAAGACATGGTTCAAGCAGATCTTAAACTTTTTAAACAAGATCAATATTTGAAAGAAGGCGGATACGATACCTTACAGCAAAATGAATAAAACTGACAAAATCTATATTGCTGGCCATAAAGGAATGGTAGGCTCTTCGATTGTACGAAAACTTACTAGCGAAGGGTTCAACAATCTTATTTTCAAGACATCTTCAGAACTTGATTTAACCAATCAACAAGCAGTAAACGATTTCTTTTCACTGGAAAAACCTGACTACGTCTTTCTAGCAGCAGCTCGAGTTGGAGGAATACACGCTAACAATGTTTACCGAGCGGACTTTATTTATCAAAATATGATGATAGAGGCAAACATTATCCATGCAGCTTATGTAAATAAAGTAGCCAAACTTTTATTTCTGGGGTCGTCATGTATATATCCTAAAATGGCTCCACAACCTTTAAAAGAAGAGTATTTATTAACCGATACTTTAGAAAATACCAACGAACCATATGCTATTGCAAAAATTGCAGGAATCAAGATGTGTGAAGCATACAGAGATCAATACGGCTGTAACTTCATTTCGGCAATGCCTACGAATCTATATGGTCCAAATGACAATTATGACCTAAACAACTCTCATGTCTTACCAGCTCTTCTTAGAAAATTCCATACAGCTAAAAAAAACGGAAACGAAAGTGTAGAGTTATGGGGTACAGGAACCCCTATGAGAGAGTTTTTATACGTAGATGACTTAGCAGAAGCATGCCTATTCCTTATGAAAAACTACAATGACAAACAGTTTGTTAATGTTGGTTCTGGCACAGATGTTACTATAAAAGAATTAGCACTTATAATTAAAGACATTGTTAAATTCGATGGAAATCTAACATTCGACACTTCTAAGCCTGACGGAACTCCTAGAAAAATAATGGATGTATCTAAGCTGAATCAACTAGGTTGGAAATATAAAATAAACCTTAGAGAAGGAATTGAAATGGTTTATGAAGAAATTCAACATCTTGATTTTCAAACATAGGCCCGTTAATAAAAAAAAGGCGAAACTCTCTAACACCTAATTCATTTCAATATCATTGTTTTATTAATAGAACAATGAAAATCATACTTTCAATACTTATTATTCTACTAACCACCATTAGTAGTCAAAGCCAGATTTTAGGAATAAACAAGCCTTTATTTAGCGATCTCCCGTTTTTCAACACTCAATTTATTAAAAGCAATAACATAAAATCAATTACAGGGTCAATTTCATCTAAAAAAGTCCGGGATATTATTCGTTCTTCTGGAACCGATTATCATTATGAATTTAGTGAAGATGGAAAACTTGCTTTTCAATTATCTAGTCATTTTTCTAAAGGGATTAAGGACTCAACCATTACACATTATAACTATGATAAAAGTGGTAAGGTTAATACCAAAAGAAAAAGTGATAGTTATGGATACTACTCCTATCATTACAAATATGACTCTTCAAATCAAATGATATTACAAACATACTGTCGAGATGAAAACAAGTTTAATTCTAAAAATAAATTTGAATTAAAGAAACAATATATAATTGTGAAAGATAGCTTTTCCTATAAACGAACAAGTGACGAACAATCAAAAAAAATATTTTACAACAATTACGGTAAAAAATTTAAGGAACAAACTAACTATTATGATAAACTAGGTTATTTAACTGAAGAATACACCAGGTTTGTTATTGGAACCAACAAAAAGAAATTGACCTACGAGTACGATGAAAATGGAAGACTCCACAAGAAAGACATTTATTCAAACATTGCTCAAAATAAAAAAACAACAGAGATTTATACCTACGATGACATCGGCAACATATTAGATATTAAGTATTACGACTCTGAAGAACACACCTCAACCAAACAGTTTTTGTACGATAACAAAACAATGTTACTATCAGCAATGATTATTGAAGACATTAACACCAAGTTTCTTAGAATAATAAAATATCGCTACACTTTTCACGACCAAACTATAAATTTAACTGATTCGGAAACCTCCTCAAAAACCCCTTAACATTCTCATTTATAAGAAAAACTCAATACCACTCTAAAGAGTACCCGCATTGTACCCCCCGCTTAATTAACGAGCATCCCAACAAAAATCATAACTTTATAGTATTGAATTAATAAAAGAATCACTACTTGGTGAGTCTTTTTCCAAACCACAATACTTTTATATATGAAGAATTATTTTAAATCAGGATTAATTGCGCTATCATTACTAACCGTTAATTACTCTTTAGCACAGAACGGTAAAAACTTATTACTAGACGGAATAAATGATTATGCAGAGATTATTGATCACAGTGATTTAGATATCGATTTAGGTGAAGACTATTCCATTACTTGCTGGATTCGTTCAACAAGTACATCTTCTGATTTTCGTTTTATCGATAAACGATTGGGTTCTGGAATTGGTTATGAAATAGCAACTAAGTCTTCTTCAGGCGTACTTGTTGCATCTGTCAAGTCGGCTTCTGCTACACTTTTTTCTCCAGGAGCAGGCTCTGTTGATGTTGCCGATGGGAACTGGCATCATATTGGTTTAGTTATTAATGCAACTACAAATACAAGTAACACCTACGTTGATGGAGTATTAGACAAAACATTAAACAACGGTATAATTGGAGCACTCAGCTGTGCAAACTCTGAAAACCTTCACTTTGGTACTGATTTAAATAATGGAACATATTTTTCAGGAGCATTAGATGAAATACGATTTTGGTCTAAAGCATTAACAGCTGGGGAAGTTTCTAGTGATATGACTACAAGTTCTTTATCAGGAACAGAACCAAACTTAATTGCTTCTTGGGATTTTGAAAATGTTACTGGAGTAAGTGCCCCAGACATAAGTGGAAATGGCCATACCGCAACATTAATGAATGGCGCTTCAATTTTTGATCCAGCTACAGACCAACTTATATCTATAGACCCTATTAGTTACAAATACACTACAGATGCTCCTTTTACTGTTAATGCAACTGTTAGTACTGGATTACCCATTACCTATTCTATAGTTTCAGGTCCAGCTACAATTCTGGGCAATACCATAACGTTAACCGGAACATCAGATACTGTTAAAGTAAAAGCAGAACAAGTAGGAAATGGGACATTCAACCCAGTATCTGCTATTACCTCTTTTTACGTGGTAGACTTAAGCACTTTTAAACCTGTTGTTTCAACAAAACATACAGATGCATACCCAATAGAAATGCCAACCCTAAGTGCTTACCCTCTTTATGCTTGGGCTGAAATTGATGAACCAACTCAACTTTCTATCACTAACATTGAGTTCGAAATAAATGGAGCACCACTAGCCGCTAATTATGATGATGGTCATTATTTTGCTTGGTGGACACCTTCTGCAACTGGGAATTATGATATTTATACTACAGCTACAGCAAGTAACGGAAATACTACCACAGATACAGTAACGGTTACTGTTGTAAATACTGCTAGTACACAAAATGTTCAAACATTTAGTGGCGACCTTGTTGCTTTTGGATCTGGAGCCAATAGAACATTCTATGGCAACTATGAACTTCCTCAATCTATAGGAGCTTATGATCAAATTATTGCGAACTTTTCTGTAACCTGCCCTTCAATTTCTGGTGGATGTGATGACTGGGATAGACTTGCATATGTAGAGTATAAAGCACCAAATGGTAATTGGATGGAATTATTTAGATACATTACTCCTTATGGCGTAGCCTGTAACCACACAATTGACATTACAGATTATGCATCATTATTACATGGAAATATCGAGTTACGAATGTTTATTGACACTTGGGGAACCGGTGGATGGGACATCCATTTAGACCTAGATTATGTTGCAGGAACGCCAACATACATGTATTCAAGTATCCAAGAAGTATGGCATGGAAGCTACAACTTTGGAAACCCTACAAATTTACAACCATGTGATACTGTAGAAATATATCATCCTCAAAACACACAAAAAGCAACGTTTAGACTAACTACTACTGGTCATGGTTGGGGAGGAAATAATACAAGTAATGCTGCTGAATTTTATAATGCCACACACAATTTCCATGTAAATGGAACATCTACTTACACCCAAAACCTATGGAATAACTGTGATCCAAATCCTGACAACTGTACAAATCAAGCAGGAACTTGGCAGTACAATCGAGCTGGATGGTGTCCAGGAGCAATTGCCCCTCCAAACACTTATGATGTTACAGCAAACATTGGTATTGCACCTTATGATTTATCTTACGTATTCCAACAGTCTTACCAAGACCTTTGTCATCCAAACGATCCTAATTGTGTAACTGGAGTAACTTGTGCTGACTGTAATGCCGGTTACAATCCATTTTATAGAGTAGGTGCTTATGTAATTAGTTTTAGTAATTCCCCTATAACAGGTATTGACCCACCTAAACAAGAAGAACAACCTTTTGAAATTGACTTATTCCCTAATCCAAACAATGGAATGTTTAAAATGGACTTAAGTAGAGATATGGGAGCAATTGTAATTACAATAAACAATATTACTGGTGAAACGCTTAGAACATATCATTTTGACAAAGAAACAGCGTTAAATGCTTATCAATTTGACATTTCTAATCTAAGTAGAGGTGCTTATTTTATTAATGTAAGAACTGAACAACAAGCAAGCGTTAAAAAAGTTATCCTAAACTAGTTTCAACCCAAAATCATAAAAAAGCCTTCATAATCTGAAGGCTTTTTTGTATTTATACACCTAACTAAAAAACAATATTACGTGAAAACAATTCCATCCTTCTTAAACATGAACAATAAAAATGGATGAGGAATATCTAAATAAACTCTCAGAAAAACTCCTTCTTCATGTAAAAATGGGAGAACCTACTTCTGAGCTTCAATTAGAATTAGAAAACCTAGATTCAGAAAGTATTCGGCTTAAATTGATAGGCGATAAGCATAAAAAAGCATTCTGGATCAACATTTATAATGCATATTATCAAATCTTACGAAAAGAGAAAAACGTTCGTAAGTCAGTAATCTACAAAAAGAAATTATTTTCAATTGCAAACACCCAGCTAAGCTTGGATGATGTTGAACATGGTATCTTAAGAAAGTATAGGTATAAATATTCCTTTGGCTTCTTTACGAATTTTTTCACCTCAAAATTCATCAAAGAAAATGCTGTAAATAAACTTGACTATAAAATACATTTTGCTCTAAATTGTGGTGCTAAGAGTTGTCCACCAATAGCATTTTACAATTCAAAAGATATTGATACCCAATTAGAAATGGCTACCCAAGCATTTCTAGAAGTAGAAACCAAATTTAATGATCAAGAAAAAATAGTTTATACAACAGCTCTTTTTAAATGGTTTTATGCTGACTTTGACCGGAAGAAAGGCATCAGAAAAATATTAACGTCACAATTAGGAAAAGACCTTTCCAATTATAAAATCAATTACAACGCATACTCTTCGGAAGAGCAGCTGAACAATTTTTCCGATAAGATATTATAGGTAATAAGGAGAAATCATCCAATAAACCACTACTCCACTCACCGCAACATACAACCATATTGGAAAAGTAATTTTCGCGATTTTTTTGTGTTTGTCAAATTCTTCAGACAATGTTCTTGAATAAGTGATAAGAACCAAAGGAATTATTGCAATTGACAATACAATATGAGAAATCAGTATAAAAAAGTAAATTATTTTTATTACCCCTTCACCACCAAACGAAGTTGAATCTGAAGTCATATGATAAGCAATATACATTCCTAAAAAAAGAACAGATAAACCAATACAAGTTTTCATTAATCTTTCATGCAATTGTCTATTCCCTTTTTTTATTGCCAAAACTGCAAGAACCAAAACAATAGCTGTTAAACCATTAATACCAGCATAAATTGGAGGTAAAAAACTTAAAGGTTCTACATTAGGAATTTTTATACCAAACAACGCTGCAACAGCAACAGGTAAAAAAATAGAAATAAAAATGATTAGTTTTTTATGCTTCGTTTCACTCATCAAATACGATCAATTAAAATAATAGTTAGCGACAAAATCAAATACAAGTATGACATTAACATGGTTCGCAATGCATACTTGTCATCCAATGTTTGTAATAGCCTTACCGAAGGGTAAACCATTAAGGCTGATAAGATAAATAGTCCCACAGTAGCTATTCTACCTGTAAAACCAATATACTCTGGCAAAATACTCGAAGCAAAAAGAGTCAAACTACTTAATACAATAATAAATGCTGTTTTTTTATCTTTTTTACCAAAAGGCAACATCTTAAAACCTGCTTTAGAATATTGATCATTAATTTTCCAAGCAATAGCCCAAAAATGGGGGAACTGCCAAATAAACTGCATAGCAAATAAAATTCCTGCCTCAACACTAAAACTTCCTGTTGCTGCAACCCAACCTAACATTGGAGGAAAAGCTCCAGGGAAAGCCCCAACAAATACTGAAATAGTTGATATTCTTTTTAAAGGAGTGTATAACACCACGTACATAAATATTGCTAGTGTCCCTAAAATACCTGTTAAAGGGTTTAGCAACCAAAGCATTGCAATACCAATAACACCTAGGATAGCAGAAACCCAAATTGTTTCTTTAACACTTAGCTTATTTAATGGAAGAGGTCTTGTTTTTGTTCTTTCCATCAATTTGTCGTAATCTTTTTCGATCACTTGATTTAAAGCGTTTGATGTACATGTAATGAAAAAACCACCTATAACTAGAAGAATAATTTCAGTAAGATTAAAAGCTGCACCGCCCATAAAATAACCCATAATAGCAGAAATAACCACAAAAGAGGTAAGTTTCAACTTAAACATTTGAGCGTAACAACGAATTTTATCGGTCAAATTAAGCGTTTTTATATTTGATGTTTCAGTAATTGACACTAAGGTTTTATCATTTTAAGATTGCAAATGTAATTAATCAAAAACACTTTGTAAAGTAAGCCTTTGAGCATTTTACATTTTTATGCTTTTCAGGTTAATATCTACATTTTAAATAGCTAAATTTGACGGCTATTAAGTCATCTTGGCAGAAAAAGTACCTTGGTAAAGTTTTTGACTAAGAGCAAGAAACAAATTAGAGAACATGGATGCATCAGGAATATTAAGTAAAGTACTTAAAACCTTTGTAGGTAGTAAAACAGATAGAGATTTTAAAGAATTGTCTCCAATAATTGAAGAGGTATCAACTCACTATAACGCTTATTCATCATTAAGTAATGATGAACTTAGAGCAAAAACCGGAGAATTAAAAGCAAGAATTGCTGCCAAGACAAAAGATAAAGACAATGAAATCATTGATCTTAAAAATCAAATAGAAACAGATTTAAATCTATCTATTACTGAAAAAGAAGCCATTTATTCTAAAATTGATGCACTTGATAAAGAAGTTCTAACTCAGATAGAAGAAATATTAGCAGAAATAAGAGGTGAAGCTTTTGCTGTAGTAAAAGAAACTTCTAGAAGATTTGCAGAAAATAAAACAGTTGAAGTTACAGCCACTCAAATGGATAGAGATATGGCTGCCGAAAGAGATAGTGTTGAAATTAATGGTGATAAAGCGACCTATCACAACTCATGGCTAGCTGCTGGAATTGAAGTTTCATGGGCTATGGTACATTATGATGTTCAGTTAATTGGTGGTAGAGTTTTACATGAAGGTAAAATTGCTGAAATGATGACTGGTGAAGGTAAAACCTTAGTAGGTACATTACCTATGTATCTAAATGCCATCGCAGGAAGAGGTGTTCACTTAGTAACAGTAAATGATTATTTAGCAAAAAGGGATAGCGAATGGATGGCTCCTATTTTTGAATTTCATGGTTTAACCGTTGATTGTATTGATAAGCACGAACCCAATTCTGAAGAAAGAAGACAAGCCTATTTAGCAGATATTACATACGGTACAAACAATGAGTTTGGATTTGACTACTTAAGAGATAATATGGCACGATCTCCTGAAGATTTAGTGCAACGTAAACACCACTACGCCATTGTTGATGAGGTTGATTCTGTATTAATTGATGATGCCAGAACCCCATTAATTATTTCTGGACCTACTCCAAAAGGTGACATTCATGAGTTTCATGAATTAAAACCAAGAGTAGAGAAATTAATGTCTGCTCAAAAAAAGTACGTTCAAAATGCTTTAGCTGATGCTAAAAAAATGTTAGCTCCAGCTATTGAAGGAACAAAACTGAGCAAAGATGCTGAAGAAAATGGTGGAATGGCTTTATTAAGAGCACACCGTGGTTTACCAAAAAACAAAGCTTTAATTAAGTTCTTAAGTGAGCATGGAATTAAAGCTATGCTTCAAAAAACAGAAAACTTTTACATGCAAGACCAAAATAAGGAAATGCATAAAGTTGACGAAGAATTGTTTTTTGTTATTGACGAGAAAACAAACAGTGTTGAATTAACAGAAAAAGGAGTTGATTTAATTACTGGTTCTGGAGATGATTCTCAATTCTTTGTAATGCCAGATATTGGTATGGAAGTAGCTGAAATTGAAAAGTCAACATTATCTGATGCTGATAAGTTAGCGAAGAAAGATGAAATGATTCAGAACTACTCAGTAAAAGCGGAAAGAATTCATACCATCAATCAATTGCTAAAAGCATACGGAATGTTTGAGATTGATGTAGAGTATGTTGTAATGGACAACAAAGTAAAAATTGTTGATGAGCAGACAGGTCGTATTATGGACGGAAGAAGATATTCTGACGGACTACATCAAGCAATTGAAGCTAAAGAAAATGTAAAAGTAGAAGCAGCTACTCAAACCTACGCTACTGTTACCTTACAAAACTATTTCAGAATGTACCACAAGTTATCTGGAATGACTGGTACAGCAGAAACAGAATCACAAGAGCTTTGGGACATTTATGAGTTAGACGTTGTTGTAATCCCAACAAACCGTCCAATACAAAGAGATGATAGAGAAGATTTAGTCTACAAAACAACTCGTGAAAAATACAATGCTATTATCGAAGAAGTAGTTACATTAGTTGAACAAAAAAGGCCAGTATTAGTTGGTACAACCTCTGTAGAAATTTCAGAATTGTTGAGTAGAACACTCAAAATGAGAGGAATCAACCACAATGTATTAAATGCAAAGCTTCACCAAAGAGAAGCTGACATTGTTGCTGGTGCAGGTAAAGCAGGTGCAGTAACCATTGCCACTAACATGGCAGGAAGGGGAACCGATATTAAATTAGGTGAAGGTGTTAAAGAAGCTGGAGGTTTAGCAATTATTGGTACAGAAAGACACGATTCAAGACGTGTTGACAGACAGTTAAGAGGTCGTTCTGGTAGACAGGGAGATCCAGGATCTTCTCAATTCTTCGTTTCTTTAGAAGATAACTTAATGCGTTTATTCAACTCCGAAAGAATCATCAAGTTAATGGATAGAATGGGATTAGAAGAAGGTGAAGTTATTTCACATTCAATGGTTTCTAAATCTATTGAACGAGCTCAAAAGAAAGTTGAAGAAAACAATTTTGGAATAAGAAAACGATTATTAGAGTATGATGACATCATGAATTCTCAACGTGAAGTTATTTACACGAAGAGAAGAAATGCTTTAAATGGAGAACGTTTAGGAGTAGAGGTTTCGAATATGATTTATGATATTTCTGAATCTATCGTAAATGAATACCAAGAATTTAGAGATTATGAAGGTTTTAAATTAGAGCTGTTCAGATTATTATCGTTAGAATCTCCATTTTCAGAAAAAGAATTCTTTGAAGGAAATGCGTTAAAATTAACTGAAGATTTACACGAAAAAGGAGTAGAGCATTACGTCAGAAAATCTGAGTTCATTGCTCAATCAGCTTTGCCAGTTATTAAAGATGTTTTTGAAAATCAAGGAGCTCAATATGAAAATATTGTTGTCCCTATTGGTGATGGAATTAAGAGCCTTAACATTACTACTCCATTAGAAAAAACTGTTCAGTCAGAAGGAAAAGAATTGATCAAATCAATTGAAAAGTCTGTTATTTTAGCAATGATTGATGAAGATTGGAAAGAGCATTTAAGAGAAATGGATGAGTTGAAACAATCTGTTCAAAATGCTGTTCACGAACAAAAAGATCCTTTATTGATTTATAAGTTTGAAGCTTTTAAACTCTTTAACGAAGTACTTTTAAAAATGAACAAAGAAGTTGGTAGCTTCTTAATGAAAGCTAGTCTACCTACTCAACAAAGTGGTGATATTCAAACAGCACAAGAACAGCCTCGTAAAAAAGTAGATACAAGTCAATTACAAACGAGTAGGCCTGAAATTGCTTCAAATACACCTCAACAAGATGGTGCACCTGCTGCTCCTCAGCCAAAACCTCAACCAGTTAGAGTTGAGAAAAAAGTTGGGAGAAATGAGCCTTGTCCATGTGGAAGCGGTAAAAAATTCAAACAATGTCACGGAAAGTTAAGCTAATAGTATTTTTACTTTTTAGCTTTTCTTCCTATTGTTTTAGCCAAGATACAATAAGGGATAACTCCCATTTTATTGAACCAGAATTTATGATTGGGAAAGTTATTCCCATGAGTAATGATTTTTCGTTTCCATCAACAGGAGCTCAAAAAACAATTGCGCTGAATTATGGGTTCACCAACAACGATACTACAAAGTGGGGGAAATACTACAACCATGCAGAGTCGGGTTTTATGTTTCTTTATTCTAACCTAGGAAACAATCAAGTTTTAGGACATCAATACAGTATTTTACCCTTTGTTTCTTTCAGAGTTTTTAATAAATTAAAAAGTCCGTTTAGAGTAAAACTAGGTGCTGGAGTCTCTTATTTTACTACCTATTTTGATAGTATAGGAAATCCTCAAAATGAAATTATTGGACAACAGTTTACTTGGGATGTCAAAGCATTTTTATACAAATCTATCTACAAAAAAGGCGGTTTTAATCTAAAACTTGGAATAGGATTATCCCATGAATCTAACGGACACACCAAACTCCCTAATCTAGGTGTAAACTCACCAATGGCAAGTATTACAGGGCAATTTTACAATCAAAAAGAAGACAATTATTTTCATCCAAACCGAATAAAACGACAAAATGTATCTCCCAAAAACTATTACATTACTTTAGAAGAAGGCTTTGGTCTTCATGAACAAGATGAAACTGAAGGTCCTGAAATGGGAATATTAAAACCTGTTTACTCTACAGATTTAAGTGCTGCAATTCTATTTAACAAACACTTAAAACTTAGAGCTGGATTTGTCTACCGTTATTATCAAATATTTTATGACCACATCATAAAAACAGAAACAGAAGGTCTTATTGACAACCCCCACTGGTCTGCTTCTAATGTTAATTTTTATATCGGAAACGAATTCTTAATGGGGCATTTAAGTATTGACGTATTACTAGGGGTTAATCTCCACAAACCATTTTATCAAAAGTTTAATCCAGAAAATGGTCTTGGAATTACCTTACAGAAACTGTTGTTAACTAGAATTGGAATGAATTTATACTTAATAAATACACACAAATTACCTAAACATAATTTATTTGTTGGTGCTCACATTAAAGCCAATATGGCTAAAGCAGATTTTACTGAATTCACTCTAGGATACACCTTTAAACTGAACAAATAAACCCTCTATTGCTAAGAAAAATAAAGCATATTATATTAATTCTCATTTTAGTTTTTAGCTGCACCAAAAACACTTTTTCTCAACACTATCAAAACGGAAATTTTGGAATTAACATAGGTGTCATTTTCGCTATTGGCACACATATCGATAGGTTTGGAGGAAACGTAAACGCATTTTACATAACGGATCAAATTCAAATTAATCCTGAATTTAGAGTCTACTTTAATGCGAAAAACCTTGGCCCAAAGAAACAATCTTTAGAAGCTGTTTTTGGATTAGGTATTGTGTATAGTTATGGAAAAACAGATTCCGTCAACAATGATTTTTACAGTGTAATAAGTAACCAAACCCCAAGGAAAAATAGTTTTGGTTATGCCTACAATTTTTATTTGAATGATATCAAAACAAACCAATCAACAGGAACAATATCTATACAAGTAAACAATTTTAGTTTTATTACAGATAATGATCTATTCTCAGGAACACCTAGATTAGACCGATTTAGAACTGCTGGTATTCTTTTACGATATCAAAAAGACGACTACCAATTTGGCATAAATACCACCTTATTTACAGGTCAAATGGGCGAAAGAGTAACAGACCCCAACTACCCTTTTGTAGGAGTATATGAGAACAGAGATGGAGGAAAGTACACAGAACACTCTCATGGATTGTTAAGTGCTCAATTTAAATACAGTGGAGAACATTATCAAAATTATCAAGCTAGTATTGGAATTGATAGTGAAAGGGTTCGCCATGCAGTACAAAACCGATTTGCTCATGATATTATGGTTGGCAGAGGTATTAATGCTCACATTCCTATGATTGACAATAAAGGAGAACAGTATTTATTTAAAGAAGGACAAAAAGTAAAGCCACTGAAATTTTATATGAATCTGTTTAGTAACCCTGCTACTTTTTATTAAAAAACAAACTGTACTCCCAACAAATTATCACCATCAATTCTATTGAAAGTTAAGTTGGTGTCAAATCCTTTTAAGTGATTAGAGTGTGTCTCCTTTTTAATTTTAGTGATTTTACTATTGGTAACAACGGTTCCAACTGCATAACCAATTAAAAAGCCTAAAGGATAATCAGAAGCCCAATGCACACCACTATTCATCATCTCAATTCCCATTATTCCTATTAATGTGAACCCTACAGGTTTTATCCATTTTATTTCAGGATAATTTCTAGCTAAAACAGCAACTGTTGATGTTAACGTTGCAACATGACCAGAAGGCATGGCATCATAATGAGAAGTATTCTCTAAATATTCATTCCATCCAGGAAACCCATGCCACCTCCCTCTCGTTTGCGTTTTTTTATTCGGGCTCTCCCTTCCAAACACTCTTTTTGAACCTTGTGTAAGAAAACCAAGAGTTAATATTCCTTCAACAATCTGGCTAGAAGTATGTATTGCCCTATAATCTTTTTTAATTCCTCCTACAGTTAAAAATCCGAGACCAATCAACAAAGAAGTATTTCCATGCCCTAGATGATACATAACAGCTGAAGTATTTGTAGGGATATCAATCACTCCCCCAGGAGTGATATATTTATGTTCTTTAGTAACACCAATATCTCTAAGACTGTGCGACTCTGTAATTAACTCTTCGTCACCTGCAAACAAAACGGCAGTTGTAACAACTGTTAAACCCAACCATTTTAAATTTTCTTTTTTAACAATACCTTTACCAAGGTTCGCATAATTTCTTGGTAGTCCTGTAATAAAATTAAAGGGTTTAGGTCTTGGATAAACGTATTGTAAATCCTCACTAATTTGATAGGTCTGCGTAGGTGGTTTTCCCTTCTTCTTTTTATCTTCTTGTGAAAATCCATTCACAACAAAAAGAAGACATAATATAAATATGAAACGTTTCATCAAAAAGTTAATCCTGCAACAAAAGTTACCTCATCCTTGTTAATTATAGGACTAAAAGTAATGTTTTTAGTTCCTTTAAAAGGATTCCAATTTTTTAACGGTTCTATATGGTAAATTAAATTACCCACTAAAATACCAATCCCGGCACCAGCCAAAACATCAGAAACCCAATGTCTATTATTTACGACCCTTAAACCTCCTGTTGAAGCAGAAAACAAATATCCACTAGATGCATATAACATGCTTGATTCTTTATATTCATGATAAAGAATCGTTCCTCCTAAAAAAGCAGTTGCCGTATGCCCTGAAGAAAAAGAACGGTTTGATGATCCATCTGGCCTTTCTTTACCAACTCCCCTTTTTAAAGAATGTGTTACCACTAAAGTAACCAGTCCTCCTAAAAAAATATTTTTTGTTTGGTCAAACCAATGATTCTTTGCCTCAATTCCCACAGCAGCACCTAGATAAACCTGAGCATAAGGGATATATTGAGCAACATCATCAAATCGATTTCGATAATCATTTCCAACCTTATTTCGAATGTCAGTTTGCCATCCTTTTTCTGTTTGAGTACCGTTAAGAGCAAATCCTGAAATAATCAAAGTAGATGGAATAATTAGCTTAGATAACAATGGCTTTTTAGTACGAATTAGTGTAGAATCTTTTTGCGAATAAACCTGCTGGTTAAACATTACAAAAATCAAGCTCACTAAAAAAACAATTCGCATACCGTCTTATAAAATAAAGAGCAACAAATATAATCTAAAAACAAAGATTCTTAAATGAATAACCCTAAATTCGTAAAAATCGAATAAGGTCAATATATTTGCATTGAATATGAAATTAAACATTCCAAAAAGATATAAATTACTATTTACTTTTGGTCTAGTATATTTAATACTTTCCTTTATAGTTCGAGTATCTCTTTACATTTGGTCACTCTCAAACATTGACTTTTCAATAATCAATCTTTTTAAAATATTCTTTACAGGATTATTTTTTGACTTAGGAACAGTTTCTTTTTTCTTACTACCCTATGCTTTATATCTATTCATATTACCAAACCAACTTATTGGTAAAAAGTTTGATAAATCAATCACGAATTTTGCCTTTTTTATTGGCCTACTCATTTTCATTTTTAGCACGTTTGCTGAATTTACGTTCTGGGAAGAATTTAAGAATAGATTCAATTTTATTGCAGTAGACTACCTAGTTTATACCAACGAAGTTGTTGGGAATATAAATGAATCCTACCCTCTTCCAGTTTTACTCTCTGTTGTTATTGGATTTGTAGCATTAATCATATTTGTAACAAAGAAAAAACAAATTTTCACTGCTACATTTCAATCTGAAAATAGTCTCAAAGAGAAACTGGCAATTACCGCTGTATTCATTTTAATTCCTCTCTTCTTCTTTCTTTTCATCAACAATAAAAATGCAGAATGGTCAAAAAATCGTTACGAAAATGAATTAAGTAAAAGTGGAATCTATTCATTTTTTGCAGCTTTTAGAAACAATGAATTAAGCTACACTGATTTTTATATGACCCAAAATTTAGATGAATCAATAGCTGAATTAAAAAAGAATGTAATAGCTCAAAACGACAGTTTAATCTCAACAGATAAATATAGTTTACAAAGAGTCATAACGAATGTAGGAGAAGAAGAAACTCCTAATGTGATTTTTATATGTATCGAGAGCTTAAGTGCAGAATTCATGACTCATTATGGAAATGTATGGGAAGTAACTCCTTTTATGGACTCCTTAATTGGTCAAAGTATAAACTTTAACAACCTCTATGCAACAGGAACAAGAACCGTTAGAGGAATGGAAGCAATTACCCTATCAATACCCCCATCTCCCGGAAGAAGTATTGTTAAGAGAAAAAACAATACCGGTTTTTTTAATATTGGCTCTATCTTTAAAGAAAAAGGATATAAAAGCGTGTTCTTTTATGGAGGAGATGGTTATTTTGATAACATGAACCAATTTTTTGGTGGAAATGGTTTTGATATTGTAGATAGAGGGAGAGGTTATCTAATGGGAGATGAATTCACTTCTAAACGAACTAACATTGATGACAATGAAGTTACTTTTGAAAATGCTTGGGGAGTATGTGATGAAGATATTTATCGAAAAGTAATTAAAGAGGCTGATATTAATTATAAAAACAAAAAGCCCTTCTTCAACTTTATAATGACGACCTCTAATCACAGACCTTACACTTATCCCGAAAATAAAATCCATATCCCATCTGGAGCTGGAAGACATGGAGCTGTACGATATACCGATTATGCAATAAGTCAGTTTATAAAAATGGCAAAATCTAAACCTTGGTTTAACAATACTGTTTTTATGATTATGGCAGATCATTGTGCATCAAGTGCAGGAAAAAGAGAATTAGATGTTTCTAAATATCATATTCCTGCTTTCATATACAACTTAAAAGACAAAGCCCCTCAAGATGTCAGTAAACTCTGTTCTCAAATAGATTTATTCCCAACCCTTTTTGGCTATTTTAATTGGAGTTATAATTCTCAATTAATTGGAAAAGACATCTCTAAAATGAAGCCTTCGGATGAACGTGCTTTTATTGGAAACTATAGAAGTTTAGGCCTTTTTAAAGACAATAAACTAATGGTTTTAAGAGACAAGAAATCGGCTAACTTTTACGAATGGGAAAAAGAAAATAACAGCTTAAAGCCTATTGAAACAGACAACTTATTCTTAAAAGAAACTGTTGGCTATTACTTTTCAAATGATTATTACTACCAAAATAATTATTACAAAGAAAAAGCCCCTTAAGAACTGATACATTCATAAAGAAGCTTCCAAAAGTCAGTTTTTACTATTCTTATGTTTTTAAATAAAATAGACGCTAATTAAATTTAAAGTAAATTTATAAGGATATGATTTACTCATTTTTAAAAACACTTATACCAAATTAATTTCATAAAACGTTATATTTTGTGTATTTTTAAGGTATGGGAAAAGTATTTGAAATCACGATTAAAGAGAGTTTATCAGCGTTGAAATTGCAACGAAAAAGAGAAAAAAGTCAAAAGAAAAAGCTC
>CAJQOH010000058.1 GCA_905479915.1 uncultured Flavobacteriales bacterium
GGGTGGGGTGTGAAAAAGAAAACCGAAAATAGTAAAAGGGGTGGGGTAAAATTGAAGTTTTACGGTTTGTTTTAGCGGTTTAGTTGTCCCAAGACTCCGTTTAAATCCTCGAAACACTATGTTATGCTGGCTTTCTACTGTATTAGCTTGTATTTGTAGCCACTTTTGTAGCCACTTTTGAGTTGAAAAGGAAAAACCGTAAGTAAAACAGCCGTTTTTGTTGGTCTTTGTGCCTAATCAGGCGAACCAAGAACACTAAAACAAGCTTGAGTACATATTTTATGTATTTAATCACCGTTGAAACACCTAATTTTTATGACTTTTTGTGTAAATTAGTAGTGTTATGAATAAAGCAAAAGAAAAAATAATAATACATCAACTTTCCCACTGTTTAACAGTCTCACACGAAATTAAACGCTTATTTAAGCTAAATATGAGCGAATTAATAGTTTTAGCTAACTGTTATGATGTGCAAAAACCTAAACAACCTTATTTTATTGTACCTGATGTTAGAAAGCGATTACCCACGATTAGAAAAGATGTAGTTTATAATTATATACGCTCTTTGTGTACTAAAGGCTTTATTGAATTAGATTTTAAAACAAAATTACAAATGACTCCAAACTATTATATAATTACTGGAAATGGTAAACGTGTTTTAACAAAATATGCTAAAGAATTAAATGTATTAATATCTTAAATAGTATTCTTAGTTGTTATTCTTAATATGTTATTCTTCTGTATAAACCTCCTTTATACCCCCCTCTAAATCTCGTTTACACCCACTATAAATGAGGTTTATACCCTAAAATTAGTTTGTTAAATAAATTATTAAAATTAAACTGTTTGATTATCAGGTGATTATGTGTTTGTTTGAAAAAAATACATGTTTTACTTGTGCCATACATGTTTAGAGTGTATGTTTGCATTGTTAATCATTTAAAATAACGCCTATGTAATAGACTATAAAAAAGAACCCTCGAAAGTGCTACAACACTAACGAGGGCGAGAACAAACAATAAATTATTTATTCATTTAAACATTTCAAAGTTATGAAACATTTAACAGATTCAAAAGCCGTTAACAAAGAGGTTAACGCAATTCAAAGTGAGGACTATTTTAATTTCCCTACTTACTTATCAAAAGCAAATAACCCGAACAAAAGAAAGCGTTTTTACACGTTCTTTTTAATCTCAATTATTGGGTTAATTATTTCAACAGCTATCTATTTAGGAGCATAATTAATAAAGGTTTAAAGCCTTGTTAATTCTAAGGCTTTAAATCAATTTTTATCCATTCAATAATATAACAATGCAAAATTATTTTCAAGGTTGTAAAACCTTAGACGAGGCAAAGACCCTATACAAAAAACTAGCATTAAAACTGCATCCCGATAAAGGAGGATTAACCGCAGATTTTCAAGAAATGCTTAATCAGTTTCACGCATTCAAACCCGAAAGCGAAAAATTTAAAGGAGAAGCCGAGCAATGGAACTCTAAAGAGTATGCGGACATCATTAATCAATTACTAAATATTGAAGGTATTACAATTGTTGTTTGTGGTTCTTGGATATGGTTAGAAGGAGATACTAAACCAATAAAGGAACAGATTAAAGCCATTGATACAGGTGAAACCCTTAAACGTGGGTTTTCTAAAGCAAAAGAGCAATGGTACTTCTCCCCTAAAGGATATAGAAAAAAGTCTAAAGGGGTTTTAACCTATGACCAAATAAAAGGGTTTTACGGAGAGGAGAAAATCACTAAAAATGGTAAGAATCAAAAACAAAGAATTGCAAATTAATTAATTGGGGGAGTAATCCCCCATAAAACAAAAGCTATGAACAAGCCAAAAAGACAATGTTTTGAATCAACTAACGAATTATCCATTCGACAGAATGGTAAGGAAGTGCTACAAAGTGATGATAGTACATCTATTCTAGTTATTTGGAACAATATAACAGGAGTTAACTATCAAGATAACGAACAGGGTAGAGGTAACCACGAAATATATACCGAATACGTGGTATTAGAAATAGGATTTATCAAAGGAGAAATTACCCTTTATGACGGAGAGAAAGCAGTTGATACTTATACAATCAAATAACAATGTACGAACTAGACACAAAACCATTTGCAAAGATTTTTGATAGAATCAGCTACGGACTTAACGAGTATGATGCTTTTAATGATTTTTTAGACATTACAATTTATGCATTTAGTCAACAACAATATGAAAAAGAATATTTAGAAGTAGTTAGCAGATACAAAAAAGAAACCTTTAGCCTATTTCCCGAATTGTTAGCACAATTAATTATGAGTATGGAATCGGGTGGAGATACTACAGGGCTTGAAGAATCGCAATTGTATAAAGTAGGAGCAAATGATATTTTAGGACACTTCTACATGGAACGATTTAGTAATAGTCGAAAAGGACAGTTTTTTACTCCTCCCCACGTTTCAGATATGATGGCTTTAATGACTTTGGGAGATAACCCCGAAGAATTGAAAGGCAAAAACATCTTAGACCCTACGTGCGGTTCTGGTCAAATGCTATTATCGGGAAAAAAAGTAAATCCCGAAATGCGATTTTATGGAGCAGACCTTGACCCAATATGTTGTAAGATGGCAGCTATCAACTTATTTCTTAATGGTATGACAGGCGAAATAGCCAATATGAATAGCCTTTCAATGGAATTTTATCAATCATATAAAATTTACGGTTTCCCTAGACTTAGAATTGATATAAACACTAATCCAAAGCTATCAAGTTTGATGCCTCAAATCAAACAACTACACCAAGATAACCCCGAAAAAAAGCAAGAAATTGAATTGAAACAAGAACAAGTAATACTTGACTTTGAACAACAAATTGAATCAAATAAAAACGATAAACCAATAAGAACAGAAACGAAAAAAGTATTGACAAAAATTATTGAAAATCAGCAACTAACATTATTCTAAAACTAAAAAGAAATGTATTTAATCTACAAAGCAGACAATTTTCACAGTTACGCATCAAGGGATTTAATAGGATGTACCAGTAACCCCAAAATGGTAATTGAAATCTGTCAACAAGAAGCAAAAAAAGAAAATCACAAACTTTCAAAAGATGATTTGTTCAACCTCAATACCTATCAGCAAACACAAGGTTATTCGGGAGAGGGCGAATTTAATTATGAAGCAATTGAAACCGATGTATTACTATAAAAACAATAATTATTCATTTAAACAGAATACTATGAAAAAAATTAAACTATACAAAGACAACAAAATATCAAACAAGTACGAGTTCTACCTAGAAGAATTAGCACAAAAATTCATTGAAAGCAAGTATTATCAAAACTATAGGAAAGGACACTATTTCAATATGTTTCAAGCCTTAATTGTGTTCATTGGTTCTGCTGATGGACTAAACTCTACTTGTGAACAAAGATATAGCAGAGGACAGTAAAAACTATCTGCAAATCAAGAACATTATTAATAATCAACTAATAATAAACAACTAAAATAGTATGAAAGAATTTGAAATCAGAACCAAGAGAGATAAACGAAAATGGGAGAGACAACCTAAAAAATTACTCTCCTTTAAAAATCGTTCAGAAGCCATTACGTTTTGTAAATACCTCTGCTTATTCATACAAAAAGAGGTAAGATTAGACATTAATGGCAACGGTTTTTATATCTCCCCAATAGACTTAAATTAATAACTAAAACTTAATAAAAAATGGAAAGAAAACCCTAGTAAAAAAAGTTGCTTCCATTTCTACACCGATTGTAAATACACTAGAGAAAGAAGCTGAGGTACAAGGAGAATCACAAGAACAAGGCGGAGAATTAGACCTATTTGGGTAATAAAACAATATTCATTTAAAACAGCAGATTATCTACCAACTGTATGTTAGCACCCTTTGGGATGCAAATACTATGGAACTTATTTAAACAAGCCAAAATTAAATAACAAGGAGCATATAAAAATCAAAGAATCTATTAATTGCATAAGTAAAAGCAGTATGATAGAATGAAGTATTTTTGAATTATTAAAAGAGAGAAGGTAGGTATTATTACTTGCTCTTTTTTTTGTAATAAAAAGTATCTTTGACGAAGAGAACCAAGTGTTTAATTATAATCTAAAGAAAAGTAAGTTTAATGATAGTAGGAACTGTTGTAAAATTAAGAACCAAGTTTTTGGACAATATGTCAGGAACAAAAGGAATATGTTACGAAACGTATGATATAGGACAGCAAGGGGGAGCAAGTATAATCTTTGAAAATGGGAAGTATGATGGTTTTTCTCCAGAGGAGCAAAAAGAAATATTAATTCCTTTAGGATTTAATGAAGATCTTATGAATTATAAATTTCAGAATGTAATGAAACTTAGCGAAGATTTTGAAGAAGGAGTGTTTGACTTAATATTTAAAGAATAATATTATACCAATTATACGTGTATGAATATCATTGAAATTATTATCTTTGTATTATGGAAAAGGAAATTATTAAGATTAATCGAATAGGAGAAGTCTTAGATTCTAAAGGAATGTCTCAACGTGAATTAGCTAGAAAAATGAATAAATCATATAATAGCATAAATGAAATTTGTCTTAATAAAAGACAACCTCGATTACAAGATTTTCCAAAACTTTCTGAAATATTAGATGTTCCGATGAATGAACTTATCGTTGCTGAAAAGATTAAGAAATAACTTCCAGACCTAATCATAGCTTTATTTTTTGAATGTAGCCACTTTTGTAGCCACTTTTCCATTAATAATGATTACCTTTACTATCAAGTATATTTTAAAAATGTTCATTAATTTATTTGAAAAGCTAAGAATAATATAATTGTTAGCTATTATCTAATGAATTAAGCCGTATAAATATTAATGGAGTGTAGGTGATTTTAATCCCCCTCCCTCCACAAAAAATCCTCAACAATTTGTTGAGGATTTTTTTTATTCATAATCTTCTGATGCTTTAAATAGTAGATATTAAATCTATATAATTAATAGGAAGTTTCTTATTGAAGATATCAGTAATTTGACTAATTGAGGACATTAAGTCAGAAAAAGAAACCGAATATCAATAACACTTAGTAAATTTGAATAGAATCAGACAATGATACATTATGAAAATAAGGAAAGGAGCTAGTAAGCAAGAAGTAGAATTGCCAATACAGTTTTCTGTAAGTTTTGGTAAGGTTTTTAGCATGATAGAAAGTTATGCAAATGATGATTCTAAAGATCATCCCTTTCATGTTTCTGCAAAAAAAATGGTTGCAGAAATAGAGAAAACACCAGAACTTATTACAGGAATTACTGATTTAACATTATTGGATAATTATAAAGATCAGATAGAATTGATTTTAACCCCTCTATTTCCTGATGCCTTAATGAACAATGAAATTAAATCGGCCAGTGTTCCATTTTCTTTTACTTCGTTTATGTTCACTTCTCGTTTCGAACAGATTTTACAAGATGCAGGGGAGGACTTTGATGCTATGCCTCGTAATTTAGAACCGGATATGTTTTATATCCATGCTTGTACCATGATTTTGGCAATGTGCCATGGGTATTTTTTAGATTTGAAACGACCATTCTTTTTTGATATTCCAGATAAAAATGGAGATATTAAAAACTATCGAGTAGCATTTAATGCTGATATGGCAGAGATTATTCCTCATGAAAATGCTCCTGAGATTACTGAAGAAGATTATAAATTACTACTAGATAATTTTGAAAATATTGATTTATGGAGAGAGAAATTTCCTCCAAATAGCTATACTTTCAAAGGGTTTGGAATAATGAACCTTTTTGATGTAACGGTAGATGAAACTATATCTGACATTAGTACAAACCTATTACGTAGTGATGATGACCTATTGCCAGATTTGCAAAAAAACTTATCTCGATTTTTTAATATTAAAGACCTAATGTTGGGGTATTCGGGATTTGAAATGATAGACAGTAAGAATAGTTTGGTTAAGGTTAAAAAGTCAGAAAGCTTGGTGCTGACTTCAGAGCAAGAGATTAAGTGTAGTGACTTTTTCTGTGAAGGGCTTATTGATCAGATATTCAACACTTATGAATCTGTGGCCATTTCTAATGTTGAAAAGTATGGAGAGGCAACAAATGGAAATCCATTTTATAAAAGGATGGTAGCGAAAGGAATAGGAAGTATTATTTTAATTCCTATAAAAGCAAAATCCAATAAAGATGTTGCTGTTTTAGAAATTGCATCTCCTCGACCTTATGAATTAAATTCTATCAATAAGAATAAATTAAAAGATATACTTCCAGTATTTGAACTTGCCGTTGAAAGGGCATCAAAAGAACATGAAAATGAACTTGAAGCAACAATACAGGAGTATTATACTTCGATTCACCCTTCGGTTAAATGGCGTTTTTCTGAAGCAGCTGAAAAATACCACACAGATTTACACAACAAAGAAGAAAATGTAAAACTTGATGAAATTGTTTTTAATGATGTTTATCCATTGTTTGGTCAGTCAGATATTAAAGGTTCTTCTTTAGCTAGAAATGAAGCGATAAAGGAAGATTTAACAACTCAGTTAGAATTGGCGTTAGATGTACTTAGCGAGGCTAAGAAGAATGAGAGCTTACCTATCTATAATGAGCTAATGTTTAGAGTAAATTCTTACTTAACAGCAGTTAAAGAAGGATTGAAAGCAGGAGATGAAGTAGGAATTTTAGATTTTTTAAGACGTGATATTTATCCAGTGTTTAACCATATTAAAGAGTTAAATGCCCATGCAGAAGAGTTGATTAATGCATATACTTCTCGTTTGGACCCTGAACTTAAAGTGGTTTATGAAAAGAGAAAGGCTTATGAAGATAGCGTTACTTTTTTAAATGATAAGATGGCCAACTTTTTAGATTCTAAAGAAGTTGAAGCTCAGACAATGTTCCCTCATTATTTTGAACGTTATAAAACCGATGGTGTAGAATACAACATGTACATCGGTAACTCATTGGTGAAGAATGGTGGCTTTAATGAATTGTACTTGTACAATTTAAGATTGTGGCAACTGCAAACAATGTATGAGGTAGAAAACATTGCACACAAGGCACGAAAAGAAATGGACTTTGATTTAGAGATTGCTTCACTAATTTTGGTACACAGTAATCCGTTGGCCATTAAATTTAGAATGGATGAAAAGCAATTTGATGTTGATGGAGCCTACAATATCCGTTATGAAATTATTAAGAAGCGTATTGATAAAGCCCATATTAACGGAACTCAAGACCGATTAACAGTGCCAGGTAAAATAGCTATTGTTTATTCTCAAGATAAGGATGCTGTTGAGTATATGAAGTATATTAAATACTTACAAGCTAAAAACTATTTAGGAAAAGTAGAAAAATTAGAGTTAGAAGATTTGCAAGGTGTTTCTGGATTAAAGGCCTTAAGAGTTGAGGTTGTTTATCAAGAAGATTATGATGAAAAGGCGGCAATATCAATTGATAATTTAATCAAAGAAATACAAAGCTAATTGGTTATGAGTAAGGAGATCGGAATTATAAAAAAAGCGGAAAACTTTGTTTTTGAGCTCTTTAAAACGGCTGATACAAGTAAACTGTTGTATCATAATTTTACACATACAAATGATGTTGTTTTAGGGTGTATAGAGATAGGAGAAGGGTCTAATGTATCTGAAGAAGAAATGGAAATTCTTACCTTATCTGCTTGGTTTCATGATGTTGGATACCTAACTGCTTGGGAAAATCATGAAGAAATTGGCGTAAAACATGCAACAGAGTTTTTAAGTAAGGAAGGATATGCTGAAAAAAATATTGAGCTTGTAACAGGTTGTATTCTAGCAACAAAAATGGGGGCTGCTCCTCAAACATTTTTACAAGAAATTATCTGTGATGCAGATATGAAAGGTTTGAGCAGAGAGAACTATGACTACCGATCTCAATTGTTGAGAGAGGAGTGCTTATTGTTAAAAGGAGTTTCTTGCGGAGAAGAAGGGGAGTGGATAGAAAAAGAAATTGAATTTTTAGTGCAACATGTTTACTATACTAAGTTTGCAGTTTTAAATTATGGTCCTAAAAAACTTCAAAATGTTCTTACAAGAAAGGCCGAATTAGCTAAGAATAAAGGAAAGGCTGGAGGACAGGATAAAAAGAATAAAATCAAAGAAAAGGAATTAAAATTAAAGCTTGATAAAGCTCAAATTCCGGAAAAAGGAATCGAAACAATGTTTCGTACATCACTTAAAAATCACATGGAACTAAGTGCTATTGCCGATAATAAGGCAAATATGATGTTGAGTGTAAGTGCCTTAGTTTTGTCAATTGTGATTTCTTCGTTGGCTTCTAAATTAGATAAGCACAGCGAACTTATTGTTCCTACTATATTTATAGTGTTGGTTTGTTTGGTAACAATAGTTTTGGCTACTTTATCTACAAGCCCTAAGATTACCGGAGGTAAGTTCTCTACAGATGATGTGAAAAAAAGAAAAGCCAACTTATTGTTTTTTGGAAATTTCCATAAAATGAAATTAGATGATTACGATTGGGGAATGAAAGAAATGATGAAAGACAAAGAGTATTTGTACAGTTCATTAATTCGTGATTTACATTCTTTAGGAGTTGTTTTGGCAAGGAAATATCAATTTTTAAGATGGTGTTATATGATCTTTATGTATGGAATGATAATGGCCGTTTTGGCCTTTGGTGTTTCAGCGTTAGTAGCACCCAATCCAATAACAGCTATTTAAGAAAAAAGTATAGTTAATGAGTAAATTATTTAATAGAGAAATAAGTTGGTTATCGTTTAATTATAGAGTGTTACAAGAGGCTATAAATGTTGAGGTTCCGTTAATTGAACGTTTACGTTTTTTAGCAATCTACTCTTCTAATTTAGATGAATTCTACAGAGTAAGAGTAGCCTCTTACATTCATGTTTTATCAATGCAAAAAGAGCAAGGTTTAGAGCAGGATGTCGGAATAAAAAAACTACTTAAGAAAATAAAAAAAACAGTACATAAGCAGCAGACAGAATTTGGAAGAATTTTTAGAGAAGAACTTATTCCTTTGTTGCAAAAAGAAGGTATTTACTTAATTACGGATGCTGATGTTGATTCAAAACAACGGGAGTTTTTAAAGAACTATTTTACAAAAGAGGTTAAACCGCATTTGCAGATTACTGACTTATCAGAAAAAACACGTTTTTTAGAAAACAAAGGACTCTACTTTACAGTAGAAACTATCTCTAAAGATAATAGTGAAGAAGGGTTGTATTTGGTGAATATTCCAACAGATCAAGCAGACCGTTTTATTGTTTTGCCTGGCAAAGAAAATGAACAAGTTATTATTCAGTTATCAGATGTAATGCGTTTATTTTTAGGTGAATACTTTCCTGAACAAGAGATTAAATCTGTATTTGCCATTAAAGTGACTCGTGATGCTGAATTGTATTTGGAGGAGGAAATTGCAGAAACGATAGAAGAGAGAATTTCTGAAAGTTTACATAAAAGAACTATAGGTGATCCTTCTCGTTTTTTATATGACGAGAAAATGCCTAAACCTCTTTTAAAGGCGGTAAGGAAAAAACTAGGAATAAAGAAAAATGAATTAGTTCCAGGAGGTCGTTACCATAATTTTAATGACTTTTTTGGTTTGCCTGTTACCACAACAGATGATATGGTTTACGAGAATTTTGAATCAATTAATCATCCTAAGTTAGTTGGGCAGAAGTATCTTGAAACCATAGCTAAAGAAGATGTTGTTCTACATTTTCCATATCAAAATTACAACCATGTTTTAGAGTTCATTGAAGAAGCTTCTGAAGATAAAATGGTTGAAGAGATTAACATTACGCTCTATAGAGTTGCCAAAGATTCTCGCGTTTGTAAGGCTTTAATAAAAGCGAAAGAAGCAGGTAAAAATGTAACTGTTTTTAATGAGGTGAAAGCTCGATTTGATGAGGAGCTTAATATGTACTGGGGAGATAAAATGAAGACTGCAGGAATCAATGTTCTATATAGTTTTGATGAAATTAAGGTGCATTCTAAAATTTGTTTAATAAAGCGTAGAGAGGGGAAAGACCTGGTTGAGTATGCTTATTTTGGAACAGGAAATTTCAATGAGGCCACTGCAAAAATATATTGCGATCATGCCTTGCTTACGAGTAATCCTAAGCTTACAAATGAATTGAATAAAGTTTTTGAATTCTTAAAAGGGAATATTAAAGCGCCAACATTTGAACATTTATTGGTTGCTCCATTTAGTATGCGAAATCAATTCGAAGCATTAATTGAAAATGAAATGGCTCTTGTAAAAGCTGGTAAAGTTGGTAAAATGACTTTAAAAATGAACAGTTTACAAGATAAACAAATGATTCGTAAGTTGTATGAAGCAAGTAATGCAGGAGTAAAGATTACGATTATTGTGAGAGGCATTTGTTGTTTAATTCCGGGTGTTGAAGACATGAGTAAAAACATCAAGGTTATTAGTATTATTGATCGTTATTTAGAACATGGAAGAATCTATTGGTTTAATAATGATGGAAATGAAAAGCTTTATTTGGCTTCGGCAGATTGGATGACAAGGAATTTAAGCCGTAGGGTAGAAGTTGGTTTTCCAATACTTGAAAAAAAGTTGAGGGATGAGATTAAAGCCTTGATTAAATTACAATTAAGAGATAATGTTAAGGCTAGAAATTTAAACAAAACACAAAGTAACCCTTACAAAAAATCTACTGCTAAAACGAAGGTTAGGGCACAATTTGATTTTTACCATTTCTTAGAAAATAAAGCCTTAGTCTAATTTTAGCGTTAAGCTTAATCCGTTGGTATTCTGGTAATTGTATGGGGATAGTGTAAGTTTACTTTCCTTTTTCTTGTGTAATTGTGGAATTAACCAACCGGTAAATGCTCCAATAGCAAATCCTGTTATTACATCAGAGTTAAAGTGTTTACCACCTTTAACTCTAAAGTATCCGGTAACCGCAGGGAGGGCAATAGCAAAAGACCATAATCCTACTTTCTGACCCACAGGCATGTTAGGATGGTAATCGGAAATAACTTTGGCCATAAAAAAAGAAAAACCTGCCGTTTGTGCTGTATGCCCCGAAAAGAAAGAGAGCTTACTTGTTTGACCCATTCGGGTTTCGTTAGAAAATTCAGGGTTATAAGCGAGAGGTCTAGCTCTATTAAAAGCAAATTTTGAATTTAAAGCTAAGGTGCTCGTTAGGCTATATACTTCAGCTCCCATTACTAATAAAGGAATAAAATCAGATCGGGTATTGTGGTTGGATAAGAAATAGAGTGGTAATAGGGCTCCGCTTAAAAGGATGTAATCGCTATAAGCCCTTGCATTTTCAGAATTGTTGTAAACAGCACCTCTGTCAAAGCTATTGATCTTACTAGCATCCAATTGATTCAATTCTGCTTCAGTAAACGGTGCTTCTTCGTTAAATGATTTGATTAATAAACCAGAGCCTAATAGTCCAGCATTTAATGCTATGTAAGGAAGTTCGCTTTTAAGGTTAACTGTGTAAGGACTTTTGCTGGAATGTTTTCCGTGAATACAGCGGCTGCAATCCTTTTGTTTTTTTTCTTTTTTAGGTGTGTCGTTTTGTGCATTTAGGTTACACATTAACCCCAATGTAAATAAACAAGCGATATATTTTAATTGATTTAACACCTCGTAAATAAACTCTTTTTTATACGTTTTATTATCTAATTTATACTATTTAAAGTAAGATCCCTAACTTAATTTTTAATAAGGCATTTTGTTCTGAAGATCTTTCTATGTTAAACTGAAGTGTAACAAAATCCTTATTTATTGGAGTAACGTATAATCCTCCTCCATAACCATGATGCCATTTAGCAGTTGTAAATTCATTTTGTTCTAAAATTTGACCAACATCATTAAAGAAAATCATACCATAGTAGAGTGGTAAAAAATCAGATTTTAATTTTCCAAAATGTAATCTTAAATCCGTATTTAAATAATTTGAACCTTTACCTGAAAATCGGTTTTGTAAATATCCACGTAGGTTGTTTGATTGACCTAAGTTGGCCATATGATAAAAAGGAATTTGATCTCCAAAACTTCTAACACCACCAAGTTTAATTCCTAAAGTAATAGGAATTAATAGTTTACTTGTACCATAATAACTCAGTTCTCCATGCGTGTTCCCAAAAACTTTTCCATCAGAAATTAAAGACTTATTGCTTAAAATTAAACGGATACCTCTGGTTGTAAAACTGGGATGGTCTCTAAAGTCAAT
Source organism: uncultured Flavobacteriales bacterium (assembly GCA_905479915.1). Lineage (GTDB taxonomy): Bacteria > Bacteroidota > Bacteroidia > Flavobacteriales_E > Vicingaceae. The sequence goes on from CAJQOH010000058.1 coordinate 12,258, forward strand.
GTCCAATTTAAAAGCGGCTCCACCAGCATTTTTAGCGGCTAAACTTTGATCGGGAAAAGCATTAAAATAAGATTGATCTGATTCGCTTTCTACAAGAGATTCTGTAATAATATTCATGGAGAACTTACTCCGTTCTAAAAATTCTAAATCAGCTCCTAAAGAAAGAATTGCTCCTTTATACCTCGTTTTGTAAAAACCAGCGTCATTTAAGTCATTATCAAAAGTAGTATTGTTACCAATTCCAAAAAAGCGGTAAAACCTAAAAGCATTTCCATAATCCAATCCACCAGTTATAAACCAGTTGGTTCGAGCAATGTTCTGTTTGTGGTTTATTTCTATTTGATTAGCTCCGTTAGATGTTAAAAAAACTTTGTAATTGCTTGTGCTTTTATACTTTTCATGTCCAAAGCCATAGCGTATTTGTTTTAATGAAAATCCACCACCAACACCATCATCAGGATTGGATAAAAATAAAGGGACAGGAATGTAAGTATCGCTTTTATATGCTTTCTGATCATATTCATTGATCTTACTATTGTTAGAAAGTATGACTCTAGCTTCACGGTCAGAATTGATAACCGCTCCATTTAAATAATCATAAACCAAGGTCTTCTTAGATCCATCTCTAACATAAGATTTGTCAATTACAATATCTTGTTCAGAACCTCCAATAATTCGTATTAAAGAATTTCTGTAGCTTGTTCCATGAACATAAAAACTATCTATTCCACCCAGGCCGTAAAGCCTAATTTCTTCAGTTTCTTGGTAAGAAAAAGTCCTGTTGTAGAGAAGTCTATTGTTTAACTTTTTGCTATAAACCTTTACGATTGTTTTACCATTCAATAAACGTTCTATATCAAAAAACTCTTTTTTATTGGTACCAATAACATCTACTTCTTTAGCCAGTAAATTGTAGTACTGCTCTATGAATTTATGCAAACCTTTTCTTCTCGATTTGAGTTTGTCTGCAATGATTTGTCCAGATTTTTTTTGAATTTCTGGAGGTAGAGAAAGCTTTGCTCTATCTATTGTCTCGTCTGTAATTTCAGACATCAGTTCATCTGTAATTTTTAGCCAGTTTTCTTTGTCTAATCCAGACAATAGCATTCTGTCCATGTGGTTTCCTTTAGTTGTTAAACTAACAAGCCCAGTAAACTTATGATCGAAGTTTTCACGAAAAGCAACACCCCATTCTCTGTCAGCTAAAAAGTAGAATAAACCATCCATTCTTGAAAAAGCATGATCTCTATCTTTAGGATATATTTTATAAACGGTATTTGTAGAATCTTTTTTATAGCCTAACCATTTCCAGTTGTCTTCGTGCCTATCCCAATCACCAATAAATATGTCAAATATTCTAGCTTTTGCAAATAGGTTGGTATCGATATGGTGCTTTGGAGAGTCGTATGTTTTTTTAAATACGCTGTAAGAACCTTTTACAGAGTTTGCATTAGCATAGCTGTAATTTAAATCTTTAAGTTGAGTTGGTTTAGCTTCTAACATTCCAAACATGCCAGCAAATTTTTCTCTATAGATACCTAACTTAGGACTGTCAGGCATTACATATAGTCTAGCTTTTTCATGTTCTAAGTTGGTAGAATCCAATAAATCAGTAACAAATAAGGCACCATAGGGATGTTGAGTAGCAGTCATGTCTTGAGTAATTCCTTCAACCAAATCAATTCGAAACTCTACAGGAATAGACTTTATAGGATTTTTATTAATCGATCTGAAAGCATATTTTCTACCGTATTTATCTTTAAACTTCAATGAAACTGTTTGCAATCCGCCACCTTCTTTTAATGGTGTTAAGCCACCAAAAGTAGTATCCAAATTAAGTGTTGGAATTTTTAAAGGGGTTGTCCAAGCATCACGATACAGTTTCCCAAAAAATAACTTTTTAAGGGCGCTGGCTTCATAATTACCACCATAAAACAAACCATCCTTTTGGTTTTTAGAATTGTCACTTAGTATGGTAATTTCTTTTCTATTTTGTTTGAGAAGGTGATCGTTTAAAACGAATTTAGATTTTATAGTGTAGGCGTTTGTTGGCTTATCATAATACATTACTTTACTCCAAACACTGTCATTACCAATCTCTAATTTTATATAACCCAATTGATCAGTAGCATGTAGTGTATTGTCTATTTTTTCAACCTTAGAAGTTTTTAAAAGTGCTCCAGAAATTACTTGATAGTTGTCGTTTATTTTTAAAACTTCCATATCATATTCATGACTTGAGCAGACGATTACGTTTTTATGATTTCTTATTACACCATCAATATCTTTAATGAAATGTGAATAAACCTTGCTACTCATATCTTGAGAATTACCTATGTTTCTTCTGTAATTCAAATAGAACGAACCATAAAGAGGAAGAAAGGTTTTATTGTTGGGTTTATCGTGTCTAAAAGGAAAGATGTGTTCAATCATATTTAGAGCTCCACCGTAAACCCCACCAGAAATTATGGGGTGATGTGTCATAATAAGCACTTGCCTTTCGCCAGCAGATTCAATTGCTTCGTTTAGCTCATCTAAAATATGAACTTTAGTAATGTTTTTACAATCAGAGTCAACGGGCAATGCTTTTCTATAAGGGTGCAGCCACCATTGAGAGTTGATGCCTATAATTCTAATATTCTCTCCAATATCCCTAATAGTTGGACCTGGACAATTTTTAGAAGGAATAAAAAGGTGATGTCCCAATTTTGTGTTAAAACGACTTTCTAAAGCTGCAACAGTATCTATACCGTAGGTATTTGATTTGTCCCAATCACGATCTCCGGTTACGGCAATTATATTTCCATTTTTTTCTTCAATTTGTTTAAGAAAGGAGATGAGGGTATCTTCTTTTATTAAATTCTTTTGTCTGATATCTCCTAAGAGTAGCAATGTGAAAGGTTCATTGTTACTTTCTTTTTCTACAGACAATAAAAAGTGACGTAAACGTTTTTCGAGTTTAGGCCCTTTAAGATTTCCAAGTAGATAAACATCAGAATGCTGGCTGAAACCAATAATAGAGGTTAAAGCAAAAACAAGTGCGATGATATAGCGAATAAATAGCAAACTAGCAATTCAAAAGTAGTGAAGATAGATTGGTTTTAGAGCTTGTACAAAAAATCCCCAACGATTTGCTGAGGATTTCTTTAAGTTATAGATAGATTAGTGTTTTAATGACACGCTTTCTTTAGTGTTGTTTCGATAGCCAATTCCACTACTGACCACGTTTTAGTAACACCATCAGCACCAGTATGTAATGCTCCACAAATTTCATTTAAAGAAGCAACTGCTGCTTCAGCTTTAAAGTCAACCATATCAATTTCTCCTGTTAATTTAACTGTTGAACCTTCTACCGTATAATTTAAAACAGTTTCTTTTTCAACATTGTTTAATGTTAAGTAAAAAGTACAAGTTCCAGAATTATTATCTCCTTCAGCAGATTTTACCTGTCCTAAGATAATATCAGTGGCATCCATAGCACCAAAAAACGAAGCTACAATTTTAGCATCTCTATCTTTATTAGTTGTGTTTGTACTTGAGGTAGGGATGTTGAATTTAATTGTTTCTAAAACATCAGTAATTTTTGTTGATTCTTCACCAGCAGTAACATTTACTTGGTCAAATTGACCACCAACAGCAACTTTATCAGAAGTTTTAAAGGCAGTCCATCCAACATGTGTTTTTGCACTTTGATCGTAAGAATAGAAACAAATTTCTTCAGTATTCTCTGTTGTAGCTGATTCTGTTGGTGCTGTATTTTCTTCACCACCGCATGAAACAATTGTAAATGCTGCAAATACAGCTATAGGTAAAAAAATTCTTTTCATTGTTTGTTATTTTAATATTAATAAGATGACGGCATGTTAAAATTGCTGTCAACAATTTACTGTGAATCAAAAATAATATGTTTAAAGTTAAGATGAAGAATTTTATTCATTTTTGTTTCAATTAATGAATCCAACGACAGTTATATTATTTATTGCGGGCTACTTTGTATTGCTCATGTTAATTTCTCATTTTACATCAAAAGGAGCAACTAACGATTCTTTTTTTATTGGAGGAAATAAATCAAAATGGTACTTGGTTGCTTTTGGTATGATTGGAGCATCTCTATCTGGAGTTACCTTTATCTCTGTTCCAGGTTGGGTAGGGAGTAGTCAGTTTTCCTACATGCAAATGGTAATGGGATATTTTGTGGGGTATACTGTTATTGCAATGGTATTGATGCCATTGTATTATCGGTTAAACCTAACCTCAATTTATACTTATTTAGATGAGCGTTTTGGAGTCTATTCCTATAAAACAGGAGCTACACTTTTTTTAATATCCAGAACCATGGGGGCAGCTTTTAGACTGTTATTGGTGGCTAGAGTTTTGCAATATTTGGTTTTTGATCAATGGCAAGTACCATTTTTTGTTACTGTTATGATTACTATTTTATTGATATGGCTCTATACTTTTAAAGGAGGTATTAAAACGATTGTTTGGACAGATTCTTTACAGACTTTGTTTATGTTGATAGCTGTGGGTGTTTCCATTTATTTTATCAGTTCAGAAATGGATTTAGGCTTTTCAGGATTAATCTCAGAAGTAAAAAATAGTGAATATTCTCAGGTTTTCTTTTTTGATGACTGGAATGATAAAAAGCACTTTTTAAAACAGTTTTTTAGTGGGATGTTTTTGGCAATTGTTATGACTGGTCTGGATCAGGATATGATGCAAAAGAACCTTAGTTGTGCTAATATTAAGGAAGGTCAGAAGAACATGTTCTCCTTTAGTTTTGTATTGATTTTTGTCAATTTTATATTTTTAGCTTTAGGGGCATTGTTATTTGTTTATGCCAATAAAAATGGAATTGCGATTCCAGAAAAGACGGATAATTTATTTCCGTTAATTGCTACCCAACATTTAAATACTGCCGCAGGTGTCTTTTTTATTTTAGGATTAGTTGCTGCCGCTTATTCTAGTGCAGATTCTGCATTAACAGCTTTAACAACATCTGTTTGTGTTGACTTTTTAGACATTAAAAATAAGGAGGACTCGCTTAAGGTGAAATTGAGAAAAAGAGTTCATGTTATTGTTTCGGTAGTGCTTTTTGTTTTGATAACGATTTTTGAAATGGTGGATAATGGAGTGATCATAAAATCATTATTTATAGCAGCAACGTATACTTATGGACCATTGCTAGGACTCTATGCATTTGGGTTAATTTTAAAAAGGAATGTAAGAGATAATCTTGTACCTATTGTTTGTTTACTCTCTCCAATAATTTGTTATGTATTGAATACGTATTCGGTAGCGCTCTTTAATGGTTACCAGTTTGGTTTTGAAATATTAATATTAAATGGAACATTAACCTTTTTAGGGTTGTTTTTAATATCCTTCTCTTCTTTAGGAGACAAGACTTAGAAGTCATTATAGCACCATATATCAGATTGTTTTATTATCTTGCTTCTTTTAATGGGAAATTAGTTCCATTTAAACCAAAATATTTATATTTTTGTCGAAAGCAAAGAATTGAATTATGAAGAAACAATCTAAATTTATATTAGCATTATTGGTAGGATTTCCATTAGTGTTTTTGACTGCGTGTGGAGGAGAAGAACAAATAGAAGAAGCAGTAGAAGAAGTAGCTGTTGAAGAAGTTGAGGAAGGAAACCAGGCTTATTATCAAATTCCATCACCTGATGAAATGTTTGGATTCATTAAAGAAAGCGGGTTAGCTTTTAATGGTGAGTTACTAAACCCAGTTCAAAATGTAGGGAATTACTCTGAGCCTAAAATGCAGGCATTAAATTTTGGAATTTACTGTGCTGATTTAGCTTATACAGCGGCTTTTGAGGAGTTTAATGAAACAACAAAGTATTTTGGAACGATTCAAAAGATGTCAGAATCTGTGGGACTTTCATCTGCTTTTGATAAAAGTTTAATAGAAAGAGCTCAGGCAAACTTAGACAATGCAGATTCTTTAGTACAGATTACAAATACATCTTATTTTTCTATTGTAGATTATTTAGATCAAAATGAACAAGGAGATAAACTTGGATTAATTGCTTCTGCAGGATGGTTAGAAACTGTTTATGTTATTGCAAATAGTACAAATTATGCTACTGATAAAACTGCTGTAGACAGGTTAGCAGATCAAAAATTAGCACTTGATAACTTATTGGATTATTTAGATAAATACAAAGACAATAAAGATGTGGCAGAGATTTTGGTATGGTTTAATGAATTAGAAGCTGTATTTGCTGCATCTCCAGAAGCTGAAGAAACTGGTGGTGGAATTTCTTTTAAGAAAAAAGAAGGTGGTAAAATGGTATTAGGTGGAGGAAGTAAGTCTACTACGATATCAGAAGATCAGTTTAAAGCAATTAGAGACAAGGTAAATGAAATAAGAAATAATATAGTTAAAATAGAAGCTTAATTATTTTTAGTTAAAAGAAAAAGACATGAAAAAACACATTAATAAATTAGTTCTACTTGCTGTAATTGTTATACTACCGGCAATGTCATTTGGTCAATACTGTAATTACTTTCATACAAAGTATTGTTTGCCTTCTGAGAACGAAATGTTTAAATTGAATGGGCAATCAAAGAGTGCTTTATTTAGCCTTGGACAAACATCTGAGTTAAGTATTATTGTATACAAGAAACAGGATTATAGAATTTCTGTTTGTATGGATGAAAATTTAGGATCTCAGGTTAAGTTTAAAATTTATGAGATGAAGAAAGTTAAGGTTGAAAAAGTAATTGAGACTAAGACTATGGAAGATGAAATGGAAAGTTGTGGAACTTGTAGTGGCTCTGGACAAGCTGATGGGGAAGACTGTTATGATTGTGAAGGTGCTGGAGAAAGATCAACTGGAAACGAAAAAGAAGTAATTAGTAAAGAGACTAAAACTGTTGTTGAAAAACAAAAACAATTGCTTTACGATAACAGTGAAGATGGATTCTCAAATGAAATTGAATTTACTGTTGAATCAACTAGAAGACTTGTGTTAGAGATAAGTGTTCCAGGTGGTGGAGGCGGAGGTGCTTCTACAAAAAAGAAAGGAAAATTAATGAAGTCTAGCGATATGGGATGTGTTGGTATCTTAGTAGAACACATGACAACTCCAATATCTGGATTTTACGGAACTGGATTTTAAAAGAAATTAAATAATTTACAACCCTGATGAATCTTCATCAGGGTTTTTTATTTCAAAAAAATGGATAAAATAAGCGCATCATTAAGCAACTCAACTAAAATTATTATTACTACCCATAAATCTCCAGATGGAGATGCTATAGGTTCTTCATTGGCGCTTTACCGTTTCCTAAAGAAAAAAGGAAAAGAGGTTGCTGTTATTGTACCTGATGCCTTTCCCGAATTTTTAAATTGGATGGAAGGTACTGATTTGATTTACAAGTATGATGAAGATTCAGAAGCTTGTGATCAGCTTATTGGAGATGCTGATATCATCTTCTCTTTAGATTATAATAGCTTAACAAGAATAGCCGACTTAAGAAATCCAATTGAAAAATCTGAGGCAGTTAAAATTGTAATAGATCATCATCAAGATCCTCAAGAGTTTGCAGATCATTATTTTGTGGATACAGATTCTTGTTCAACATGTCAGTTAGTTTATGAGTTTATAGAAAATCTAGGAGAATTAGAAAAGTTGGATAAAACCATAGGAGAGTGTATTTATTGTGGAATAATGACAGATACAGGTTCTTTTAGGTTTCCATCAACTACGTCAAAAACCCATCAAATAATAGCTCATTTAATTGATTTAGGGGTAGAAAACTCTAAAATCCACCAAGAGGTATATGATAATTCATCAGAACATCGTTTAAGGCTTTTAGGGTATGCGTTAACGGAAAAAATGGTTGTGCTTTCTGAGCATAAAGCAGCGTACATTTCATTATCTCAAGAAGAATTGAAAAGGTTCTCCTTTAAAAAAGGAGATACAGAAGGATTGGTAAACTATGCATTGTCTATTACTGGAATTAAATTTGCGGCTTTAATAACAGAAAAAGAAGATATGATTAGCTTATCATTAAGATCTAAAGATGATTTTTATGTCAATAAAATTGCCAATGAGCATTTTAGTGGTGGCGGGCATATTTATGCAGCTGGAGGTATGTTAGAAACTTCTTTAGAAGAAGCAATTAGTAGAGTAGAATCTGTAATGAAAGCTAATGGATAAGATCATAAGAACATCATTTAGTATAATATTGGCTTGGACTTTATTTTCGTGTTCTGATGAACCCAAGAACTTCCCTCCAATTGATATCAATAAGCTACAAGAAAACTTATTAGAAGCCAATAAGATCGCAACGGCTAAAGAGGCAGCCCAGATTGATGCTTATGTTAAGGAGAAGGGATTAATAATAAATAAAACCCAAACAGGCTTGCGATATGCTGTTTATAATGATGTAGAGGGCGAAACCATTCAGAATAAGCAAAAGGCTGTTGTAAAATATAAAGTGACTTTATTGGATGGAACAGAATGCTATTCCACAAAAGATGGAGTAGAAGAGTTTACTGTGGGTAAAGATTATGTAGAGAGTGGCTTGCATGAAGGAGTTCGTTTTATGAGTCTTGGAGATAAAGCAATTATAATAATACCATCGCATTTGGCTCATGGTTTGGCGGGAGATCTTAAAAAAGTACCGTTTAGATCAACTATTGTTTACGATATAGAATTGGTAGGGATAAAATAAAAGTCTTTGAAAAAATATATACCGATAGCATTCTTTTTGATTACTCTTTTTTCTTGTGAAAGCAAGTACCCTGGATACATAAAAAAAGAAGCCGGTGTTTTTATGAAACTATTGTCTTTTGAAGAGGGAGAAAAAGCATTTAGTAGTGATAATTATATTGTAGCTAGTATTGAGGTGTATGATAAAAACGAGCTGCTGTATAAGAACTATAAAGAAGAAATTATAGTTCCAGAGAATAATCAATTGTCATTTTTAATTCAAAATTTAAATGAAGGTGATAGTGCTATTTTTAAAGTATCAAAAGATAGAATGAAAAAGGCATTTCTGCCTTTAAGGTTTAAAGAGTCATCGAGTGACTTCGTAGACGTTAACATTAAAATTTATCAATATTACTCACCATCTTCCTGTCTAGATCAAAAAGAAAGTTTTGATAAAGAAATGATAGAACAGCTTATCCTAAAAAGATATATAGAAAATACAGATGTAAAACTATTGTCTAAAATTTATAAGAAAGAATTGCTTGAAGGAGAAGGACCTCTGGTTAAAAAAGGAGACCTTATTACTATTGGGTATAAAGGTTTTTTTACAAATGGGTTACAATTTGATGAAATATCAGGGGCAACAGCATTTACATTTACTTATGGAACTCCAGGGCAAATAATTAAAGGCTTAGATGTTGTAATAAAGACAATGAGAGAAGGAGAAAAATCAAAAATAATCATACCTTCGCAGCTTGCTTTTGGAGAGAAGGGGTCAACAACTCTTATTATACCTCCTTTTGCAACAGTAATTTATGAATTAGAAATATTAAAAATTAGTACAAAATGAAAAAAGTAACATTATTAGCAATTGCCTCAGCAACTTTATTTGCATGTGGAAATCAAGGTGAAACTGCAACAAACGTAACATTAAATAACAATATAGATTCAGTTAGTTATGCTATCGGAATTAATTCTGCAAATGGTTTATCTCAGCAGTTTTCTGAAGGAAACATGGATGCTTATTTGAAAGGATTTAAAGATGCAATTGATTCTAATGAATTACTAATTCCTAGTGAAGATGCTCAAGGAATTATTCAAGCATTTTCTCAGAAAAAACAAGCAGAACAAATGGCTAAGCAGCAAGAAGAGCAAGCAGCTATGTATGGTAATGTAAAAGAAGAAGGACTTAAATTCTTAGAAGATAATAAATCAAAAGAAGGTGTTCAGGTTACTGCTAGTGGATTACAGTATATTGTTTTGAAAGAAGGAACAGGTGCTCAACCAACAGCTGAATCTAATGTAGAGGTTCACTACCATGGAACAACTCCAGATGGTACAGTGTTTGATAGTTCAGTTGATGGAGGAGAAACAATTTCTTTTGGATTGAATCAAGTTATTCCAGGTTGGACAGAAGGAGTTCAATTGATGAAAGTTGGAGCAAAGTACAAGTTTTTTATTCCTCAAGAGTTAGCTTATGGAGCTAATGCACCACAACAAGGACAAGGGCCAATTAAGCCTTTCATGCCTTTAGTGTTTGAAGTAGAGTTATTTAAAATAAACTAAAAGTTTTGTCATACTGAGTTTATCGAAGTATCAAAAACTTTACAAAACAAAAATTATGAAAAAACAAATCGTTAAAATAGGTATGATTGCCTTAGCGGTTGCATTTTTAAATGTAGATGCTAACGCTCAAAAAAAGAAGAAGAAAAATAAAAAAAATAAAATGGAAGAAGTAGCACAAGAGAAATTTGATCTTAAAAAAGAAGTTGATTCTGTAAGTTATGCTATTGGAATGAACATGATTACAAGTATTCAGAAAGATTTTCCTGAAGCAAATTATGATGCATTTGTTGCAGGAATAAGAGCTGCAGTAGCAAATGATTCTACAGCTTTAATTAAAATGGAAGAAATTCAAGGGATTGTAGGGCCTTATTTCCAAAAGAAACAAGAAGCTGCACAAGCTGAGCAAATGAAAGCATCTGCTGGAGCAAGAGAAGCAGGAGAAAAATTCTTAACAGAAAACAAAACCAAAGAAGGTGTTGTTACTACTGCTAGTGGATTACAATACATTGTTTTAAAAGAAGGAACAGGTGCTCAACCAACAGCTACATCTAATGTAGAAGTTCACTACCATGGAACAACTCCAACAGGAGAAGTTTTTGATAGCTCTGTTGATAGAGGTAAATCTATTTCTTTTGGTTTAAATCAGGTTATCAAAGGTTGGACTGAAGGAGTTCAGTTGATGAAAGAAGGAGCTAAGTATAAGTTCTTTATTCCTCAAGAGTTAGCGTACGGAGCAAATGCTCCAGGTGGTGGTTCTGGACCAATTAAACCTTTTATGCCATTGGTATTTGAAGTAGAGTTAATTAAGATTAACTAAAAGACTTGTCTCTCTGAGTACTTTTTGCGAAAGCAGAAGCTTCGAAGTGTAGATGATTTTTAATATAAAATTAAGTCCCAACAAACTGTTGGGACTTTTTTATAACCTTTACAATTATGTCAAAAGAAATCACAACAGCATCAGGATTAAAATATACCATTACTAAACACGGTAATGGAAAAGTTAACCCAGTAAAAGGAGATAGGGTAAAAGTGCATTACACAGGAATGTTAACAGATGGACAAATATTTGATAGCTCCATTAACAGACAACCTTTTGCTTTTAACATTGGTTTAGGAGAGGTTATAGAAGGTTGGGAAGAAGGAATTATGTTGTTAAAAGAAGGCGATCAGGCTACTTTTACTATTCCTGGAGATTTGGCTTATGGAGAAGATGGAGCAGGCCCTTTAATTAAGGCGAATGCAACTTTAATTTTTGAGGTAGAATTAATGAGTATTAAATAACTACTTTTGTTTCGTGAAAAATTTAATAAATCAATTAATTGCTTTTTTATTGTTGCTGTGTTTTGCAGTAACAATTATGCCGTTAAATTTTATTCACGAACATTCTCATAGTCATTCAGAAGAGTCTCATTGTGATATAAATGATAGAGTACACTCTGATGATGCTTGCCATTTTAGTCTTTATCACAATCAATTAGAGGAAAAACATTGTGATCATAAGGCACATATTTCTGAGAACGAAATAGAGTGTGAGTTTTGCAATATGTTAAATTCTCAAAGAGATAATTATCTGTCTCTTACCGAAGAGGCTAAATACGCTAAGCATAATTTTTCAATACTATTAGCACTTAAATTTACGCATCATAATCAATCATTTTCTGATTTATTATGTAATAAAGGACCTCCCAATAATAGTTAGTTCACTATTTTTTAATAGTTCTATGTAAGAAAACCAAGTGTTTTCTTAATCTCAATTTTATTTACCAAAACACAATACAATGCTTAGTAATAGGCTGTTTTTTGTTGTGGTATTGTCTCTGAGTTTTTACAATTGTTTTGCGCAAAACAATACATGTAATTATACGTTATCAGGAAGAGTTGTTGATGAGCACGATAGATCTCCATTGTTATTTGCTACGGTATATATTAAGGAGTTGGAACGTGGTTCAGTATCTGATGATAAAGGTAATTATACGATTGCTAATTTGTGTAATGGTGTTTATACAATAGTTGTAAGTCATTTGGGCTGTGAGCCTATTACAGAGACAATTACTATTACAAAGAATAAAAAACATAATTTTTATCCAGAGCACCATGCTGAAGAGTTAAAGGAATTTACCCTTCAGGAAGGTGGCTATGCGGAAGAAAAAACTGTTGCAACAAAGAAGTTGTCTGAAAGAGAATTGAACCAATCTAGAGGGAAATCTTTAGGAGAAAGTTTGAAAAAAATTACAGGAGTTACTTCTTTGAATACAGGAAACAGTATTTCTAAACCTGTTATACATGGTATGCATAGTGATAGAGTTTTGATTTTGAATAATGGAATACGTCAAGAAGGTCAACAATGGGGGAATGAACATGCTCCAGAAATTGATCCTTATATCGCAAATAATTTAAGTGTGATAAAAGGTGCTGAAGGTATTCGTTATGGAGCCAATGCTATTGCAGGAGTAGTTTTAGTAGAGCCAAAAGCTTTAAGAGATTCTGCGGGTATCAATGGCGAATTAAATTTAGCTGGTGCTTCTAACGGACAGTTAGGAGTTTCTTCGGCTATGCTAGATGGTAATGTTGGTAAATTAAAAGGATTGAGTTGGAGGTTGCAGGGAACGTTAAAAAAATCTGGAAATGTAAAAACTCCTGATTACTATATGAAAAACACAGGGCTTAAAGAGTATAATTTCTCTTGGGCTTTGGGTTTTAATAAAGAGAAGTATGGAATAGAAATGTTCTATAGTCAGTTCAATACAGATATAGGGATATTTTCTGCAGCACACATTGGTAATTTAACAGATTTACAACGTGCAATAGAAGCTGAAGAACCTCTCGAATCTGCTGATTTTACGTATACTATTGATCGTCCGTACCAACATATAGAGCATGAGTTTTTTAAGGTTAAAGCATATTTAGCAACTGGAAAGGTTGGTAAATTAAATTTGATTTACGCTAGACAATATAATTTAAGGCAAGAGTTTGATAAGCACATATCAAGAAATGATAGTATTGCGGCTTTAAATTTACCTGAATTGCAGTTTGAAATAACTACTCACATTGGAGAATTGGTTTGGAAACAAAATAGAAACAAGGCATTTAGTGCACAGTTGGGAGTTTCTACAATTAATCAAGCCAATACAATTGAGGGGAGAGATTTTATACCTGCATTTATAAAAAATGGAACTGGAGCTTTTTTCATAGAAAAATGGAGAAGTAAAAACTTTAAATTTGAGTTAGAAGCTGGTGCTCGTTATGATTACATTTCTCAGCAAGTTTATAAATGGAATAGTAGAGAAAGGGTGTATAATTATCATGACTTTACCTATAATAATCTATCTGGTAGTTTGGGGGCTGTTTACAAGCCTAATGATCATTTAACAACTAGAATAAATTATGGTATGGCTTGGAGACCACCAAATGTAAGTGAATTGTTTAGTGATGGTTTGCATCATGGGGCTGCTTCAGTTGAATATGGAGATACTAATTTGGTTGCAGAAAAAGCGTACAATACTATTTTAGGGGTTGATTATGTCAATAAAAAAATCCTTATTCAGGTTGAAGGTTACTATAATCAGATAGATAATTTTATCTTTTTAAAACCAACATTGCCTGCAACACTTACCATTAAAGGTGCTTTTCCAACATTTAATTATACTCAGGTAAATGCTGTTTTAACCGGATTTGATCTAAAAGCGCAATATAAGTTTGTAGAACAATTTTCTTGGACAGGTAAAACATCATTTTTATGGGCTTATAATAATACAGATAAAGAGTGGTTGGTTGGAATGCCTGCTAACAGATTTTCTAATGGATTGACGTATGAATTAAAAGTATTTCAGTTATTGAAAAAGGTCTATCTGGAAGCAAATCTTGAAACTGTTTTAGAACAAAAAAATGTACCTGAAAATAGTGATTATTTAGCTCCGCCAAGCTCTT
>CAJQOH010000059.1 GCA_905479915.1 uncultured Flavobacteriales bacterium
GAGACCTTATCAATAATACGGTAGTATCCTTTTATTTCAGTTCAATCTTAACAGGTGATGGACAATTGGTTAGATCCCTTGTAGATGCAAATGGAGTAGCATTGTACAAAGATGCAGTAGGAACAACAACCAAAGAAGTAGGATTACCACTTTATTTCCCAGCTTCTTGGCAACAATTAAGCATTGGAGGAACAACAACTATACAGAGTACTTATTATTATGCCGATGGAACAGCTCTTCCAACATGTGATGCGGTTTATTTAGAAGTTTATACAGAATGTACAGATGGTACAGTATGGTTTGATGATATAAGCTTTAGTGTAACACCAGCAGTAGAAAGCTATTATACAGCAGATATACAAACAAGACAAATGTATTATCCGTTCGGTATGGTTATGCCAAATAGCAATAACCTAGGTGCTGGTACATACAGATACGGTATGAACGGTATGGAGCAAGATAGTGAAGTGAAAGGTGGAGGTAATTCTTATACATCTTATTGGAGGCAATATGACCCAAGGTTGGGTAGATGGATGAGTGATGAGCCAAAACCAGTTGCTTGGGAAAGTGGTTATGCTGCGTTTAGGAATAATCCGATTTACTTTGCTGATCCTAGTGGAGATTTTCCTAAGATAGGCGAGTTCTTTAAGAAGCTTGGGGGTAAGATTAAAAACTTTGTTAGAACAAAAATTTTAGGGAAACCACCAACGGTTGGTAAGAGAGGAGCACCTAAAACACCTAAGCCTAAAACGCCTGGAAACCCTGGGAAAACTAGAACAGGAGCTACAGGTCATTTGTATATTAATTTACCAACCGTGATGATAAATGCAGTTGATAATACAACACCAAGAGATGGAGGAACACCTAGTGTAGGGACTGCTCCAAAACAATTTGAGGCAGATGGAATTGGGGTCTTTGGTGATGCAGGGGATAATAGAGAATCATTAGCAAGAGAAGGAGATTATAGTATGAGTGTTGTTTTATCTGAATTAACCGCAATGTTTGATTTAATTAAAGCTCGAATATTGAAAAATACTAAATCAGCAAAAAGCGCAGCTAAAGCAAAGTTTGATAATGATTTAAAAACTCAAGATGGTAGAAATAAAACTATGATAAAGAGGGTGAATGAAACTATGCTTGATAGGAGTGTGAAAGATGTATCGAATGAAGCTCACGATGGAGATCCTAATGAAAAAGTGAAGAATGTTGAAGCTGCAGCTGATGCACAATATAGTATAGATTATGAATTTAATTCAAACTCTTCAAAAGAATTTCATTTAGGGGACTACCCAGCTACAGATACATCAGAAGCAAAAAAAATGATACGAGATTATTTAAATCAAGATATTAAAATAAAAGTCAGAAGAAAATAAAATATCCTTATATTTCAGATATGAATAATTTTAATAACACTTTTTCAAGTGCAACAGTAACGTATAGTCCTTTATTCTTTTGCTTCTTATTAGCAGCAATTATTACATCATGTGGTAGCAATTCTTCTGATGAAAAGGTAGAAGATAAGGATACACTTTATCATGTTCAATGTAAAGACTCTATTAATAATAAAAGAGGATTTGATTTGTTTTGTAAAAAATATTATCCAACTGGAGAACTTGCAGCAACCTATACAACATTAGGTGATTCCATATTGTATGGAACATATAAAAATTTTTATAAGAGTGGTCAGTTAAAAGATTCATGTAATTACATATCTAATTTCAAATATGGAACTTATCAATCTTTCTATGAAAATGGTAAAGAAAAAGCTAATTGTGATTATGTAATTTTGAATTACAGAGAAGATTACTTAAATCAATTTATAGAATATGATTCTATTACAGGAGAGTCTATTAAAGGAACAAAATACTCTTATTGGTTTGAATTAGGTTCCCACGAAGTTATTGAAGGAGATTCTATTGAAGTTGATTTTTCTTTTGATAATCCAATGTATGGGGATAGTGTTTACCTTGAAATTGGGAGTTTTGATGAAATGTTCATGATAAGTGAAGAGAATAAATTGCAAACAAAATTGATACCAGTAACAAATAAAGAGGCAACGTTTAAGTTCTTTGTAGTAAAAAAAGAATTCAATGCTCTTACTGGAATAATACATGATTTAAGTAAGGACGGGAAGGAGCGATTATTTTATTTTCAAGAAGTTTATACATTGGTAGAATAAGGAGTAAGTATTACGTTAACCTAACAGCTCGCCATCTTCCAAATGAACTAGAATTCAGCTTGTCATTTTAGATTTTAGCTGTTGCGTAAAAATCTTAATGGCACAGCGACAAAAATAAACAGAAGCCTCAACTTTCAGTTGGGGCTTTGTTATTTACTAATATTTTCTTGAAAGAAAGTTTTAAATTTATTGTTGGTCAACATTTTATCAATGAGTTTAAAGATCGTTTGTTTATCATCCTCATCAAGCTGTCCTATGAGCTTCATTTGTTCAATAGCTGATTTATCCTCAATAGTAACCTCTGAGGGTATATCACCTTCATAGTTAATAATATCAGTAACACTCATATTAAATAAGCTAGAAAGCTTTATTAGTTCCGAAATCTTAACTTCTCTAGTTTCTTTTTCTAACTTAGAATAAGAAGACTTATCTAAACCAAGTTCAG
>CAJQOH010000060.1 GCA_905479915.1 uncultured Flavobacteriales bacterium
TTGAAAATTTAGAAAATGTAAAAATCTGGCTACATGATTTTGTTAGAGACAACCTGACTAAAAAAGTTGTTGGAAGTATTACACATAATAACTTTTTTTTAAACAACTTTTATAGCGTTTTTTGAAATTAACATGGTATTAGATCAGCTTAAATATTATACAACTTTTGCCCTATTAATAGTTAGTTTATCTATTTATTCTCAGAAAATTACACCTTTCAACTCCTGGGAAAAAAGAGACCTTGCAAAAGCAAATAGCGCTAGAAGAACAGAAGGAATCTCTTTTCAAGAAAAGAAAGTCATCTTTTACATTAACCTTGCTAGAATGAATGGTGGTCTATTTGTAGACACTTACTTAAAAGATTATCGAGAAGACGTTAGAATCCCTAAAAACAAATATTATAAATCATTAGTTAAAACACTCAAAGAACAAAAAGCTCTCCCTCCTCTTCAACCTCAAGAAGATCTTTTTAAAGAAGCAATTAATCATGCCAAAGAAATGGGCAAAACAGGTAAGAAAGGACATCGTTCAGCAAATCACAAAAGTTTTGAGGAAAGAACAAAAAAACTAAAAAAGAAATACATAAAAATTAAAGAAAATAACCAATATGGTTTCCCTGATGCACTATCAATAGTTGTAGATCTTTTAATCGATGACGATATAGAAAGTTTAAGGCATCGTAAAACCTTACTTCATAAAAGCTTAAAATATGTAGGTGTTGGAATTCGCTCTCATAAAAAGTATCAAATCAATACTTCTTTATTGTTTGGTGGAGAATTAATTAAAGAGGCTAATTAACTTTCTAATAAACCCCTACCCATTTTTTTGAGTTCACCTTTTTCAGTTAACTCTAATACAAGCTTATCTAGTACTCCGTTAACAAACACCTTACTTTTAGGAGTACTATACCATTTAGAGAGCTCTATATACTCATTAAGCGTAACTTTAACAGGTACCGAATTAAAGTGTAACAACTCTGTTAAAGCAAGTTTCATTAAAAGAACATCTACCATAGCTATACGCTCAACATCCCAATTCTTTGTTTTATCAGAAATTAACTGACTATTCTCCTTATCATTCTTAACCACTTTACTTAAAAGATCCTTAACAAACTTTTTATCTTCTTTAGCATCTCTATAAAGCGGTAACAAAGGCTCTGACATAGTTGATTCTTCAGAGAACTTTTTGATGGATTTAATTACCATACTTAAAACAAAATCAATCTCATCTAAGCCCCAAAAAATACTCTTATCTTCTAATTCTGAAAGCAACAACTCAAATTCTGGAATTACCTTCTTATAAATATTAACAACAAACTTCTGATCATCTTGAAAAGTTGATGTTCTTGTAGACATATACTCTTGGAATATCTCATGATTTCTAAGGTAAGTATTGAACTTAACCATTAACTCTTGATCATTGCCCCATGATAATTTTTTGTCTTGAATTTGCTTTTTTAAGCTAACATTTTCAGCTAATAGTCCAAATAACCTATTGTCTACAAACTTCATATTTGGATCAAGATCATCTTCTGTTGGTAGTTTCTTCTTTTTGGCATCTTCCATTTTCAACTCTGCCAAATGAGTCAACTCTTGTCCTATTGTTAATAAAAACAAATACAAATCATGCATTCTCTCTAAACTTAGAAATGTTTCACTTTCTAACTTTTTCATATTCTTATCTTCTGATTGAAAATAAGAGTACAATGCCTGAAATGATTTTACCCTTAAGAATCTTCTACTTAACATACCTCTTCCCTATCTTAATGTTATTTTGCCTTAGCAATTCTATCTTCTGCCATCTTATTCGCAATAGAATAAGTTGGAATATTTTCTGTTTTAGATCGGTTAACAATCTCTAACGTTGTATCATAAATCTGTCCTGCTTTTTCCATTGCCCATTCAGCACTTCTACCATCAACTTCTGCAAAACAATTGATTACTCCTCCTGCATTTAACATAAAATCAGGCGCATAAATAATTCCCTTATCCATAACCTCTTTACCATGAATCACTTCATTCTTTAATTGATTATTTGCAGCTCCAGCAATAATAGAACATTTTAATCTTTTTAATGTATCATCATTAACCGTAGCACCTAAGGCACATGGAGCATAGACATCAACATCTAAATCATAGATTTCATCCAAACCAACAATATTAGCTCCATATTTATCAGAAACTTCTTTTAAAGATGGTTCATGAATATCAGTAACAAAAACGTTAGCTCCTTCATCAGTCAAATGCTTTATTAAGTATTGACCAACATGTCCTGCACCTTGAACAGCTACTTTAATACCTTCTAATGAATCCGTTCCAAACTGAACTTTAGCACAAGCTTTCATCCCCACATAAGTTCCATAAGCCGTAACTGGAGAAGGATCTCCACTCTTACCTGGTAAACCTGCCACATGATTTGTTTCTTGATTTACCCAAACCATATCTTGAGGAGAAATACCTACATCCTCAGCAGTGATGTATTTTCCGCTTAAAGAATTTACAAACTGACCAAACCTTCTAAATAAAGCTTCATTTTTTTGAGTGTGTGAATCCCCAATAATAACAGCTTTTCCTCCGCCTAAATTTAATCCTGAAATTGAGTTTTTATAAGTCATCCCTCTAGACAACCTTAAAACATCAGTTAACGCATCTACCTCATTTGAGTAATTCCACATTCTTGTTCCACCTAAAGCTGGACCAAGTGTAGTATTGTGTACAGCAATAATTGCTTTTAAACCTGTAGCCCTATCTTGACAAAAAAGGATCTGTTCATGATCCATACTAACCATTTGAGACAATACATTCTTGTCATCTTTTGCAATCTCTTGAACTTCTATACCTGTCATAATGATAGTTTTTTAAAAATTAATCTTTTAAAGCATTAAAGATAATTAACTTTGAATTTCAATAATTAAACATCTCTATTTAAAAGGGAAGCAAAGTTAATCTTTTTACTGAATTGTCTTAGAAATTAATATAAGAAAATAAGTCGCCCCTTTTAACAATGGCATTTTTATCATGAAATCCTTAAAACATTTAAATAAATACTTACTCAAATATAAGTACCGTTTGTTTTTAGGTTTTTTATTTATTGCCATATCCAATGTCTTTGGGGTTTTCCCTCCATATATAATTAAGGAAGCATTTAATCTTGCTGATGCACAACTAAACGGTACAAATTATAGTACAGATTCTTTTCTTACCTCTTTATTTGATGGACTTGATTTTATAGAGGTTATTCTTCTTTTTGGAGTTATTGTATTTTTATTAGCAATCACTAAAGGAATCTTTGTTTTTTTTATGAGACAAACGATAATCATCATGTCTAGGCTCATTGAATATGATCTTAAAAATGAAATTTACCAGCATTACCAACGATTAGATTCTACTTTCTATAAAGAGAACAATACGGGTGATATTATGAACCGAATTAGTGAAGATGTTAGTAAGGTTAGAATGTATTTAGGCCCAAGTATTATGTATACCATCAACCTTGTAATCCTATTTGCTTTGGTTATTCCTATTATGTTTTCTATTAATGTTAGACTCTCCTTATACTCTCTAATTCCCTTACCTATCCTATCTATTATAATCTATAAAGTAAGCAATAGAATTAATAAACAGAGTGAAAAAGTTCAATCAAAACTATCGGATATTACAACCTTATCACAAGAAACATACTCTGGAATTAGAATATTAAAAACATATGTAAAGGAGAATTTCTTTACATCTAAACTAAATACAGAAAATGAGGCTTATAGAATTCGCTCTATGAATTTAGTAAAAACCAATTCATTCTTCTACCCTATGATGATGCTCTTAATTGGTTTAAGTACTATTCTTACTATATACATTGGTGGACAAGAATACATTGCTGGAAACCTAAAAGAAAAAGGAACCATCTTACAGTTTATAATTTATGTAAACATGCTAACATGGCCAGTTACAGCTATTGGATGGGTAACTTCTTTAATACAAAGAGCTGCTGCTTCTCAAACAAGGATTAACGAATTTTTATCTACTGATCCTAAGGTGAAAAATAACTCGAATGAAACCTTAAACCTAAATGGAGACATTCAATTTAATGACGTTTCTTTTACATATCCAGAATCTGGAATTACAGCATTAGAAAATCTTTCTTTTGAAATTACTCACGGAAAAACACTAGCAATCATAGGTAAAACAGGGTCGGGAAAATCATCAATCATAAATTTACTTTTAAGAAATTATGATGTAAACAGCGGTGAAATTTTAATAGATAATAAAAACTTAAAAGAAATTAACATCAATCAACTAAGAGAAAATACAGGTGTAGTTCCTCAAGATGTATTTCTATTTTCTGATACCATTGAAAATAATATTGCTTTTGGTTATAAAAATCAATTGCCAGATAAAGCTACCATTGAAACTGCAGCAATAAATGCAGCTATCTATGATAACATTATTGAGTTGCCTCAAGGGTTTAAAACAAGGATTGGAGAACGGGGTGTTACACTATCCGGAGGACAAAAACAACGAATTTCCATTGCTAGAGCCATTATTAAAGAGCCTAAAATTTTAATTTTTGATGATTGCCTATCTGCTGTAGATACTGAAACTGAAGATATTATCTTAACCAATTTAGAAAAGATAATGAAAGACAAAACATCCATTATAATTAGTCACAGAGTTTCTTCCGTTAAAAATGCTGATAAGATATTGGTTTTAGAAAATGGAAAAATAATTGAAAAAGGAACACATCAAGAACTTATAACATTAAAAGGAAACTACTACGAAACCTATCAAAATCAACTGTTAGAGATAGAAAAAAAGAAAATGGAATAATATTGTAGCATTTGTTTGATAACTAATTATTAATATCTAAATTTGCAGCCTCTTATAAAGAGAGAACAATAAATAAAGGAAACATGGACGCGATTAAATTTATAGAAAACGATTTATCACCAATTAGTGAATTACCATCTTTTAAAACTGGAGACACTATTACGGTATATTATAAAATTAAAGAAGGTAATAAAGAAAGAACTCAGCATTTCCAAGGTGTTGTATTACAAAGAAGAAATTCTGGAGCGAATGAGACTTTCACAATTAGAAAAATGTCTGGAGGAATTGGTGTAGAAAGAATTTTCCCTTTAGCATCTCCTTTTATTGAAAAAATTGAGGTTAATAAGCATGGTGATGTAAGAAGAGCTAGAATTTTCTACTTAAGAGAAAGAACTGGTAAATCTGCTAGAATTAAAGAAAAGAAGTTTATCAAAAAATAATTACAGTATTTAATCTGTAATCTTAAAAGCCTCGAAATTATTTTCGAGGCTTTTTTTTGTTTTAACCCTTTGAATATTAATTAACAATAGACCAACAGTATCTATATATCGATAAAAAAATAACTTATTTTTAATATTTTAGAACTATTCATTTAATTAAAAAAGATGGGTAAATTTGTGTTCCTATCAAATTAACTTTAAACTAACGAGTATGAGGCAACTAAAAATCACCAAGTCTATTACGAATCGTGATAGTGCATCATTAGACAAATATTTACAAGAAATAGGTAGAGAAGATTTAATTACTGCTGAAGACGAAGTAGAATTAGCTCAGAAGATTAAAGACGGTGATCAGGTTGCTCTTGAAAAATTAGTAAAAGCAAACCTTAGATTTGTCGTTTCAGTATCCAAACAATACCAAAATCAAGGACTTACACTACCCGATTTAATTAATGAAGGAAATCTAGGACTAATTAAAGCCGCACAAAGGTTTGATGAAACAAGAGGTTTTAAATTCATCTCTTATGCTGTATGGTGGATTCGTCAATCGATCTTACAAGCAATAGCAGAACAAGCTAGAATAGTAAGGTTACCATTAAATCAAGTTGGATCTTTAAATAGAATCAATAAAACATTCTCTAAACTAGAACAAGAATTTGAAAGAGAACCATCTCCTGAAGAAATTGCTGAAAGTTTAGAAATAGAAAAAGATAAAGTAACAGAAGCGCAAAAAATATCTGGTAGACATGTATCTATGGACGCTCCTTTTAAAGATGGAGAAGATGGAACATTACTTGATGTTTTATCGAATGGAAATTCGCCTAAAGCTGATATCAGCTTAATGAATGAATCTTTACAAAAAGAAATCAAACGTTCTTTATCTACACTAACAGACAGAGAGCAAGATGTTATTATTTTGTTTTTTGGAATAGGAATTCCTCACCCACTATCTTTAGAAGAAATTGGTGAAAAATTTGGATTAACTAGAGAGAGAGTTAGGCAAATTAAAGAAAAAGGAATTAGAAGATTAAGACACACATCAAGAAGTAAACTATTAAAATCATATTTAGGATAAATTAAATGGAAGTATTGGATAACAATAAAACAGCATACGAAAACAAGTTAAACGAATATGTTAATGATGAGAAAGCCTCTGTAAGCTTAATAAGCTCTATTGGTTATTTAATGTATGAAAAATCTATAGAGTTAGTTCTTTTTAGAAACCCTCTACTTGATAAAGGTATATCAGAAATTCTAAAACTACATAAGAAAGCAAGATCAATTGCTTCTATCCCTGTTAGTATTCATGATACTGCTGCTTTAGCTGAAGAGATTATAAAGTTAAACATTGCTCCATCTAAATTAGATATTGGAAAATTAGCCAATGAATGGTGTAATGAAAAAGACAATTTTAATTCTAAAGCTGATTTCTTAAACAATAAATTAGCTGGTTTTGATAATTCTGACGACCATAACATCACTCCTAAGGATGTTGTTCTTTATGGATTTGGAAGAATTGGAAGATTGGCTGCAAGAGAGTTAATTAAACAAGCAGGAAAAGGTCAACAATTAAGATTAAAAGCAATTGTTACTAGAAGTGTAACTGAAGATTCAATCACTAAACGTGCTGCTCTTCTTACAAATGACTCTGTGCATGGTGAGTTTAATGGAAATGTTGATGTTGATATAGAGAACAAAGCACTAATCATTAATGGCCAAATTGTAAAACTAATTGAAGCTAAAAATCCAGAAGATACTGACTATACAGCTTATGGAATCAATGATGCGTTAATTATTGATAATACTGGAGTTTTCTCTAACAGAGAAGCTTTGGGTAGACACATGAAAGCAAAAGGAGTTAGCAAAGTATTATTAACTGCTCCTGGTAAAGAAATTCCAAACATCGTTTATGGAATTAATGAGGGTGAATTAGATTTAGATAATGAAAATATTTACTCTGCTGCATCTTGTACAACCAATGCAATTGCTCCTATTCTATATACAATAGAAAATACTTTAGGAGTTGTTAAAGGTCATATTGAAACTGTTCATGCTTATACCAATGATCAAAACTTATTGGACAATATGCATAAAAAACCTCGTAGAGGACGTTCTGCAGCCATCAATATGGTAATTACATCTACTGGTGCAGGAAACGCAGTAACGAAAGTTGTACCTAGCTTACAAAATAAATTAACAGCTAATGCTGTTAGAGTTCCTACACCAAATGGATCTTTAGCAATATTAAACCTTAATGTAGATAAAGAAACTTCTGTTGAAGGCATTAATGAAATCATTAAAAAAGCCGCATTAGAAGGTAATTTAGTGAATCAAATTAAATACGAAAATGATCCAGAATTAGTATCAAACGATATTATCGGAAACATCTGTTGTTCTGTATTCGATAGTAATGCTACTATTGTTTCTAACGACAAAAAGAATGTTGTTCTTTACGTATGGTACGATAACGAATTTGGTTACACAAAACAAGTTATACGTTTAGCGAAGTACATTGCTAAAGTTAGAAGACTTATTTATTATTAAGAAATAGAATGTTTTATACTAAAGCTCAAATATCAATTGATATTTGAGCTTTTTATTTATTACACCAATGGCAGAGAAAAAATTAGGAAACCGATTAAAAAACATAATTGCAGACCTTTCATCAGCTGATGAAAAAAAAGTTTTCACAGCGCTAAAGCAGGTTCGTAAACATGGTAAAAAAGAAGCTATAATTCCTTTAATCGACTTATTGTGTACCACAAAAAATGAAGATATAAAAAATGACATATCGGCTATTTTATTTGATTTAAAAGATCAATCGGCTGTTGACGAAATCATAGCAGCTTTAGACAATCAAAAATATGATGATGAGAAAGCTACTCTTGTATCCATCTTTTGGCAATCATCCTTAGATTCTAGTGAACATATTACAAGCATTGTTAGACAAGCCATCAAAGGAAACTATATTGTGGGAATAGAGGTTTTAAGTGTTATCGATAATTATGATGCAACATTTCAAGAAACAGAAATTGAAGATCTTAAATTCGATTTAGATGAAGCTATTGAAACTGAAGTAACTGAAAAAAGAGATCTTCTCATCTCAATAAGAGCTGCAATGGATGAATTGAATTTAGAATTTTAATATAAAAAAGAAGCCTGCTTTTAGCAGGCTTCTTTTTTATATATTTCTTATTGTACTATTCACTTTTAGAACCAGCACCTATTCTAACCCCTATTTTAAGAGATATTCTTAAGTCTAAAGGCATTGCATTACCAACATAAGGTATATAGTCATCTTCATTAAAATTAGGATCATTTTCAGCTAAAGCATCACTATAACTTACATTGTTCATTAAAAATTTTCCTATTCCAAAAGTTCCTTCTAAAAATAAGGCTCCAGAAGTTTTCCATTTATAACCTACCATTGCTCCTAAAGCCAAACCAGATGTTGACACATCTGTCTTTGAGAAAGAACCTAAACCTGTAGTATCCGTAAATGTATTTTCTGAAGCTTTAGAAGTTCTAAACTTACCATATAAGCCCATATAAATACCGTCATTCCCTTTATTAGGTGTAAAGAAGGCTTTATATTCAGGAATTATATTCAATTCAGAATACGTATACGCTCCATCTATTTCAGCATAAATTGCATTGTTAGACATTCCATCATCAAACATATTCTTTGATGTCATATTAAAATTAATTCCAACAGAATTATTATTGTTTATTGCATATTCATATCCTAATCCATATTTAGAAAAAGCAAAACCTAACACATCAACACTTACATCATGTTGTGCTTTTAAGGTTGTTCCTGAAATTAGTAATGCAGCTATAATTAGTTTTTTCATGTATCTTTTATTAGTTAATAAGTTGGGACAATATTTACAAAAATCATTCCAAAATCACATGCAATTTTTACTTTGCTAAAGAGCATAAAAAAGCCCTGTGAAATTCACAGGGCTTAAATGATTTTATATTACCAAAGTGATTTGTAAGTAACATTTGCTTTTGGTCCTTTACCGTAAGCAACACCTACATCTCTAATCGCTTTAATTCTTTCACTCTCTTGCTGTTGTTCTTTAACAGTATACTTCCACTCTCTAGCGTCTATTTGCTTAACCTTAGCAGCAATCTTATTAGATAAGCTTCTTGCTTGAGGAGCACATGATGCATCAGGGTTAATTTTAGCTAACATAGCTCCTGCTTTTTCAGCAGATGGCATATCTTGTGCAGCATTCCAAACTCCTGTAGCTTCAGCTAACCTTCTCTTACAATCTTTATCAATTTGTAATTGAAAAATTGGCTTAACAGCATCCATCGCTTTATTGTAACACTCTCCACAAGCACTTGGGATAGTTGTTAACTTATAGATAGCAGAATTGTATTTGTCTTGATCAGCTAAAGTTTGAGCTTCTTTTATTATCATATCACAATTATCTTTGTAATACTGAATAATTTTAGCTTTCCCTGATTCAACAAAAGCAGCAATATCTGGATCTTTCGTTTTTACATTTTTCAATGCAGCTTTATATGCTTTAGTTGGGTTTTTACCAACACCTTTAACAGTTAAGTTAGTACTAGAAAAAACAGTACCTTCAAAACCATCACCAATATACAATGTAACATCTAATGTATATGCATGCATTGGAGGTGGTCCAGGAAGAATATCCTTCGTACTAATTGCTACGTTTGCACTAATAATAAATCTAGCATTTTTTGTTCCACCTAGACCATTTTTAGTAACTACCTGTGTTAATTTATTTGCAAGAGATTTACGTGCCGCAGCTGGCATCCCATCAATAGTAGGTGGTACCCATGCCGTAAGTTTAATCCTTGCTTCATCTTTACCTGCTTGAGCAAACGACACTGATGTCGAAACCACAAATATTGCAGCAAGTAAAATTTGACTAATTCTTTTCATCTTTTAACTATTTTTAATTAATTATTTACCACCTAAATAAATAGTAGCTCTACCTAAACCTTTCTGTACCAATTTACATGGAATGTTCATTGGATCACCTTTTAAGTGCTTATACAATCCTTTAGCAAATCCTCTAGCATCTAAAGCTCTTCCTTTTGCATTATACATAGGAATTCTAACTTGCTCAAACAATGCCATAGTCTCAGTCATATCAGTAGTACTAAATCTACCTTTTTGAGTATTTTCTTCCATCCACTCTTCAATAATCATTCCTAACTCATCATCACCAAAGTCTTCACTTTCTAAATCATAATCCCAATCATCCCATACTTTAATTCTTAAAATGATTTCTCTACCGTTAGCAAACATATCATCGAAGTGAGCTTGTAACTGTCCGTTAAAGTTATCAATATGAGCAGTAACAGCTTCTTGAAGTAAAACTGGTACTTCTGCAGCCATAGATGGTGCTCCTGTACCTTGAGCTGAAGCTACTTGTTTATTTGTATAAGAATCTAAACCTCTTAAAATAAATGTAACTGATTTTTTAGGTCCAGTCTTATTGATTGTCCAAGTTAACTCCATAATAATATCAGCCTTAGCTTTCTTCTTAAGGATATCAATTGGGCTTTCAGCAACTTCACCACCAGATTTAGATGTTCTCATTGCATCTTCAGCAGCATCTGACTCTAAAGACTTCATAGTAGCCTCTAAATCCTTCAATGGGAAACCTCTATCAGCCATCATTCCGTTAATAGCACTTACTGCTAATTTAACTTCAGTATTTTGCTGAAAAGCTTTTTTATAATCTGGAATAACAACTTTTGTTCCTTCATTATCAAACTCCATAGAGTATCCATTCTTGATACACCAGTTATCACTAGGAACAACCATAATAGTTGGCTTTTTTGCTTGTCCAAAACTAGCTGTAATTCCAGCTATGATTAGACCACATAGTATTAATGTTTTTTTCATAATTTTTATTGTTTTGTTTTAGTTAGTGTTTTAATTAATTATTTTGGCATTATACCATCCTGAATCATTCTAGTTTTAAGTTTTGCTCTTTGAACTCTAATGATTACACCATAAGTTACTTGATCACCTGCCTTCTTTCTTCCAGTAACAACTGAGAAATGTTTATCAGATCCATCCTCTCCAGTTATAAACTCCATGAAAGGTCCTTGATCAGCAAAGAAAGCATTAAAATAATCTTCTTTTTTCTCTCTAATATTTGGATCAAACAATACAGGTTTTTGATTACAGCCTTTAGTACTAATTATCCCTTTAAAAAGGACATCTCTTAAACCATTCTTTTTAGCTTGTTCAATAGCATCTTCTCTATTTCTTCCACTACCCCAACCTTTTACAGTTTGAGAACCATCACCTTCAACTCCCATACACTCAGTTGTGTAAGTATAGTTGCCAGCACCTTTCATTTGAGTACTTCCACAAGATGCTACAACAGCACTCATTACAGCTAAGCTTAGCGCAGTTCCGAATATTAATGTTATTTTTTTCATGCTCTAAATTTTATAGTGTTAAATAAAATATTACAATGGGTTTTTCTAAAATCCTGAAGAAAGTCCTCTAATAATTCCTGCAGCCTCTAAGTCTTTTCTTAAGGCACTTGTATTCACAGTAACAATAACTCCTACTTTATACTTATATCCTTTAATTTTAACAGACATAATTTCTGGAGTTGAATCAGCAGAATGAGAAACAAACTTCATGTATTTACCACCATTCAATTCAAAAAAGTTATCAAAAAATTCCTTTTTTTGTTCAGCAACTGAAGGATCTGTTACTAAAGCAGCTTGGTTTGTACATCCTTGTCCACCACCAGCATAACCTTGAAAAACAAGACCATGAACAGCATTTTTCTTAGATTGTGCGTTTGCAACATTCGCTTTTTTAGAATAAGACCAAACCTTAATAACTTTAGTACCTGGTTTCCCAATTCCAACACACTCTATTTCATATTTCCAAGCATCAGTATCTTTTTGTGCTTTTTTTGTTTTACTAATTTGTGCATTAGATGTTAGTGCAAAAGCTGTAAACATCATTGCCAATAATCCTGCTTTTTTTATTGTGTTTTTCATAATTTATAATTTTAGTTGTTCTAATTAGTTAATTTGTCTTAATAACATTCCTGGAAAGTACTTTCCTTTTCCTTTAAAGTGAGTAAACTCAACTCCAGAATCTTTAATAGGATCTCCTTTATCATCTAATAATGGCTGATCTCCTTCTGTAGCTATGTTATTCCATATTTTTGATTTATCTACTTTAATCACACCTTTTCTTTTCCACTTCACTTTACCATTCTCATCAAGAGATTTCATTAATACTTCATACTTATCACCACCTTCTAAACCTTCTTTTAATCCAATTTTAGCTCCTAAAGGTTTCATACTTGTTAAAGGAGTTTTTGTTCTAAATGGCTCAAACTTTCTTTGTAGTTTAGCATAAACTGCATCAATAGATTTGATTGTTGCATTTTTAATGATCATGTTCTTGTCTTCAGCATTCTTACCCATTCCAGTAATAAGAGACTTTGCTTTTTGAGAACCCAATAATTTTAATTCAAATAATTCTGAATTGTTAAATGCCTCTACTCTTGCAGGATCTGGTGCTGAAGCATCATTCCATAAATCTTGGTAAAATACTGCAGACATAGAATCTGTCCATTGTAATTGGTATAAGTAAGCGGTAGTCCATACAGAGTAACCATCTTTTGTTTTATTGTATAAAACATCTGCAGCTTTCTCCCCTGCAGCCTTAACCAATTCATTAGATTTAGCAACCGCTGCATAAGCTGTTTCTTTAACTGCTCTAGCTACTGGTTCGTTCTCAACAAATTTTGAATAGTTTACTACTAAAAAAGAATTTCCAATCAAATCTTCTCCTGCATCAGCTAACATTGCTTCACCTCTTTCAGTACTGTTTGCTGTTGCTTTATCTTGAGCAGAAGCATCATACATCCCTCTTTCTCCAATTAAGTTAATATCAAAAGTACCTTCTGGACTTCTATTAAACCACTTCGCAACCATTTTTCTAGCTACATGATTATCCTTAATATACTTATCTATAGTTGGTGCATAGTTCTTTTTATCTTTCTTTTTTACTTTTTCACCTTCAGCAGCAACTGGTGCCACATAATACTCTTCTAAATTAAATGATTTATCTCCAACAGTATGATCATTGTATTTATCTGGAAATGGTGCATCTTTAAAAGATTTCAAAATCAATCCTGCATCTGGCAACTTTGCATCTTCAATAATCATTGTATGCAAAGAGCTTCTTCTGTACTTTACTACCCCTTCACCTTTTCCAGATTTTTCAATCTTTCCATCGTCTTTTTTTTCTTTTTTCTTTTTCTCTGTTTTTTCCTCTTTTGCTGGTGCATCTTGCGCATAAGATACTCCTGTTTGAATCCCTAGAAAGGAAAATGCTATAACAGCTGTTTTAATTAATTTCATTACTACCTTGTATTTATGTTTATACCTACTACTGCCTTAAATAAAAAAAGGTAGTTCAAATGAACTACCTTTTTCTTATCCTTTTAATTTATTTTTTTTGTGCCTTGATCTGCTCTAATTGACCAGGAATGGCTTTTTGTGTTGCATTCAATGCTTTTGTAGCAGCATTAATTGCTTTAACAGCTTTCATAGAGTTTGTTTTAGGTGTAATTGTTTTTGCTTTAGTAAGCACATCCTTAGATTTACCCAATAAACCTTTAATTTCTTCTACTTGAGCTTCTAAGTCAGTCTTTACTTCTCCTGCATTAGCAACATTACCAGTAGCATCTGAAAGTTTTTCAGAAATCTTTTTATTCTTATCATAAACGTCAAAAGATGCACCAACAAAGTTATCTGTTGCAGCATGTCCTACAGAAGCAGGTCTTTTTAACTCTTTTTCTTTTTTAGCTTTCTTATCTTTTTTCTGAGCAAAAGAATCAACAGAAACTCCTGTCATCAATAATGCAATCATTAATACTTTTGTTCATGTTTTGTTTTAGTTAATTAATATAATTTTAGTTAGATTAACAAATATAGAATAATTTACGAGATAACAACTACAAACTCAATATTTGTTTAAAACTTAACAAGCTAGTAATAAGCGTTAGAAAACACTTCGAAGAATTATGGAATAATCATTGATAACTCATCCACAAATAATGACAACCATTTATCACATTAAGTGAAAAATCGAGTCTATTTTTAACTAAGTTTGTTTTAATAATTTATACTCTATGAAAGCATTAAAAAAGATCTTTGCACTCCTACTTATTTTAAGTAGTCAAATTAGTTTTTCACAATATATTCAAAGTGATGCAAGTAAAAAGTTTGATGCTTTACTTCAGTACATTGAATATGCTTATGTTGATTCTACAGATGACAACAAACTTGTTGAAGATGCAATTGTAGCTGTATTAAAAGAATTAGATCCCCACTCTGTATACATACCTAAAGAGGAATTGAAAAAAATGAACGAGCCATTGGTTGGAAATTTTGAAGGGGTTGGTATACAATTTAATATTTTTCATGACACACTAATAGTTGTCTCTCCTATTTCTGGAGGCCCCTCAGAAAAAGTAGGGCTTAAAGCTGGCGATAAAATCATTGAAGTGGATGGTGAAAATATTGCTGGAATTGGATTACAAAATAGCGATGTTCAAAAAAAATTAAGAGGCAAAAAAGGAACCAAAGTAAATGTTGGAATAAAAAGAAGAAACACTGTTGACCTTTTAAAATTTACCATTACAAGAGATAAAATCCCCATTTTTAGTGTAGATGCTAGCTATATGGCTACTCCAGATATTGGCTATATAAAAGTAAATCGATTTGCTAAAAATACAATCATTGAATTTAGAGAAGGCTTAACAAAACTTCAAGAACAAAACATGAAACACCTTATTATTGATTTAAGAGGCAACGGTGGTGGTTATTTAAAAACTGCTATTCAAATGGTAGATGAAGTTATCGGAGATAAAAAATTAGTTGTTTACACTGAAGGAAACAAAGCTCCAAAACAAGAGTATTACACAACAGACAAAGGTAGGTTCGAAAAAGGAAAACTTGTTGTTCTAATTGATGAAGGCTCTGCCTCTGCTTCGGAAATTGTTAGTGGTGCTGTTCAAGATTATGATAGAGGGTTAATTATTGGAAGAAGATCTTTTGGAAAAGGACTAGTTCAGAAACCATTTAGTTTACCTGATGCTTCTGCCATCCGATTAACAGTTGCTAGATATCATACTCCTTCAGGAAGATGTATCCAAAGACCATACAGTGACGGAAAAGAAGAATATTACAAAGAATTTTCACGAAGGTTCGAAAATGGAGAATACATGAATGAAGACAGCATTTCACTACCTGACTCTCTAAAATTTGAAACATTAAACAGTCAAAGAACAGTTTATGGTGGTGGTGGTATTATGCCTGACATTTTTGTACCTATTGACACTTCTATGTCGTCTTTATATTTTGGAAAAGTAAACCGTAAAGGATTAATAAATGAATTTATCTTAACCTACATGGATAACCATAGAAAAGAATTAGAGGCAAAGTATGATAACATTTCTAAATTCAAATCATCTTTTAATGCTGAAGAGGAACTCTTAAATGATTTTATCGAATTCGCAACCAAAAATGAGGTGGAAAAAGATGAGGAACAAATAAACACTTCTAAAAAATTAATTCTTGTAAGACTTAAGGCGCTTGTTGCTCGAAATCTATGGGATACTTCAGCATTTTTCCAAATTGCAAATGACCTTAATGATTCTTACTTAAAAGCAATTGAAGAGATCAACAGCAATACCTTTAAAAAAGAAAAACTGGTATATAAATAAGATTTGTAATTTTACGGTACTTAAATTAAAAACTTAAACAAAAATGAAAGAGAATATTAAATTAGGATTATTAGGAGTAATTGCATTAACATTAATTATCAATACTTTTTTTACTGATGATAAACCGCAAAGAATGAGTAGTCCAGAAAAAAGTGCTACGCCACAAAGCAACATCGTTGCCAATACATCGCCTAGCAACATAATCAACCCACTTACTAGTAATCCCATTTCTCAACCAAATGCTACTCCGGCACAACCGGCAGCACCAAAGCTTTCTGAAACAAGAGCAAAAACAAATGTTAAATTTGCTGATGTTGCTCATAATTTTGGAAGCATTAAACAAGATACCAAAAACACAAAAATTTTCTCTTTTACCAATACAGGTTCTGAGCCTTTAATTATTGAAGATGCTAAAGGAAGTTGTGGTTGTACTGTTCCTAAATTCCCTAAAGAGCCTATTAAACCAGGAGCAACAGGTGAGATTGAAGTTGTTTACAGCCCAGGAAAGCAGCAAGGAGCTCAAACAAAAACGGTTACAATTACAGCTAACACAAACCCTATTACTACTACTTTAAACATTTCTGCAAACGTAGAAACAGTTCAGTAAATAGAATTAAATATTACAGTTCAAAAGCCACTTATTAAAGTGGCTTTTTTTATTCCAATTTCTTGTAATAGTAAAGTTCGTGATCGATTAATTCTGGGTGGAAAATTTCAATCAAATCCCTCAAAACAATATGTGGATTCACAACTCCAGATTCCCAATAGTCATTCCCTGATTTAGAGTTAATTCGTTTATTATTATTAAACAACTGCTTCTCTCCTACTGCTTTAAATCCTTTAAAGTTTTCATCATAAGAAACAATCTCTTCTATACTTGAATAACTGTTTTGATTCAACCAAAAATCAGCATCATAGGCTTCGTCAAGAATAACTTCTTTAGCTTTCACCAAACTACTTTGTTCTTCGTTATCTAACCATAAATACTCCGACCCTGCATCACTTAACAATTGAGCCTGAAAAGATTTGGCTCCAGGAACATACCATGAACCATTCCATGGCATCCCTACAAATACCGTAGGCTTCTCAAGACCTTCGGTTAATGTCAATAAACTCAGGTACTCTTTTTCTATTTCATCAAAAATAATTGCTGCATTTTTATCAACGCCATAAAAAGCTGCAATAAACTTTATCCATTCAGCTCTACCCAAAGGGTGAGTTTCCATGTATTCAGCATTTAATACAATATTCAAGCCCAATCTTTTCATTTTATTGAGATGATTGCTTGACGATGCATCAACCCCAAAAGCCATTACAAGCTCAGGACTTTCTTCTACTAACATTTCATAATTAACGTTTTGACCTTGTCCAACCTCTTTAATTGCTCCATTATTAATAAGACTTCTCACATTAGTACTACTCACATAATCACAACCTGAAAGAGCTACAACGGAATTTAACAATCCTAATTTCTCTAAAAAAGCCACATGAGTTAAACTCATACAGGCAATGGATTGAATAGGAGTTTTAATAAAAAGATCACCTTCAACATTTTCAGGTTTTTCCTCATCATACAAAACATACCTATACGATACATTTTCTCCTGACCATGAATTTTTAAGGGTAATTAATTTACAATTATCTAATTCCTCTATAGAGAAGCCTTTAGCATATTTTACCGTTTCAGCTTTAACAACTTCTAAAGAAGTTGTATCAAAACTAACTGCATTATCATCAAGTTGACAACTAAAAAAAAATAAAAAAGATATATAAGTGAAAAATCGAGACTTACTCATCA
The DNA here is from genome assembly GCA_905479915.1 of uncultured Flavobacteriales bacterium. GTDB lineage: Bacteria > Bacteroidota > Bacteroidia > Flavobacteriales_E > Vicingaceae. Next base: position 17,831 of record CAJQOH010000060.1, read on the forward strand.
AGGCATTAATCTATTGACTCTTTATCCCAAAGGGCTTGAGTAATATTTTCTCCATTCTTGAAAAAATAAGTTCCTCCCCAAGCATAAAAAACACGTTCATAAACATCAGCATGATTACCAGTCACCTTAATTCTTTTTATGACAACTGAGTTTCCTCCTTCAACTGTTTCTTCAGTAATTCCTTGAGGATATTTACTTACCAACTCTTCATTCTCTCTTTCTCTCTTTTCTCCCATATAGAAACCTTCTAAATCAGCATCAGCCTGCATCATTTTGGTTCTTTCTATAGTCTGTAAATCAGAGATGAAATTATTATTCTGAGTTCTTTCCTCTTCCAGTTTTAACTGGAAAGATTTGTATCTTTTTTCTTGTGAAGGCTCAACAACTCCCAACCTATCTTTCGATTTCAGCATCTTCTGATTCGCTTTTAATCTTCGCTTATCAGCACTTTTAACATTAGCTGCCGCTACATTTGTTAACTGATCTTTATACTCTTCTAAATACACTATATCTTCATAGTACTTAACATTTTGAGCATCACTCTTTTTATGTGCATCATCTTCAATCCTCTTAAGTACTTTTTTGTAATCCAAACGCTGTTTATCAGCCTTTTCAACACGTGCTGCTTCAACCCTATCTATCTTTTCCTTAAACTTAATTAACTCATTAACATTTAATTTATACAGGTTAGATTTTTCAGCTTTCATTGCCGTTTGACTTTCATTAATTTCCTTAATCTCTTCTCCATTTTTCTGTCCCCTATCAATAGCCGCTGAAACAAGAATTTCCTCACCTTCTGTTAATTCTTTTTTATACGCTTTAACATCCAATTCCCTTTCTTCTCTTTTCTTTTTATTTCTCTTTTCATTCTTTAATGTTTCTGCTTTTACTTCTTCTAAATCAACTCTATTGTCTGCTCTAAGCTTATCCCCTTTTTCTACCATTATTAAATTGGCTTCAGAAACATTGTCAACATAGATGTAATGAGCTTCTGCCTTATCTTTACTCAAGCCTTCCTGCTCTTTTAAAAATTCTGCCTGCTCTTTACTATAAACTTCAAAACTTTCATCAGATTCATTTCTTCGTTTATCTGCCTTTTTAACTCGATTACTTTCCGCCTTTTCCAATAGCTTTGTTGTTGCTAATAATGATTCGCTATTTTCTAAATGGAATTTATTCCCTCTTTCTGCTTGAGCAGAAATTCCCTCTTCATACTTAGACTTCTCAAGATCTGCCTCTGTAGTCCTTGAGATCCCACCAGAAACTCTTACTTCCTCCTGCTCTTTAAAGGTATCCTTATCTTTTTGAAGATTCTCATCTTTCTTTACGATGTTTTTACCAAGTAGAGCTGCCATTCTTGCTTCTATTTCTCTTTCTTTATCTCTATTTATCTTTGCTCTAGTTCCTGTATTAGAATTATTGGAAACCACAATTTCTTCAGGCTTACTAAGCTCTTCTAAAATTTTAGCGATTTGATCTAGCTTATCTTGAGGGTACTTTTCTGTAGAGTAAAGAGCTAAGGCATCTCTAAAGCTAACCTGAGCATTCGTATACTCTTTCAATTTCATCGACCTATCACCATCAAAAATTAATTGCTCATATTCTTTTCTTTTTTCTTTTTCAGCTAAAATAGCATCTTGGCCTTCCTTCTCTTTTGCTGCAAGTTCTGCTAACAAAGAGTTTATTGCATCAATCTTTTCTTTAGGATATGATTTAGCTGGCATAAGACCTAAAGCTTGTTCATAAGCTGAAATAGCTTTCTTATATTTTTTCGCTTCTAAATCACTATCAGCTGTTTTAATAAGCGCATTGTATTTTTCTTCTTTTTGTTTTAACGCATTGTTTGTTAAAGTAATTTCAGATTCTTTTGCAGCAATTTCAGCTAGGATTCTATCAATTTCAGTTATTTGATTCTTAGGGTAAGATTCATATTGTTTTACTCCTAATGCACTTTGATAATTGATTTTAGCATTCGCATATTTTTTTGCTTCAAAATCACTATTTGCCTGAGTAATAAATTCATTGTATTTCTTTTCTTTATCGGCTTTAGCTTTGTCATCGTTAGCTTTTTCAGCTTCAATTTTTGCTAAAATAGCTTTGATTTCTTCCAACTTAGTTTCTGGATATTTTTCTCCTGGAATAACACCTAAAGCTTGGGTGTATTTAGAGGATGCTTCCTCATAATTCTTTCCAATTAAAGCAGCATCACCTTCTGCTACTAAAGCATCGAAATATTCTTTTTTCTTTCTTTCTGATTCAAGTGCCAAAGCATCTTCTTCATTTTTCTTTGCCAATGCTAACAATGCTGCTTCTACCGCCTCTAGCTTTTCTTTAGGATATTGCTCACCTGGTTTAACAGCCAATGCTTCGTTATACTTTATTTTAGCTTGTTCGAAATTTTCAAACCCAAAAGCATTATCTGCTAAAGTTATTGCTTCTTTGTATTTAGCATCTTTTTCTGCACCAGCCATTTTTGCAGCTTCCTCTTCTGCTTTCTTTCTAGCAAGTTCAGCAATTGCATCTTCAATTTCTTTTAATTTAGTTTTCGGATATTCTTCCTCACTCTTTACACCTAAAGCTTCTGTGTACTTCAACTTAGCATCATCATATTTCTGTGTATTAAAAGCCTTATCTGCCAAAGCAATAATCTCATTGTATTTGGCATCTCTTTCTTCTCCTGCTAATTTAGCAGCCTCTTCCTCTGCCTTCTTTCTAGCAAGTTCAGCAATTGCATCTTCAATCTCTTTTAGCTTATCTTTAGGATGTTGTTCTTCTGATTTTATACCCAAAGCTTCTGTATATTTTCCTTTTGCATTCTCATAATCCTTAGCAGCCAACATTTTATCTGCCTCAGTTATCAGTGCTAAATATTGTTCCTCTTTTGCTTTCTTATCTGCCTCTTCCTTAGCCAATCCAGCTAACACATCTTCAATCTCCTTTAACTTGTCTTTTGGGTGTTGTTCTTCTGATTTTATACCCAAAGCTTCCGTGTATTTTCCTCTTGCATTCTCATAATCCTTAGCAGCTAACATTTTATCTGCTTCAGTTATCAGCGCTAAATATTGCTCTTCTTTTGCTTTCTTATCTGCTTCCTCTTTTGCTAAATCAGCTAACAAACCTTCTATTTCCTTGATTTTATCCTTAGGGTGTTGTTCTTCTGATTTTATTGCTAAGGCTTCTGTATATTTTCCTTTTGCATTCTCATAATCCTTTGCTCCTAGCATTTTATCTGCTTCAGTGATCAAAGCTAAATACTGTTCTTCTTTTGCTTTCTTAGCTTCTTCCTCTTTTGCTAACTCAGCTAATAAACCTTCTATTTCCTTTAGTTTTTCCTGAGGATATTGCTCTTCCGATTTTAAAGCCAATGCTTTTTCAAAAGCCGTTTTAGCATTGTCATAACCTTTTGAAGCCATTGCATTATCTCCTTCTTTTATTAAATTGGCATAATCAGCTTCTAACTTATTTGCTGCCTCAAGCAACGCTTTTATTTCTATAAGCTGATCCTTAGGATATTTTTCTTCATCTTTTAAACCAGCCGCTTGCTCATAATTAGATTGCGCAGCAGCATAATCTTTAGCAGTAAAAGCAGCATCAGCATCTGCAATAAACTTTTTATAATTCTCTTCCAACTGTTTTAATTCAGCTTTTAATCTTGTAGCTTCATCAATTTTTGTTTTAGGATAAGCCTCTAATGGTTTAAGTCCTGATGCTTTTTTATAAGCTTCTATCGACTTATCGTATTCTCTAATTTTAAAAGCTTCATCAGCAATAGCTATTGCATCCGTATATTCTTGATCCTTTTTTGCTTGCTCAGCCAATATCCCATCTATTTCCGACAATTTATCTTTAGGGTATTGCTCATAATCTTTTATACCTGCAGCTTTTGTAAAACTCTCTTTTGCGCTTTCATAATCCCTACTCATCATTTGCTGATCTCCAGAAGCTATTGCTTCCTTATATTCTTTATCAACTTTTTTCTGATTTGCTATAATTGTTTTAATCTCTTTAATCTTATCTTTTGGATATTGTTCCGTATCTTTTAACGTTACAGCATTTTCAAAAGCTGCTGTTGCCTTATCCCATTCACGAGCTTTAAAAGCAGCATCTCCCTTATCAATTGCAGTTTGATACCTCTTGTTCGCTTCTGCCATACCAGCCAACTTATCAGAAATATCTTCCAACTGAAATTCAGGATAAGATTCATCTGGGAAAATACCTGCAGCTTTTTCATATAGTGGTTTTGCCTCTGCCCACTTTTCTGCTTTAAACAATTTATCTGCAGCTGCAATAGCGGCATCATAATCTTTTTGATGTGCTTTTCTGTTTTCTTCTTCAGATTTTAATTTTTCAGCCAATTCTTTCTTTAATCGGTCCAACTCTTTTTTAATCGACTTAGTATATGCAGCATCAAAATCCATATACCCCGTCTCTGGATCAAATTGAACTTTACCAATTGGTTGATCGAGAATAGAGACATCAAGTCCATCAACTTTTTCAAACAAATTCATTTCTAAAGGAAATTCAAAGCCATATTTGGCATCATCTGGCGGAACGTTTTTAGTTGAAAACTGAATGCGTTTGGTAACATGACCTGGTCTAGAAAACTCGATAATATATACTGCTCCAGGTTCTAAAGAAGCTTCAAACTTACCACTTGATGAAGATGCTAATGTTTTCCATACCGCACCATTTCTTTTAATGGTAATGGTAGAACCTTCCATACGTTTTTTAGTTTCTTCCTTCTTCACCGTCCCAACAACATCAAGTGTCCATTGAGCAAAAGAAGTTTGTGTTTGAAACATGAGTATGCATGTAAAAACAAAACCTATAAATTGATATGTAAACCTTTTTCTCACTATCAGTTTTAGCTAACTAACAAATATCGGAAATCCATATTTAAATCCACCAGAATTAACAACAAAATAACACCGGCCACAACATAAACGAAGTGAGTGATAAATTGTTATTCAATAAAAAATTTGTTTATAAGATGTTTTTGTGAACAGGAATCCACAAAAGCTACTCAAATTCTTCTAAAAAGAATTCGCTATAGCAATAAAATCAGCAGCATTTAAAGAAGCTCCTCCTATTAAACCCCCATCAACATCTGCATTTGCAAAAAGCTCTTTAGCATTTGTTGGTTTACAGCTCCCTCCATAAAGAATAGAAATAGAATCTGCCGTATCTACACCATATTTATTAGCCACTAAACCTCTAATAAAATGATGCATTTCTTGCGCTTGATCTGAACTTGCAGTAACTCCTGTACCTATTGCCCAAACAGGTTCATAAGCAATTACAGTTTTTAACATTTGATCTTTGTCCAAATGAAATAAACCTTCTTCTATTTGGCTTTTAACCAAGTTAAAGTGGTTTCCTTTTTCTCTTTCTTCTAACACCTCTCCACAGCAATAAATAGGTGTTAAATCATCAGCCAACAACTGATTAACTTTTAACGCCAAATCACTATTTTTTTCGTTAAAATATTCTCTTCTTTCCGAATGCCCAACAAGTGCATATTGTGCCCCAACTGATTGAATCATTTTTGATGACAACTCTCCAGTAAAAGCTCCAGAATCATGTTCTGATAAATTTTGAACTCCTACTCCAACATTTGTACTTGATGAAATTTTGGCAATCTCTGAAACATAAAAAGCTGGAGGAATAACAATAAGCTGAACAGACTCATCATAAGAAGAACCCACAATATCACCTACTAAAGCAATCGCTTCGGAATAAGTTTTATTCATTTTCCAGTTACCTGCAACAATTTTCTTTCTCATGATTTTCTATTTAACTCTTACTCTTGGATCAAGTATTCCGTAGGTAATATCTACTAAGATATTTATAAACACAAATATAGTAGCTGTCAACAATACTCCTCCCATTATTATTGGCATATCAAACTTTGTTAAGGCATCAAACAATACCCAACCAATTCCTTTCCAACCAAAAATAGATTCTACAAACAATGCTCCTGCCAAAAGACTAGCAAACATTCCTGATATTGCCGTAACTACTGGATTTAAAGCGTTTTTAAGTGCGTGTTTAATCACAACTGTTTTGAACTTTAATCCTTTAGCTCGAGCAGTTCTTATATAATCTTGAGACATTACATCCAACATAGAACTTCGTGTTAATTGCATAATTGCAGATATTGGTCTCACTCCCAATGTTAATGCTGGCAAAATCAAATTGTCCAATCTTAACAATTCATTATCTCCTAAATTATCAAATTCAAATAAGGTCCCTGTCATGTTTAACCCTGTAATATCTGTAATAACATATCCGAAAAAGTATGAAATAAGAATAGCAGAGAAGAAGGATGGAACAGACATTCCTAAAATAGAAATAAACAGAAGAGCTCTATCTATCCAAGTATCTTTTCTTAATGCCGAAATAACACCAAAAAGGACACCTAAAAGTGCTGCAATAATTATTGATGCCAAGGCTAAAACAGCCGTTTCAAGCATATAATCTTTTATGATTTCTGATACTTTACGTTTTGTTTGATAGGACCTTCTAAGATATGGTGCCTTATAGACAACAACACTTGATGCTCCGTAAGAAAACAACTCTGAATAATCATACTTTTCCGCATCCAAATACAAATAATGATCAGGATCTTTATCGTGTACAGAAATTGGAGCCAGATCATTGATATACATTACAAACTGCTTAGATAAAGGTTGATCTAAACCTAAATCCTTTTGAATAATTCTAATCGATTCCTCATCTGCTCTTTGCCCCATCAACTGTCTAGCAGGATCTCCTGGGAGAACATTAAAAAGTAAGAACACCACCGTTACTACTCCAGCAAGGACTAAAAAACCATACAATATTCTTTTTAAAATAAACTGAAACAAATTCTACTTTTTTTTACTTTAAATATTCTTTTTTAATTACTTCGTATTCTGGCAAATCATTTGCATTCCATTTACCTAAAATCGATCCTTTTTTCATTAAAACAATACCAGGATTTGCCCTAACTATTGTTTTTAATGTAATGGCATCACAAGTGTAAAAATCAAACATTGTTTGATTTTTATGTCTAAAGCTCTCAACATCATCATATAAAGATGCTGTTAAACCTACAACATAACTTCCATCAGCATTACATTGGTCGACAAATGTATTAATCTTTTTTGCAGATGCATCATTTGTTTTAGTTATATCGTAAGCAACATACATAAAAATATAACCTTCTTCATTAAAATAATCTTGAGCATAATCATTACCATCATCTGCCATCATAGTGAAATCAGTAATCGCAGCAACATCTCCTTGAACTAATAACTTTGTTTGTCTATCAGAAAATTCATAATTGTCATCATCCCAAGGATAAGTGCTTTCAGTAAACTCTTCAACAACTCCTGTTGTTTTATTTTTATAATAAAATATATTTTCAAACACCGATTCTTTAGCACCTTCTGGTAAAACCATCTGTTCAGGGATACTCTTACCTACTTCATAAGCTCTATAATCTCTAATAGGTAAATAGTTAAGGGTATACACAATAAATACTATTGAAATTAAAGTTACTACCAGTATAGGTAACCAACGCAATACCGTATTAAACAACAAACGTTTTGTTGCAAAATATCCTAAAGCACCAACCGCAAAAAACAGCATTGGGAAATACCAATCAAACACCCAAGAAAGAAAAGCAACAAAAGCCAATGCACTCAAACTTAGTATTGCATGCTCTCTAGTTGTATTCATTTTAATCTTATTTCTTGATAAGAAAATCGGAATTAAGAAAATCATTAAAATTAAATCTTTAGTCCATGACTCCCATGGAGTCAGACTTCTTCCTAAAGAACCTTTCATGGCATCACCAAAACAACCACAATCTGTTACACACTGTACAGGCATCTCTTCAACAAAAGTTACTTCTTTTGCTGTTTCTTGTTGGATTGAAATTTTAGTATTCTCCTCCATTCTACTCATCAATTGAGTATGTTCTGATGAACCAACTTCCACAGTGGTAACTTCATTATAACTTGCAAAAGGATCACAAGTAGCTGTATGAAGTGTTAAAAAGAAAAATAGTACAGTTAAACCTATTAGGGAATAAACCGCAAATTTTATTTTAGTTCCAAACAGTATTGCAAAACCTAAAATAATTTCTGCTGCACACATAATGATCGCTAACATTAAGGCATGCTCCATTAAAAACTCTAAGGAGAAAGAATCCCATCCAAACCAATCTCTAATACGGTAAGCTAAAGCTCCGTTTTCGAAATACTCTTCAAGCTTATAACTAAACCCCAAAGTATCGTTAGATTTTATTAGCCCAGAAACAATAAATAATGCTCCTACAAATACGCGTGATATGTATGTTAAAATTTTCATTTCTTTAGCTATTGGTGAGTCTCAAAATTAAGTTCAAAAACACCATACTAATTTCGTTTAACAATTATTTAACTCCTTCTTCTAATCTTATTAAAGCAAATACCGCATAATTAAGCATATCAGCATAATTGGCATCTACTCCTTCTGATATAAGTGTTTGACCACTATTATCTTCTATCTGTTTTGTCCTTAACAATTTCATTAAAATTAAATCCGTTAGAGAACTCAACCTCATATCTCTCCAAGCCTCATCATAATCATGGTTTTTATCTTCCATTAACTTTTTAGAAGCCAAAAAATGTTTGGTATATAAATTTAAGCACTCTTCTTCCGGCAATTCAGTATTCTCATCAAAACCCAATTCCAATTGTACCAAAGCCATAATGCAGTAATTTACAATTGCAATGTATTCAGGTCTTATCCCTTCATCTACCTTACTCATCCCTTTCTCCTCAATACTTCGAATACGTTTTGCTTTAATAAAAATTTGATCTGTAAGTGAGCTTGTTCTTAAAATTCTCCAAGCACTTCCGTAATCTTTCATTTTTTTTGTAAAAATGTCCGTACAAATCTTTATTATTGAATCGTATTCTTTAGAAGTATTACTCATAATTTATTAAATCTATAATGCAATCAAAAACTGAAGCACCGCAAGATACAAATAAGTCTATAAAATCTAAACTGAAAAGTATAAATTTAGACGAACCCATTGTTATGGGCATATTAAATCTTACACCAGATTCATTTTTTGACGGTGGGAAAGATTGGAATGAAGAAGCTATCGTGCAAAAAATAAACAGCATGGAATACGATGGTGCAAAAATTATTGATGTTGGAGGATACTCTACTCGACCTGGAGCCGAAAAAGTTTCTGAAGAAGAAGAATTAAAGAGAATATTACCAACTGTACAACTAATTCGCTCCAATTTTAAAGATTTAGAAATTTCTGTAGATACATTTAGAAGTGCTGTAGCTGAAAAATGTGTTGACGCAGGTGCAACCATAATAAATGATGTATCCGGAGGAAACTTAGACCCTAAAATGTTTGAGTGTGTTGCTAACTTAAACACTCCCTATGTATTAATGCACATGAAGGGAAATCCGCAAGACATGCAAGAAAACCCTACATACACCAACGTAGTGGAAGATGTTAAAAATTATTTTGAAGAAAAAATACAGGCACTAAACCAACTGGGGGTAAAAGATATTATTCTTGACCCTGGATTTGGATTTGGAAAAACCGTTGAACACAATTATGAATTGCTCAACAACTTAGATACCTTTAAATCATTCAACCTACCAATATTAACTGGTGTATCTAGAAAATCAATGATTAACAAAGTCCTTAACTCAACCCCTGAAGAAGCACTAAATGGTACAACTGTTCTCAACACCATTGCCCTAACAAAAGGAACAAATATTTTAAGGGTACACGATGTTAAAGAAGCAAAAGAATGTATTCAGTTGGTTCAAAAGCTCAAAGAATAAAAGTCTATTATAGAAGATTATGGATTCTGCAATTTGTTTGTCTAATTGCGACAACAAGGAAATTAATTTTTTATTAATAATCAGACACTTAACACTTACTTGTTAAAAAAAACCTATTGGTCATCGACCAAATCCACTTGATAAGGTCCACAATTTCATTAATTTTGTACGTGTTATCACTTATTTATAATAAGTGCTACTTGGTATATCTTGGCAGGGTAATTTCTCTTTTAACTGTTTAAT
>CAJQOH010000061.1 GCA_905479915.1 uncultured Flavobacteriales bacterium
TTAAAGGTTTATCATTTTGTCGTTATAATTAGTCATTATGTAAAATTGCCGCTCAAGGCTCATTCACTTTAAAAATTAATTCTTTTTACTCACTTCTTGTTTATTGTTTTGTGGTGTTCGTGAACTCGTAAACTCGTTTCCTGCGCTCAAAAAATTTTATGATTGTAGTTTACTTGTATACGAAAAAATACGTTTGCCTTAATAAGGCTTTAACTTGTATTTTTCTATACTACGTAAACTGGCTTTAATTATATGTTCTTTTTGCCTTGATGCAAAAGAACCAAAAAATCAAGAAAGAAATATGCTATCCACGCGCTCTGTACAAATGCTAAAACAATACTAAAGTAATTGTTTGCTTCGCAAACAAAAGGACAAGCCCCTTTTGTTTGTTTTTACGCATTTGTCCATTAGCTCACTGTTTGTTATTGTTTCGGGTGTTCGTGAACTCACGTTTCACAGCCATCGCTGGCCCGCATTTCTTTCGGGCTTGCGCACAACAGCCTTATTATTATGTTAAATAGAAAATTGTAGGAATCTTAATAGCTTTTATCAAGCCATCATTCCGTTTACAAACACCTCCACAAATTCTTTCATCTTATCTATAATCCTTTCACCTATATGTCTGGCTTGCAATATACTTGGTCTGTTATCTAAACATTTAAAGACATCATCTCTAATTGGTTCTTGTCCACTATAGATATAGGTATCTATCAATGCTTTGAATTGTGCTTTATCTAAATTTTCTTCCTCGCAAATCTTGCCTAAAGCCAATACTTTTTGCTCTTGCCAATATTGGTCAAACTCTTCCTCAACCTTATCAGCATCTACAATGTAAGGCAAGTTTTCTTCAATGAATTTTTCAATTAGTTCTCGTTTACTACGTAGCATTACATCGCCACCTAATAGATCTATAATTGCTTTTTTCTTCGCTTCAGCTCCAGAAGTTTTATCTTCTTTCATTTTAGCCAATAACTTAATGATATAAGCAACATTGATACGATCTCTATGAATCAATTCTAACTCAAAATCAATATCATCAAGAATAGATATCTTTTCCTTTTGTGCTTCACGTTTTACTTTTTCATAGATATCAAGGTATTTCCCTTTATAATCTTCAAACTCTTGTTCATCGAGCGGTAAATCTTCCCAATTAAAATCAGTGTAAGATTGTAATACATTGAGGTTACGCATTAATCTTCTGAAAGCTTGTACAAAAGCAGCTTCATCATCTTCACTTTCTAAATCATTAACACTTTGATAAGTTGGTGCTATTTGCTTTAGTTCTATTAAAGCTTCATCAAATTTCTTAGCAATATCTTCGTATTCTGGCATTACAACTACTTCTATCGCCTCTTTATTCGAAAATAAAGTAATGGCATCATCTGTAGCTTTTTTAAGGTTACGGAAGCACAATATATTCCCTTGCGATTTCTGTTCTCCTAATATTCTATTGGTACGAGAAAAGGCTTGGATTAAGCCGTGATGTTTCAAGTTCTTATCTACATAAAGTGTATTCACTTTTTTTGCATCAAAACCAGTTAACATCATATTTACCACAATAACAATATCTAAACGATCTTTCTCATCATTGAAGTTCTTCTTCTCTCTTTCTTTTAAGCGCTTACTAATGTCTTTGAAATACCCCTCAAACAACTTGCTATCTTTTGTTGTATAGCTTGTTCCATACATTTTGTTGTAATCACCAATAAAGCTTTCTAATTTATCTCGTGTATGGCTAGATTGATAAGCAACCTCAGGTTCTGCTGCCATACTAAAATCATCTTCCGGCAGATAATCCTGAGCTTCTTTGCCATCTTCATTAGCGCCATAAGTAAAGATGGTGGCAATACGCAAGTTGTGCTCACCTGCTGCTTTCTTTTGCTGAAACAAATCATAATATGCAATTGCTGCACCAATGCTGCTTACCGCAAATATGGCTGAGTAATCTTTATTAAATGTTTTTCTATTATGATTGGCAATAATATAATTGGCTACACCTTCTAAGTATTGCGGATCATTAAAGACTTCTTCTTTGTTAATGTCCTCCACCATTTCATCAAACTGTGGCTTGTTTTTATGTTTGAAAACACTGTAATACTCAATACCAAACTTCAATACATTTTCATCACGGATAGCATCAGTAATAACATATTTGTGCAAACAATTACCAAATAAATCTTTAGTGGTACGTTTTCCTATATCATTTTTTGAAGCATTGTCTGCAAATATTGGTGTACCCGTAAAACCAAACAATTGGCTTTTGGCAAAGAACTCTGTTATTCTGCCGTGTGTTTCACCAAATTGAGAACGGTGGCATTCATCAAAAATGAAAACAAAACGTTCATTTTTTAAATGCTCTAATTGGTGACGGTAATGACCAGAAATAGCATTGTTTAACTTTTGTATAGTTGTAATGATTAAGTCAGAATCCTTTGCCTGTCCTTTTTTATCGGTGTACTTTCCTAAGAACTGATTTACCAAACTGTTGGTATTATCTGTAGAATCTACACTACCCTCTTTAAAGGCGTTAAATTCCTTCATTGTTTGGTAATCTAAATCTTTACGGTCTACCACAAAAACTACCTTATAAACCTCTGGCAAGTCCATTAAAATCTGACTGGTTTTAAAGGATGTTAAGGTTTTACCTGAACCAGTAGTATGCCAGATATATGCGTTATCTGTATTTGTCTGTACTTGCTTAATTAATGCTTCAGTTGCAAAATATTGATAAGGCCTTAAAGCCATTAATATTTTATGCGTTTCATTGATAACTATGTATTTCGCTATCATTTCACCGAGATGGTCTGGGTTTAAAAATACATTAGCAAACTCATCTAATTCAGTAACATTTTTGTTGCTGGCATCAGCCCAAAAGAAGGTTTGTTTAACAGACTGTAATTCGTTATTGGCTAAATACTTGGTATTACCACCATTACTAATAACAAACAACTGTACATATTGAAATAAACCGTGATTACTCCAAAACGAATGTTTTTGGTAACGGTTTATCTGATTGAAAGCTTCTTTTATCTCTAGCCCTTTCCTCTTTAACTCTATTTGAACTAAAGGCAAGCCGTTTACTAACAAGGTAACATCATAACGGTTTTTAAAAGAACCTTCTTGGCTAACTTGATTAGTTACTTGAAATAAGTTGTTGTTCCAATTTTCTGAATCGAAAAAACGGACATAGGATATTTCGCTATTTTCTTTTTCAAAGCTATATCTATCCCTTAATGTTTTAGCTTTTTGGAAAACATTTCCTTTGGCTAAATGGTTGAGAATACCATCAAACTCTTTATCGGTATAATTAGCCTTATTAAAGGCTTCGAGTTGCTTTTTTAAATTAGATATTAAAGCATCACCATCCATTACTTTGGCAGAAGCATAACCTAAATCAATCAATTGTTTGATTAAATCATTCTCTAATTTTGCTTCTGATTGATGTGCCATATTTATCTGAATTTTCTAAAAGCTTGAATTGTTTGATAGACGCCATAACCAACTGCAATTCTACCTATAAAATCAAAAATGTATGATAAACCCCATATAGGTCCTAACTTATCCAAATAATCAATTTTGTGTACCGGATTCAAAAAATTAACAAACAACTTAACTATCACCCCTGCTTTACTCCAATCAATTGGACATTCTAAACATATCCCATTCCAAAAGCTGCTTGTACTAACAATTGTCAGAAATAAAAAAAGTATGGCAGTAATCAAGGTGAAGATAATACCCCTTCTAAAGTCATTTTTATAATTATTTGACCATCGATTCAACCATAAGATGAATCGATCACCAACTACACTTTCCGACCAACTCTTATCTTTTCTTCTCCGTTTCGTTAATAATGAAAATGCTTTTTTTTCTTCCCTCTGCATTAAAACTTCATCTATGTGATTTCCTTGTTTAGAGAACTGGTTTCTGAGAATTTGAAATGTTGCTACCTTATTGATTAAAGGTATCTTATGTTCTTTAATAATCAAATTCTGAAATTTAGAATTATCAAGGCCAATATATTCTGTATCGTAATTATTAAAATTAAATTTAAGGTCAAATAGTTGTAAATCTCCTGACAATATTGCTTGGGAAATGTCAACTCCTTTATCAAAATTTGTTCTTCCGAAAATTGCTTTATTACCAAATAACGAATAGGTGAATAATAGGTTTTCTTTAAATGTAGCCCCACTGAAAACTACCGTTTCATTGAAGTCCGTTTTGTAAAATGTAGTGGGTTTAGAAAAAGTGCAATTCCAAAAATCTGCTAAACCATTGAACCGTGTATTACTGAACGAAGTTTCTCCTTTGAATTCACAGTTCCGGAACCTGACTTTCCCTTTAAAAACTGTATTAAATGCATCTACTTTTGAATAAAAGATGCAATCTTCGAAAGTGATATTTTCTTCATTACGCTCTAATTTTACAGTATCATAGAATTTACAGCTAAAAAATGATACAGATTTAGTTTTTGCAATTGATTTCTCTATTATTAAATAGGGAATTTTTAATTCAAATAATATAGTCTTCTTAAGTAAACATTCACCTAAATGACCATAATTAGTTCCAAGATCATATGTTAATTCACTATTTAAATCTTCAATATTTTTAATATCTTCCATTAGCTATACAAACATTTGCTGCAACAGCCCTTTTTTGAAGGTTTGGGTTTGGGTTATTTGATTATTTACTGCTTCTATTTTGGTATCGATACTCGATAAGTAAGTAGCGATTTTTTGTTGTTCTTCTACGCAAGGGAAATTAAATTTTCTGGATTCAATATTTCCTTTAGTTATGTGGAACATTGTTCCTCCTTGAGATTGAGATTTAATACTTTCTACATCCGACATAAATGCATGGAAAAGATAAAGTTTATCTACATCATGATTAGGTATAACCTTCCAAATATGGTAGTGATAAATCACTTTCTCTTCTTCCCAAAACCTAGGCCCAAATGAAGCAGACCAAGCATAAATTAAATCTCCGTCATCAATATACTTGTCTTCATCTAATTCTAAATCAGAATGATACCATTCATTATTTGTAAAAAGATTTCCAACTCTTAACACTCGATATTTTCCTTCATCTAATAACTCAGCCTGTTTGTAGGCTTTACCATTTACAAACCTTGCAACACCTCCAAAAGTATTCTCCTCCCAATCTGGGTAGGGATTTCCGTTTTCGTCTTTGAAGCGGAGCTGGCCTGAGAAGAGTTGTTGCATTACGCCATTTTTGTATGCCTCTAAAAGGTTTTTCTTCTTGTTGAGCTGCTGTATTTTTTCATCTACCGCACTTAAAAAAGTGGCTATTTTTTGTTGTTCGGGGTATTTGGGCATTGTGATTTTTAACTTGTAAAAATCACCGTGATTTAAATCTGGAATTGTAGAAGTTCCTGCTAGCGTTAATATTTTATGTTGAGTTCTGTATGAAGTCAAAAAGAAATATAAGTACCATTTTTCGCAAGACTCATCAAATTTGATCTTAAAAAAGTTATTGTGAAAAGCTCCGTGAACTCCAGTTACTACTTGACCAGTATTACCTGTTCTTGTCATTAAAATGTCATCTTCAAAACATATAACTGAATCAGTTGGATTTTTGATGAAATAACTTTTCTTGGAACCTTTTCTTAGAAATTCATTTGTGATATAGAAATAACTTCCTTCTACTTGTTCACTAAATCTTTCTGATATAGGAATCTGAAGACCTTGATTTATTTTAGTAAAATCCTTTAGGATTCTATTTGAATAATCTCCTTCAAACTCTTTGAATCGTAATGCGGGAACGAGTTGCTTATCGGTTTTGATATGTGTTGTTACTGTACTCATAGTTGCACGAAGGATAGAACGGTTTGTTTGAGCTCATTTTGCTTTTTTGCAAAATAGCGAGTAGTGATAGCCTGACCCTTTGGGGCGTGCCCAAATAATATGTAATCTAACCTATCCATTAAAAAGGGGTGTCTATGCCTAGTTGGTTACAGTAATCGGCTATAGTGGCATCGGTAGTGGCCATGTCTGTATCTATGGCTTTGAGCTCTTGAGCAACGGCTGCCAGGTCTACAGGTTCTTCTTCTTCGAAGGTATCTACATAACGAGGTATATTTAGATTGTAGTCGTTTTCTGCTACTTCTTGCAGTGTGGCTACATAGCTGTATTTATCTGTTGTATTACGATTGGTGTAGGTATCAATAATAAGATTGATGTCTTCTTCTCGCAAGTAGTTTTGTGTTTTTACTTTCTCGAAATGTTGGCTAGCGTCTATAAACAGGATGTTGTCTTTATGAGCTCTTTCCTTTTTCATTACCAAAATACAGGTAGGAATACTGGTTCCGTAAAAGATGTTGGCTGGCAAACCTATTACGGCATCGAGATAGTTGCGGTCTTCTATGAGGTACTTACGGATGTGCCCTTCGGCTGCGCCTCTAAACAATACTCCGTGTGGTAGCACTACGGCCATGGTTCCGTTATCGGATAACTGATGTACCATGTGTTGCACAAAGGCAAAATCGGCCTTAGAGCTTGGTGCTAATTTTCCGTAAGCCGAAAAACGGTCGTCACTCATAAACAATGGGCTAGCACTCCACTTGGCAGAAAAT
Source organism: uncultured Flavobacteriales bacterium (assembly GCA_905479915.1). GTDB lineage: Bacteria > Bacteroidota > Bacteroidia > Flavobacteriales_E > Vicingaceae. Next base: position 6,590 of record CAJQOH010000061.1, read on the forward strand.
GGCGGATTGGCTACTATGGCTTCAAAACGCTGGTCTTCGTGTTGCGGTTTTTCTAAAGTGTTTTCGTTTTTAATATCGAAATGTTTGTAATGCACATCGTGCATAATCATATTCATTCGGCACAAGTTATAGGTAGTTGGGTTCATTTCTTGTCCAAAGAATTGCAATCCTTTACTATCTGTTTCTTTAGCTACACGCAGCAATAAAGAACCCGAACCGCAAGTAGGATCGTAAACCGTTTTTAGTTTGTCTTTGTCTTGTGTCACCAACTTTGCTAGTACTTTAGATACTTGTTGTGGTGTGTAAAATTCTCCTGCCTTCTTCCCTGCTCCACTGGCAAACTTACCAATCAAGTATTCGTAAGCATCACCCAACACATCGCTATCGGTATTCTCTAAATCGAAATCTATTTCATCTAAATGGGTAAGTACTTTTACAATGAGCTCGTTTTTGTCGTTTTCTGATTTACCTAGTTTAGAACTGGTTAAATCTAAATCTTCAAACAGGTTTCCAAAGTCTTCTTCACTTTCGGAACCCATTGTGCTTTGCTCAATATGTGTAAGTACTTTAGCTAAGTCACCCAAAATAAATTGATTCTTTCCTCCTGCATTTCCTCTTCTTGCTAGTTCTGAGAATAGCTCTGAAGGTGCTAAGAAGTAACCTAGTTTGTCTAAGGCTGCATCTCTTAGCGCATCAAGTAGCTCTGCTTCTTGAGCATGTCCTTCTACTTCTGCAAATGTGATTCCGTCTGGTTGTAGGATTTCGTTTCCGTACAGTTCCATTTTTCTACTCAGATATTTGTAGAAGATGAAACCTAGTATATAATCTCTAAAATCATCAGCATCCATCTTACCTCTTAAGGTATCTGCAATCTTCCAAAGTTGCTGTTCTAGTTTTGCTTTTTGTTCGGTCATTTAATCTTAGATTTTAAGATTAGCAATTTAGGAATTAATACTTTAAACGAATATGATTTTAAGGCAAAGTTTTACAATGTGGGCGTGCCCTAACGGTCGGGCTATTCGCATTACATGGTAATTGCTACTATCCCTCTCACCTTCAGTATAATGATTGTAATAATCAATTTATACACTACATTTTTACTGATTAATAACGATATTTGGTGGAATTATGAATCAAGAAAATGACATACTATTTCAGTTCATTTCCAATTCTGTCGTTCTGTCCGAATTGGATAAAGCTGAGCTATCTTCTAATATTAAAAATGAGGATTTTCAGAAAGGTGACGCTATTGTTAAGGCTGGTCAAGTCTGTAAGTCACTAAAATTTGTAATATCAGGTATTTACAGGGTTTATAAAATTGAAGATGGTAAAGAAATTACTAGTTATTTTAGCTACAAATCGAGAAATCCATTTGTAGCATCTTTTACAAGTCTATTAACTGAAAAACCTAGTAATGAAACTATAGAATGTATTGAAGCAGGAAAACTACTTTCAATACCTTATTCGAATTGGAAATCACTTTATAAAACTAGCCTTGCTTTAAATACATTTGGTAGAGAAATGGCAGAATTCAATTATCTACTTGCCATAGAAAGAATAGAGTCTTTACAATATCATAATGCTACAGATAGGTATGAATCTTTTATTAAGCTCTACCCTAACCTGTTAAACTTGATCCCGCACCATTATATAGCTTCTTACTTAGGAATTACACCTGAATCGTTAAGTCGAATTAGAAAAAGTTCGATAAAGAAGTAAATCTTATCATACATCAATGCAAAATAGTCTTTGATGCATCAACTTTGATGTATGGAAATCAAAGAAATATTTAATCATTGGAAATCTACATTTACTGGTAGTAATTGTGAAGCTCTTGAACCTTGTTTTAAACAAATCATTAGTGAATATTCTAAAGATAATAGGTATTATCATAATATAGTACATATAGGTCAATTATTGGAGCAGATAACTCTTTTAACTCTTTCAGTAGAAGAACAAACCATCTTGATTAATACTGCTTTATTCCATGATGTGATCTATGCAGCTGGTAGTAATTCGAATGAGAAAAAGAGTGCTGTATTTGCTTTCAATTCTCTTTCAAAATTAGGATTGAATAAAGCTCTAATAAGTAAAGTATGTGAAATAATTATTGCTACTTCTAATCATGAATCTAATTGTAAATTAACCCAACTTTTCTTGGATATGGATTTATCCATTTTAGGATCTAATCAAGGTACATACTACAATTATACTGTTCAGATACAGAAAGAACATAAACTAATTCCAACTCCTCTTTATAAAATCGGTAGAAAACGTTTTTTAAAATCAATGCTTTCTAAATCATTCATCTTCTCTACTAATTTGTACAGAGATAGACTTGAAACTCAAGCAAGAATTAATCTTTCAAACGAACTTAAAACACTCTAAACATGATTAAAACTACATATATAAATAATCTGCCAATTATAGAGATTGAGAATTTTCTCTCAGAGATAGAAGTTGATAATCTTTTAAACTCTAGAGTTAACAAATTTTCAAAAGCAATTAGTCACTACCCTAATTACTACCGTAACAATGATAGACTGGTTGAGGATAATTTGGGTTTAGCAACTAAATTATTTGACCGATTAAAGTCTATAGAAACTATTGATGCTAAAATTAAAACAGAGTTTGTTTCATTGAATGATCGTATTCGTTTTTGCAGGTATCAAAGTGGTCAAGAGTTTAGTAAGCATCAGGATGGTATTTATTACCCAAATAATCAACAAGAATCTAAACTAACCTTCCTTCTGTATCTCAATGACAGTGAAGAATTCCAAGGAGGTGTTACTACATTTTTTAAAGGAAAAATGGATATTAAACCTATAGAATCGATCAGTCCTCAAAAAGGTAAATTAGTAGTATTTGATCATAGAATATGGCATCAAGGGGCTTCTGTATCTGATGGCACTAAATACATTCTTAGATCTGATATCATTGTTGAGAAGGTAGAAATTCCTTCACATCACAAGGGTTATATATGGAATTTATTATTGGTCAATCCAAACCTCATTTTGAGTTGTGGTCGAGATAGAAAAGTCAAACTTTGGAACAAGGATTTAGAAGAATTAGATAGCTACTGTTTTCATGATAATTCAGTTTTGAAAATTGCTGCATTATCAGAAAGTGAATTCGTTTCATGTTCAAGGGATTTTACCATTAAGAAATGGAACACTAAAGGGCAACTGTCTAACTCTGTGAATATCGGAGAAATGATTTTATCCATTTTAATAGTTGATAGAACTTACATATTAGCAGCTGGAACAAGCGGTAAGATTTACCTTTTAGATTTCAACTTAAATATTCTAAAATCAGCAAAGATTCACTCAGGTTGGGTTTGGAATATGAAATTATTAAATTCAACTTCGTTTGTGTCTTGTAGTGATGATGGAACAGTTAAAAAAACATGTCTTCAATCATTAGAAACAGAACTCATTTATTCAAGTACAAAAGGGTTATTTAGTTTAAATACAGAAAGTGAAAATTGCGTTTATGTTGGATCTAAAAATGGTTCACTAATAGAGGTTTCATTAGATAACTTCAAAGTGAAAAAAGTGAAATTACATGAAGATATTATCCGATCAATTATAAAGTATAATGACAAATTATTTACCTGTAGTGAAGATAATACAGTTAAATCATTTGATTCTAAAAGCGGTGAAATCAATGTTCTTATGAAACAAGACAATTTTATTCAAGATATAATTATTTCTAACAAGACGCTTTACGCTGCAGGTTATGATGGCAATATCTCTAGCTTATTATTAGAGTCAGTTTAAGTTGAAGTTGTAAATTTGGGTTTAACAAAGAAATATGAAACCAGAGAAAATAATATTAATTAAGAAAATCGCTAAACCTACTTTTGTTATTGCTGGTTTGGTTGTCCTCTTTTTTATCTATAGAGGAATTGAATTAACATTTCATTCAGATGTCTCAAATGGAGTAATAACTGCAGTTGATGTTTCTAGAGCCAAAGACCATAGACAAGGTAGGTTTGGCCATAACCATTCAGTTTCTTACTATGTTAAATATAAATTCAAATTAGAAGACGATACTTATACAGGAAGTCAAAATATTTATGGCAGTGCTTTTCTTTTGGGTTTACATCTTAATTTATCTAAAGGTAGTGGTATTAGAATACGTTATTCCAAATCTTTTCCTTCATTAAACGAAGTATACTTAGAGCAATAAGGCAAACTTGATTTTGTTGAGCGAGCCCTAACGGTCGGGCTATTCGAAAGAGACTTTACGTGTTCTAATAAGTATTTCTACTAAAATTAAATTTGGAACCCAGCTTAACCATGATATTAACTGGTATCCAAACTCGCTAAGAGGTTCTTCATTAGCGGCTGTATAAATTCCAAGATACAACCTAAGTAAAATAGCAGATACGATCAAACTAAACCCTCTAAACATCCAATGCTTATGAATAGTGATCTTATTAGATTTTATCGCCTTATATCCCAAGTATGTAAATACCCACCAACTTATTGCTAGTATTGAAAAACATACTCTTGGTTCTGAATACCATGCCAATACCAATCCAGAAGGTGCAGCCAAAAAGAGAACAAGAAATGTGTATAAATTTCCCGTCTTATTATGAAATTTTATGAATTTAGTTCTTATCCACGGTTGAATTTGTATAGCAGATAAGAATAACGCAACAGATGCTGAAAATATATGTGTAATAAAACTAACTCTAAATATTATGCTATTTCTGATGGTTTCCGATTTACCAATTAAAAAACCAACAGGCTCGAAATCTATATAATTTATAGCTGTTATAAATATTAACACAGCGAATAAGCTGATAATTACACCAACAGTAATATTACCCAGCAGCCGACCAACCAATTGAATCAATTTTAACTTTTCCATTCTCGTTAAATTTCATTCTCTTCTTGTATTCAAGAATGAACTTAATATTTGCTTTATCAATTTCAGTAAGTAACTCATCTACATTTTCCGATTTTGGACTATACCAATCAAAGTTTGAGAAAAACTCACTCCATTTTGTTGTTTTAAACTTCAATCCATATTCTGCATATATTTCATTACGCATAACATCAAGATCTTCTATTGTAAGATGATTATAAACTATTAAATTTATGTCTTCCTCAATTTCGTTTTCAGGTATATTCTTTCTCCAACATCCATAAAAATAGGAAGAGTCAATAACAACAAATTTTGTAAATGGAAACATCCTATCAGAGCTTAAAGAAACAATCTCGTCCCTATTGATCGAGTAATACTTATAACTCTCCATTGCTTGAAAGTCACCTTTACCCCACTCTTGGCACTTTGCCTCGAATATTGTGTCATTCAACTTTTTAAATACTAAAGAATCATTACATAAATTAAAATCTTTCTCTTGTGTGAATGTCACGTTGCTAATTGCGTGTTCATTATTAACTGTTGTCAAAACTCTTCGTTCTTCTACATAACCTCTAGACTCTGGGATTTCCATTATAAATTTCCCTATAAAAGTCCAAAAACCTTTTTCATCCTTACTAACATCATAGACTTCAATATTAGTGTTCGCTTCGCCAAAATATTCCTCATCCCCAACGATAACATCAGTGAGTTCATTTTTAATAAAACCATAATCCACCAAAAATTGTGGTGGGCACAAATATCCAGAAGCATCTGGTTCACCAGCAAAATCTATTATTGACATTACAGATCTAAACGGAACTTCATTATTTACATTAAACTGCCATTTCTTAGTTGATAAATCAGAGAAAAGTTCTGCCATAAATTCAATCTCTTCTTCATTTTTAATGATGTGATATGTTGTATCTAAGTCTAAATAACCATAACCATCCTCTCCGAATGTACAAACCAAATAATCATTAAACCCTGGATATAACCTAGTGTAATTTGGTTTAAGTAAGTAATCACCATCTCTGCTAACCAACCCTTGTCTCCCCTTTTTTCTAACTTCAATAAATCCTTGTAGGATTTTATCAGGTGTATGGATTCGATCGAATTCAATTGGTAATACAGCATTGTTATTCGAATCAACAAGTCCTATAAGTTCAAAATGTTTACTTCCGTTATCTAACGTTTGTACCTGTCCCTTAGTAGGCATATAATACCTTTGATCATTCCAAACGAAAGTATAAGGTATGTCATCGTAATTAGGTTTATGTTTTTCAACAAAACTCCTTATCTCTAATAATTCCGAATCACTATTAATTAATGAATCTTTGTATAATTCATAATTATCCTCACCCATTTTTTCAACCAAAGTCTCAACTTTAGGTTGTGTTATCGTTTCTGGTTTCTTTTCATCACAAGAAAACAAGCAGAAAAATGTCAATAATATTACTATGTATTTCATAGATCCAAATATAGTATATATAACAATATTAAAATCTAATTGAAATTTAAGATATCCCCTTTATCAATAGATAATTTCATTAAGGCAAAGTTGATTTTATTGGGCGTGCCCTAACGGTCGGGCTATCCGCATTACACGGTAATTGCTCCTATCCCTCACGCAGCATCTAAATAAGTAAAGCTCCAACACCTCTTCTACCCTTTTGTAGTGTTTACGCTTTACCTATTTATCGCTTTACTTAATCGGTATTGTAAGAGTTGCCCATTTATTTGTAGTGAAACGGGATGTATAAATCTCCAACACTTACGTTTTAATTTAAGAATGCTTCAGCATAAGGGTAGTTTTAACATTGGTTTATTGGTTTTCCTGTTTCACTTTATGATATTTTCCTTTTCCACCATTAGTATACTTAATAATAAGTACATCGTTTTTGATGGATATTATATTAAAAGTATCTCCTCCTAAAATGTCACTAAAAACAAGATTTAATTGTTCTTCTATTAGTTTTAATTCGATTAATGGAGCAGATGAGATGTAGTTTTTACTAAACCAAGTTCCTGTAAAATTTTCCTTTGAGAGAGTTATCGTAACAAAAATATCTTTACCTGCCTTTTTCCACAAACCATTTAATTGCTCAGTAGCTTCAGTTAATAATTCTTTTTCTGATTTAGGCTGGTTATTTACTTTTTGCGTTGTAGAGCAACTTATTAAAATAAAGCTGGATAGCATTAATATTATAATTTGGAAATATTTTTTTGATTGTTTCATTGTTTCTTAATCTACTTTTAGCTTACTACCAATTCCTGAAGGATGTTTTTTTACATTCGTTATTGGTTGATTAGATGTTTTATCAATTGGTTTTCCTGTTTCATTTCGATAATCTTTACCAACTTTAATTGCGTTATTTAATAAATCATTATAAACATCTCCAAATTTCTCAGGAGTATTAAATGTATGGTCATATCCTTTTTCTTTTGCAATTTGTTCTTTAGTTGCTATATGGTCTTTTTCAACAGACATAGTTTGAAGTAGTTTTTCTTCAAAATCAATTCCATTTGCTTTTGATGAAGCTTCGATACCTTCAAGTGTCGGAGTAATAATAACTTCGTCATATAAACCATCACTACCAATATTATTAAACTGACCATCAGGTGTTCTTACTTTTGAATTACCTCCATTTTTCAGGGCTTGTAAATTTGGTTTATCTGATAAGTCAATTTTTACTTTCGTTCTAATACTTTGTAACTGGTCATAAATCTTTGTACCAACTGCTGATGCAGTCAATTTATCTAATACTGGCTGACTATCTTTAATGAATTTCTTTGAAACATCTCCTCCTGAAGCAGTTTTCCATTCTCCATTCACTTTTACAACTTGTTCTCCAGTTTTTGGATCTACGACTACCGTTCCGGCAGGGTCAATGAACTGAATAGGGCTATTTACAACAAAATTATATGGACTAACTTCAGGGTATGCTCGTGCTTCAGGATCAGGACTTAACCATCTACTGGTTATTTCAGGTAGCATAGTCGCTTCCGAATAAGCAGTATCGTACTCAACAAATCCAATTACTTTTTTTGTATTGACATTAAATAAGGCATCTCCTATTATCTCAATAGAATCGGTATCAAAAAATTCATTGTACTTACCATTACTTAATGTTAATACTTCAATATCCTTGTCTATAATTTGAAAAGGATGTTGAGTTTTCGTGTCGTTTTGTGCAACTCCATTGAACATTGCTGCTAATGAAAGTATTAGAAATGGTATTTTAATATTATCAGTTTTCATCTTGTCAATTATTGCTATTAAAATTAGTGTTTATTTTTTTATTACTGTATTTTTCTTCATTCTCACGTAAATCGAGTAACCACTCCATATACATTTTATTAGGCATTTTTCGATAACCCAATTCGTGAATTTTCATAATTAATGTTTCATATTGACTAAATAATTCTTTCGCTTTTGGAATATAAAATATCTCACTAAGGTGGGTTACACTATTATTTTTAACATAAACGTCTAATTGATTTTTAATATTACTTGCTTTTAAAAGCAGTGCATTTATGTAATTAGGAAAATGTTCTAATGCCGTCTCACAACATTTTACAATAAATTCATCATTCGTATTAAATTTACGTTGATAGCCTTGTGCTAAATCAATCATACATAAAGCTAACGTTTGTTTATTATTCAATGCTTCCATATATAACCCATTACGAATAGCATTTAAATGAATATACCCCGAAGCCATTAACCAAGCATCTATTGGAAATGATGCACTTGTTAACTCCGTATTATACATTCCTGTTTTTTTAGACTTGTTTTTCAAATAAATATGATTGGGTGCTAATGCTAAGTTAGATTCAATGCCTAATTCATCAGCAAGTATCTTATATAAAAAAGGTAAAGAATGACAATTCCCCTTTTTACTTTTTAATAGCTTTGTTACAAACATAGACCCCCAGTTTTCGGTGCCATCAAAATCTTTAAAATCATAAGTAAATGGTAAATGATAATAGGTGTCACCTTCCGATTTTAGAGTGACACTATCTGTTATTAAATTAAACAATGATGCGTGAAGTAAAATATTCTCTTTATCATCTTCATTATATATGAAATTATCTTTATTAGCATCAGCAAACAATGTTGTTAAAGCTGCTAATTCAATAATTCTTGTTTTGAATTTAAAGTAGTTATACTGATTCTCTGCATAAGCGTTTTCAACGATAAAAACAGCTCGTTTAAGATCATAAGGTTTTAAATCGCTCAACATACTATCTAACTCTATGTAAGATTTTTCGTAATTCTTTTTTTTATAAATATCTGTCTGCCCAACTAAGTTGACAACAGTAAAAATTAATATGAAGGAAGCTATGTATTTCATTTAATAGGCATTGAAAATTGTTTAATATTAACTTGATGTTTTTGCTGTTCTGCTTTTTCCTCAAGAGTGTTCAACCATTTTTTATATACTTCTTTTGGCATATTTTCATATCCCACACCATCCAATAAAGCATATATTTTATTTCGTTGTGTAAATATGTTATAAGCTTGTTCATCTTCTTGTAATTGAGCTTCTGATGTATACTTTCGTTGCTGAGCAATATGATTAAACAGTAAAGAATAATAATCAGATTTTACTTGAATAGCGTTTATATTACTAGAATGGTATTGTAGTGTTGTATTAACACATTTTAGTACAAATTCATCATAACTTCCATAACGATAACTATAATATTGTGCTAAGTCTGTTAAACAATTAGCAATTACTTTTTTTGTATTTAATGTGTCTAAATAAATACCACTTTTTACAGTTTCAGCTTTTACATAGCCTGAAGCTAACAACCAAGAATCGCTAGACAACATACCATTTGTTAATTCAACATTATAAAAAGTATTGTTCTCTTTATACTTAATGTAAGAATGTGAAGGAGAAAAAGATAAGTAAGCTTCCCCTTTCAGCTCTTCAATGAGAATTAAATACAAAAGAGGTAATGACTTACATTGTCCATTATTATCTATTACTAATTTAGATACAAATAACTTTGTTGGGTCATCATAGCCAAAGGGGTCTTTAAAATCGTAAGCTTTAGGATAAGTAGTTACAGTTCTCTCTTGATTAGGTAACCTAATTTGTAGAGTGTCTGCCATATATTTATATACCATATAATTGATATTTCTATTTCTGCTGAGTGAAAGATTACTTTGTCTCATTTTTGCCTGAATAAGGTAACTCATTTCTTGGATTGATTTTTTAAAACCTGTATAATCCATCGTATTATTAAAAAAAGCATTTTCAGTAAGGAATACTGCTCTTTTTAAGTTTAAAGGTTCTTTGCCTTCCAACATATTTACCAATTCATTATAAGCTTGAGAAAAATAATTCCCTCCTACTTTACCTTGATTAGAAGGAAGCTTATACGTGATTCTTGATTCGTTAGTATGCACGTCACTTAAGGTTGTATATACTGCTTTAATTGATGAGTAACTTTTATTTGGAATGGGATTATTTGAAGTTAATAAATAATTATTCTTATTCAATGATTCATAAATTACCTTTGGGGTATTTGATGTATTATATTTAACTAATTCATTTGCTTTTTTTCCTTGTAGTTTTGATTGGTTATTTGTTGTTATTGTTTCCAATTTAACATTGCTTGGTTTAGTATAACTTTTGTTAGGAGTTATAGGGCTAAATGTTCCTGGACTCTCAGGTTTCGGAACAGTTGGTAATTGCCCATAAGTATAGACTGAAAACAGAATGATAAAAAAGAGTATTAATGGTTTCATTTAGTTTTTAAAATTAGTTCATTATCAAGTTTTGTACAATACGTAAAAACACGTATTACTAATTGAATGTCCCTAATTTTCCTAAAAAAAGAGGGGTAAGCAATTACTTATCCGAAACAGAGGTACTGGTATACCTATAGACCGAAATAAGTAAAGCTCACCCCAAACGGTGAGCGTTTCACTTATAAATCTCGGTCTATTTAAAATTACCAGTTTTCTGTTTCGAGAGTTATAGCATTACGCTATATCATATTTTAGTTTATTTTTCTTCTATAATTTTTAGTATTTGATTATTACACAAATGTATTCTAAAAATACTAATATTTAATTATTGGTTTGTACTAGTTTTCATATTAAGGCAAAGTTGAATTATTAGGGCGTGCCCTAAAGGTCGGGCTATTCGCATTACACGGTAATTGCTTCTATCCCTCACGCAGCTTCTAAATAAGTAAATACAAACACCTCTTCTACTCTATTTTAAGTGTTTGGCCTTTACCCATTTATCGCTTTACTTGTTTGGTATGTAAGAGTTGTAAAGTTTGCTTGAAATGAAGCGCAAATTTCCAACACTTACGCTTTAATTGATATAAAATTCTTTCCTTCCGTCCTTTAAGAATAAATCCTTAAAGTCCGAAGCAAAGTAACATAATGCAATACATTATAAGACAAAACGATAGTTTTGTTATTTAAAGGTATTTACGGTTATTATGCAGTATTTACTATATAACCGTTTTGTAGTCGTTTAGATCTTATAATGTTTATTATGTCTGCACTCGTGCCTCGTTTGCATTGCTTTTT
>CAJQOH010000062.1 GCA_905479915.1 uncultured Flavobacteriales bacterium
TTTTTAGAACTAAAATTTTAAATAAAAACTTATTAGAGAATATAATAGGACCTGATAATTTATTATTATTTGCAACTGCAGAGTTTGGACATATAAAAAGAATACCAAAAATTGGATTTTATAGAAGAGACATCAACCTTAAAGAAGGTAGAGAGGAAAAGTTAAAACGTTACAAAGATTATAAAATAATATCTCCTACTTCAATAGATAAGAATAATCTTTTATTTGTAGGTAGTCATATAAAATATATTCTTAATTCAAACATCTTAACTTCTATAGATAAAATAAAACTCCTAAGAAATATTATAAACTTATTTAGTAAAACACATCATGTCTCTAAAATAGTTATGTTAACACAAGTTATAACCCATTTTTTTATAAAAAATAAATGAAATTGATAAGCATAATAATACCGACATTCAATAGAGAAATATTTCTTAAAGAAGCTATCAGTTCAATTATTGCTCAGACATATGAAAATTGGGAATTATTAATTATTGATGATGGTAGTGTTGATAACTCAAAAACCGTTGTTAAAAATTTTAAAGATGATCGTATTAAATATTTTGAACGTGAAAGACTACCGAAAGGTGCTTCTACTTGTAGAAATATAGGTATACAAAAATCAACGGGAGATTATCTAATTTTTCTAGATTCTGATGATCTTTTAGCTCATTACTGTTTAAAAGATCGAATTACACATTTTGAGGCCCAAATTAGTTTAGATTACTTAGTGTTTAATGGTGCTTTTTTTGAAAAAAAACCTGGTGATAACGATGTGTTATGGAATAAATTTACCAATACAGATGACTTAACTCGTTTTTATTCAGGAGATCCCATTTGGCAAACAACTGGAGCTATATGGAAAAGAAACTCAATAATTAATTACAAACTCTTTTTCGATGAAAAAGCTCAATCCTCTCAAGACTGGGAATTTCATATTAAAGCACTTCAAAAAAAAATGATATATGACACAATAGATTCTTACCCCGATTATTTCGTTAGAAGGAGTAATTCACAATCCATTAACGCTATTAGTAGTAAACATAATTCCAAAAAATTTATTTCAAATAGGATTCAATTATTTAACACTCTATTTAAAAATAATGAAAGTTTAACTAAAGATCATAAATCACTTCTATTTAAATATCTCTATTTTCAAATTTTTCATACACACAGAACATTCTCATTTTTAGAATTACAAGTTACGTTTAAAGAAACAAAAAAAATAGGTCTTACAAATAGTTTTATAACATCATTTTGGTTTCTAATTTTAACATTATCCTTATCTTTAAATAAAATAGGATTTAAAAAAATTCATATTATAGCCTACTATTTTAGTAAAGCTTACTTTTCAAAATCTAAAAGTATTATCCATTATAGATACACAATGGACCCTTTGTTTTATAAAGAATTAAAAATGAAGTTAAATGAAAAATAGCCCATTAGTTAGCATCCTAACAGTAACTTATAATCATGAAAATTATATTGCTGAATGTATAGATAGCATTCTTTCTTCTACTTATACAAATTTTGAATTAATTGTGGTTGATGATATTTCTCAAGATAATACTTTTGAAATTGCAAAAAAATATGAGAAAGTTGATCCTAGAGTAAAAGTTTATCAGAATAACAAAAACCTTGGAGATTACCCTAATAGAAATAAAGCTGCAAATTATGCCAAAGGTAAATATATAAAATATGTAGATGGGGATGATTTAATATACCCTCATGGATTGGAAGTATTAATTTTTCATATGGAAAAATTTCCAAATGCAGGTTATGGTCTATGTTCTTTAGATCAAGATGATGATTTAGTATATCCATACATACTTCCCCCCCAACAAGCTTATGAAAGACATTTTATAAAAAATAAATGGCTATTTCATAAAGCTCCAACATCTTCAATAATAAATAGAAATTATTTTAATGAATTAAAAGGTTTTACAGGAAGAGCTCTTTTAGGCGATTATCAAATGTGGCTTATCCTTTCACAACAAAAAAATGTAGTACTAATACCTGGGGGGGTTGTTTGGCATAGAACACACATTAATCAATTATCAAACCAAGCTAAACAATATCAGAATAGTTTTAAATACTTACTTTTAGAGTTAGAGTATTTAAATCATAGTAAATGTCCTTTAAAGGAAATAAATAAATTACTTTGTATTAAATATAGCAGAATAAAAATAGCGAGATCTATTTTACGGTGTTTAATTGATAATGGATTAAACAGTGCTCTAGAAATTCAAAAAATATCAAATATGTCAAAAATTGATATAATTAAATATGCTTTAATCTATAAGTGATATGATTGATAAAATAAAATATTACTTGCGAAAACCTCTTCAATTACCTATTAACCTTATTACTAAACTCCCCTATTTTAATTTCATTAAAGACACATCAACTTATCAATGTCATGTTAATTTTTCAATTTGGTTTAGTCAAAAAATACTAAACAAAGAAGGGAATAGGCAGACGTACTGGCCTGTTAGTACTTATAGCCAAGTTTTTGATGCTCAAAATATTTATGCTGGGGTAGATACTTGCCCAGGACTTATGAAAGGTTGTTACATTCAAGGAAAAGGTGGGATTTATATTGGAAACTACACTCAAATCGCCCCTAACGTAGTGATAGTCAGCGCAAACCATGACCTTTATGACACTAGAAAGCATAAAAAAAATAAAGTTATCATAGGAGAATATTCTTGGATTGGTGCAGGAGCAAAAATAATGCCGGGTGTTCATTTGGGAGATCACACTATTGTTGGAGCTGGAGCAGTAGTTACTAAAAGCTTTAAAAATGGTTATTGCTTAATAGCAGGAAATCCTGCTAAAATAATCAAGCATTATGAAAAAGATAAGTTTAAAAAATATTCATACGACAAAGAATATTATGGATATCTTAATAAAACTCAATTTACAAATATTTTAAATGAGAATAATAGATTAAAACAATTACGAGAATATTACCTTTTAAACTCTTGAATAGATCTAAAATCTACACAAAGATTTATCAATCCAACTATCCTACCTCAATTACTACAGCAATTAGCTTATTTAGCTATAAAGAAAAAAACGAGTAGAGGCTTGGTTAATTATTCTAAGAAAATTAACTCCAGATATATTCTCTAAAATTTAGTTTTGAAAACATCCTTTTCTATTGCTTTATCGTAACTAAAGTAGTTACTTTGCTACTATCAAGTAAAACGACTTTAAAGAGCTATGAATAATTCAAATTATCAGCAGTGTACAAAAACAGTAATGGACAACATAGCTGACCCTGATATTGTATTTGATAAAGATGGTGTTTGCAATTATTGGCATGAATATCAAATAGCAGCTAAAAAAGGTTTAATTCATGGGGCTAAAGGTGCTAAAAAATGGGAAAACACCATATCGTCTTTAAAAAAAGAAGGCAAAACAAAAAAATACGATTGTATAATTGGAGTAAGCGGGGGTGTAGATAGCACCTATATTGCATACATTGTTAAAAAAGCAAAATTAAGACCACTAGTAGTTCACTTTGATAATGGATGGAATTCTGAGATTGCTGTTAATAATATTACTAAAATAATCGAATATCTTGATGCAGATTTATATACTCTAGTTATTAATTGGGAAGAGTTCAAAGATTTACAACGAGCATATTTAAAAGCAGGGGTGGTAGATATTGAAGCGTTAACAGATCATGCGATTGTCGGAACCTTATATAAACTTGCGGCACAACACAAAATAAAATATGTGATAAGTGGAAATAACATAGAGACAGAACATCTCTTACCTCCTAGATGGATCTTTAATAAGATAGATCCAATTAATATCATCAATATACATGATAAATATGGAGAGGTAAAACTAAAAACATACCCTCTATTTTCTATTCTTAAGAAAAAATACTACCTAAACTATAAAAAACTAACATTCATATTCCCTATTAATTTGGCTGTTTACAATAAAGAAAAAGTTAAATCAATTATTTCTAAAGAAATTGGCTGGGAAGATTATGGAGGAAAGCATCACGAATCTGTTTTTACAAAATTTTATCAAAATTATATTTTACCAACAAAATTTAAGATTGATAAACGTAAAGCTCACCTTTCAAATTTAATTTGTTCAGGTCAACTGAAAAGAGAAGAAGCATTAAAAGAATTGGAATTACCATTATATGATCCATCAGAATTAATTAAAGACAAAGAGTATGTCATTAAAAAATTAGGGTTTACAGAATCTGAATTTAATGATATTATGAGTTCTCTACCTCATAGTCATTATGATTATAAAACTGAAGGACCGATTGAGAATCATTACCCTTTTATCAAACCTTTTAAAATGATTTACAAACTATTAAAGTAATTCAAGTCAAAAAATCAATTTCATGTTAAATGTAAAAAATAAAGTCGTACTAATACTCGCTCCTCATACAGATGATGGAGAATTGGGTGTTGGCGGGAGCATCTCAAAAATGTTAGAAGAAAACGCAATTGTATATTACGTTGCTTTTTCTACAGCAGAACAATCAGTCCCCGAAGGATTTCCTAAAGACATTCTAAAATCAGAAGTAAAATTAGCAACACAAGAATTAGGCATTAAGCCCGAAAATTTAATTATTTTCAATTATGAAGTCAGGAAACTAAACTATTCAAGACAAGAAATTCTAGAAGAATTAATTAAATTAAAAAATAAATTAAGCCCTGATATTGTTTTTTTACCCTCAGCAAATGACATTCATCAAGATCATTCAACAATATCTAATGAAGGCATCCGTGCCTTTAAAAATAGCACAATATTAGGTTATGAATTAATTTGGAATAATCTAAAATTTGAAACTCAGGCTTTTTTCAAATTAGAGAAAAAACATATTGACAGAAAAATTAAATCATTAAACAAATATACTTCTCAAGGTAGTAGAGATTATTTATCTTCAGATTTTATTCGATCATTGGCTAAGACACGTGGTGTTCAAATAGGCTCTGAATATGCTGAAGTATTTGATGTTATTAGATTAGTATGGAAGTAAAAAAAATAATTCTTCTCACAAATAGAATAGAAGAAATTAAATATTTGACAGATCAGTTTACTAACTTTTCATATAATGTAGTCACTACTCTAAAAGAAATAGAAAGCTTTAAGTATTCTGAAGGTATGGTATTATTATCATATAATACAAATGTAATAATTCCAAACACAATTCTTAATTCAAAAGCCCTTTGTATCAATGTTCATGCAGCTTCTCCAAATTTCCCTGGAAGAGACCCTCATCATTGGGCGATCTATAGAGGTGCTAAAGAGTATGGTGCAACAATCCATTTCATGACAAAGTTTGTTGATTCTGGATCAATAATAAATACCATTAAATTCTCAATAAATAATGATGATACACCTGAATTATTATTACAAAAAGCTAATGAAAAATCACATGAATTAATTTTCTGGTTTTTAACTAGTTTATCAAAAAAGGAAACGATATGTACTAATAATGAAAAATGGAATGGGATAAAAACAACTCGAAAAGATTTAATAAGTATGTTAGATTTAACAAATGTATTAGAAGAAAAGGAATTTATTTTAAGATGTAAGGCTTTCTCAATTTCAGGGCATAAAAACCTTTATATTCAAAGATCTGGATTTACTTTTTTTTTAGAATAAAATAAAGAAACAAGTTTTAAATTCCATATTTACTTTAGTATATGAGAATTAAAATTTTTATTATTACTAATGTATTACTTTTTTCAATCGAAGCCTCTAGAAAATATAACAATTAATGTATCTGTCATTATAACTCTATAATAAAAAATGATTATTTCAATTCATCAACCAAATTTCTTACCTTGGATAGGTTATTTTTATAAAATATATAAATCAGATGTATTTGTAATATTAGATGATGTACAATATTCTAAAAATAGTTTTACAAATAGAAACAGAATAAAAACGTCACAAGGAAATCAATGGATTACATTACCAGTTATTAAATCGGGAAACTTTGGTCAACTAATTTCTGAATGTATTATTTTTAACCATGAAAAAACGATTCAAAAGTTGATTAAAACAATCGAACAGAACTATAAAAAAGCTCCATATTACAATAAGCATTCAAACACCATTAAATCAATCCTAACTAGTACAGGAGATAATTTATGTGAAATAAATATAAAACTTATTAAGTATTTTGTCAAAGAATTAAGAATAGAAACAAAAATTATTTGTTCATCTGAGTTTAAAATATCAAATGAATGTAGTACTGAAAGGTTAATCCAAATTTGTCAAAGATTAGGTGGTAAAACTTATTTATCAGGTAAAGGAGGTGATAATTATCAAGATATTGAAATGTATAAAAATGCTAATATTGATTTAATCTATTCTGATTTCTCACACCCTATTTACCCTCAATTATGGCAAGGTTTTATCCCAGGAATGTCTATTATTGACTTATTATTTAATTGTGGAGAAGAATCGAAGAACCTATTTAAATAATGTCTTTCGAAATTAAAAATAAACGCATTTTAATTCTTTCTCCTTGTGACTGGAGTGATTTCCAAGTATCTAAACATCATTATGCAAAAGAGTTAGCAAAGAGAAATAATGATGTCTTATTTTTAGAATGGCCTACTTTTTCTAGTACAAAAAAAAACAAAAAAATAAAAATTCAAGAAAATTTACATGTATTAAGAATATATTTTTTCTTTTCTAAAAAAATATATTTCCATGCTAAATGGATCTATTATTTTTTTCTAAAGCTAAAAATAAAAAGTATTCTTCGAGATGTAGATATTATTTGGTCATTTGATAATACAGAAAGATATTCATTAAAGTTTTTCTCTAAATCTAAGCTTAAGATATATCATCCAGTCGATACAGGTGATGAACAAATATTAAAGGAAAATGCAGATTATGCTAACTATATTTTTTCTTGTTCAAATGATATAGTTAATCTTCTATCAAAAGATAGAAAGAGTGTTAAATTCATTAATCATGGACTATCATCTTATTTCACAAACCCCATTGAAAAAGTAAATTATTTAAACGGGAAAATTAAGATTGCCATAAGTGGTAACCTAGCTGTTCCTCAGCTTGATTATGAAAATTTATTATCAATAATTACTCAAAACACTAACATTGAATTTATTTTCTTTGGGAAGAAAGATCTTACCGGAAATGAAGATGATTTTATTAAAAAAGGAGTCTCCGAATTAAAAAAGCAACCTAATTGTATCTTTAAAGGAATTATTCATCCCTCTGAATTAGCTAAAGAATTAAATTTAGTTGATGCCTTCCTATTCTGCTATAAAATGGATCGATTAAATAGAGGAAATAATTCTCATAAATTATTAGAATATCTTAGCACTGGAAAGGTCATAATTGCTGCTTATTTAGATTTGTATTACGATTCAGGTTTATTCTCTATGCTTCCCGACATTGACAATTCAAACCTACCAAAACTATTTAATGACACTATTAATAATCTTAAAAAAAATAACTCTCAAAACCTTCAACAAAAAAGAATTCAATATGCATTAAATAATACATATAAAAAACAAATTGATCGAATCGAAAGAATAATCAATGGTAAATAATTTATTCATAATCCATTTTCAGCCATTAGAAGGATACCCTCCTATTATGAACTTATTGGATTTTTTTTCTTTAAAAAATAAATTCTACAAAATAACCTGTCTTTCTACTAAAGGGCAATTCAAACATACCTACGCAAATAATAAAATAGATATTAAAAGAAAAGGTAACGCTAATGGTAATAAAATAATGATATGGTTAACCTATTTCTTTTTTAATATTTCAAGCATATTAAGTTTAATAATAAAAAGGCCTTGCAGTGTAATCTATTACGAAACAATATCTTCCTTTCCTGTATACATTTATAAAACTTTCATCAATAAAAATGCAAATATATTCATTCATTTCCATGAATACACAACGAAAAATGAATACAAATCTAGTAGTATAATTATCAGATTGTTTCATCATTTAGAAAAAAGAATATTTGCTAAGACTAAATGGATATCACATACCAATAAAGTACGACTTCATAATTTTTTAACAGATTGGAATATTACATATAATAAGGACGTTCATCATGTTTCTCCTAATTATCCTTCTAAAAACTGGGGAATCAAAAATACTTCATGGCATAGTAAAGAACAAATAAAACTAGTTTTTGTTGGTTATTCGGTTGATTCAAATAGTAGTTTTATTACAGAATTAATCGAATGGCTCTCAGAACAAAAAATAAAATCGAGTATTGACATCTATTGCTTAAAACAAAATAGTTTGTCAATAGCTCTTCTTGGAAAAACCGGCAATACGATTGTCAATATGCACAAATCTGTAAGCTATTATGAATTACCAAATATCTTAAAAAAATACCACATCGGCCTAATCCTATATAGAGGTTTAACACCTAATTATATACATAATGCGCCCAATAAATTATTTGAATATTTAGCTTGCGACCTTGATGTTTGGTTCCCTAATGAAATGAAAGGATGTCATCCTTATGAGAAAACAGATGGGCAACCAAAAATTTTAAATTTAGATTTTAACAACTTAGATCAATACAAACTTGATCAATTAATTGATATTTCTAATATTTTACCCAACAAAAACAATTTCTACTACGAAACTGTATACGAAAAAATGATTAATGAAATAATATGAAGATTTTAATTGTTGGATCAGATAATATTTGGGCAATCGAAAATACCTATATAAAGCATTTAAAAAATAACAATGAAGTCTCTTTTTTTAATGCTCATGGTATTTTTTTAGATTACTACCACAAGACTATTATTAATAAATTAAAGTATCGTCTAGGTATTTCCTCCATATTAAAAAAAATTAATAGTGATTTATTAAAAATTGTATCTAAAAAACAACTGGATGTTATTTGGGTTTTTAAAGGAATGGAGATTTATCCAAAAACACTATTGGTTTTAAAAGAAAAAGGAATTGTATTGGTTAATTATAATGGTGATCATCCTTTTAAATTTACATCAAGAGGTACAGGTAATCAAAACGTAGTTAAAAGCATTCCTCTATATGATCATCATTTTTCATATTCAAAAAAAATTGTAAATGACTTAATTAAAAAATATCAAGTAAATTGTAGCTGGTTACCTTATGGCTATCATACTTCAGTAGCACCTCAACATAATTCAATAAAAAAAGTTTGTTTCATAGGAAATCCAGATGAAGAAAGAATAAGAATTATACAATTATTAATTGAAAAAAATATTGAGGTTGATGTATTTGGTATAGGATGGGAAAAAATTGTGTTTAACGAATCTATCACTATAAATGGACCTATTTTTAATGATGAATTTAATAGCACTGCTCAAAATTACCGAGTACTATTAAACGTTTTTCGTCCACATAATAAGGGTAGTCATAATATGCGAACATTTGAAATGCCGGCTTTAGGTTGTTTAATGCTAGCACCCTATAGTGAAGAACATCTTGAATTGTTTAATGACAATAAAGAAGTCTTTTATTATAAAAATGATGAAGAATTAATTAAAAAATGTAATTTCATTTTATCTTTACACGAAGATGAAGTATTCCAAATAGGATTGAATGCATTTAATAGGTCTGTAAACTCTAAGTACTCATATAAAGATAGGGCAAATGAGGTTATGAATTGTTTTAAAAAATTAGTTATAACATGATCCTTTTTCCAATAATAACAACAACTGTCTTAATATACCTTTGATGAATGAATAAAATATTAATTCCTATAATATATATATTGAATCATCCCTTAACTAAGGGAAACCCGATAGCTGGTTTTTTAAGGTTTTTAAATTGGCAATTAAAATCAAGGTTGGCAAAAAAAACCTTAGATGTAAATTGGATTGAAAATTTAAAACTTTCTCTTTCCCAAGGAATGCATGGCGCTACTGGTTGTATATATGTAGGATTACCTGAATTTAGAGATATGGCCTTTTTACTTCATTATTTAAAAAAAGATAGTTTCTTTATTGATATTGGAGCTAATATTGGTGTTTATACATTATTAGCTTCTGGAGTTAAGAAATGTAACTCCATTTGTATAGAACCAATCCCAAAAACATTTAATTCCCTTAAAAAAAACATTACACTTAATAATATTGATGATAAAGTTACATCTTTAAATATTGGCTTATCAAAAGAAAAAAGCAACCTATATTTTACAAAAGATAAAGATACCGTAAATCATGTAGTTGACAATGAAAGTAAAAACACTATAAAAGTTGATGTAGATACTCTAGACAATATCATTCCAAAAAATCTTTCTTTGGATACACTAATTAAATTAGATGTTGAGGGCTTTGAATATAATGTTTTAAAAGGAGGAAGTAAATTCCTTCAAACCAAACAACTAAAAGCCATTATTGTTGAATTAAATGGAAGTAGTGATCGATATGGTTTTAAAGATTCAATGGTTGACGAAGAACTAGTAAAAAATGGATTTTCAAAATTTGATTACAATCCCTTTGATAGATCTTTAACTAAAATAACACAATTCCATAACGAAGAAAACACACTTTATATAAAAAATTCTGAAGTTGAGTCTATTAAAATAAGAATAAAATCAGCCAAACCAATTAAAGTCTTAAACAAGATAATTTAATAACTCTAGAATTAAACAATATATAATTTAGACAAAAATAGTCACGTACATAAATACTGTTTTATCATAAGGCATGAAAAAAGTAAGCTACTTCCTCTCCCACCCTATTCAATACCAAACCCCTCTTCTACAAAAAATAGAAAAAATTAAAGGAATTGATTTAGAAGTAATTTATTTTACAGATCATACCATTAATGGACTTGACAAACAATTTGGAAGAAAAATAAAGTGGGACATTCCACTGTTAGAAGGATACAACTACTTTTTTTTAAAGAACTTTTCTAGAAAACCAGCAGTTTCTGGAGCTTTTTTTGGTTTAATCAATTGGGGGGTAGTTTCATATCTCCTAAAAAAAAGACCCGATAGCATTGTCATTAACGGTTGGGGATATTTTTCAAATATTCTACTAATATTAACTGCATTTTTTCTAAGAATAGAAGTTATAATGAGAGCTGAAAGTCCTCTAAAACAAGAAAAAGGAAAGGGGAAAATAAATCAAATTTTGAAAAAAACTATAGTAAAATTATGTAACAAGTTTTTATATATTGGAAAAGAAAACAAAGCTTTTTATCTTGATTTAGGGGTGAAGGAAAATCAATTATTTTATGCTCCATATGTTGTTGATAATGATCGTTTCTTAAAAGACATTAAAAGATATAATCCAGAAAAAGATAGTTTAAGAAATAATTTTCAAATACCAAAAGAACACAAAATCGCTTTATCCTGTGGGAAATTCATAAACAAAAAGAGGCCACTAGATATACTTAAAGCCTTAAATAAAAAAAAAGAAATTAATTTAACCATAGTCTTCATTGGTACTGGACATTTAGAAAAAGAACTAAAAGAGTTTATCAGTATCCACAAATTAAAAAACATCTATTTCAAAGGTTTCGTCAATCAAACTGATCTATACAAATACTATATGGGTGCTGACTTTTTCATACTCCCTTCAGGTTATGGAGAAACATGGGGTTTAGTAGTTAATGAAGCAATGATATATTCTCTACCATTATTAATTTCTGATATGGTTGGTTGTACAAATGATCTAGTCAATGAAGGTATAAATGGATTTATTTACCCTTGTGGTGATATAGATGAATTATCCAAACATTTAAGCTATATTACATCATTATCTAAAAGTGAATTAGATAAAATGGGAAGTCAATCTTCAAAAATAATACAAAACTATTCTTATAAAGAGGTCATTATTGGTTTAAAAAAAGCAATTAATAATAAGAATAGTTAACCAAATACCTTATTATAGAATAAGTACTATAATAGATCAATATGATCCAACCTCATATCTTGTTTAAAGCAAAATCATAGCTTAAAAGTTTTTATTTGAGAACGTATCAAGAAAAAAGAAATAGTGTAATTTTAGCCTATTGATTGATCTAATCAATAAAAAAGTGATACATTCATGCAAATATATACTTTAATAGGTCTTATTGCTGTACTTTTTGTTTTGATGCAATTAGTAAGAGGTGTAAGTAAATCTCTTCCTCTATTAGATTTAATGTTTTTTATTGCTGGTATACAATGGATATTAGGCCCTTACATAGATTATACAACTTTAGCAAAACACTACAAGTATTTTATGTACACATCAGAAGATACATACATGTCTGTAATAGTCCCCCTATATTTAGCATTCATACTTCCATATTACTTATTTAAAAAAAATTATCCATTTAATTTTAAAATTAAGGACTTAAACCATATCGGGTTTCTATTAATTATTTTAGGATTTAGTGTGATATTAATAGGTAAATTTATACCTAATTCATTGGCTTTTGTTTTTTATCTACTCGAAAACCTTTTATATGTTGGTGCTGGTATTATCTTACTTCAAGAGAACAGTAGATATAAAAAATGGGCATACTCAGTTATTGCATGGTTAACATATACTGCAATTAGTTCTGGTTTTTTCCATACCCTAATCCTATGGTCTCTGTTCTTGTTTTTTATAATTGCTATAAGGCTAAAAATAAGATGGTACTTCACTATCTTTGTCTTTTTGATTGGCTTTATCAGCTTATCTTTAATACAGAGTATTAAACACGATTTTAGAAGTAAATTAGCAAAAACAAACAATCCAATAGAACTCTTTACTGAATTAGTTATTACTTCATATAGTCAAGGTTTCGTTAAAGATGAAAAACAAGTGAACGAAATAAATGTTCGTCTAAATCAAGGATGGATCATTTCGGCCATCATTCAAAACGTACCAAAAAAAGAACCTTATGCCAACGGTTCTACTATAACTGAAGCGCTATGGACATCTCTTCTCCCTCGTTTTTTAAATCCAAACAAAAAAGAAGCAGGTGGTAGTTCATTTGTTAAAAGGTTCACTGGGTTAAATATATCTAAAGGAACTTCTATGGGAATAAGTATTATTGGCGAAGCTTATGTCAATTATGGTAAAAATGGAGGTATCATTTTCATGTTTATTTGGGGGCTATTTTTAACTCTTTTTTGGAACTTTTTACTGAAAAAATCACAAAAAAATAATCTTCTAATCTTTTTTATCCCTTTAATTTTTTTACAAGTAATGAAAGCAGAAACAGAATTATCAGTTGTATTGAACCACCTTGTAAAATCTTCAATTATTAGTTTTTTATTACTATGGTTATTACCATACAGACATAAATTAATGGATACATAAAATTGATTTCTTATAAAGAATAGGTATACTAATGAATTTTAGCAGTAAAATCAATAAAATTATTAGAATCTAAAAAGTACAACTAAATATTAAATCAGAAATATTCGTTAAGAATTACGCGTAAACTAGTTAAGATTTAAAAATATGTTGATACAAATCAACATATTGATTCGTGATAGTCTCTACTGAAAAGCGTATTGCATTTTCTCTTCCTTTTTCTATTAAAATATTTCGATAAGCTTTATCATCAATAATTTTTAAAATACCCCTTTTAATATCTTCAACACTATATGGATCAATTAAATGTGCTCCATCCCCTGCGACTTCTGGCATAGATAGCAGATTACTAGTAATTACAGGTCTTCCAACAATTTGAGCTTCAACTATAGGCATACCAAATCCCTCATAGGTAGATACAAATGTCAGCATATCTGCTTCTTCGTACTTCTGTTTGAGTTCTTTATTACTAATATTTACAACATTAACATAATCAATATTATTTTTCTTAAGTGTATTTATTTGCTGATTTGTAAGCTCTCCAACAATCGATAGTTTACAAGTAATTCCTTTTAAGGATTCTGCTAATCGTATGATGTTTTTATTATCTTTCGTTCCTATTTGTAATATAGTTGGTTTATCTGTATTAAAATTCTTTGGAGAATACTCCATTAAATCAGCAACAGGTATATAAAGTACTTGAATCTTTTGTTCATCAACATTTACAAATTTTAATAATTCTGTTTTTGTTGCTGCAGATATTGTTGTAACATAACCTGCTCGCTTAACAGGAATTTGAACCCAAAATATTTGTAAAATTTTTCTTAAAAATGGATTCGGATGATTCATTAGACCCAAATCCAATATAGTCAAAACAGTTTTTTTCTTTCTTAAAAAGTAAGTTGCAAAAGTAATATCTCCTGTCACATGATTGACATCTCCTTGCTTAAAAACAAACTCTAAAGTAATGTAAATTCGTTTTAAAATGCCTTCACTATAGTAGCGTGCTATTTCAGTAATTGGTTCAATATCCTTGGATAAATGAGAACGAATTTGTTCAAAAAGGATTTCTATACTAAAATTTTTATTTGGTCGAGGTTTTCTCTGAAAAAATACTACTTTCATATTAGGTATCTTTTAATTTCCACCTTAAGAAACCTTCTTCATCCTTGATTAAAGTATCTATCAGCTGATCTAAAGAAAGATCATAATCCCAACCCAATTCATTTTTCGCTTTAGAATTATCACCATATATAATATCCAATTCCAAATTACGCATCAATGATTCTTCAATTTTTACATGTTTTTCAAAATCTAAACCTAATTTTTCAAATACACTTTCCGCAATATTTCTAAGGCTAGTAACTTGACCAGAACAAATTAAATATTCATTAAAAGAATCTTGCTGTAACATTAACCACATTGCCTCTACAAATTTAGGAGCATAACCCCAATCTCTTTGAACGGATAGATTTCCTAAATGAAGTACATCAGTCTTTTTCGCTTTAATTTCCAGAGCTGTTCGAATAATTTTCTTTATGACAAAATTCTCCCCTCTCAAACAAGACTCATGATTAAACAAAATACCACAGCAAGCATTTATTCCATATGCTTCTCTATAATTTACAGTAACCCAATGAGCTGAAGCTTTTGAAATTCCATAAGGACTTGCAGGATGAAACAGAACTGATTCTTTCAGCGGTAAATTATCTATCCCAATATTTCCAAACATCTCACTACTAGATGCTTGATAATATTTTGTTTCTGAGGATTTGGTACGAATTGCCTCTAATATATTAATAACACTTATCGTATTAAATTCAAAAGTAGTTGCAGGTGATTTAAATGATAAACCAACTGAACTTTGTGCTGCTAAATTGTAAAATTCATCAGGCTTGTACTCATCAATCAAGTTTTCAACAGAAAGTCTATCTAATAAGTCTATTTCTTTTAACTCTATATCTTGAGTAATCCCTAAGAAATCTAATGTTTGTATAGCCCCTTCCCTATTTAACCGTATAAGTCCAACAACCTTATACCTTTTACTCAACAATAATTTTGCTAAATAAGCTCCATCTTGACCTGAAACACCTGTTATTATTGCTGTCTTCATGAATTTACAAACTAAAAAACGAAAATAACCAATTAATAGTTAATAAATTAATAAGGAAATTTTATATTTAAAATTTAATTGTAAATAATAGTTTTAATTGAACAAAAAAGTCCTCATTTTCATCGATTGGTATAAGCCCGGTTTTAAAGCCGGTGGGCCAATTCGTTCAATTAGTAATATCGTTGATCACTTACATCACAAAACTGACTTTTATATAATTACTTCTAACTTAGATTACTTATCTACTGTTCCCTATACAGGTATTGAAGCAAATACTTGGATAGAAGTAGATAATGCATCTGTAAAGTATTTATCAAAAGATAAAATTAATTTTTCAACTATTAAAAATTCAATCAAAGAGGTAACCCCTGATATTGTTTATTGTAATAGTCTGTATTCATTTTATTTTAGCTTAAGCCCTCTTTTTATTTCAAAAAAGCGAAACATCAAAACTATTTTAGCAATAAGAGGTATGCTTTCTCCAGGATCTTTATCCATTAAAAATAAAAAGAAAAGAGCATTTCTTACCCTAATAAAAACACTACAACTCTTTAAGAATTGTACTTTACATGCAACTTCTCTTTCTGAATATCATGATATCCAAAAAGAATTTTCAACGAATAAAATTGTTACTATTCAGAATTTACCAGAGAAAAAAGTGATGCCATTTCAAAATAAAGACAAAGAAATTGGTGAATTAAAAATGGTTTCAATTGGTAGAATTTCTCCCGAAAAAAACACACTATATGCTCTTAAAGCATTAGAAAATGTAACTGCTAAAGTTAGTTACGACATATACGGACCAATATACGCTACTGAATATTGGAAAAAATGTCAAGAAACAATCAACCTATTGCCTTCCAATATCGTTGTTAACTATAATGGTGTACTTAATCATAATAAAATTGATGAAACATTAAAAAAATATCACACCCTATTTCTACCATCAACAGGTGAAAATTTTGGACATATAATAATTGAAGCAATGATCAATTCATGTATTCCAATTATTTCTGATAAAACACCTTGGAGAAATTTAGAAAAAGATAAAATTGGTTTTGATATACCTCTAAATGATATTAAAGAATATGCTTTAATTATTGATAAGCTAGCTATAATAGATCAAGAGAATTTTAATGAATTGAGTAAAAATTCTCATCAGTACGCATTTAATATTATTAATGACAAAAAAATAATTGAAGATTACCATAAACTGTTTCAACTTAACAACTGAATATCTAATTTAGCCCACTAAACAAAGAATAATGTATATATTAGGAATTAATGCTTTTCATGGAGATTCTTCTGCATGTATTTTAAAAGATGGAAAAATCATTGCAGCTTCTGAAGAAGAAAGATTTAGAAGAATCAAACATTGGGCAGGATTCCCTTCTGAATCGATTAAATTTTGTTTAGAGGAAGCCAATATAGACATTACTCAAGTAGACTACGTAACAATCTCTAGAGACCCTTCTGCTAACATCCATAAGAAAATTGTTCATTCAGTTAAGAACCTAGTATCAATAAAAGCATTAAAAGATCGCTTAGCAAACTCTAAAAAGGTAGTTAGTACTAAGAGCGAATTAAGTAAAATATTTAATATCCCTGAAGACAAAATCACAGCAGAAATTAAAAATGTAGAACATCATAGAAGCCACTTAGCAAGTGCTTTTTTTGCATCTCCATTTGATGACTCGGCAATATTATCTATTGATGGATTTGGAGATTTCACTTCAACAATGATCGCTACTGGAAAAGGGAAAAAGATAGACGTAATAGACTCTGTTATTTACCCTCATTCAGTAGGTATATTTTACACCTCCTTAACACAATACTTAGGCTTTCCTCATTATGGTGATGAATATAAAGTAATGGGATTAGCTCCTTATGGAGAACCAAAATATGTTGAAGAATTAAAAAAGGTGATTCTATTTAAAGATAATGGATTATTTGAATTAGATACTAAATACTTTAAACACGCAAAAGAAGGAGTAACAATGAGTTGGGAAAATGGAGACCCTTTTATAGAGTCTATATTTTCAACTGAATTAGAATCACTCTTAGGTCCTTCAAGACAAAAAGGAGATGAATTAACCCAAAAACATAAAGATATTGCAACTTCCGTTCAAAGGGTTACAGAAGAGTTAATCTTTCATATTCTTAATCATTTACAAAAAAGAACTGGATTAGAAAATATCTGTATAGCAGGAGGAGTTGCTCAAAACTCCGTAGCTAATGGGAAAATTTTAGAACAAACTTCATTTAAAAACATTTACATTCCTTCTGCGGGACATGATGCAGGAACTGCTCATGGTTCTGCTTTATGGCTTTACAACCATATTTTAGAAAATGAGAGACTCCCTGCACTTTATAATGCTTATACAGGAGCCAAAGCTTCTAACGAAGAAATTGAAAAGTTCTTAAATTCTGAAAATATTACTTACAAAAGATTAGAAGAAGATGAACTAATTGATCAAGTATCAAATGCTTTAATTGAAGGCAATGTGATTGGATGGTTCCAAGGTAGAGCAGAGTTTGGACCTAGAGCTTTAGGACACCGCTCTATTATAGTAGACCCAAGAAGAGATGATGCTAAAGAATTGTTAAATTCTAAAATTAAAAGAAGAGAAAGTTTTCGACCTTTTGCACCGTCAATATTAGAAGAGTATGTCTCTGAATATTTTGAGAAAACGGATAAAGTTCCGTTTATGGAAAAAGTTTATCCTATTAAAAAAGAAAAACACTCAGAAATACCTGCTGTAACACATGTTGATGGCACAGGAAGACTTCAGTCTGTTGCAAAAGGAGACCGCTATTATGATTTAATTGAAAGATTTAGACAGAAAACAGGCACTCCTATCCTTCTAAATACTTCTTTTAATGAAAATGAACCTATTGTTAATACTCCGGCTGAAGCTTTAAGTTGTTATTTAAGAACAGACATGGATATGTTGGTTTTAGAAAACTGTGTTATTAGTCGCAAATAATGCATCCTAAAGTATCTATAGTAACCGTTTGTTACAATAGTGCATCTACTATAGAAGACACTATTAAATCTGTTCTATCACAGACTTACACGAATATAGAATATATTATAGTTGATGGAAAATCTTCCGACAATACTCTAGATATCGTTTCTAACTATAAAACCAATATAGCTAAAGTAGTGTCTGAAAAAGACAATGGACTTTATGATGCTATCAATAAAGGTATAAACCTAAGCACTGGAGAAATTGTCGCAATTTTAAATTCTGATGATTTTTATCAAGATGAACAAGTTATTGAAGACATTGTTAAACTCTTCGAAAAAGAACAACTAGATGCTTGCTACGCAGATTTAGTTTATGTTGATAAATTAGATACTCAAAAAGTAACGAGACTATGGAAATCTGGTTATTATAAAAAAGGGATGTTCTTTAAAGGTTGGATGCCCCCTCACCCTACATTTTTTGTTCAAAAAGCTATTTATGAAAAGTTTGGAACATTTAACCTAACATTAAAGTCAGCGGCAGACTATGAAATAATGCTACGCTTTATTCATAAACACAACATAAAGTTAGGCTATTTACCAAGAGTAATTGTTAGAATGCGTGAAGGAGGCATAAGTAATATCACTCTAAAAAATCGTATTAAAGCAAATAGAGAAGATAAAAAAGCTTGGATAATTAACGATTTAAAGCCAAAACCTTTTACACTTATATTCAAACCACTTTCTAAAATAGGTCAATTCTTTAAATAGAAGATCTTTTTATACATGATGATACTTTTCTCCTTTTAGAATGGTAAAAGATCGATATAGCTGTTCAGCAAAAAACAATCGAACCATTTGATGAGAAAAAGTCATTTGAGACAATGCTATTTTCATATTTGATAATAAATATACTTCTTTCGAAAAGCCAAAAGGACCTCCAATTACAAAAGTTAAATTCATACCTGTATTCATTCTTTTTTGAATAAATTGAGAAAAATTAACCGAATCAAATTCTTTTCCGTTTTCATCTAGTAAAACCACAAAATCTGATTTAGAAATTAACTTAATTATCTCCCTTCCTTCGGCTTCTTTTTGAAGACCTACATTTAACTTTTTACCCGTTTTCACATCAGGTAATTCTATAAGCTCAAGATCTACGTAATGTTTTAATCGAGAAAGGTATTTATTAATTCCTTCTTTCAAATACGACTCATCTGTCTTGCCTATAGTGATCAACTTAATTTTCATGTGTCTATTATTATTTTTTATTTCGGTCACATGGAACTCGCAACAAACAATTCTTCTTTTATTTAATACTTTTATATCATGCTCGTTTCATATCGCTAATGTAAAAAATTATTACCTTTGAATCAGATATAAAAATATCTGATTATTCAAGATTATAAAGTGGCTTGATAATTGTTCAAGTTTGAAAAACTAATAAATGAGAAAACTATTCATTTTCCTATTCTTAAGCTTAACACTCTTGGTTAATGCTACTCCTGTTTCTGACAATTTAGCAATGGCTTTAAAACAAGGAAACTCAACTGAAATTGCCAAACACTTTGGAAAATCTGTTGACATGAGTATTCCTGGAGATGAAGGTGTTTTTAGTCAAATACAGGCTAAATTGATCCTAAAAACCTTTTTCCTAAAAAATAAACCTTCTGATTTTACAATTGTTCACAATGGTGATTCTAAAAACAATTCTCATTACTCTATAGGAAACCTTAAAACATCTAAAGGAACATATAGAACCTATATACTCTATAAAGAAGTAGATAAAAAGGTGATTATATTAGAGTTAAAAATTGAGTCAGACGAATAAAAAAATACTGATCTTACCCTTTATAACAAGTTACTTTTGTAAAAGCAAACGCTTATTATGGATTATATCGATGATTTAATAAATATTGCCATTAAAGAAGACATTGGTGATGGTGATCATACTTCTCTTTCATGCATTCCACAAAATGCACAAGGTAAAGCACATCTTTTAGTTAAAGAAGACTGTGTTATTGCTGGGGTTGAATTAGCTGAGAGAATATTTAAAAGAATAGATCCAAATCTTCTTTTTCAAAAAAAGATAAATGATGGTGAATTGGTTAATGTTGGCGATATCATTTTTACTATTGAAGGAACAAGCCAATCCATTTTACAAGCAGAACGATTAGTACTAAACTTTATGCAGCGCATGAGTGGTATCGCTTCTAACACAAATTATTATGCTAAAATCTTAGATGGATTGGATACCAAAATTCTAGACACAAGGAAAACCACTCCAGGACTTAGAGAAATAGAAAAATGGGCCGTAAAAATTGGTGGAGGACTAAATCATAGAATGGGATTGTATGATATGATTATGATCAAAGATAACCATGTTGATTATGCTGGTGGAATTGCTGCAGCAATTAACTCAACTCATGAATATCTTAAGAACAACAACAAACAATTAAAAATTGAAGTTGAAGCAAGAAATTTAACCGAAGTAAAAGAAATTTTAGCAGAAGGAAAGGTTCATAGAATAATGCTGGATAATTTTTCTTTTGAAGAAATGCGCACTGCGGTTAAATTAATTGACGGAAAATATGAGACGGAAGCTTCTGGAGGGATTACATCAGAAACAATTCGAGAGTATGCCGAATGTGGTGTAGACTATATTTCTGTTGGAGCCCTAACTCATCAAATAAATAGTGTTGACCTAAGTTTAAAAGCAATTTAAGTTTTGAGTAAACTCATTGATAAAATAACTAATAGTCCACTAGTTCAAACTCCATTAACATTTTCTAAGAAACTTATCTTACCAGGTTTTGATGGTTTATCGACTTATGAAGTGTTCAGTTTTTTTATTGAAGGAATTCAAAAAAACTCTTTAACCACAAGAGCTTCTTCTCTTGCTTTCCGTTTTTTCTTAGCGTTATTCCCTAGTATTATCTTCCTGTTTTCCCTTATTCCACATATTCCAATTAGTGGATTTAAAATTCAGTTGTTCCAAATAATTCACGACATGCTACCTGGTGAAGCTTATGAAATGGCTAGCTCTACAATTGAAGATTTAATGAACAATACGCATGATGGATTACTTTCATTTGGTTTTCTCTTTGCTTTCTATCTAGCTAGTAATGGTGTTAACTCAATGGTTATTGCATTTAATGAAACTTCACACTCCTCTAAAAAAGCAAGTTTTATAAAAACAAGATTAAGCTCTTTGTTGCTGCTTTTTATTATTGTAACGCTAATGATTGTAGCTATAGGATTAATCGTCTTCAGCTCAACTATAACACATTATTTAACCGATAATCATTATATTCACTATGACTATATTTTGTACCTATTAAAAGCAGCTAAATTCATTATATTACTATTGGTTTTCTTTTTAGGGATCTCATCCATCTATTACTTTGGGAATACTCGAAGTAATAAATTTAAATTCGTTTCAGCAGGGTCTACTCTAGCAACATTATTAAGTATTCTACTCTCTTCTGGTTTTGCTTTTTATGTAAACAATTTTTCTACTTACAACAAAGTGTATGGGTCAATAGGAACTTTAATGGTTATTATGCTTTGGCTATATTTCAACTCTTTGGTATTACTTATCGGATTTGAATTAAATGCTAGTATTAATCGTGCAAAAGAAATTCGATCAAACAAGAAAGATGCATGAATAGTATATTGAAACGTTATACAATCGTTTTGCTATTATTGATTCATTTAATAGGATCTACTCTTATTTTATTTTTATTTGATGGCACTGGAGAGCGAGGTTCTGCTGATAGCGTACTTCACTACCTTTTCTCTAAAGATGCCGTAAATACCCCTTCTCTATTTTTTAACCATTGGGCAAAACCTTTATTTGTATTGTTGTCATTTCCTTTTGCTCAATTTGGCATTATTGGAATCAAAGTGTTTAACATCATTCTTGCATCATTAACAATCTTATACACTTATAAAACTGTTTCAGCGTTAAAATATAAAAACCCTTTTATAGCACCAATTGTATTAATTTTTACACCACTCTATTTTGTGCTCACTTTTTCTGGATTAACAGAAATTTTATTTAGTTTTTTAATCATTTATTCTACCTATTTATTTATTAAAAACAAATACATTCTAGGCGCAATAATTATTTCTTTTTTACCATTTGCAAGGTCTGAAGGGTTAATCATAATTGGTGTCTTTGGTTTTTTTTTACTTCTTAAAAAGGAGTGGAAAATAATTCCTTACCTCATCCTCGGCCATTTAGTATATTCCTTTGCTGGCTATTTTTATTATGATGATATACTATGGGTGTTTACCAAAATACCCTATGCAAAAATGAGTAGCACCTACGAAAATGGAAACCTTTTTCACTTTGTTCATCAACTTTTTTATGTGATTGGCGCACCGATATACCTACTTTTAATTGCTGGAATAACAGCATTAATAAAGAAGTATATTAACGATAGAACAAGCTTGTTTAACGAAGTTTCTGTATTAATTTTTGGAGGTTTCCTAAGCTTCTTTGTTTCCCATTCTTTATTTTGGTATTTGGGCATTTTTAATTCAATGGGATTAAAGAGAGTTCTAATTGCAGTTGCTCCATTCATTGCAATCATTGCTTTAATGGGTTATAATTTCTTAACTAACTTCTCTTTTAAGAACAATACTTATCTCAAAAGAGGGATTCAATTCAGTTTAGTCTTAATCGTTATTGTTTTTCCATTTACTTCTAATAAATCTGCCATTCATTGGGAAAAGGATTTTAAGCTTGTAAAAAATCAAGAATTAGCAATAGAAGTTATCAATTATATTGAAAACATAAATTCTGAAAAAACATACATTTATTCCTATCCATACTTTAGTGATCTACTCAAAATAAACCATTCAGATAAAAGTATTAGAGTTAACTTAAGCAATGACAATCTAAAAAATATAAAAGAAAACGATATAGTTATTTGGGATAGCTGGATTTGTGCCATTGAAAATGGCATTTCTGAAAAAAACATAAGAGAAATTCCTTACTTAAAAGAACTCAAAACTTTTAGAATTCAAGATGAAAATGGAGAATACAGCTTTATTGTTTTTTCAAAAAAGTAATCACTTTTTAGTTATTTCTCCTGATCCAGTATGAACATTTACATTAAGATTTGGATTACCGTAATAAAATAAGCTTCCTATAGCTCTAAGTTCTACTCCTAAGCTTGTAACAGCATTCACAAAAACATCTCCAGTACCGTTATGACTAACATGAGATCTATTAGCTACTAAATCATTTAAATAAAACCAACTGTTCCCTAAAGTATACACGTAAGAATCATTAGTATTTCCAGCAATATTAAAATCTGTATAACCTGAATTCTCTATCAATTCAAAATTATCAACATTAACATTTAAATTGATAGTACCAGTACCTCCAGAACTTTCAATTCTTAATGAAGTCAAATTAAGTACTCCTGAAGAAGTAATGATTCCTTGTCCTGTATAATT
This sequence comes from uncultured Flavobacteriales bacterium, assembly GCA_905479915.1. GTDB lineage: Bacteria > Bacteroidota > Bacteroidia > Flavobacteriales_E > Vicingaceae. Next base: position 23,843 of record CAJQOH010000062.1, read on the forward strand.
AATATGCGTGATGTTTGGAAGGGTTAAATAAGCTGTAATAGGTATACTATAATCCCTAAACAAACTACACTTATTGTCACTAGAAATAGAAAGCTCAGAGCCTGAAACGTCAGTTTTAATATAAGGCACTAAATTCTCACCTCCTTCAATAGTTAAACTAGCCTCATTACCTTGAGTAATTTGAATATCAATATTATCTTCTGTTCTAATCATTGTTACTTCTGACGATATAACGCGTTGTTCTTGAATAATTTTTCCTGTTCCTTTAAAACAGGCAGAATCCTTACCACAAGAAGAACATAATGATACAATCAAACAAAGAAATAAGTGATATTTAAATTTAAAACGCATCTAATTAAAATTATACCCTACTCCAAATTCTACAAAATCAGCAACAACAATATGTGTTTTCATTGCAAGCCTTAAAAACAGTTTATCATTTACTTTAAATCTTGTTCCTAATCTATTATAAATTAGCCCATTCCCTTTATACGTAGAAACCATATACCCTCCCACCCCAACAAAAACAGAGAATTTTCCAAAATCAAAAGAATACATCCCTATCAAACCCAATCTAAAATTGTTTAACCCATTAGAGGTACTTGTAGAGTCTCTTGCTATTAAATCTGTTAATGAGGTATTGTAAAAAAGATCTGCCCCAAAGCCAAATGAACTCTTCTCTGCTCGAGTTTTAATAAAATTAAAAGAGTATGTAGAAACAACATACTTCTTTCCATCAACAGGTGGAATTTCTTTTAATCCAACACCTATTATCATTTTCTTAGTCCATTTATGAGGTCTTTCTTCAAACTTAGTTGAAACTCTTGGCCTTTTTTCTCCAAAACTATAAGTCAAGCCAGTATTTAATGAGAGAATATTAATTCCTAAGTTAGGTCGCTCAAATGACCCATTAGAAAAATGAATTAACGAAGTTCCTAAAGAAGCGTTGAATGCTTCGGTTAATTTAATATCTGCCAATACATTCGCATAAATTATTGCATTTACATAAGAGCCAATTGCAACATTCTTGTTATTTGTTTCTCTATTAAAAGGTTTTTGAATATAACTTAAACCATAACCAACTTTAAATCTCCAATGAATTTTCCCTTGATTTAATGGCAATTCAATAAAAGGAAACAATCCAAAACCCATTCCTAATTCCTTTTCATTCCCTAAGTCAATAGCAAGTAAAGAAACACCTCCTTTAGGATAACTATACAATTGCTGCCATTTTCTTTTACCACTGGTCGATTTATTAAACGACAACTCATAAGCCTGTGTATGACCTTCTATTACTTCATTTACTTCAGATCTATGTGGTAAAATTGCTCCATGATGAAATGTAGCTTTTATTCCGAAAGGGGAATAGCTTGAGGAAGGAGATTCTTCATCCTCTATATTTTGTGTAAAACCTTTCACAAAAAGAAAAGTTAACAAAACCATTAAAATATATTTATGATGTATTTTTATCACAAAACAAATTTAGAATAAAAATTGACTGAATCAATGAATGAAAAATTAGTTGCTTTTGAGAGGTTATTAACCATTATGGATGAGTTAAGGGAAAAATGTCCGTGGGATAAAAAACAAACCATGCAAAGTTTAAGGCACTTAACTATTGAAGAAACTTACGAACTCACTGATGCCATTCTTGAGAATGATTTAAATGAAGTTAAAAACGAATTGGGTGACATTATGCTTCACCTTGTTTTTTACGCTAAAATTGCTTCAGAAACAAACACTTTTGATATATCTGATGTATTAAATGCTATCTGTGAAAAGTTAATCCATCGCCATCCACATATCTATGGTGATGTTGAAGTTACGGATGAGGAAGAGGTAAAGGCAAACTGGGAAAAATTAAAATTAAAAGAAGGAAAACAATCTGTTTTAGAGGGAGTGCCAAAATCGTTACCCGCTCTAGTAAAAGCAATAAGAATACAGGACAAAGCTAAAGGTGTTGGTTTTGATTGGGACAATAAAGATCAAGTTTGGGAAAAAGTAAATGAAGAAATTGATGAACTTCAAGTAGAAATAAAAGCAAAAAGCAATAAAGTAGAGGATGAATTTGGCGATGTCCTTTTTTCGTTAATTAATTATGCAAGATTTTTAAATATCAATCCAGAAGATGCTTTAGAAAAAACAAATAAAAAATTTATTAAACGTTTTCAGTATTTAGAGTCCGAATCAAAAAAGGATGGAAAAGAGCTTTCTGATATGAGTTTAGAAGAAATGGATCTTTATTGGAATAGGGCTAAATCAATCAACAAACTATAACATAAATTTATCTTCTTGCTGCAATATACTATCAATAAAAGTAATATAATATTACACTTTCCTATTTTCAATAAGAGGAAAGTGCCTCTACTCTAATAACTTCTATCTTAAATAGCTAAGAGTCGCAAGAAAAATCACTAAAAAACCTCCTTACATTATGAATTTCAGCTAAAACCAAAATAACGTCTCATAATAGCCAAAATTACTTGTTTTAATAAGTGACTTATCGGTTGTTTAAAGAAGGTAACTTTCTTCGTTCTCTTTTTTTTCCATAGAGTTTTAAAATGAGTAAATGATTCCAGATCTTCAAAAGAACCAGTTCTCACATTCATATTTTTAACAATACCTTCATCAATTTTAAATGGATTTTGCCTCCTATTTGTAATATTCTCAATAGCAGTAGCTTTGTCTACTTTTTTAATAATAATATTGAAATGTGGTTCAGGGTCATGTTCATCAAAATAAATTTGAACTAGTTCATGCCCCGTTTTATTTAATACTTTTTCAATATCTGTAGCTCTAATTTGAGCCCCAACTCGATCTCCATGAATTCCTCCCTTTCTGATGATCATCCAGACTTGAACACTATAGTTCAGTACCCCATTCACCTTTAACACTCTTAAGCCTTCTTCAAAATAGTTGGTAATAATATTAATATCTGGTATATGCTGAATAACCCCACCACTATAGACACAATCAAATGAATTATCATCACTAGGAATCATTTTTCCATCGTTGTTAATGAATTTTATATTTTCAGCGGGCTTAATATATTCTTCAGCTTCTTTCAAAATGTCAGCATTAACATCAATACCTACAACATTTTTAAACTTTCCTGCAAAAGGTTTTGATACTCTTCCTATTCCACAACCAACATCTAAAACGGAAGAATCTTTTAATGGTAACTCTACAAAATTCTCAAACATTTCTATTTGTTTCTCTGCTAATCGATTCCCATAAACCACAAAGTCTGAAGCTGAAATAGTAGGGTCTAATGTAATTCCTGCCATAGCAGACTCCCCTTTAAGCTCTCTCCAATACTTATTATCTAATTCTTTTTTTTTCATGACTTTTAATTATTTCTTCAATTATCTTTTCCTTACTCCAGCGCTAATATATTCTTAAAATAAGTTATCGAAGTCTACTCTATCAAATACCTCTAATTTACCGCCTACTGTAGCATTTGTAACTTTTCGTCCATCCAACTCAAACATTAGCTTAGCCAAACGGTAACTTTTTAAAACATTAAACAACTTAGGATCATGCCATTTCTTTCCTTTCCCGAAATAATCTGGATGGAAATGATTTACATCATCTTCTGTACTTTCAATAACGTTTCCATCAACCTTAGCGCTATCTGGCACATTATAACTAAAATCCATGCCTATTAAATAAACCTCACTAAATCCTAAATAATAAGCTAATTGTAAATTTACTATAGTTACAGATTGTCCACAAAATGCCTCTTCCGATAAATCTTGTGAAAATCGTGGAACTTCAAAATACGAACTAACATCGTTATAAAATGAATAATCTAAGTTCAAAAAATAACGATTATTTGCTTTATTAAATTTAGATTTAAACTTACTAGGAAAAAACATGTAATCACATTGATAAGCATTAATTTCTTCTATATTATCATTAATTACATGCGGGTCTTCTACAACATAAAAAGTTGGTTTATATCCCATTTCACGTGTTTTATAATAAATTGAATTTACTGCAAAACTATACTCACCATCTAATTTTGACATATCAATATCATTTAATGAAGGCCCATTTCCAACAATGAAACAACGCTCACCTTTAAATTTGTTTTGAAGTTGAGCTATTTCTTTTTTACTCCTCCTTGATCTACCAGGTTGATCAATAAAGCTAGATGGTACAAATTGCTTTATTTTTTGTTTTATTGATGACGATTTTTCCAATTTAAACTTCAATTATTTCAATCATATGCATTTCTTCTGTATATAAAAATGCACATTGTTTATTATTAAAAGCTTCCGATTTAAAGGTTGTTATAATGTGTAACCCCTTATTCGTAAGATCTTCTAGGGTTTTAGAAAAACTTTCCGTTAAATAACCAATATGGTAGTATGATTGCTTTTTCTTTAAAAGCTTGGCTATTGCTGAAGTTTCATTTAATGGTTCAATTAATTCCATGTAAGTATTCTCTCCTATCTTTACAAAACATACATTAACATCTTGTGATGAAACATAGGTCGTTTTTGAGCATTCCTTAAACCCTAACGTGTTTTTGTATATTGATATTGATTGTTCAATGTTTTCGACAACACAACCAATATGATGTATTTTTAAATTTAGTTCCAAGTCTATTTTGCCAATATACAAGCTATTATTTCACCAATGTTTTTGAACTTTGCAATCTCAGATGAAGTAAATTTTATTCCAAATTGTTTTTCAACAGAGAACAACAATTGAACATGCGTAATAGAGTCCCAATCCTCTACATCGTTTGCCGTTGTATTTTCTGCAAGTACAATGTTTTCATCATCAAAAACATCTTTTGCAATTTCGTTTATCTGTGCTAAAACTTCTGTCATTTCCATTTTTATTGTTTTTTTAAGAATGCACCATACATAAGTGCTATTTTATACTGCTCAGCTATTTCTGGGCTTACATCTTCAACAAATTCTGCATATTCTTTCGTTATGGTTAAACCTGCCGCAGTAATAACATCTCTGATATCCTCTGCATTTTTAAACAAATAAATATGGTCAATTGCTGGTGCATTGGCTGGTGCGGTTATAAATAAAGTACCACTATCCTTTAAAAGTCCAGATACACACTTTAATAAAGATATCGGATCTTCAACATGTTCTAACACCTCCCCCATCGTTATAAAATCATATTTCTCTGAAGGCTCGTACTCATAAATGTCAGAAAGCATATAGTTGATATCTTGTTTTTCTATAAAACTCTTTGATATTTCTAAAGACGTTGGACTGATATCTACTACATCAAAAGATGTAGTATCACTTAATAATTTTGTTGCCTCAGAAATATACATTCCATGTCCTGCACCAATTTCCAAATAGTTACTTACTTCGGTTTTATGCTTAGTAATGTTACCTACAAAGAACTTATAGATATCGTTATGATGCACCCATAGATATTGAGACATCAATAATCCATGCATGTAATATTCCATTACCTCAGGGTTGTTATACACTCTTCTATTGGCATCTTCGAACGATTTTGTGGTATACTCTCCTGTTTCTAAGAAAGCAATATATTCTTGATTTACATCGGCTAACATTCTTAAATAACATGCAATTCCATAATCTAAATCTTTATCGGTTTTTTTTGCAAAAGAAATATAGGTACTAAAAAATTCGTTAGCCTTATCTTTATATTCTTGAGATTGTTTGCCTATATTCTTTCTTAATTTCTTTCCGTGCACCGGATTTTCAGTAGCTATTTTAGCTATTATATCGTCTAAATAATTCATTCCCCTATAGTTTTAATGAAACATTTTAGCTCACCACTATCTTCCATTTTTAAAATCCAAATATCGTCTTTTTTTTCAAAGTTTAAATCTAAGTAAAGATCTTTAACCAAATGGTTTTTAGCTGTTGGAATAACCTCGGCTTCAACTTGTTTTATTCCGTCTATTTTTTTTGCCAAATTAATTATATAATTAGCAATAAAACCTTCTACTCCTCTCTTCAGTACTCTACAACTCATAACCCAAGTATCAATAAACAAATTATCTTCGCTCTTTTTTAAGATTATCACCGAAATAAGACCTGTATCTCCATAAACATCTTTTAAAGATACACTAAAACAAATATGGTTTTCAGATTTTGCTAGTTCTGATAATTCTTGTTCGGAATATCTAATAGTTCTAACATTAAATTGGTTTGACCGTTGAATGAGTTGAGCGATTCTTGGTAAATTAAAATCATTAAATGGTTCTATTTTGGCCTCCATATTAAGGCTTTTTAAAAAATCATCTTGATTAGAAAATTTCATTTCTTCATTTTTCCTCTTCGATTCTTCTTGATATTGCAAAGTTCTTTTCAAATCATTTTGCGAGTAACTGGCTGTTTCAAATAAGTTTAGTCCTTTTAAATAGTTTATGTATTCTGCAGGATCTTCCGGTAATTCTGGTACTTCTAAATTTGGAATATTTGATTTAACCAATTCTCTTTCAAACTTATTGTCATCTAAAAAAACCATAGAATCAAAACCAATGTTTAAAATACTCTGAATATATTTAATATTGTCTGCTTTATTATTCCAATTAGCAACAAAAACGGAAATATCTTCAAGTTTCAATATCATGTCAGGATGACGTTCAAACGGTGTCTTAGCAACATCTTCAAAATTTTTAGAACAAACTGCTAAAATAATCCCTCGATTTTTTAACTCTTTGGCCCATTTCTGAAAATTCGTAAACGCTTTCCCTATCCCTAAACTACCAATTTCAATACCTTTTAAACCGTCATCTCCTATAACCCCTCCCCACATTGTATTATCTAAATCCAGTATTAAACATTTTTTAAATTTACCCAACAACGTGGTTGAAATATCACAAACGTTTTTTGCTATTATTGGAGTAATATCTAAACTAAATAATATATCAGTACTGATATATGTATTGTATGAAAACGACTGTTTATCACCAAGTCTTTGATGAATTTTTTTTACATCAACTATATGTAATGAAGGGTTTTGGATAGCTAAATCCATCAATAAAAAATTTATTTTTCGAATTTGATACAGAAATGATGATGATACTTTATTTCCAAAGTTTCCAAAAACACCATCATCCTCCTCTATTATATTGAATATCATTACCGCCTTGGGAGCTATAGCATCATTGATATTTTGATGTAAGTTAGCTATTCTGTTCACATAGTCAGTCGCAAAATTATGTCGTTCACTTAATGGCGACTTATAAAAAAGTTTTTGAATTTTTAAGTAACTTTCTGCAAGAAGTACAAATTCGGATTGTTTTGAATAAAGCTCTGACTCCGAATTAAAAACCTGTAGATCTACCTGGTCATAATCAGCTTCATAAATCTCAAAATTGTATCCATACTCAAAAGCATAACCTTTTATCGCCTTAACTAAAAATTGAGTTGAAAAATCTCCTAAAACCGAGAAATTAATTCTAGGCAATAGGTCATTCTCCTTTTTGAGATTTTTTATAAGTTGATTAATGGTTTTCACTGTTTTCTATTTAACGACTTCGCTATTTCTATTGAAAATAATTTTGCACCTTTCCTTGATAGATGATTACCGTCACAAAATTCATACTGAGCTCCATCTTCAGCGAAGTTAATATATTTTACAGAATTAGTATCACTTATTTTTTCAATCATTTGATTAAACGATGGATACTTACTAATTTCATATTGAAATACTTTAGGATGAACTGGTAACCTGACTAAATAGACAGTTCCATGGCCTTTTAAAAACGTAATCATTTCATTCAAATAACTAAATCTTAGTGCAGATAATTCATAATTCTTTTCTTTGGTTTCATTGATAAAATCATCTGCTTGTTTTTGTATTTTTTTATTAATTTGAGAAAAATCATTGTTGGTTGTTTTTATTTCAAGTGATCCATCATTGTGTACATACGACCATTTTCCATCTAAGCCCAGCCCCATTTCATTTACAGTCGATATTATTGGGGGTTCAACCTTTTTCAATAAAATATTACCCCAACCATAACCGTATCCGTTTAACAAATACTCGTAATTGGGGCTAGAAGAAAAATTCGAAAGTTTAGCTAGTCCAAAATTTTGTTCTCTGAGAACAGTTGCATCTCCATTATCATTACCATAAGAAGAAAGGCCCCACGGGCTCACGGATACCAGGAAAATTCCATTAGTAGATTTAGATAACACCTTATTTTTAACGGCATTTAAATAAACTGGGCCTATACCAGAGTGAGAGTTGGTAAAAGCAAAGTTATAAAGCTCATTCTCAGGTTTTTCTAATATCGAATCTATAACCTGAGGAATTATTGCTTGACTCATTCTTGAGCCCCCTAAGGCTAAAGATTTTTTTTTACCACTCGACACCTTTTCATAAACAGAGTCAGTATATCCATCGGCAAAAAAAGACAATAACATGTGTAAAAGAACCACTACTACTATTGCAAGAATCGATTTATGTAAAAATAATTTCATTTCTAAAATTGAAAATAAATAAAGTCATTGTTATTAAATCTACCAAATACTATTATTAATAGAATAAATAATGAATAAACTCCCCATCTTTTAAAAGTTGGCAAATTAGCCACATCTAACACATGATCCTTATTGCGATTAAACCATTCTAAGAGTATAAATACAATAATCAACAGCAAAGTATAAATCATACGGTATTTCGGAGCAATTATCATTGGCAAAGTGAATAAACTCCTATCTATCAGGTGCTGAGTATACCCAATTGCATCTGTTAAAGTGTTAGATCTAAATAAAATCAAGGTAAACAGATAAAAACCCATTGTAAGCCCTAAACTTAAGACAAAATAGAGTCTTTTATTTACTTTTTTCTTCCACCTTTTACGCTGTTTAGTAGTTAATATTTCATAACTAATAATTATCCCGTGAAATAATCCAAAAACGATATACACCCAATTTGCCCCGTGCCAAAAACCAATTATCGTAAATGATAATATTGTTGAAACTATAATCCCCATCATTCCCCAAGCTCTTAATTGAATAACAATAGGTGTATATAAATAATCTCTCAACCATGTACTTAGTGAAATGTGCCAACGTCTCCAAAATTCAGTAATACTGGTTGAAAAATAAGGGAATTTAAAATTCTCCATTAACTTAATACCAAACAACTTTGCAGTTCCAATCGCGATATCAGAATAACCAGAAAAATCCCCATATACCTGAAAAGCAAATAATATTACCCCTAAAAGGAGTGTACTACCCGATTGATCTGGATAATTATCAAAAATATTATTCACGAAAAAAGCACAATTATCAGCTATTACCACCTTTTTAAAAAAACCCCATAATATCAGTCGTGCTCCTTCGGCTCCATCATGATAAGTAAATGTTCGTTTTTTTAAAAATTGTGGTATTAAATTACCAGCTCTTTCAATTGGTCCTGCCACCAATTGGGGGAAAAAACTTACAAAAGCCAAAAAAGTAATTAAGTCTTTAGTTGGTTTTATTTCTTTTCGATAAATATCAATGGTGTAACTTAAAGTTTGAAAAGTGTAAAAACTAATTCCTATTGGTAAGATCACTTGCAAAGTGGACCCCTCTAATTCGATACCCATTGACGTAAAAAGAGAGACAAAATTCTCAACAAAAAAATTATAATATTTAAACAAAAATAAAGTACCAAGGTTACTCACCAAACTCAATATAAGAAGTATATTTCTTGACTTTCTATGATCTACTTCAGAAATTCTCTTTCCAATGAAGTAATCAATTATAGAGCTAAAAAAAATGAGTCCAAGAAATCTCCAATCCCACCAACCATAAAAAAAATAACTAGCTATGATTAAAAAAAAGTTCTGTCCTTTAATATTCTTATTTACAATAAACCAATAAATAAAAAAAACGATAGGTAAAAAGAAGATGAATATCAACGAATTAAACAGCATAAATGACTTCTTTTACCCTATTTTTGGTTCTGTTGATTTAATAAATGTGTGATAGCACTCATTCCCATTGCTAAAACAGCTTCTCTTGCATTTCCTCCGATATGTGGTGTACAAATCAGGTTAGGTAATTTTAACAAGTTAAGGTTTGTTGGTGGTTCTTCCTCATAAACATCTATTGCAGCAGCTTTTATTTTATATGAAGTTAATGCTTCTAACAAATCATCTTCCTGTATGATGCCCCCACGAGCAGTATTCAATACAATTGCATTTTGTTTCATTAAATTGAGTGAATCTCGATTTATCAAATGCATTGTTTCTTCTGTAAGTGGTGTATGAACAGTAATAACGTCTGCTTGCTCAAATATTTCCTTTTTTGTTGCTTCTATTAGACCATGCTCTTTATAATAGTCTGTTTGATCAATAATATCATTTACCAATACCTTACAATTGAAAGGCTTTAACATTCTAACAACTTCTTTTCCAATAAATCCAACACCAATAATTCCAACCGTTTTTCCGGTAAGCTGTTCTCCTCCATCCTTTTTCCAAGTTCCTTCACTTAGCAAAGAAGAACTCTGATAAAGGTTACGCAATAATGAAATAGCATTTCCTATTACCATTTCTGCAACAGAAACTTTATTAACCCCTCCTGTCCATCCTATTTTTACATTTCTTGATTTGCAAGCATCTAAATCTATATTATTTAGTCCTACACCGTATTTAGCTATAATTTTTAATTCTGGTAATTGGTCCAATACTTCTGAATCGATTTCATCTAACCCAACTATTGCTGCATCAAAACCTTTTAGATAATTTATTAATTCTGCCTTAGAGAATTTTAGTCCTTCTGAATTTAATTTTGCATCAGAAAATTCAACTCCCATCTTACGAATTAAATCAGGATGTTTTGAAAAAGATGGTGATGTTACTGCAACTCTCATTATTCAATATTTTTTATTACTTCAGCCAAACTTAGTAAATCATTAATTTTTAAGACGTTTTTTTCACTAAAAAGTAGCCTGTTCTCTTCATGCTCTCTTAAAACAAAATAAAACCCATGGTGTTTTGCAGCTTCATAATCAGTTGTAGCATCTCCAATAAAAACGATTTCAGTATTATCTAAACTAAACCTTTGCATTAATTCTGTTGACCAATTAATTTTATTGGTCGGTGATCCTGCAATTAACTTAAACAGATCGGTAATCTTTAATTCCTCACAAATTGTTTCAATTTCATTTTGAGGCGTTCCTGTTATAATGTATTGATCATAAGTAGAACCTAATGTACTAATTGCTTCCTTAGCTCCTGTAACGTACGGACTATCTATCACTCTTTTTAATACCAACTCAGAAAACCGATTTGTCCACTTTTCCAATTCAGCATCTGTAATATCAATTCCTAAATGGGTTTTATGCCAATATTTAATTTTTTCAAACCGAGAAATACCTCCATTTGCGATATGATACTCTTCTACTTTATTTGCGATATCTTCTCCAAACTCTTCATATAAATCGTAGAATGCTCTAGATTTAATATCTGTAGATTCTTTGATTACACCATCAAAATCATAAAATATCGCTTTTATACTCATCTTACTTTTGCTATTATAGTTACTGGAGCTCCATCCGCTCCATCCAATAATAATGGTGCCACAATAACTTCTTCAAAAACTGTTGTTTCAAACACATTTGTTAAGTCTACTTCTTCTACTATAAGAACATCTTGTTCTATTAAAAACTGTTTATGTGCTTCTCTCCCTATCTCTCTATTTTGATAAGAGTTTAATGAAATCAAATCAAAAGCTATTGCTTTTAAATTAGGGAAATTGCTCTTCAAAAAAGCTGCAACTTCAGGATGAAATCCAAAACCATATTCCCAATAGTCATTGGTATACCTTTTATTACAAAAACCTGTTTTAACAAAAAGCAGTTCTACATTTCGGTCTAAATTATTTGTATTAAGATCTTTATTTTGAATAAGGTAATTGTCTACTTTGCCTGCATTGATTTCAACACAAGCCACATTCTTATATATAAAATCACTTGCCTTGTATGCTGAAGATTTCTTCCCTTCTGAAGAAAAATGATAGGGAAAATCAATATGAGTTCCATAGTGAGTTGGCATTTGAAATACTGAGTTGTTACTAGTATCTCCACAACACATATCCCTAACTTGAGTCAGTTTAAACCGATCTCCATTACCATAACCAAATGCCTTATCATTTAAGGGATAAGATAAAAATAATGTTTTACTCATTATTCTTAATTATATCGTGTGCTTGCTGAATGCATGCTAATAAACCTTGTCCCATATCAACATAAGGGTTAGGCGTTAATTTTTGACTTGTCTCTGGTGTAAAACTATATGGTGTATACTTATAATGGTTCTTATAACCATCTGCCGATAAATTGATTTTTAATGAATCTCCTAAGATTTCATTTATCATATTAAATAAATCACCCCTTTTTATTCTTTCTACTCCTGTAAGAACTAAATGTTTGTTTTTATATTCATCGCCATTTATTATATCTGCAGAAAGCTTTGCAGCATCTAATGCATGGATGTATTCTCTAATTTCATTTCCATCACCTGCATGGTTAATTTCCCGAGATCTTATAGCATTCTTTACCAAATTAAAAATGTAATTATTTTCAAAATCACGATCACTATATACAGAACCATATCGCAGTATGGTATAATCTAAATCAAATTTCTCCTTATACTCTTCTACTATTTTTTCAGACGATAATTTTGACAGCCCATAAAAAGAACCTTTATTACTCATCGCATATGCACTACTAGCAAAAACAAAATGCTTGACATTGTGTTTAACGCACTGATCAATAATATTTAAGTTTCCTATAACATTTAATTCAAAAGTAGAAACAGGATTGTTAACTGCATTATCTAAACTAGAGTAACCAGCTAAGTTATATACTATGTCAAATTTATTATCTGTAAATACTTTTTCAATTTGTTCTTTATCTAGTATATCAATTTTTATAAACTTTTCTGAAGGGATATACGCTGATTCTTCTATATCAAGAGCTATAACATTATGCCCTCTTTCTAAAAGTTCTGTGACTACATAACTTCCTAAAAAACCTGTTCCTCCAAATACTGCTATACTCATATAATTCTATTTAAACGCTTTTTTTAAGAATATCCATTTGTTCTCTTGCTTTATCTCCTAAAAAGAAAAAATCTAAAGAAAATGCTAGGAATGTATAACCTAAATCCATTTTCGCACGAGTAAAAGATTGATCTGATTGAATTACATGTGCTCCCTTAGGTTTATTTAATTCATCACAAATTTTATCATACTTAGCTATTACTTCTTTTACCTCCGGAAGGTCATACTTTCCTGGTTGGTTCATTGATGCAGACAGATCATAAGGTCCAATTAACGTAGAATCTATTTCTTCTACAGAAAGTATTTCTTCTAAATTGTTTATTGCATCAATATGTTCAATTTGAGCAATAACAACGATATCTTTTTTCAATCTTTCCTGATACTGATCAAAGCCTATTCCATATGCTTGAGCTCTTGATAAACCAACGCCTCTTTTACCCATCGGAGGGTAATATACATAACTCACCAACTGCTCTGCTTCCTCTTTAGATTTTATCATAGGAACAATAATTCCATCAGCTCCTGCATCCAACACTCGTTTAATAATGACTTCATCATTCGCATAAACTCTAACAAAGGCTTTTATTCCTTTGCCCTGAATGTAACCTATTAAATTCTGAACACTTTCAATATTCACTGCTGAGTGTTCGATATCAATAGTTAACCAATCAAATCCAGCAGTTGCCATAATCTCTATAACAGCTTGATTTGGTATAGTCACCCAACTACCAAGAGTAACTTCTTTATTTCTTATTTTTTGTTTTAAGTTCATTACTTAACCAAATTTAATTTATGTATCGTTTCTGCTAAAACAAAATCACGAGGATCATCAATATCTATAGCTTCAATCTTATCAATTTCAAATAACATTGGATTTAAACCAATACGTTTATTTCCAGCTTTATGAAATGATTCTTTGGTAAAAATAAAGATATTAGAATTCTCTTCAAAAAGAGGTGGTAAATCTTGTGTTCTTAATAACTCTTCTGGGTTATGATTTACTGGCTTTCCATCTCTCCAATACAATCGCGTTTGAAGCTTTGTAACTGAAAAAAGAGAATCACTTGTGGTTGAATTCTTAAATTCTTCTATTGCTTTATCTATTGTCTCGGTTTTTAACAAAGGGTTTGTGCTATGTGTCTGCAAATAAATGGTTCCATCCGAGTTTTCCAAATCATTAGCAATAACATCATTCATCGAAACTAAATCACCACATATTTCTTCAGGGCGTTCATGAATTTTAACTTTAGAGTATACGGCTGTAATTTGAGAAATTTCATCGCTATCTGTATTTATTATAATCTCATCGATAAGGTCACTCTCTTGCAAAGAAGTTAAAACATAATGAAATAAGGGTTTCCCATTGAAATTTTTAATGTTTTTCCCAGGAACTCTTTCAGAGTTTCCTTTCATAGGTATAAGTGCTACTACTTTCAATTTTTTCCTGTTATTTTTTTAAAATTCTTAATTATTAAGTGATTTAATTCTTCAGATGATTTCATCAGAATATTACCTCCAATAAACACTAAAGTAATTAACGCACTATTTATAATTATCTCTAAAAAGTTATTTTCTGCCCACCTTGTTTTAAACATAAAAATTAAAACCACTAACAAGGTGTTTATTCCTATAAAAATATGTCTTTTAGTTAATAAATTCATTTTAATTAAAAATAACACAGAAAAATACTTTGCACAAGAATACACCAACAAAACTATTGACGTTGCGATAGCTGCTCCAGTGATCCCATATAAATCAATTAAAAAGTAATTAGAAACAATGGTTAAAATGATCAAAAACGGAACCAGAATTCCATTTAATTTGTAGTATTTAGTAGCATTAATCATCAAATCAGAAGTGCCAAAAATAGCATCTATTACCTTAGCTAACCCAATAAAAAAAACAACCCATTTACCTGCAGCGTATATTTCTCCATTTGGAATTATTAAGAATAATTCATCAATATTATACCAAATAAGCAAAAACAAAAACACGCCTATTATAGATAAATTTATTCCTGATTGCTCGTATATTTTTTTTAACTCTTCATCGTTACCTTCTGAAACTAGTCTAGACATTATTGGATAAGATAATTGAAAAACTATTCGTTTAGGCATTTCAATAACAGCTGCTATAAAAAAAGCAATCGCATAAACCCCCAACAACTTAAAATCATCGGTTATACTACTAATCATAATAGTGTCAATTTTCCCAACCATTACAGCACCACTTATACCAATAAATAAAAACAATGTATATGATATTATCGCTTTCTTCTCAGAGTGTTTAGTTATCATTTTAGGTGACCTAAACTTAAAATTCACACTTTTCTTAAAAAAAACAAACAACATTAACAGCTCAATAAAATGAGCAATGGTATACCAAAATATTAATTCATAAAAGTCAAAAACATTAAACGAATAAAATATTAACAAAATCATCAAACTTAACCTTCTGTATATAGTTTTTAAGAATGATGGGAAAACAATTAATGATTTTGTTACCAAAATAGCTTCCAAAATAGACAAATAAACGTAACAGAATACCAATGGAAAAATAAAAACCAAATAGGACTTATAATTCATTACATTATCCCCCATAAGAGCAACAACATTATCCTTAAATAGAAGGGTTGAAACACTTAATATAAAAAATACAATTAGTGGAACTATAAGCAATAGACTAATAAAACCATCATGCTCTTTACCTTCTGTAAAGTGATGAATAAATCTTCCTGGCAATCCACTCATTCCGAACATCACAAATGGCAATACCAATATAGTAACGTCCATTACATAACTTAATATTCCTACTTGCAATTCTGTAATTATTGCAGTTTGCAACCATAAGACATTGATTACTCCCAGTATAACACCAACATAATTAATAACAGTTGTTGATATAGCTTTCTTTATAACTATCCCCATAACCCCTTACTAATCCACCATCTAAACTTAATTAACATAACTCCTTTAGGCAACTGACCTTTAACTAAATATATTACAAATAATCCAAATGTTCCTCCCCATTTATACATTTCTATAATCCACCTTTTAAAATACTCTCCTGATTTTTTAGTTCTTAATCGTTCTGACACCCCAATTCCTTCGGCTTGTATTTTAATAAATTCAACCGTAAGCCTTTTTTTTGGTATCACATGATTTACAAGCATTTTAGGAAAGTAATAAATGGGAATATTGGCTTGTTTAATTCTAAAAAAAAAGTCTTTTTCTTCTCCTCCCAACATAGAATCACCACTCCTCCCTAATTCTTCATTAAAATCACCAATTTTATCTACCACACTTTTTGACACCCCCATATTAGCACCTATTGGATATTTTTTACCCCCAAACAATACTACCTCCTTGCCTAAATCAATTATTGACATTAACGTTGAAAGGTATGTAGACATCCAGTTTGGTAATTCACATTCTAAATAGGGAAGAATTTTACCTCCAAAACCAATCATATCAGGAGTATCTTCTAAATACTTTTCTAATTCCTCAACATAATTTGCATCTAAAAAAGCATCATCATCTACAAAAACATAATAATTTCCTGAAGCCTCCTTAAGACCTCTATTTCGAGCATAAGACAAGCCCTGTTTTTCTTCTAAATAGTAGTTAAAATTAATCTCTTTATTTTTCTCTTGATAAGCTTTACATATTTGCTCTGTATTATCTCGAGAGTTATTATTAACTAAGATCACTTCAAACTTATTTGGAGAACAGTTTTGATCTAAAATGCTTTGTAACATTTTAGGTAAATAGATTTCTCTATTATATGTACATACTATAATTGAAATCATTCCTTTAACTAACTAATTACTCTTCTTCTTTCGGATTCCCTAGCTTAAATTCACGATATCCTCCATAAATCAATGCCGCCATTATTAACAAGAAGACACTTACTCCAATAGCATTACCTGCTCTATACATACTTGGTTCAAACTTAAATTCAACTAAGTGATCTCCTGCAGGTATTGGTAGTCCTCTTAAAATATAGTTTGCTCTAAAATGTTTAACTTTTTCTCCATCAACATAAGCATTCCAACCATCTTCATAATACACTTCTGAAAAAATAGCCAATTGATTCTTAGCTGATTTTGTTTGGTAAGCTAATTGATTAGGAGCATAAGAAGTTAATGTTATTGTTGAATTCATATCTTTAGGATAAGAATCAGCAACTACAACATCCTTAAACATATTGTTTACAATGGCGGTCTTCTTAGGGTCAATATCATTGATTGACAATATTTCTTCGTTTGGATGATTAACAAATTTAACATCTTCTACAAACCATGCATTCCCATAAGCATATGGATTTTGAAGAGCTAAATTCCCTTGATACAAATAATATTTAGTATTCAACATATTCAACACTTTTACTTGTTCTGGATTCTGCAATAGAGGTATTTCCTTTTGTAAATAAAAATCAATCACATCTTGATATCTAGCCATTTTAGCCGCACTATATCCTCCAGGTGATTTATGAAAATATGAAACTGCTGCACTATTAAACGGGTTATCCAAATTTAAAACCCTATAATTTGAATTTAAATTTAAAGTCGAAAACCGGGCACTCTCCTCATCTCTAAAATTCAATCTACCTTTTTCTTTTTTCATTTCTTTAATAGCCTCTAGTGAAAGCTGTTCTATTTTTGGATTTAAAGAAGATTCTATCTGATATATTTGCTTATCACCAGCTGATGCCACAAATGTATTTCCATAACCTGCACCTTTTTCCCAAGCCAAATATTCTCTTTTATTATTAGGATTCTTTTCGTTATTCAAATAACGTTTATCCACGTCCCAAATATCAACTAAACAAGCTAAAGTTAAAAGAGGGAGCACATATTTATACTTTACCTTACCTGAAATCCATAAAAACAATAAGGCTAAAGCAGCTAAAAGAAACATTAATGTTCTATATGAATCGGCTTTAAAAACATCAATTCTAAATGAACGCAAAGCATCTTCAGCATCAGCAGGATTTATACCAGAATTAGTTTGAGAAAAGGTCTGGTATAATTGAGCGAAAATACTATCCTCAATATCACTAGTGAAATCAAAAAGATTAGGCATTAAAGCAAAAAGTAAAACAACTCCTGCCAAAGAACCACCAACAATTAAAATCTTTTTAAGGTTAGCTTTTGCCCATTCAAGATTTTCATAAATATGATTTAAAAATAGAATAGACATTAAAGGGAAAGTCAAGTTTACAATCACTAATATCGAAGAAACTGTTCTAAACTTATTATAGAGAGGAACATAATCGATAAAAAAGTTTGTTAACCACATTTCCTCAACTGACCCTCCTAGATTCTTTCCCCAACTCAACATTATTGCTAGGATACTTACCAATAGTAGAGCCCATTTCAATTTGGTTTTCACAAAAACCAAATACAAGAAAGCAAGTAATACGATAATTGCCCCAATATAATTTGCCCCTGAAGTAAATGGTTGATCCCCCCAATAACCTCCAAATATTTTCCCTCGGTTACTTTGATATTGTTGAACTGCGTAATTAAAAAGACTAGGATTATTTTCCTTTAAATAATCGAAAAATGCATTTGTTTGATTTTTACTGTCTCCTTTTGCATTTGGCACTAATAGATTATATGTTTCTTGTTTTCCATAACACCAATTCACAATATAATCACGGTCCAACCCCCCGGACTGATTCGCTACTTTTTCAGATCCATCAGGGTTAATAGTAATTTCGGGAACACCCCTCATAGAGTGTTTCGCATAAGACTGCATATTGTAGTACTCATTAAAATTAGCCATCAACGCAATAAAAGAACATACAATAAGGATTAAAGATCTTGTAGCAAATCGAGTAACAGTTTTTTCTTTTATTGCTTCATACAGCATAAAGCCTCCTATAGCTATTAATATGAAAGCAAAATAATAGGTCATTTGAATGTGGTTCATTCTAATCTCAAGCCCCATAAAAAAAGTAAATAAAGCAGCTGGAAGTAGTATGTTTTTATTGCTTCTATACACCCAAAGGAACATGCCCAAAACCGCAGGAATATAAGCCAATGCTTGAGATTTTGTATTATGACCTGCTTCAATAATTAACACGTGATAGGAAACAAAACCATATGCGATCGCACCCAGTACAGCTATCAAGTTTTTTACTCTTAGAGTTTTTCCGAGAATAAAAAAGCTCAACATTGCAATAAACAAAACAGATATAGGTAACTGTGTAAAGCTAAGCCCCAGTGAAAATATTCTATCAATAAAGGTGAACCCATTCATGTTCTTAACACTAACAAAATAACCAGGCATACCACTAAACATAGAATTAGTCCATATGGCTTCTTCCCCATTAACTGATCTATAATCAACCAATTCTTTAGCTGCAGCTTTCCAACTAGATACATCACCTTGTTTCAGTGAAAATCCGTTTAATGCTGGTGAAAAATAAGCAGCCGCAAGAACTATAAATATTAATATTACAACGATGTAATTTATGTTCTTATAATAAAACTCTTTTATCATTATCTTTCTTTTTAACTATTCTTATTATATCTTTTCTCTTTTTAAACCGAAAAAAAATCGATTGTAAATATAAATAATTAAGCCTAAAAAGTAGAGATCACGATGCTTTTAATAGAAAAATTATACATCTCTTAATTCTCGAAGGTTTGGATATTACAATGCAGTAAAGGCTACTTAAATTAAAACCAGTATTCACATGTTAAAAAGGCCATACTTCAGAATACAATACAGCGCTCTAAAACCATCCTTCCAACCAATCTTCTTACCTTCATCATAGGTTCTACCATAATAAGAAATTCCAACCTCGTAAATTCTGATGTTAGCCACCTTAGATAACTTTGCAGTTAATTCTGGTTCAAAACCAAATCGGTTTTCTTTCAATTGAATCTTTTTTGCTACATCAGACCTCATCAATTTGTAACATGTTTCCATATCTGTTAAATTCAGATTGTTAAACATATTTGATAAGCGAGTCAAAAATTTATTTCCTATTGAATGCCAAAAAAACAAAATCCTATGTGCATTTCCTCCAATAAATCTAGATCCATATACTACATCTGCAAAACCATCCAAGACAGGCTTTAACAGCAAGTTATACTCTTCTGGATCATATTCTAAATCGGCATCTTGAACAATTAAATATTCACCCGTAGCTAATTCTATGGCTTTACGAATAGCTGCTCCTTTATTTTTATCCTGATTGTATAATTTTATATCCAAATGAGAATTTTCAGCTATATACTTTTGTAAAACCGCCTCAGTATTATCAGAAGAAAAATCATTAACAATAACAATTTCCTTTATGAGACCTCGAATTAACTTAACCTTACTTACCTTATCAAGTATCAAATGAATAGTATTCTCTTCATTATAAGCTGGTATAAGTATCGATAATTTAGTTTCCATAATATTATTTATGGCTCCAGTTTTAATGAATCCACTTGACAAAGCTATTAAAATCTGCTTAGGCTTCTTTTATTCTTTAATTTTTTCTCTCCAAGATCTATTTTTGAGGCAATTAGTACTTCAACAAAAAATCCTCTTTACTTAAGTCTGTATTGAAAAAAACTATCCCCATGAAAAAAATATCTATTGTAGATGTAACCTTAGGGTGCTTTTTAATTTCTTCCCAAGCAGCTACCATTCCTTTACTCCAATGAATATCATCAAAAACAAAAACAGTTTCATTATGCGTTTTTTCTACACACCAATTAAAATAATTTAGGGTTGCTTCTTTTTGATGATTCCCATCAAAAAACACAAAATCTAATTGATTTACTTTAGATAAATAGTTCGGTAAGAAATGATCAAAATTGTCATTAACTAACTTAATGTTCTTAAATCCAATTTTATCAAAATTAACTTGAGCAACCTTAGCCGTATTAGGACAACCTTCTACTGTTGTTACTTCCATTTTTTTATTTGAACCAGCTAAGTACAACGTACTAACACCTAATGAAGTTCCTAATTCTAATACCGATGATGGTTTTAAATGATTCACTAGTCTAAACAACAATTGCCCATACTTAGGTGCTTTAACTGTATTTTTAGCAATGTCTTTTATCTTCCTCTTATTCGATTTATTCACCTTAGATCCTGCCCCATGATCTTCTATGGAAATTTGCATATCCGTCATTAACAGTTTAGCCCGAATAGATTCTATATCCTCATATACATAAAAAGGAGATTCATCCTTTATTACATCTAAATAAAAACGGTACAAATATGGGGAGTGAATACCATGCTCGTTTCTTGATTTAAAACGATAACTTAAATATTTTATTAAAAAAATTAACTTACTCACTCCACAAAAATAATCGAATTTAATTGACTTCATAATTTAGATCCAAACTCTACTGCCTTATTCTTTACAAATAAGAAAATAAAACTACTTTTGCTAAAACTTTAGTGGTATGAAAATAGTTATTGCCGGTGCTGGAGAAGTAGGTTTCCATTTGGCAAAAATGATGAGTCATGAAGCTCAGAACATCTATATAATAGATGACAATGAAGATAGACTAAACTATGTTCAATCTCACCTTGATGTCTTTGGAGTGCACGGAAACGCAAAAAACATCAACATCCTTAAAGAAGTAAAAGCCGATAGTTGTGATCTTTTAATCGCAGCAACCTCATCAGAAGAAACTAATCTTTTGGTTTGTATAAACGGTAAAAGATTAGGTGCAAAAAGAACCATTGCAAGAATTAGTAACTATGAAGGCATAGGATCAGATATGCGTGAATTCTATAGTAAACTTGGTGTAGATACCGTTATATCTCCAGTAGAATTAGCTTCAAAAGAAATTAAACGGTTAATAGGACAATCTGCTTTCACAAATGATTATGAATTTGAAGGAGGAAAACTTACTGTTTTTGGAATCACTATTTCTGCGAATTCTCCACTGAAAGATAAATCTATAGTAAATACTCAACACCTCAATCCAAATAGGTCATTTAAACCTATTGCATTACTAAGAAACGATAAAACAATATTGGTTCAAGGAGATACCACGTTACTTGAAAATGATATTGTTTACTTTATATCTACTCCAGAAAGCATAGAACACATTACATCTATATGTGGTCAAGAATGTTATGAAATTAAAAACATAATGATTCTTGGAGGAAGTAGAATGGGAGTTCTAACGGCTGAACTTTTAGAAAAAGATTACAAAGTTATCTTAATAGAGAAGGATAGAAAAAAAGCAGAATTAATTGCTGAAAAGCTAAAGAAAACCTTAGTTATTAATACTGACGGAACAGATGTTCAAGCCCTAGAGGAAGAAAATATTGAAGATATGGATGCTTTTATTTCTGTAACAGGGAATTCCGAAACAAACATTATTACTTCTCTTGTAGCAAAATCTCACGGTGTTAAAAAAACAATTGCCGGAGTAGAAAACATAGACTACATCAACCTTTCTCACAATATTGGTATCGATACGCTAATCAATAAAAAAATGATTGCTGCTAGTAACATTTTCAAGTTTATCCGAAAAGGTGAAGTTGAAGAAATAGCAAGTTTACACGGTGTAGATGGTGAAATAATTGAGTTTAATGTAAAAGCAAACTCAAAAATCACATCAAAACCACTTAGAGAATTAAAAATTCCAAGAACAACAACCATAGCTGGTGTAATTAGAGGTAAAGAAGGTTTTATCCCTTTTGGAGGATTTCAAATGCAAGAAGGTGATAAAGTTGTGGTATTTACACACACTGACGCTATACGAGAAATAGAGAAGTTTTTCCAATAAAAAATGTCTAAAAAACAGTTAATTAATATTAAAGTTGTTACCAATATTGTTGGGAGCTTAATAATAATTTCTGGAGCTTTAATGCTGCTTTCTATTCCTATTTCTATTTATTATGAAAGCAATGATTTAACTGCAATAATACTATCCTCTAGTATTACTTTAATCACTGGTTTAGGTTTAAAATTCATTACCAAGAACCATAAAAATGATGAAGTAAAAAAAAGAGAAGGGTACTTAATTGTAGCTTTGGGATGGTTATCAATGACTTTATTTGGAACCCTCCCCTATGTTCTATCTGGTGCAATACCTGACTATACCAATGCCTATTTTGAAACCATTTCAGGACTAACAACAACAGGTGCTTCAATCTTAAATGACATAGAAAGCTTACCTAAGGGAGTTCTGTTTTGGAGAAGTATGACCCAATGGATTGGAGGTATGGGAATTATCGTTTTAACAATAGCTATTCTCCCTCTTTTAGGTGTTGGAGGTATGGAGCTTTTTGCCTCAGAATCTCCAGGTCCTACAAAAGATAAAATACATCCGAGAATTAAAGAAACTGCCAAACGATTATGGCTAATTTATTTTTCACTAACGCTATTACAATGTATTCTATTAATGTTTGCTGGCATGGATTTTTACGATGCCATCAATCATTCACTTACAACAATGTCTACCGGAGGTTTTTCTACTAAACAAACTAGTATTGCTGCTTTTAATTCTCCAATAATCGAATACATAATTATTGCTTTTATGTTTATTGCAGGAACAAACTTTACACTACTTTATTTTGGTTGTAAATTAAAGTTTAAAAAGATTTTAGAAAATGATGAGTTCAAATGGTATGCTGCTGCTGTAACTATTCTTTGTTTAGTGATAACACCTATTATTTACGACAGTAATTTTGAAGAATCTTTTAGAAGTGCCTTATTCCAAGTAGTTAGTATTCTAACCACCACAGGATTTGCTACAACAGATTTTACTACCTGGGGATCCTTTGTTACCTTCATTTTCTTCTTATTACTTTTTACTGGTGCCAATGCAGGATCTACAAGTGGAGGAATGAAAATTGTTCGAATTGTTTTATTGATGAAAAATGGTTTCTTAGAATTTAAAAGGCGTTTACATCCAAATGCAATTGTACCGGTAACGCTAAACAATCAAGCAGTATCTTCTAAAATCATATACAACCTTTTAGCATTCGTATTCTTTTACCTTTTCTTATTTGTTGTTGGGTCTATAGCATTAACATTTTTTGGATTAGAATTTAAAGAAGCACTAAGCGCTGCAGCCACTTCTATTGGTAATGTTGGTCCTGGAATAGGAGAATTAGGCCCGGCAGGAAACTTTTTCAATTTACCTAGTCCAGCCAAATGGATATTGTCCATTTTAATGTTGATGGGAAGATTAGAACTTTTTACTATTGCGATTCTATTTACTCCATATTTCTGGAGAAGAAATTAAGCTTCCGTGCAGCTACAATTTTCAAAGAATACTTTATTGCCTTTTTATATGTAACTATTATTATTAATTCACGTATTAATTTTGGTTTTGCACTAAGTTCATGTACATGAAAAAACAGTTATTAGTCCTACTAGTATTTTTAACACTAAGTGTTATTACTTCTGCCCAAGAGTTTTTAGGACTAAGGCAAAGTAATTACTCTGGTATAATGGGTTCAGATTTAAACCCAGCTTCCATTGCAGACAGTAGATTTAAATTTGACATGGTCATTTTTAGTGGACACCTAAGTGGTTACAATAACCACATGCAATTTAACACACGTAAAATGCCTTACTGGTGGATCAATTCATTCAATACAGATGATCCTGTAGCTGATGAATGGATGAACAATGGCGATCTTGATAAACTGGTATCAGTAGATTCTACAGACTCTTTTAAAGCTAGAGGTTTAGGTCAGTTATTTGAAATAAATGATGGAAACAAAAATCGATCTGTCTTTTTAAATGCAGAATTTGACATCTTAAATTTTATGGTAAGTCTTGGAAGAAAAAGAGCCATAGGCTTTCAAGTAAGAAGCAGAACACTTTTTAATTTAGACAACGTTTCTCCAGAACTAATAAGATTAGGTTCTAATGAATTTGAATTTCCTAATGTATTTGATCTCAACATTAAAGATGAAGAAATTAACATGTCCATGAATTCTTGGATAGAATACAATCTAAATTATGCGCAAGTTATTTTTGATCAGGATCAACACTTTGTAAAAGCCGGTGGTAAAATAAAATTTTTACAAGGTATTGCTTCAACCTACTTACACTCATCTGATTTAAATTTCAATATTAAAGATGATACTACAGCCAATTCTCTTTCTGGAAGTTTTGATTATGGATACTCTGAGAATTTAGGTGGATTTATAGAAAGTAATAATCCTAATGAAGAGTTTTCTGGAGGAAACATCACCGATTTTACCTCAAAATTAGGTCTAGGTTTTGATATTGGAGTTGTCTATGAATGGAGACCTAAATTTCAAGATTATAAATACGATATGGATGGTGAGACCGATTTATGGATGAGAGACCAAAACAAATACAAATTAAAAGTTGGGTTGGCTGTTAACGATATAGGAGGAATGCGCTATCAAAAAGGTGGTGGAAGTAACAATTTCAACATCAATGTTGGTCTTTTTGATTTACAAAAGTTTGATAATACTGAAGGTTTTAGATCTCTTGATTCTACGCTACAAAATTTTGCTGATTCTAATTTTGTAACATTCGATAATAAAGATGATAAAGAGTTTTACATGAATCTACCTACACACATTAACTTAGATGTAGATTATCATATTTTCAAGAATTTTTATGCCAACTTCTATACTAGAATCAACATGAAATTTGGAAATGATGAAAACACTGTTCACTATCCTACCAGTTATGCAGTAACACCACGATTTGACCATAGAAGATGGGGAGTTTCTCTTCCTTTATCATACAGTAATGTAGCTGGGTTTAGAACCGGATTAGCTTTAAGATTGGGAAGCTTCTTTAGTATTGGAACAGGAGATTTAAAACCTTTCATAGCTCCAGGAAGAGACATGAATGTTAGAGGTATGGATATATTCTTTGCCTTAAGAGCTCCTATCCTATTTAAAGCTCCAAAAGATAGAGACAAAGATAAAGTTTCTGACAAGTTAGATAAATGTATTGATACACCTGGAACATGGGAATTATTAGGGTGTTCTGATATTGATAAAGATGGAATTTTAGATCATAATGACAGTTGTGTAACAGACTCTGGTTTAGTTAAGTTTAACGGTTGTCCTGATAGAGATAATGATGACATTATGGACAAAGAAGATGATTGTCCGGACACCCCTGGAATTCCTGAATTTAATGGTTGCCCAGATACTGATGGTGATGGTATAATGGACAAAGAAGACAATTGTCCAGAATTTCCCGGACCAGTAGAAAATAAAGGTTGTCCATACAAGTTATTACATACAATTGACGAAATGGGTGAAATTATTGAAACTGATACACTACTAGAAAACCAAACCTTCCACAGGTTTGAAAACTTAACAGCTGACGATAATCAACTATTTATGCTAGGAGAAGATGATGGCAGCGATTTTATTAGAGTAGTGTTAGGAAAAGACACCATTACAGCCATTAGGAATGATAAAGGCTTCTTTTATTACAAACCACTCCCTCCCGCTCCAATAGAAATTGAACTAATAGAAGAGGAAGAAGAAATTTTAAAAGCTGCTTTTGACAATCTTGAATTTAAAACAGGAAAAGCTATTATTAAAGAAAGTTCATTTGCCTCTTTAGAAGACCTTGCAAAGCTATTATTGCAAAAACCAGAATGGAGAATTTTAGTATCAGGCCATACAGATAGCCAAGGTAAAGCATCAAGCAATTTAAGGTTATCTAAAAAACGTGCAAAAGCCGTTGCTACATTCTTAATATTAAATGATGTAATTAAAGATAGAATTGATGTTAAATGGTTTGGTGAAACAAAACCTATTGCAGATAATAAAACAAAAGAAGGTAGACAGAAAAATAGAAGGGTTGAAATGGAAATTCTATAACTGAGAAACTTTATCAGTTACATTCATTCTTTGAAATCAATAAAATTGATATTCTTACCATCAGGTTTATAATCTCTAAGAAAAACGCCTAACATAAAAGTAATACATCCAGGAAAAGTTGCATCCTTTATTTCATACTTTATCAGTATCCGTGTTCTAGGAGCAGCAAACGTAATATCGAACATAGCATTCTCATCCATCTTATCTTCAGAAGAAGTATATAAAAGTGTTGGTTCAACAGCCTCTTTTTTCTTTTTAGGACCTAAATCATAGAGTTTAATAACAACCCCTTCTGATTTATCCTTCATATCAAACACTAACTTATAAACGAAGTTTTTTAAAAGGTCAACTCTAAACTCGATATCATGAGGATTTTCAGAATTTTCAATTTCCGTTCTTCTAAAATTATCATAGATAGATTCCCCTAAGAGATCTTGAACTATAGCTTTATTTATCTCTCCACAAGGTGTTTTTTTCTGAGCTTTAACAGAAGTGAAAAAAGCAAGTATTATTATCGATATAGATAAGTATTTATACACATTGTGAAAATAGTACTTTTTGGTAAAACTCAAAAGCAAAAAACTAAGCGTTTACTTGAAAAAGTCTATCTAAATGAATTCAACCACTTAATTGCATTCTCTTCCTTTTTAAACATTTTAGTTGGAGAAAATGGTTTATTAAAATTAATAAAAAAGTTGCCTATTAATGTTGTTGCTAAAGATGTTCCTGCCAATATTGCCATTGCAGTTGATAAATCTGACACTTCCTTAGAAGCGCCATACTCCCTAGCTTCTTTAGATACTTGAAATACATTCCTTGTATCAATAAGTACTAACATCTTTTTGTTTTGCTGTAATTTTTTTCTCACTTCTATTCCCTCTATAGAAGCTTCTAAAGTAAAATCAGCATCTTCTTTAGCACGCATAAAAAGAATATCATTTTCTACATAAAAAGTAGCTGTAGATGTTTCTATTTTTTTCGATACAGACATTATTTCACAAAGTACAATAATTTTTAACAAAATGAAATTAAAATTAAAAGGCCTCCTTATTTATTGGATTAACCCGCAGTAATCATTAACTTCGCTTTCGCGAAGAAAAAGAGAGATATATGGAACAAGTCAAAAAATATACACCTAAAAATAAAGTAAGAATTGTAACAGCTGCCAGTCTATTTGATGGACATGATGCTGCTATCAATATTATGCGAAGAATTATCCAATCTACAGGATGTGAGGTAATTCACTTAGGACACGATAGAAGCGTTGAGGAAGTAGTGAATTGTGCCATTGAGGAAGATGCTAATGCCATTGCAATGACTTCTTACCAAGGTGGTCATGTGGAATACTTCAAGTACATGTATGACTTACTAAAAGAGAAAGGATCTGAACACATCAAGATTTTTGGTGGCGGTGGTGGAACTATCCTACCTTCAGAAATTGAAGAGTTACAGGCATACGGAATTACAAGAATTTATCATCCAGATGACGGAAGAGAGATGGGGTTACAAGGGATGATTAATGATATGATTGAGAAGGCTGACTACCCTACCGGAGCCAATCTTAATGGAGAAATTAACCACATACAAAACAAAGAGGTAAAAGCAATTGCCAAACTGATTTCTGCTGCAGAAAACTTTCCAGAAGAAAGTAAAGCAGAAATGGAGAAAGTACATACCATGGCAGCTAAAACAGAAACACCTGTTTTAGGAATTACAGGTACTGGTGGAGCTGGTAAATCTTCTTTAGTAGATGAGTTAGTAAGACGATTTTTAATTGACTTTCCTAAAAAAGAAATTGCCATTGTATCTGTAGATCCATCAAAAAGAAAAACTGGTGGAGCTTTATTAGGTGATAGAATTAGAATGAACTCTATCAGAAATGAAAGAGTTTACATGCGTTCTTTGGCAACTCGTCAAAGTAATTTAGCATTATCTCAACACGTTGCTGAAGCTTTAGAAATTTTAAAAGCAGCATCTTACGATTTAATCATTTTAGAAACTTCTGGTATCGGACAATCCGATACAGAGATTATGGATCACTCTGATGTTTCGTTGTATGTAATGACTCCAGAATTTGGAGCTGCAACGCAGTTAGAGAAGATTGACATGTTAGATTTTGCTGATGTGATAGCATTAAACAAATTTGACAAACGTGGTGCTTTAGATGCCATTAGAGATGTAAAGAAACAATATATGCGTAACAATGATTTATGGGATACTCCTATGGATCAGATGCCGGTTTACGGAACCATTGCTTCTCAATTTAACGATCCAGGAATGAATTCACTTTACAAAGTGATTATGGATAAGTTAGTAGAGAAAGTTGGAGCAGATTTACCATCAAGCTTTGAGATTACAGAAGAAATGTCTGAAAAGATATTTGTAATCCCACCAAAGCGTAACCGTTACTTATCAGAAATTTCTGAAAACAACAGAGGTTATGATGAATGGGTAAATAAGCAAGTTGAGTTAGCAGATAAATTATGTGCTATTGATAGAACTATGACTACCCTATCTGACGAACCAGATACAGTAAAAGTATTACAAGCACAGTACGATAAATTGAAATTGGATTTCGATCCAAAGAACATGTTGATTATCGAAAACTGGAACGATAAAGTACAGAAATACAAAGAGCCTGTTTACAAGTTTAAAGTAAGAGATAGAGAATTAGCAATTGAAACGCATTCAGAAAGCTTATCGCATTTACAAATTCCTAAAGTGGCGTTACCAAAGTACACCGGTTGGGGAGATGTTTTAAGATGGAGCTTACAAGAAAATGTTCCTGGAGAATTTCCTTTTACAGCAGGTTTATTCCCATTTAAAAGAGAAGGAGAAGATCCTACAAGAATGTTTGCTGGTGAAGGTGGACCAGAAAGAACAAATAGACGTTTCCACTACGTTTCTAAAGGAATGCCTGCAAAGCGTTTGTCAACAGCTTTTGATTCGGTAACACTTTACGGAAACGATCCTCACTTAAGACCAGATATTTACGGTAAAATTGGTAATGCTGGGGTTTCTATTGCATGTTTAGATGATGCTAAGAAGTTGTATTCTGGATTCGATTTATCACATGCAATGACATCTGTAAGTATGACCATTAATGGTCCTGCACCAATGTTGTTAGGTTTCTTTATGAATGCTGCTATCGACCAAAATTGTGAGAAGTACATTAAAGAAAATGGTTTAGAAAAAGAAGTGGAAGCAAAAATTGCTGCCATTTATAAAGCTAAAGGAACAGTAAGACCAACTTACCAAGGAGATATTCCTGAAGGTAATGATGGTTTAGGATTATATTTATTAGGAGTAACCGGAGATCAGGTTTTACCTGCCGATGTTTACAATACGATAAAAGCAGAAACTTTAACTAAAGTTAGAGGTACTGTACAAGCAGATATCTTAAAAGAAGATCAGGCACAAAACACCTGTATTTTCTCTACAGAATTTGCCCTACGTTTAATGGGTGATGTTCAAGAGTATTTTATTGATAAAGGGGTACGTAACTTCTACTCGGTATCCATTTCTGGCTACCACATTGCAGAAGCTGGTGCCAACCCAATTACACAATTGGCATTAACACTATCTAACGGATTTACTTATGTAGAATACTACTTAAGTAGAGGAATGGACATTAACAAATTCGGTCCTAACCTATCGTTCTTCTTTAGTAATGGTATCGATCCAGAATATTCTGTTATTGGACGTGTAGCACGTAGAATTTGGGCCAAAGCAATGGACAAGAAATACGGAGCTGCTGCAGGAGCACAAAAATTGAAGTATCACATCCAAACTTCTGGACGAAGCTTACACGCACAAGAGATTGATTTTAATGACATTAGAACAACTTTACAAGCGTTATACGCGATTAACGACAACTGTAACTCTTTACATACCAATGCTTACGATGAGGCCATTACAACACCTACAGAAGAATCTGTAAGAAGAGCAATGGCCATACAGTTAATTATTAACCGTGAGTTAGGATTATCTAAAAACGAAAACCCGATACAAGGAGCCTTTATTATTGAAGAATTAACTGACTTAGTTGAAGAAGCTGTATTGATGGAGTTTGATCGTATTACCGAGCGTGGTGGTGTATTAGGTGCCATGGAAACAATGTACCAACGTAGTAAAATACAAGAAGAAAGCTTGTACTACGAAACACTAAAACACAATGGTGAGTTCCCAATTATTGGTGTAAATACTTTCTTAAGTTCTAAAGGTTCTCCTACTGTTGTACCAGCAGAGGTTATTAGAGCTACTGAAGAAGAAAAACAATACCAAATTGAAATGTTGGGTGAACTACACAAAGGTAATGCTGACAAAGTAGCTGATGAGTTGAACAAAGTGCAAAAAGCAGCCATACAAAACGAAAACATTTTTGAATACCTCATGGAAGCATCTAAATATTGTTCTTTAGGACAAATTACTGATGCCCTATTTGAGGTTGGTGGACAGTACAGAAGGAATATGTAAGCGATTCACACAAAATTTGCAAAAGCAAATTTTGTGTGAATCGCTTATCCCAATATTACTTGACTTTAGGAAAGTAAACAATTGGGATCTACAGAGAGCCCCCGCTGGCAATTATTGATGTTGCCAACGAGATGTCATTCCGATTGGAGTGACGAAGGAACGAAACAGAGGAATCTTTTAAATTAAACACTACCAACTCAAAAGATAACTTCGCTGCTGTCAGTATGACAAAAAATATTATAACTGAAAGTAATACTATGAAAAACTTAAAATACATACTACTACTTATTATCACGCTGAACTTATCTAAGGATAAACAATGTTTTTCTCAAAATAAAGTAGAAAATAATATCTTAGACTCTTTAAAAATTGAAATAAACAAAACCAATATTGAAGACACCACCTACGTTGACTTATTATTAAAAATAGGAAAAGAATCTTATGCAAATAAAATTTCTTATTGGGACAGTATTGCTATAATAGCAGAAAAAAAAATATCAACAAACACAATACCTGTTGTAAAAAACAAGTTAAAACTAACCTTATCTGACATCCTAGAAAGAGGGGGAGCTGTTTATTACCAGCAGGTGAAATTAAAAGAAACACTTAAATATTTTCTTAAATCATTAAAAATTAGAGAAGAAATAAATGATAAAAAAGAACTAGGCTTTTCATACATCAATCTTTCATTTGTTTATTCCGACTTAAATGAATTAGATACTGCTCTTGAATATTGTCATAAGAGTTTAAGTCTATTTAAAGAAATTAACGCTGAAGTTGAAATTTTACAATGCTATGGTAGACTAGCTTCTATTTACGAAGAAAAAGGAAATATTTACAAATCACTAGATTATAATTTTAAAAAACTTGAGATAGAAAAAGAAAAAAAAATGATATTAAAAGAAGCTAATACACTTAATAATATTGCTTCGACATTCAAAAGGCAAGGAAAAATTGTAGAAGCGCTTGAATATCATTCTAAATCATTAAAAATATCAGAGGAAAATAATGATATGTATGGAAAGGCTAGTTCTTTTAATAATATTGGCACTATCTATTTAAATCAAAACAATAATAAACAAGCTCTTAAACATTTTTTTAAAGCGTATAAAATTTATGAAGAAACTAAAGATATAAAGGGTACAGTAATCTCATTAAACAATATCAGTGAAACATATAGATTATCCGGAGAATTAGATAGCGCTCTAAAATACCAATTTAAATCTTTAAAAATAAAAGAAAAAATAGACTATAAAAAAGGAATTGCAACATCCTTTAACAATCTAGGCCTAATTTACTTTCAACAAGGAGATACTAATAAATCAGGAGAGTATTATTTAAAATCTTTAAACTTAAGGAAAAAAATAAATGATAAATATGGAATTTGTTCCTCCTTAAATAATCTTGGTGCAAATAATTTTGATAAAGGAAATTTGAAAATTGCAAAAAAATATACATTAAGAAGTTTACAAATATCGCAAGAACTTGGGTTTCCACATATGACTGAAATTGCAGCTGAGTTACTAAGCAAAATTTATAAAAAAGAAGGTAAAGGCCTTAAGGCTCTAGAGATGTATCAACTTTCTATAACAATGAAAGATAGCTTAAGCAACAAATCAACTCAAAAAGCTACTGCACAACAACAGGCCAAATGTGAGTATGAAAAAAAGAAAGCTTTAGATGATGCCTATAATGATAAACAATTAGCCATAGAACGAGAAGCTAAAGCCAAACAAAAAGTAATTACTATTGCTATTGGTGTTGGTTTAGGCTTGGTAGTGGTATTTTTAGTTTTTGTATTTAACCGTTTACAAGTAACTAAAAAACAAAAAGTTGTTATAGAAGAGCAAAAGCGAGTAGTTGAAATTCAGAAACAGGAAGTAGAAGAAGCACATAAAGAAATAACCGATAGTATTAACTATGCAGAACGAATTCAAAGAAGTTTTTTAGCAACCTCTGAATTATTAAATAAAAATTTAAATGACCATTTTGTATTTTTTCAACCTAAGGAAGCAGTGAGTGGAGATTTTTATTGGGCAGGGGAATTAGCTAATGGAAATTTTGCTATGGTAAATGCAGACAGCACAGGTCATGGTGTACCAGGAGCTATTATGAGTATTTTAAATATATCATCAATTGAAAAGGCAATTGAAAAAGGACAAACTAAACCTTCAGAAATTTTTAATGATACTAGAGCAACCATTATTAATAGATTAAAAAATGATGGTAGTGATGAAGGTGGTAAAGATGGTATGGATGCAAGCATTATCTGCTTTGATTTTGAGAACAACAAATTTACATACGCTGCTGCTCAAAACCCTATTTGGATTATTAGAGATAAAGAAGTTATCCAGATTAAAGCAGAAAAAATGCCAGTTGGTAAACATGACCATGATCATATTCCATTTGAAGGAGGAGAATTTGAAACAAAAAAAGGAGATCAAGTTTACACCTTAACTGATGGATTTCAAGATCAATTTGGAGGACCTAAAGGAAAGAAGTTTATGATCAAGAAAATGCGTGATTATGTGCTATCTGTTTCACATTTACCAATGCAAGAGCAACACATAAAAATTAAAGACACCTTTAATAATTGGAAAGGTGATTTAGAACAAATTGATGATGTTTGTGTTATTGGTGTAAGAATATAACACTATTTAAACAGGATAAAACCCAAATTACTATACCTTTTTATTTGCTCGTTGATTGGAGTTGAAACGCCAAATACAAAAGAATACAACTTACTCCGTAGAATTTAAAATATAAAATGGATGTTTTTCATTATATTTTTTCAGGTAAATAAACATCATGTCCTTTTGTTTTTTTGTCCCCTTTATTCTAGAATATTCAGTAAATAGTTTTCTATCTCTTTTTAGAATTGATTTAAAATTAGTTGTGTTATACATAAAAACATTCCCGTTTTCAGCATCTACTAATCTCAATTTCACCTTAGTTACTTCTTCTCCAATTGTTATAGAATTACGTCCATCTCCGTAAGCTGTAGCTCCACCACCACCAATTTCTTCTTGAAATGAAGTCAGCATCATTCCTCCAATAATATCTAATTCAAAAAACATTTTAGATCCAAAAGCAACATCTGAAAACACGTATATATTTCCGTCCTTAGAATAACCCCAAACTTTCTTTCTCATCAATTTGTTTGGTAGGTTTTCATCTATTCCATAAAGAACAAGATTAGTATCCTTTCTGGACTCAGAAATTTCACCTTCTTTTTTAATTTCTTCTCTATATTTATATTGTATGGAAGGTGCATTGTGTTTAAATTCATTAAAAGTTCTATATGCTCCATCCTTAAACTTAAAGCTTTTCGCATATTCAATTCCCCCTTCTTTTTGCACCTCAGGCGAAGATTCTTCTTGGCGAGTGTACTGTCCGTAAGTTGCATTACAAAAAAAGAAAATCAATAAAATAAGTAAGCTGTTCTTCATTATTCAAAAATAATTATGAAAATAGTCACTTGCAAACAAATAGATATCTTCTGAACCCTAACCATATCTTTTTCACCCTTTTTTCATTCTACTATTTTAAGCTTAAACTATTTCTTACCTTAGTATCCAAATTAATTTTCGGAGTTAAAATTTACAAGCAATTCACAACAAAACAATGTCACAAGAAAACAAAATCATACAAAAGGCCGAATTCAACCCTAAAATAAAAATTTACATTTTACTCACAGTCGGATTGTTCTTGCTCATTTCTGTTGCAGGAATTCCATTTCTTATCATTTGGTTTTTAGGATTGGGGCAATATATTGGTAAACGCTTCTATGAAAATTTACAGTGTCAACTAACTACCCAACATTTAGAATATAAAAAAGGAGTTTTGTTTAAAGTTGAAAAAACCATTCCCTTAGAAAACATACAAGATCTTACCTTTATTCAAAACCCACTACTCAACCTCTTTGATTTACGCATCCTTAAAATTGAAACTGCTGGAAATAGCAACCCTAGAGGTACAGATATGAAACTCATTGGGATTTTAGAAACTGCTAGTTTCAAGAAAAAAGTATTGGAACAAAGAGAAATCTTAAAAAATGGCCGGCAATCGGAATCCAATCCAGCTAACGCGGGTAGTGAAACCAATCAACTTTTAACGGAAATTCGCGATCTATTAAATGACATTAAGAACAAATAAGGTTGCACAGCTTATTCACTACTGGCTTCTAAACCCTTATTATCTGAATTAATTAAAAGTTAAAAACGTTCATTTTATTAGTAGAAATTTTTCTTTCAATTTTTACTACCTTAGTTGCATTCAATGAAAAAATACGCTGCATATATCATTTGCTTTTTTTTAAGCTTCAGTCTTCAAGCCAATAGTGTTATTGATAGCTTAGAAAACCTTATAGAGAACAGTTCAGATACAACTAAAATCAAAGCGATTTTAGCTTTAGGAGAAAAATACCAAGCTTCTGATTTCAACAAATCCCTTAAGTACGCTCAAGAAGCCTTAGCATTAAGTAATAAACAACAATATTCTTTCGGTATAGGAATGGCACACAGTTACATTGGTTATTCATTAACCGATTTAGGAAAATACAATGAAGCCATTGATAATTATGAAGAAGCTATTAAAATATTTATAGAAATTGGTGAGCAAAATGGCGAAGCCATAGCCTACAATGATATGGCCTACATCTATCAAAGTCAGGGCTTAATTGAAAATGCTATTGGAACCTATGTTAAAAGTTTAAAACTATTAGAAAAACTTAATGATAAAGGAAGTGAAGCCGCTTGTTTAAACAATATTGGGCTATTGTATCATGACCAAAATAATTTTGAAAAAGCCTTAGAGTATTACCTTAAAAGTTTAAAATTAAAGGAAGGTTTAGGCAATGAAAAAAGCATTGCAACATCATTAAATAACATTGGTAGTTTATACTATTCTAACCAGCAATATATTGAAGCAGAAGAGTACTTTTTTAAAAGTTTAGCGAAACGAAAGAAAACAAACGACAAACATGGCATTGCTCAAAGTTTAACAAATTTATCTGGAGTTAATAGAGAACAAAAAAAATATGATATAGCTTTAGAGTACTTAATTAAAGCAGAAAAAATTCAACTTGAAATAAATGACAAAATTGGGTTGGCCAACACATTTAATAGCCTAGGAGAAAATTATCGTTTAAAAAAAGACACTAAGCAAGCCTTAAAGTATTTAAAGAAAGCCTACAGTTATTCAAAAGAAATAGGATCACCTCTTTTAATAAAAAATTCTGCCATAACATTGAGTTCTGTTTATTGCGACTTAAAAGAATATAAAAAAGCTTACCCACTGCTATCTGAACATTATAGAATGGCAGATACTCTTGAAAATACTAACAATACAAGACAACTCACCCAAATCGGATTACAATACGAGTTTGAAAAAAAATTACACGAAAACGAACTGGTTCAAATTCAAGAAAGTCACAAGCATGAAATTGATATGAAAGAGCAAAAGATAATGACGTATTCTTTTGCTACAGGTTTAGTCGCCCTAATTATCTTATCTATAGTTATTTTAAAATCTTTAAATGATAAGAAAAAAGCACACTTAAGAATTACCCAGCAAAAATTAGAAATTGAAGAGAAAAGTCACAAACTTGAAGAAGCACTAACAGACATAACCGATAGTGTAATTTATGCAAAACGAATACAATCAGCTATCCTTCCACCATCAAAAAGGGTAAAAAAACATCTTCCAGAATCCTTTATTCTTTATAAACCAAAAGATATTGTAGCTGGAGATTTTTATTGGTTAGAACAAAAAAACAATTCAATTTTATTTGCTGCAGCAGACTGTACAGGACATGGTGTTCCTGGAGCCATGGTAAGTGTTGTTTGTAACAATGGATTAAATAGATCTGTTAGAGAACATGGATTAATTGAACCTGGTAAAATATTGGATAAAACACGAGAGATTGTAATTGAAGAATTTGAAAAAAGTGATGACGCTGTACAAGATGGAATGGATATCGCATTATGTTCATTAACTGATAAAACACTTCAATACGCTGGAGCTCATAATCCGCTTTGGATTATAAGAAATGGAGAAATAATAGAAGTTAAAGCCAATAAACAACCTATTGGTCAATTTGATAAATTAGAACCATATACAACACATACTATTCAACTTGAACATAAGGATAGTATCTATATATTTTCTGATGGTTATGTGGATCAATTTGGAGGCGAAAAAGGAAAGAAATTCAAATCAAAATCATTTAAATCTCTGTTACTTTCAATACAAGACCAACCTATGGAAGAACAGAAAAAAATAATTGATGCTACTTTTGAAAAATGGAAAGGGAGCCTAGAGCAAATTGATGATGTTTGTGTAATTGGAGTAAAGATTTAACCGTTTCCCAACACGTTATAACACCTGTATTTTCATAGCATCCCCCTATCCTAACTTAATACCAATATCCATAAAATTTAATTTTCAACTAATTTACTTACCATGGTAAATAAATTAGTCTTACATTTGTCCCAGATATAAATGTAATGGCTTCAATTGAAAAAGAAATAAACAGTAAAATTATAGATGACAAACAACGGTTTGTCGTTAATTTGGTCTATACCTCTGGTTTAATCAAAAGCATGTTCAATGATTTTATAAGCCCTTACGAAATCTCACCTCAACAATTCAATATTTTAAGGATTTTAAGAGGAGATGGAGATTGGTTATCCATGAACATTGTAAAAGAGAGAATGATTGAGAAATCACCTAACGCAACAAGATTAGCGGATAAACTCATCCAAAAAAAATTAATTGAAAGACAACGATCAGATGCGGACAGACGAGTTGTATTTGTTAAAATTACAAAATTAGGATTGGAACTATTGGCTAAAATTGACACTAAGGACAATATAAAATTTGAAGAATTAATCAGTAAAATATCACCTGAAGAAGCAAAATTAGTCAGTGATATTTTAGATAAAATGAGAGGTTAAAAAAAATTTACAACAATATTTTCCATGGAAAATATAACCATGGAAATAAACAAATAAATTAAACAATAAATTAAGAAACATGAAAGCATTAGAATCATTAAAATGGAGAGCATCAGTAAGAAAATTTGATAATTCATTAAAAGTAAGTGACAAAGATTTAGAAACCTTATTAGAGGCTGGAAACCTAGCCGCAACATCAGGAGGGCTACAACCTTTTAAAATTGTTGTAGTAAGTAACAATGAATTAAAAAAACAATTGGTACCCATGTCATACAATCAAGAACAAGTAGCTACAGCTTCTCACCTATTGGTATTTGCAACTGAGACAGCCTTGGGTAAAAACACTGTTGATGCTTATGTTGATAGAGCTGCTGAAGTAAGAGGTTTAGAGCATTCTGCTTTAGAAGGTTATAAAAACTCGATGTACGGGTACATGGATATGATGGATGAAAATCAACAACAAGCATGGGCTAGAAATCAAGCATACATTTCATTAGGTACTGTAATGACTATTGCTGCAGACATGAAGATTGACTCTTGTGCAATGGAAGGTTTTGAACCTCTTAAATATCAAGAAGCATTAAATTTAAAGTCAAAAAACTTAATGCCAGTAGTAATTCTTCCAATTGGCTATAGATCTGAAGAAGAAGTAATGGCAGATGCACCAAAAGTTAGAAAAACAACAGAAAATTTTATAGTAGAAATCAACTAATAAATCATACAAACCTTAAAACATAAAAATCATGAATACTAAAAGAAACAAAATAATTTATTACATCACAACAGGTCTGTTTACTGCATCTATGTCCATTTCTATTTTAATGTACTTTTTTGCACATGATATGGCAGCTGAAGCTTTCACCAAATTAGGCTTTCCTACCTACATCATCTACCCATTAGCTATTGCTAAACTATTAGGTTTAACTGCCATTTGGACGGGTAAATCTAAACTTTTAAAGGAATGGGCCTATGCAGGGTTTTCGTTTAACCTTGTTTTAGCTGCTTCTGCACATTTAGCTGCAAATGATGGAGAATTTGCTCCTGCTCTAGTTGCACTTGTTTTGATATTAACCTCTTATATTTTCAATAAGAAAATCACTTCAGAATAAATGTAAAACGCTAAGAATTCGTTCTTGAATCATTGTTAAAATTCGTTTATTAAAATCGCTTTTATTTTTACAATAAACAGTAAACTCTGAAACCGTAAAATGACCTATAACCAAGCCTTTAAGTTCTGATTTAAAAGAATTGTCTTTTTTAAAAGCTGCATGAATAAATTCCTCTTGCTTTATTTGAGTTAAGTTATCAAAACGACATTTTTTAGAGTAGATATAATCCATAAAGAATTGGACTAATAAATCATGTTTCATTTTAATAATTGGTCTCAGCGTATTATTTTGAAAATTTTCTTCAATACTAACAGGAGCGTTTAAACTTTTCAACTTAATAATTGGCCGTATATCAGTTCTATCAATAGTCATAAGCTTACTTTTTTCCATATTTTATCATTATTTAAAATGTAAGATCCTATGTATTCCATTTTCCAACTTGTGGGAGGAATTAATGAAAGAAAGTTCTCACCTTTTTTTTGTGAAAAATAAAGGTGATAGGCTGTGCCTATTATTGGTTCAAAACTCATGCTAGCTTTATAAAGCATATCGTTTATCTCATACTCATCGATAAGAGCTTGATATTCTTCTTTTATTAATTCTATTTTATTTTGAAATGAATGATTAAAACTACTAACACTTGTATTTACCCAAGTAGAAACTCCTGAAGGCTTAATATTAGGCGCCCCAATATTTGTTCCATATGGAAGAATATTAGCATTATACGATTGTGAATCTTCATCAAAAACAACATTATCTGGTCGTTCTTTTGCATTAAAATTTGGCAATTCAGTTAGCCTTGCATAAGGCATTATTTCTGTTTTAGTAACCGCTGAATACTGATTCAACCCTGTTACACAAAAATCTTTAGCCTTTTCTAAATCTATTTGCCCATCTTCTTCAATGTAATCATCTTCAATAACTACTTCCTGTATCTCCCCTACTACTAAACGAGTTCCGTTAGCTTCTATTTCTTTCTCTTCTTTAAACTGAATACCTAATTTAACAGTGCTCTCTTTAACATATGGGGCAAAAATATTTTTTGAAAATTCTGGCGTCAAATTGCATTCATCAAATTCTGAAACATCAGCAGGAAATTTAGCTGAAGTGTAATGTGCTTGTTTTAAAAAAGACTGATGAACATGATTTATGGTGTAATATTGAGTTTCAAGTATATTGTTATAAGTATTCCTCTCTACCGTTAGAGGACGCATAATAAACCCAATAAGAGGAGGTGATGCTCCAATATGAACGATAGAATTGAATATGGCTAAATTGGTTTGACCATTTTTATTTTTTGTACCGATTAAATGGACTCCTTTGTAACCAGAAATTGAGTTAATAAATTTTAATCGAAAACGTTCATCCCAATCCATTATTTCAGTTAAATCTACCTTCATTTGCTCTCTTAATTAGTGTTTGTAAACTCCATATTTCTTTTCTAAAGCCATCTTTCTATAAGCAAAAATTTGTTCCAATTTACGCTTTATAATTACCTGGTTAGCGATCACTCCTAATAACCCAAGTGGTGGAATATAGCTTACGATATCTTTCATTAAAATTCCATTAGGAATTTCCTCTATAAAATGCTGATGATGCCACATTTTGTAGGGTCCCATTCTTTGTTCATCAATAAAAAAATAACCTTCCTTTATATGGGTAATTTCAGTAACCCAATCAGTTTTAATATTTAATAAAGGTTTTACTTCATAACTAATTAACATTCCTTCATACATCTTACCATCAACATTATTTGAAGTAATATCGAATCTCATATATTCTGGAGTGATCTTTTTTAGGTTTTTGGGAGAAGATATAAAATCCCAAATTTCCTCTTTAGAAGCATTTATCTTTTGCTGTCTTTCAAATTGATAAAAAGCCATTTCTATTTAGTTTAATTTTTCTATTTCCTTAAGTATTTCATTTGCCTCTGCAGTCTTTGAATCACTTGCAGCTCGATTTGTTTTAGATAAAACAAAAGCTTCTTCTAAACACTTTTTATATTGCTTTTCTAATTTTTCTTTTTCCGTTTTT
The DNA here is from genome assembly GCA_905479915.1 of uncultured Flavobacteriales bacterium. Lineage (GTDB taxonomy): Bacteria > Bacteroidota > Bacteroidia > Flavobacteriales_E > Vicingaceae. The sequence goes on from CAJQOH010000062.1 coordinate 65,254, forward strand.
CTTCTAAATAGATTAAACATAATGTTAAATTTTATGAAAGGAAATTTCCTATTCCTTCCTTATAGGTAAGCAATGCTCTTTCTCTTGCCATTTTATGATCGATCATCGGCTTATAATGAATATCATTTAATTCAGGAACCCACCTTTGAATATATTCTAATTTTGAGTCAAACTTTAAAGTTTGAGAGCTAGGGTTAAACACCCTAAAATAAGGAGCTGCGTCACATCCAGTTCCTGCTACCCATTGCCAATTACCATTGTTAGAAGCCAATTCAAAATCAAGTAATTTATTTGCAAAATATGCCTCACCCCACCTCCAATCAATTAAAAGATGTTTACATAAAAAACTAGCAGTAATCATTCTAACTCTGTTGTGCATATATCCTGTTTGATTCAATTGCCTCATACCAGCATCAACAATAGGATATCCTGTTTCTCCTTCACACCACTTCTCAAAATCTTCATCTTTATTTCTCCATACAATACCATTGTATTTAATTTTAAAATTCTCATTTATTACACGTGGATAATGAAACATTATCTGAATAAAAAACTCTCTCCAAATTAATTCACTTAAAAAAACATCATCTGACGATTTTAATTTACTAACTATTCTTCTAATACTAACAGTACCAAACCTTAAATGAGGCCCTAAAAAACTTGTTGAATTTAATGCTGGAATATCTCTTGTCAATTCATAATTATCTAATTGCGAAACATCATATTCTTCTACTCTTTTTTTAGAAAGTAAAAAACCAAAATCAGATAGCTCTGGAAGCTGAAAAATTATTTTTGAAAAATTGCTGTAATTAGATTCTGAAAGTATTTCAACAGGGTTTACTTCAAAATGCTTAAGCCATTTCTTTTTGAATGGTGTATATACCGTATAAGGCAATCCATCATCTTTCAAAATTGTCCCCGGTTTAAAAACAACATGATCTGTGTAAGTACGAAACTCAACTTCCTGTAACTTTAATAAATCATATACTTCTTTATCTCTTTGTTGGGCATAGGGTTCATAATCTTCATTTGCATAAACAGAGTTTACTTCATATTCATTTAGTAACTCTTGAAATGCTTCTCTAACTGAACCTTTAAAAACTCTAATCGAACTACCATGGTTCACTAAAAACTTATTTATTTTAATTAAATTTTCATAAATAAAGTTTATTCTAGGATCTGATTCTTCCAATTCATTAACAATATTGTTGTCAAAAATGAAGATGGGAATTACTGGAACACCATGATTTAAGGCATTGAATAACGCAACATTATCCTTTAGTCTTAAATCTCTTCGATACCAAAATACGACAACCTTCATTTTTTTTGTTTAACAAATTTTAGATAAAGTTAAACAAAATATTTATAGAAATGATACTCTAGTTAAAATATTTAAATGCAATTACTAAAACTAAAATGTATAAACTACTAAAAAGGAATCTAGTGGTATTAAAAATAATTGAAACTACTGTCCTTTCTCTAACTTTGAATCAGACATTAATTTCAACTTTGCGATTCTAGTTTTGATCATTTTATCATAAAACTTATCATGAGTGTATTCATTACTCTCAACATCATAACTAATTTTAGCTGATGGATAATCAAAGTCAGTTAACTCCATCCCTTTAAATTCTTCTAATTTCTTTAAATCAACACCAAACTCAAATACATATTTTTTATTACTATAATCTGGAGATTCTTTAGTTGCAACAAGAATAAACTCTTTAACATATCCATCTTTTACAATTTCAATTTTATACCTTGAGTTTTTAAAAAGTATAAATTCAAACTTGGCATTTCGTTTCGTTAAAACTTTTTTAACCACCCTCTCATTTTGGTACAATCGAATCATTACTCCATCAACTTTCTCCTCTCCATCATATACATAACCCTTTAATTCAAGAATACTTGACTTAAACGTTTCTTGTGCTTTTAATCCTGTATTAGCCAATAATGCTAATAAAGTAACCAAAAATATTCTCTTAATTTTTTTCATTTTCATAAGTGCGTAATAGTACGGAAAGATACAACTATTAGTTGAAAAATATACTTTTGAAATAGTGATTAAAAAACTGTATTTTAGTAAACACATCTAAAACAACTTATGCTTACTAAATACATTATCCTAATAATTTATTTCGGAATTCTTTTCCTTATCGGTTACTTGGCCTCTAAAAAAGTTAAAGACATTAAAGATTACTATGTAGGTGGTAAAAAATTAGGATTTTGGGCGGTGGCCTTTTCATCAAGAGCAACAGGAGAATCAGCATGGTTATTACTAGGTCTAACAGGCTTGGGAGCAATGGTCGGAGCATCTGCATTTTGGGTAGTACTGGGTGAAGTTCTAGGTGTTGCCATAGCATGGTTTTTTATGGCTGAACGTTTTAAACAGTTGTCTGACAAATACAATTCCATTACCATCCCAGATTATTTAGTAAGTAGGTTCAATGCCTCTAGCAATACGCTTCGAATAATTGCTGCTACCGCCCTATCGGTATTTGTAATAATATACGTCAGTGCACAAATAGATGCTACCGGATCTGCCTTTGAATCCTTTTTAGGTTGGAACTACTTCTCTGGAGCTATTTTAGGATTCTTTATTGTTCTCACCTACATCTTTACTGGTGGTTTTGTTGCTGTAGTTTGGTCAGATTTATTCCAAGGAATTGTAATGTTATTAGGATTGGTTTTATTACCAATAGTTGCCTATTATGCAATTGAACCTACCATTTCTGTTACTCAAGAATTAGTAGCATTAGACAAAGACTTTTTAAACCTCTGGGGAGAAGGTGGTTTTAACACCATTAACTTGTTTACTATTTTAGGCTATGCTGCCATTGGATTAGGATTTATGGGATCACCTCAACTCTTTATCCGTTTTATGTCTATTAAAGATACCTCAGAAATCAGAAAAGGAAGATGGGTGGCTATAGTATTTACAATCATAACAGATTCTTCTGCAGTACTCATAGGTATTTATGGCAGATATCTATTAACATCTATCGGAGAAACTCCAGAAAGTGTATTGGGTAATGGAGCGCAAAATGTTTTACCCCTACTGGTAGAAAAAGTAATGCCTTTATCGCTAATCGGTATTTATATAGCAGCTGTTCTATCAGCAATAATGTCTACCATAGATTCACTATTAATAGTAGCGTCTAGCGCTATATCGAGAGACTTTTACCAACAAATATTTAAACCCAATAAAACAGAAAAACAAATGACTCAAATTTCAAGGGTTATTACCTTATCCCTAGCTCTCCTTGCCTTAGGATTAGCATTAATTATTGCCGTAAGTTCACCCGACAGAACCATCTTTTGGTTTGCTATTTTTGGGTGGTCTGGTATAGCAGCTACCTTCTGCCCTACCATTATTCTCTCTATTTTTTGGAAAGATTTCTCCGAAAAAGGCGCCATAGCTTCTATGATAACTGGTTTTTTAGCGGTACCGTTATTTAAATTTGGATTTACAGCAATAGATACTGTAGGCATTTACTTCGAAAAGTTAGGAGAACTCGGACCAGCATTCTTATTAGCAGCCATTGTAGGTGTTACAACAACAATGATAACCAAAAAGGGTACTGTATAATGGAGAGAATTGAGTTTACTTCTTCAAAAGAAAAACAAACGTTTCCGCTAATTATGACGGCTTGTTTTGCCATTACTGGAACATTAATGATCATATTCACAGACCTTTATTTTTTAGGCGCAGCACTTGCTTTTGGTGGTGGTTATGGTTTCTACGCAATTAGAAAAACCGGATTATCACCTGATTCAATCCTTCGAATTGACAATTACGGGGTAAAAGTTAGTACAACAGAGTTAGAAATTGAATTGCCTTGGAATGAAGTAATCCAGTGTAAAAGATTTAAAATTGTGGAGCAAGAGCACATCTTTATCTATGTAAAAGAACCTAAAGAAAAGTTAAGGAAATTGAACCTTAGTAGCGTCAGGGAGAAATTATATTTGCAAAACATCAAAACCTATGATACATTTATATTCTTTTCCACGGTTTTATTGGATATGGACACCATTGAAATTTTAAAATTAATGGAGAAATATAGAAAAACAGCCAATAAAATAAACTAACTAAACAAAATAAACGCACTATGGTAATTGTATTTGGAACAGACTCGAAACTTTTAGGAACATTTGAAGATCCTGAAGCATTATGTGAAATTAGTGGCACTAAAGGGAAAACCTATAGTGTTTACACGAAGTATTTTTCTTTAATGCTTATCCCCTTTATACCCATTGGAAAGAAAGTGTATTCTATTAGTACTGAAGGTCATGAGTATGAAGAGGACATTGACAATCCAGAAATTCAAAAGCTTATCAACTCAAACAGAGTAAATGTTGGAGTACCTTTCTACCATTTTTCAGGTTTAATAATAAGTATTCTTATTGCACTTTTAGTAATGCTGTCAAAATACGATGTAATTGATCCTTGGGATATTATGTTCGGTTCAGGAACTACTGAAGGAGGTTTTTTCCCTAATACAATGGATCATTTAGAAGATCCAGAAGTTGGTGATATCTATTTGATGAACTTTATTGAGTACAAAACACCATACTCTATTTACGAAATAGTAGAGCTTACTGATGATTCTGTTTACTTTAATGAAGCTGAGCAATATTTTGAAGCTTGGGATGGTGCTGCTATGACTGTTATGGCTGGAGATTATACCTTCCCTGAAAACCCTAAAAAAGTTGCTTGGGGCCATGATGAATTAACATTTTTCTATGATTTAACTGAAGAAACAGCTGATCGCTACATCGTAGGTAAAGGAATGGTTAGTGATGTTTGTAGGGATGAATACTAGTTTAGAAGTATGAAAAATCAGTTTTTACTTGCCCCCGAGATTACCCATCTAAATCATGGAAGTTTTGGTGCTTGTCCTAAACCCATTTTTGAAGATTATCAAAAATGGCAATTGGAACTAGAGCGTAGTCCTGTTCAATTTATTACAAAAACAGGTGAAGCACAGTTAAAAGTATCCAAACAAGCTTTAAGTAGTTTCATTAATTGCGACTGGGATGATCTCATTTATGTTACCAATCCTACTACTGCAATGAACACCGTAATAAAAGGGTTAACATTAAATGAAGGAGATGAAGTACTGACAACAAACCATGAATACGGAGCAATAGATAGAACTTGGAAGTATTACTGTACTAAAATTGGAGCCAAATATGTTCAACAAAACATATCTATTCCAATGCAATCAAAAGAGGAATTCTTAAAAGAGTTTTGGGCAGGATTAACCCCTAAAACTAAATACATTTTCCTCTCACAAATCACAAGCTCAACAGCATTAATATTTCCTGCTAAAGAAATTTGTGATAGAGCAAAAGAATTAGGTTTAATAACAATTGTAGATGGGGCACATGTTCCCAATCACATTCCTTTAGACCTTAGAGAACTAAAAGCCGATATTTACACAGGAGCTTGTCACAAATGGATGCTAACACCAAAAGGAAGTTCCTTTTTATTTGTTTCAAAAGCCTTACAAAATCAATTTGATCCGTTAGTCGTTTCTTGGGGATATGACGCAGATTTTCCGTCAGCATCTCAATATCAAGATTACCATCAATACCAAGGAACAAGAGATTTTTCAGCTTTTTTAACGATTCCTACAGCGCTACAATTTTTTAAAGACAACGACTGGGAAACAAAGAAAAAAGAATGTAGAGACTTATTAAAACACTACTGCCCTGTGGTTGCAAAAGAACTTGGCAGTCAACTTTTAAGCCCTGTTTCAGATGAATTTTTAGGTCAGATATGCAGTATTCCTATAAATACTCCTGATAATATCGCTTTACATGATTTGCTTTATGAGAAGTACAAAATTGAAATTCCGGTATTTAAACTGAATGAAGCAACTTACATTCGTATTTCTTTCCAAGCTTATAATGGTTCAAAAGAAATTGAATACCTATTGGACAGTATCAAAGACATCAAAACATCTTCTAACCTTATTTATTAAATCTATGAAAATAATTTTAAGCGCTTTATTCATCATTTTTTCTACTCTTACATCCACTGGACAATCTATTGATATAGATACTTCAAAAGAAAAAGAAGAGTCCTCTCTCGATTATGTTAAATTTGATCAGAATGGTAAATTGATTTGGGGTGCTTATCATAAATTTAAAGACTGTGTTTTTATAGTTGAACAATTTAAATGGAATAAATGGGTTCCTGTAGCTGAGGTTAAAAGTAATAATCAGGAAAAAGAATACAATGCCAATATCAACCTTCACAGTTCAATAAACACAATCAGAGTAAAAAGTATAAGTAATTCAGGTGAAGAAAATATTTCTGAAATAGTAAAAATAACTTCTCTTGATAAAGAAGTTGAAATGTTAAGCCTAAAAGTTAAAGTAGAAATCAGGTTTAGCAATATAACAGACTATGAAATTTACGATTCTAAGGGAGAAAAAGTAGCTACAGGAAGGGATGGGAGAATTAATGTTACTGGATATCCAAAAGGCATGTTTTACATTAATTATGATAATAAAACTGAAAATTTCTTTAAAAGATAACCATTTTTAATCAATAAATATAATTGCTATGAAATCAATGACCTGTAAACAATTAGGTGGAGCTTGTGATAAAATATTTAGCGCCAATACTTTTGAGGAAATGGCCGAATTAAGTAAACAACATGGAACTGAAATGTATCATGCTAAAGATGGGCCACACATGGAAGCCATGAATAAGATGATGGAATTAATGAAATCTCCTGATTCTATGATGGCTTGGTTTCAAGAAAAAGAAGCTACTTTTAACGCATTGCCTGAAGATTAAAATTACTACCTTCGTTACAACTATGAACATCAAAACACTACTCCTCTTACTTAACTTATTGCTTATAAGTTTTGCATTCTCGAGAACTAACCAAGAGCCTTTAGATTTGTTTTTTATTAATATTAGGTTAAAATAAAAAGGACAGAGTGAACTTTCCGAAGGGCTAGCCTAGTGAGCTATCTAACGTATTAGTCTCTGTTCTTTATAATCGGTTACCTAGAACCAAATAGAATTTTA
>CAJQOH010000063.1 GCA_905479915.1 uncultured Flavobacteriales bacterium
TTTAGTAATTTCAATATGTTCTAAAGGTTCTTTTTCGAGATTCAAAGCTTCTAAATGCTCCAGTCGTTTTTGTCGAGCAGTTTTAGTTTCTGTTGGAGCATCTTTTTCTAAACCAGAATCAGTATCAGTATCAGTTGCAAAATCTTGTTGTTCTGATAACTGTTCATTGCCTGTTACCGTCTTATTTTCTTGGGTGTTTTCTTTTTGGTTTTTTGAAGCAAATTGATCGTTTTGATTGGGAGCTGCTGAAGAGTTATTTTCCGATTTGATTTGACCTATTGTTTCCTGGTATTCTTTTTTATGAGGGCTATTCGAATTTTCAAGTTGTTGAGCAGCCCAATCAAAAGTCATTTTAGCTGTATTGGAAGTTCCTGAAAACATAGCAGCCATAATAGCTGTAGTAATGAGTTTATCCTCAAATTCTTCAGGAGTTCTACCAAAAGTATCCTCAAAAGATTTTTCCCAATTAAAGCCTGTCTCCTTTAAATTACCTAAATAATCCCCTACAAATTCAGCCCCGGTTTCTCCCACCATACCAGCAGTAGCTCGTACCCCTAATTCAAAAAACTTGGCATACTTTGATTTCTTGATCCAGTTTGTAGGATTCATACTATCAAGAATACCCTGTACCGTTCCCTCACCAACCCCCATTGCTGTAGATAGATTTTCATCACTGGTTAACCCAAAAGAGACGGCACCTTGCAATTGTCCTTTCATGACATTAAACCCAAATGTTCCTGTTTTGCCCCATTTAGAAGTCATGGCAGTTTTTAACATGGAGCTAGTGTTTTTGACAGCCGATAAACTTCCTAGTCCAGCAGTAGCATAAGAAGTTACAGCCAGTTCTACCATTGGACGAATACTGTCGCCAATACCTTTACCAACCTTATCAAGCGTATCATCTTTAGCCGCTTTTTCTTGAGCCTCAGTAATTACCCCACCAGTTTCTTTGACCCCTTGAACAAAATTCTCTACAAAATCAACATCTGTTTTCACATCCATACCAAAACCTTCAATAGCATGTTCCCCAATCAAAGCGAAAAAACCTTTTTCAACTGTAGCAGGGTCTTGATTCAACAATAAAGCTCTGTTTACCGCATCAAACTTTGCTTGAATATTTTTTTTATTTTTATAATACTGTTGATGTGTTTTGGTAATTTCAAGAATAGGGCTGTTGTGGTCCTGATTTCTTAAAAACAATTCATTCAGTTGCTTCATAGAAACTTTTTCCCCCTCAAAGTCAAGCATAGGATTGTTATACAATTCCTCTTCATAATACTTTAGATTGGATTGTAATTGATTCCAGCTTCTTAGTAGCATTCCTAAATCGGAGTTGTTGTATTTGAGGAGTTCCTGTTGAACAATTTTTTCATACTGTTCACCTCGCTTTATTTCTTCATCAGTTGCATTATTGGTGTCGATGTATTCACTAGTTTGTGGATCATATAAAGTAGGGAAGGAGGTTTTATTTTCTTCAATTTGAGCTTCCATTGTTTCCAATTCATTACTCAACTTTAATCGATCCTCAGCAACAATAGGTTGAGTTAGTTTTGTTTTTAAAGCACGATGTTTCGCTTGTAAATCGTAACGTTCTCGCTGTTCTGGAGCTAAACTTTTTATCCCATAATTTAAACGTTCGTTAAGTACTAGGGTTTTTACCTGTTCTTTAAGTTTGTCATTGTTTTGTAAAGCTGTTGTCCCGCCATAAAGCTCACTTGCTTTTTTGATGTCCGCTTCAAAACTTGTTGTACGATTAACCTCTTGATGTAAAGCATCAGACTGTAGTTTTGCTAAACGATCTGTTGCACGAACTTCACCTTGCTGTTCTCCCCAGATGTCATTGATCCAATCGTTTGTTTTCTCATTTGGTAAAAGAATTAATTCGGGATTACTTAGGTTTTCTGCTTCAATTTTGTTTTTAAAGCTATTATCTACTTTTTCTTGAACTTCTTTCGTCTTAAAATCTTTTAGTCTTTGTTCTTGTTTCTCTTGTTGTTTTTTAAATTTTTCAGGTTCATTTTTTTGAAAGTCACTTACCTCTTCATCCGTTGCCAATCGGAAAGGTTGTTTAAAGCTCAGCGGTTCATAATTAGGGTGGTTTAACCTTAGTTCTTGAACGATTTCATCCTTAGACAATTGAAGTGCTCTAGGATCAGAATTGTATAGACTTTGATAATCTTGAATGAGCTGTTGATCCGATTTTGTTAGCTCCTTGTCTTTTACAGGCAATAGCCCTTCCTTTACTTCAGGTGTATAATCAGCTAATGAAACATTGTTTTTAACCGTTTCCACCATTTCATTAGAGGTGCTATTTTCAGGAAGTTGTAAGGTATTTCCAGAACCACTTGAACCATCTGGAGCAGATCCAACAGTTGATTCTTTTTTTTTTACTCCATCAGGAAAGAGGTTTTGTTTAAACCCTTCAAAACCTGCTTGTTGAACACTAGGGTTTTTCAATGCCAAACCATTGTATATTTTTTTAAGGTTCTTATCATCCTGAACTTGCTGTTTAAAATTGTTGTATCCAGCCTGTTTCAATTGAGGATTTTTAGCCGAAAGACCGTTGTACAATTTTTGTAGTTTTTCGTTTTCTTGATTAGGCATAATTAGAAGTTTAGGCCATCAAAATCAATGGTATTTGGTGCGATTTTTTTTTGATAAGCTGCTTTATTGTTTTTGATTAATAAGTCCTGTAGATTTTTATAGGATTGCGTATCTAACTCTTTTTGTTTATCCCGTTTTGGAACAACAACATGGTCTTTACTACCGTCATGGTATTCCACCTCTAACGCCCCATCATCCCAGTTGACTTTTTTTACTTTATCGTTATTTTTCAATACCCCATTAATGTATCGTTTCTTTAGTAAGCTTTTAGGAGCATCAATTAGTTTTTCAATGTCTTTTTTCAAAGGACTTTTTTCACCATAATCTATCTGATCGTTAAAAGCAGGATACTGTTCATTGTATCCTGCATTTTCTTTTAGTTCGGTAACATCAATCTTTTTGAATCCAGGTACGGTATTGTAAACATTCCACAACTCTTCAAAACCACCGTTGTTTTCAGCTGATATATCTATAGAATGAGCACCTTCATTGAACCACAATTTGGCATTGCTTTCATCATATTTTACAGATTGTATTGTTGTTTTACCATCAGGTAATTTCCCACCTTTTAGAGAGTTGAATTGTTTGTCAATATTCTTTTGTGTACGTTCAATTACCTCTTGTCTAGCAAATATTTGATCCTTATCAGTACGTCCAGAAGCCCTCGGTTGTTTAGTAGTAAACCCTTTTTTGACATCTTTCTTCACATTAGCAAAACCTCTAGCTTGAAGCTTTTCTTTAATTAATGTAGCAGTATCCTTATTGGCATTTTCTGGTAAGGTCATTTGATCCTCAATGTAACGTTTAAAACGAGGATTCTGTAAAGCTATAGTTACCGTTTCATCACTCGCTTTAATGATGGGTTTTCCATCCTTTGTTGTTGTAACAGTTCCATCATCATTTACTTGAAATAGTTTACCTTTTACTTCTTCGGTATTAATATAAGTACCTAATCCTGTCTGTTGTTTTGAAAATGTTTGACTGATCTGTTCCGGTAAATTATTTACAAAATCCTCCAAATATTTACCCTCGTTGAATGCCCCATCTATCCAGTTAGGGCGAGAACCATAATCTTCAGAAAAGATATTTTTGTCGCCATCATTTCCATAGTAATGATCTAAGATGGTGTTCACTGCTTTCTCTTTATCCAAATAAGGATCATTTGATTGCCTGATTTGATTGATAGAATTGTTTAACCATTTATTTTCTTCCACTGAGTTTTTAGCAGAATTGATAATGTTGTCCTCCATCTCCTTGTATTTCTGCCATTCAGGAGTACCTGCTTTCGTCACATTTCGATTACCTTTTGATAATTCTCCAGTAACGTAGTCTCTTAAAGCCTGCGTTTCAGTACCAATTGCTCCAGTATCACGTTGAGCACCTAAATCGTAATTTTTATTTAAGATATCATTCACTTCCTTTTTACGAGTAGCCGCTTTCTTGTCCGCTTTTGCTTGATTTCTAGCTGCAGAACGCTCTTTGTGGTCATTCATTCTTGCTAGTCCACTAAAGTCGTGAGCAGGTAAAATAAAAGCACTTCCTTTACCTTGTTGAGATTTGATTAACCCTTCATTAACTGGAATAGGCATCTTTTTTAGTTTTTTGTGTTTGGTTTTTTGTGTTGAGTATTTAATAATTTACTTTCAACTTTCAACTTTCAACTTTCAAACTTTATACTTTGAACTTTCAACTCTCTTAAATTCAACATCAATCATACTGTAGCGGACCATTTTAAACCCATCAGAACGAGTCAATACAGCATCCTTATTTTGTTGTTCTACTTCATCAGCCATCGAACCGGTGTAAGTACCAGGTGTGTTCTCACTTTTAATGTATTCAAAAGAATAGATACCTAATCCAGAAGGAGATTGACCTAACTTTTTAATGTTCTTTTTCAATCGTTGATCAGAGGCAATACCAGCTAAACTGCTAAAAGCAGAAGTAGCACTATCTTTTTCAGCCTGTTCACTTCGTTCATATTCAGCCCCAGCATTACCAACATCAGAAAAGGCGGCACTTTTATTCAAGTGAGCAGCAGCAATTAAAGCTTCCTTACGTTCCACATCATTCATGTAAGGAATCATTTGATTGAGGTTAAATTCCTGGTCTTGATACTGAGCCATTGTACCTAAAGAATTACCATATAACATTTGAGCTTGTCTTTGTTGTTCTGCTCCAGCAATTGTTAATGCATTTAATGACCTAGTCTGATTACCAGATAAATTACTAGCACCCGCAATAATATCCTGTGCACTTCCACCAGCACGTTCTAGTGAAGAGATGCCCGTAGAAGTAGTTGCATTCAATTGATCTTCCATTAAACGTTGTTGCGGCAGCTGACTTTGATTGGCAAGTCCTCGATACAAATCCACTTGGGTATTAATGGAATTAGGAATGGTATAAGTAGGGCGAATAGGGTTGATTTTATCCGCTTGCTTCTGTTGATCCTTTCCATGTTTGTATTTATAAATTCCAGAACCTAATCCAGCCCCTAATGATGTTATTGATCCAATTCCCATAATTTTTATTTTTAGGTATTACTTAAATAAGATAAAACTCCTTGAACATTCACGAAATACAACACCGACTTTTCTGTATTCCTATTTTCTAACAATACACGCAATACCGTACTTCTCATCACATCACCCTGTGTAATCGGATTGGCGATATTCGGTGTATTTTCATCACATAAAATGGCAGCATAAAAAATGTTTTCCAGATGTTCAAAGTCCTCAGCTATCAAGGAAGATTGCTGTCCTTCAGACGTAGTGATTTCGATAGGCAACCATAAATCGGTAGCTTCAACACTAATGCTTTGAAATACTTTTGTTGCACTCGGAGCATCGTTAAATACAGGTAAGATTTGCGAAGTGTATTGTACCCCATAAAAGTTGTTGTGAATGCTGTTAGCACTATGTACCCATAATGCACCATCCTTAAAAGTCACCAATCGCGTATTGATTTTCTCCATATTTTCAGGATGAAAAGAGAAAAACGAAGTCCAGAAATTAGTCCGTTCATCAAATACTACCGTTACTGCATCTAAGACAACATCTTCAGACACTTTAATTTCGGAAAAAGCAACAACCACTTTACCGTGAAACACATCGTAAGTACTGTAAACATTACCGCCATATTGACTAATTTCTAAACCTTTTGTATGAAAAAAACGGCTCATAAAATAGTCTGAAATAGGCGTAACACCATCACCACTATACCGAACATATTGTCCTTTGTTGGTACAAAACCAATACCCTTTACTATCCTGTAAAGTAAACGATTCGGGATTATCCGTACCAAAACCACCTCGTAATACTCGGTCATTTCCAATTACCTTGTCGCTAACCGTTACCGTTGGACTTCCCGATACATCCGTATAAATATTTTCCTCAATGTAAAGGCTCACCGCTTCTCTAGTATGTAGCGACAATAAAATGTTATCAATCCTTGCCAAATGTTTGATGTCTCCATAATTCTTTTGAAGATCAGTGGCATCAATCGCATCAAAAGTAGCGTAACCGTTAATGTTTGTACCTACAAATCGTTTATTGGAATTTCGGATGGTGTGTCCTCTGGAACTTTGCCCCAAATTAGGAGAATACACATTAGGTCTCCCAATGTTGTAGGAGTCTAATCTATCCTTATACCGTTGATCTGCCCTTTGTGAATCTATAATTAGATCAATAGTACCCCAAGCACGAGAAACGATTCTATAATTATCTGCCCCTTCAAATGTACCAACAGCAGGAGAGGAGAAAAGATTGTTAGGATCTTGATCTAAAAACTGCCCTTTATGATAACGGTTAGCTTGATGCGGATTACCTATTTCAAAAAACTCCCCCGTTTCAAAATACAATTCATTATCCACTTCTTTACCAGGAGTATAAAGCTGAACAATAGAACCCCCAATGATATTCGGATCACCAGCTTCATAAGCCACAAGAAGTACAGCACCAGAAACTGCTTCTACGACATCTACCGTACTAATAGTAGTGTGCCAAGTGTTTGTACTACTTTTTAAAATTCGCATTCTGTCTCCCTCAACAAAACTCCAACCATAATCAGCATCAGGATTGTCGTTATTAAAAGTAACCCAATGACCAAAAGATAACTCAACATACCGAGCATTGGCAGCCCCAAAAGAAGTAGCAGTAGTTTTATCCGCCTGTAAATAGTTGGAACCAGTAACCCTTGAAACTAAATAGCCATTGGCAATACTATCGACAGTTCTAGCCCATCCCCAATGAGTGGCCCATATAGGAGGTTGGTGGCGTACTTTCCAATTCGCTTCAACCGTTCCCCTACGAACTTCAGGAGCATCAGGTTCAACGTAACTAATAACATTCAAATCATCCGAATAACCCGGAATAGTTAAATGCATAGAAGGATCAGTACTCACTGTAGCACTTCTGTTGCCTCTATCATAATAAATTTGAGCCCATTTATAAAATCCCGGTCTACGTAAAAAGGCCCCTCTATCATTGGTACTTAAAAAAGGAACTTCACGATTGACCTTTAAAGTAATCAAGACATCAGGAATAACAGCATCATAGCCCTCTAGCTTCGCATCCAAGAAGCAATAATTGTTCATCAGTTCAATGCCATTAGAAAGCAAAGGCAAGGCATCAAAAGGTTTATCACCATCTTTAGTAGAGATGGCCGAGTAAGCTTGGTTATTTAAAAAGAAAAAAGTACCACTGCTCCCCACAATTTCACTGCGTTCAATCCTCCCCACTGTTTTCCAAACCCCAGTATTTCCTTGCCTAAAAATGAGTTCAACCGCTTTGATAATACACAATTCTCTCGCATCACTTAAACGTTTATCAAAATAAACGACTTTATAGAATTCATCTTTATTATCATTAAAGGGAAACTCTCCAGATGGGTTTTTAGAAATAGGGCCTAAAGCAGAACGCTCCCCATCATCATAGTAATACCGCAATCGAAATTCAAAGAGTTTTTGGTCAGCATCATTGACCTGCTTAAAAACAGGGTTATTTTCTTTAAACAATAGGGGAGGAAAATTAGGAGGATATTTCAGTAAATCGAAATACGAAGTCAATACAGGCTGTTGATACATATTTTCATACACCACCATTGCCGTAAAATTAGGATTAGAGCTTACTAATTCAACCTCGTGATATCCCTCGATATTTAGTTGCAGTTCTACATATACCCCTTTATTGCTAGCAGAAAAATCAGTTTGTGCCAGTGCATTAATTCCCAAAGTTATTCCAGCAGTAATTTCTTTTACGGTGGCATTGTTTGGACCAGGAACGGTATAAATAAGATGTTGAGCAAGAACAAAACCATTGGCATCCCTAATGGTTAAAGTGTAATCCGTTAATGGAGGAGGGTCAAATTGATAATGGAGATGCACCACTAAATTTTTATCAGTCCTTGCTTTTTCAGTGTTGAGCTTGCGTTGAGGATTGAACCCATCGGTCCAGTATAGCAAGTTATCTTCTAAAGCTACTCCAGTTATCAACTGATCGACCTTAAAATTCAATAGCGGACTTCGCATCAATTCAACAATCTTGTTTTCCTTTTCCAAGTACTGAAGAATTAGGTGATTACCAGAAGAGTTATACACGAAATAAATAACACGATTCCCCACACGATCTTCGTAAGAACCTATACATTTATTAGTATCTGGAGGAAGGGGAAAGGCAAGTAATTGATTTCCCTTTACATTTTCAACCGCACCGATATTGTCTCCATCACTTGTTCCAATATGACAATTTAAAGCATAGCGATACCCTTTGATAAATCGGTCTTCCGAATCCAAATCTAATCCAGTACCTACAAATGCTTTTTTTTGTATCATTATGTTTTATTGGTTCAATTTCATTTCTAACATTCCCATACAATCATTTAATAGTGTTTGTTCAGCTTCAGATAGATCGTTATAAAGAATGTTTGCTGTAGCATACGAGTCTGTATCTTCAGGGTCGATACAGGCAATGTTGATTGTGTTGACACCTCCCATATTTTCTAAGTCTGAATGTGTTATTGCTATTTCTTTTGCCATTTATAAAAAATATTATACTGCTATAGCAGTGTTAAAATTGAATTTGTTAGGTATGATAGCAGTAACATTACTGTTCTTGTCTACATTGGATACCAAGTCGTGATCTATTTGAATAGTAAGAGCTGTTGCTGCAGTTATTGCTTCACCATTAAGAAGGTCGTCACAAATTATCTTTGCACTACCAATGAATAAAGTATAAGCAGCAGTCAATTTGATTCCTGCTTTAACAGTTGCTCCGTTGGTATTTTTATTGTGGAATAGGGTAGGATTAGCTTTACCTACATCAACTCTAGTACCTGTGATGTTACCCGATACTTCCAAGACATTTACAGCAGCATCGGTTTGATACTCCCCATCAAATTGATACCCTTTAGCCCCTGTATCGTGCAATCGAATGGCTTCATGAGTTGTACTTTTATAAGAGCCTGATCGATGGTGAAAAAAATTAACAGCACCAGCATTGTTCGAATATATTGCAGGAGAGTTGACTATTTCAATGCTTCCATGATGTACAATATAGCCTCCTTGATGTAAAATTCCTGCCCTAAAGAATACAGCAGCGCTATAAACAGTAGAGGCAATAGCTCCATTAATGTAGACTTTACCCGTAGTTGATGTTCTTGAATAAACAACAGAAGCATTTCCTGTTGTGAATTTTCTTAGGTCTGCATTGATTGATGCTGCACCTGAAAACCCAACACTATGCAAGCAATTTCCGTTTTGTGAGCTAAAAAATGACAGTCCTCCAACATAGGTATTGATATGTTTTGCATTTACCGTATAAAATCCATGACCACTGATGTATAAAGAGCTTCCTAAATCATTGGTGTTGTAATTTATGATGTCTTCCAAACAATTGATTGTTTTATGCCCACCTCCAGTTAATGCTACAAGCGATACATTACTTTTATGTTCAATGTATCTACAATTAAAATGAATAGTTGAACTAGGATCGGAAAAATGGATCAAATAAGTATTAGAAGTGGCTGTATTTGGATCACCAAAATGACCAGCTCCATAAACATTATAGGATGCTCCAGAATCAGTCCACATAATGGCAGTATCAGCAGGCTTTAGCCAAGCTCCAAATTGGAAATACCAATCAACACCATTTTTTCCTAGCCCTGTATTATTTGTGAGGTACATTCCTGTTTTGACAAATATTTGATCCCCTGCTTGTGTTGCATCCTGTGCTGCTTTAGGAGTTTTAAAAGGATAAGCAGCATTGTTTCGGATACCGGTTGCATCGTTTCCAAGTGTATCATCAACAAAGGTGTAGTTTGAATCATTCGTTGCAGTAGCAGTTGAATTGGTATGAAATTGATATTGTAAGCCATCCCACCACAAAAAGTAAAAGACTCCTGGAATAATATCCCCAGCTTCGAGATCCACAAAAATGCCAGTTCCATCATTTTTATGTACGGCAGCCAATCCAGAACCGTTATGACTGAATTGTACAGCACCAGTATTGGCATTGGCAAATAAGGCAACGATTAATACCGCTGAATTTCTTGTTTCTAAAGGAGGAGATATCGTTGCATCATAATTATTGGTTCCTGTTGCATTGGCAATACGAACGGTATTCATGGTGTAAGTGACCCAACTAAAAGCCCCTGCAATATAAGCTCCTTCGTGGTGATAGACCTTATCATCTTCATTGTCTACTTTAATCGTAGCCCCATCAGTAGGTTGAGTATAGGCGTAGTTTACATTAATTAACCGTGCTATTTGTCCAGCTTTACCCGCCCAAATGCCAATAGCTCCATTGCCAATTAAATATTGATCGTTAGGATTAGGACTCAAACTAGCGGGATCTGTTTCAATAGAAAGCACACTGTTGTAGTATTCGTCCAAAGTTGAAGGAGACACTCCTTTCGCTCCAATGTATTTATAAGTGGTCATTTTTGGAGGATTGCTAGGAGAAACACCAGTAGGGTTGCCATCCCTAAACCATAGGACTCCAGCAGAAGGATTAAAAACCCATCGGTTTTGGCCAAAAGGAATGATACTATTGTCAGCTTTTTTTAAATGTTGTAAGTAAGAGCTTCCATCCCCAAAATTAAAAGCTAAACTGCTTACTAAATCAGGATGATAAAAGGCATTTGGACTACCAGCAACAGGGAGCATCACTAAATCTTGAATGAGTTCAATAACATTTGGAACGGCTGTTGCAGTAGTAGGAATTAAACTTTCATCCGCTAAGATTTGAGAAGGGAGTATTGCTTTTTGAAAGTTAAAAGCCTCCTCAAAAAAGGTATTATTGGTATTGGTTGCGGCTTTACCAGCAAATAAAGATTTGAATAATAAGTCTAAATCTGTTTTTATTTGTTGTTCTTCTTTAGGTGTGAATGCCATTGTTAGTAGTTAGTTTTTAGTAATCAGTTATTAGTTTTCAATTTTTCATTATCCATTATTAATTCTCCATTATCAATAGTCAATTCTCGTTATTTTTTTATTTTCTGATGCAGCCCACCCAATGCGTACCAATACCTTACCAGTTCGGGGAATAATACCAAAAGTTACTCGTTTAAAGGAGGCAGTAGAGTTACCTACATCCAGAGCTGCATCACCATCACTAGAAGGATTACCAGCACCCGGATAAGGAGCATTGGTATCTAGCCATCCTGTTTGACCAACAATCTTAATAAACAGAGCAAAACTTCCGGACTCTAATGGCGAACCATTAAAGCCAACACTACCCGCAATGGAAAACGAGACGGAAGTTTGCCCTGCTATGTTTCCTATATCAAAAGTCGCCCAACGAATACCTAAATGAGTACCAACAGGCACATTAGAATAATCTGGACCAGCAATAGGAGTATTATGACTATAATCTACGGAAGGATAAACAAAACGACCATTAACTAGTTGTAATTCTTCATTCCCTGCAGTATTCAAATCTGCTGAAGAATTAAAGGCCTGTCCAGCTCCACCACCTCCAACAAGGGGGAACTGCCCTTGACCAGAAGTTAAACGGATGGTTTCATCACTAATGGTATCAATTCTGATAGCCCCTAGTGTTCCAGTAGTTGTTCCACTAGCAACATCCGTAGGAATAGCTTGATTGGTTAATGCTCTGGAATTGTATCCTTTAATGTTAACACTAGCATTTTCGGTATAAACCCCATTAATTACACTGGTAACAAAGTCGGTAAACGTAACATTATCCCCGTTATTTTTACCAGTTTGTAAACCTGTATCAGCATTGTTCGTGTAAGCAGATTCAACCCGTCCAAAAGTAAGTACGTTGTAGTACCAAGAAACAGCGTTTATTAAAGTAAAGGTGGTTTTCAAACTATCCCCAATTGATAAAGTCGGTACACCAGAGACAAATCGGGTGAACCCCAAATGTTCACCAATCAATCCTAAATTGATTAAAGAAGGCTGAGTAGGGTTGTCAATGTAAAAGTTGCTTTCAACAAATTCACTGTTATGTTCCAAGCGATAAGTATGTTCAATGTTGTTTAAAAACAGTGGAACAGTTGATTGTATAGCAGCTCCAATCTGTTGGTAGATGTCATTAAAGACTTCCTCCCCAAATAAGGTTAAGGCAATATCAGTACCATTGTCATCACCAATAACTCCAGCAGTTAATGGTATCGTTCCTTTTAGGATAGTATCTATCAAAGCCTTTACAGAACCACTTTTTGCATCACCAAACTTGCCATTTACTGTGCCGATGGGCTGTATTTCAGTCTGAACATTACTGTGTAATACGTGAGCAGCTTCACTTTGTTTATTAGCAGGGTATAAGTTTGGAATTAGCAATTGCAAGTCACTCAATAGAGGTGGCGGAGTAGGAGCTGTACAATCCAAATAAGTAGCGATATGATCGACAAATTCTTCCAATGAATTACCAGTACTAAAACCTGTTAACGGATGTGTAGTAGTATTTCCTTTTCCCCAACCGTTATCAGGAGGATTCCCCAAAACAAGAGCATTATTTTCTTTTACCCAGGTAGTCAGGTCGTTTTGTAAAATGTATTTTCCATTTTTACTAGAGGTAGGATCACCAGTTACCCGGCATTCCATACCAGCCTTTCTTCGTTCAGTTGTAATGGCGAGCATTTCAGCTTCAGTGGTGACTTGATGAAAACCACCTTCACCAGTATTGGCATCGTGAGTCGCAAAAGCGTCCTGATCGTCAGGAGTAACAATTTTTGCAATAACGTGTGTACCTAAATTTTCTGCCATAGTGCTTATTATTTAATTTCTACAGTTAGCTGATTACCGTGTTGTAAGTTCAATGAACGATACAAATAGTAGTCTTCCGTGTCATTTTCTTCATTGGTAAATGCAATAACCTGTTCTAAAAAAGAAGTTGGGAAGGTGTTAAATACAAAAGAAGCTTGACCCCAAGATTGAGGATAAGCAAAATAGAGGTAATGCCCTCCAGTAGCATCAATTGTTTTAGTCATTTCTCGACTTTCAGCAAACTCATTTTGTAAGTCTAAGACCAGTTGACTAGCCATTCCACTACCCGCAATGTTTGGATTGGTAGAAATTCCCCAGTAGCGTTTTCTAAAGACCTCTTCTGGAGGAGGTGGAATAGTTGCTGGAAATACATCTGAACAAGCTTCTTCTTCAGTAAAATCAGTTGTATCAGAAGAATTAGGGTTTCCTAAAATAAGGGGAGCTTTTAAGCGATTGAGATAGCCTTTTCTAGTTGCATCAATAAAATCTTGTGCATCAAAATTGCTTAGTCGAGCACGAACGATTCTTAGTTCATTGTAATATAAGCTACGAGCACGTTCCTTATCGTGGGTATGGAACTTGTTGCTATGTTCTTTATGCATCCATTGCACGTACATCTTCACCAATTTAGCAGCATACTCATTGACAACAGAACCACCATTAGGATTGACTCCGTTAGAGATGTATTCCAAGTAAACTTCATTGGTATTCACCTCAGAACTGAACTCTATTTGTCTTCGTTCCCTATTAATTCTGTAATAGCCAATGTTATGACAAGCCCCACCATATCCATACGTACTGTTCCCGTTGTAATTGTAGAACCAATATCCCCCATAATTAAGAAGGTCAGTAGGAGCTATGTTGGCTAATTTATGTGTTGGCTTCGCAGTAGGATTGCCGCATTCATCCACTTCTTTTTTAAGAGCTAGTTGATCGTTAACGGCAAAAGTCCAAACCCGATCACCGATTACCATTCCTATTTTTGTCCAGTCCACATAATCCAACGGAAAATCAATGGTTTTGGTGGCATTCATAGGAACAGAAATTGTTTTAATCTCTTTAGCCGTATCATAATAAAAATCCTTTAAGCCTTCAATGGCCCAATGCAAGAAACGTTGATAGAGGTGTTCGGTGTTTTCTCCGATATCTATCAAGGCATTCTTGACAATTTCATTTATTGTTACGTAACTCATCTTCTTTAAATTTCTCTTACTCCTTAACTCCTCTCTTCTTAACTTCTTTCTTCCTACTTCTTATTTTTTTTATCGTTGACATCATCGGTTTCAGTGGTAATTCCCATGATTTCCAATACTTTTTGAATCACTGGCAATTCCAGATCACTCCCAATAGGGTACAAATCATCATCCCCACAATTTTCAGGAGAAGCCACTACCAATTTGAGTAAGACTTTATCACAACCATCAGCAGCAATGTTTTGGTTGAAATAGACCCTGTTTTGTTCCAACCAATATCCAATCCTTCCCTCTAAGTTGTTGGCTTCAGAATGAGAGAAAAGCGTTGCACTACCATTGCGTACAGGTACAAAAGCATTGTGTTGTTCCTTCATTGGGGAGATGTGATACACGCCTCTATCATCAGGCAAATCCAAATAAGTACAAGGAATATTGAGGTAAGCCAAATCTAATTCAGTATCGAACTCAACAGGTAATGAACGAAAGGTTGAAATGTATTGAGGACCAATACTTGTTTCACCAACTTTTAAACTAGCATAAAAATTAGACTTTACTAAGGCATTAACCGCCTGTTCAATGAAGCGGATAATCTCCCGAATATCATATTCTGAACCATCACTCACATCACCACCGCTAATTCTTCGGAGTACTTGCTCAGCCAGTTGTCTTTTGGTTGTTATCATTCTTTTTAATCTCTATTTCCTTTTTACTTTCTCCCTTTTGCCTTTCCACTTTATAACTTTTACCTTTTAACTCTTAGATTCCTTGCCCGTTTTTCAATTCAGCATACTGTAATAAATCACTTTCACGAAGTTTAATCCCGATATAGCTCAATACCTTAATGCAGATTTCATTGTGTACTTCATCAGGGAACTCCCAATCAACAGAGTTTGCAGGATCATAAACCTCGCGGCCATTTACAATGGTAAAACCCCATTGAGGTACTTTAGGTTGGCGTAAATAGGTAAAGTTGGGAGCGACCAAATTTTCAGGATAAAACTGTAGATACTGAGCATACAAAGCACAAATAGGATATTCCTTACTAGGGGCGACCAATCGACTAGAAAGGCGATAGGCTAACTTATCATCACTGACTACCTTAACAGGCACTCGTTGGTGTTTCCCTTTTTTTGTAACCGTGTAACTAATGGATGAAGGATGCACATAATCTGACGGATAAAATGCTTGACCATATTTGTTTAGGTGAAGCGTTGCCTGCTGAATAAATGGACGTAAATCATCGTGAATCTTTTGAGTCATTGCATAAGCAACTTTTGGGATAGGTCTTTCGGGTTGATATTCTTTAGGATTGCCGTAGCGTTGCATAAACACCTCCATTTGAGCCCTTTGGGCATAACGGTTAAACTTTGCAGAAGGCACAAACCCCTTTTGATCTTTGTTGACTAGATCCTTGATAAATTCGTATGCTGTATTGATGTCCATTGTTATAAGCGTATTATTTTTCCAGAAACGATAAACGGTCCTCTATTTTCGTGTCCTTGATTACTCCCTCTATCATTTTCATTCACACTATGTCCATGTTTAGGATCAGTAATACTATGAGCATGAGCACCAGCACCTTGCCAACCACCATATTTCATTCTACTTCCAGAATCTCCCACACCTGATCCAGAAGCAGTACCTCCCTCAAAAACATTGTTAGACCCATTACTATGGTGATGATTACCGACAGCATTAATAGAAATCCCAGTCGTATTACTATTGATGCTTACACCGTGATTGTGAGCAGGAATCTGATTGAGGCTTAATGTCACTTCTTTAGCACCTCCAGTTTTTCCAATGATGTTGTAGTCCGTATTACTAGGATCTAACCCTCTGGAAACTTTACCTCGATAATCAGGCGTACCATTATTGCCATTACATAACGCCCAACCAACATAAGAGAGTAATCCTAATCCCGAAGCATCAAAATTGCTGGTAGGTCCGTTATAATCCATTGTCATTCCCGGTAAAAAAGAAGCCCCAGCAGGACCAGTTAATCCTTGTATTCCTTGCAAACCCTGTATCCCTTGAATTCCCTGTAAACCTTTAATGTTGAGAATAGGAGTGCCCCAAACACCACCTGTTTTCTGGTAAATATCAGAAGAGGAAGTATCCAAATAAAGGTCTGTATTATTTCCAAGACTATTGTTGGGAGCACCAGTACCATTTAACCAAGTAGAAGAAGTACCATCAATCCCATCTTTCCCTTTAAGATTGATTAGTAAACCCCAAGAACCACCTACTTTTTCGTAAACATCTCCCCCTGCAAAATCAAGGTAAAAATCGGTGTCGTTTCCTAAGATATTAGAAGGAGCACCGCTACCACTTAACCATTGATTCGTTCCCGAATTATTAATAACGCTAGTAAAAGGCGTAATTTGTTGGGGTTCATTCCCCTTATTCTTTCCACAAGAAGTACACCCACAGTTTTTAGAGCAATTGGCAACACTTAAAATTTGTTCCAAATAAGTTCCAGCATCCTTACTTTTTCCACACTGAGAAGCCTGTTCAAAAAGTACCATCAAACCAATGACCTCTATCAATATTTTTCGTTCCCTTTCGTAAGCTGTTCTGTTTTCACATTTCAATTGATCTACTCTTACTTTTAAAGCCCGAACGCAGCAGTAGACCTTACAAAGGTTAATGTCACATTGAACATCGGTATCCTTTTGCCCTTCAACCTCAGTACAAATGCTAATGTTATCAGGATAAGTATAATCAAGCAGTGTAACAATTTTGGAAGTATAACTCCCTTCAAATAAGTTGGGATTCTTTATTTCGTGTAAGCCACTATTACTTGATAGTGGAGGCAAAGAAAGAAAAGTAGGAGCAAACAATTCGTGCAATCGCACAATATTGGGGACAATACCATTGACGGTATATTCGGTTTGGTCACGGCTTTGTAATCGGGCAATAAAGCAATCTAAGGTGGTTTCAATTACCACTTTAGGACTACAAAAGTCATAATCAAATGTCTTTTTGATGAAGTAGCCAGCAGCATTATTTACGGTAATGGCAGTATATTCAAAACAATACTCACCCCCAAGAATATACCCTTCTACATCCGTAGGAATAGAAAGGACATCAAAACTTAAAGTACCCGGTACAAGATCAGGAGAACCAGCAGGAGTTTGGTAAATCACCTGTCCAGAAGGAGCAATTACTTTAAAACTACCACTTACTAAGGTATCACTATCACTTGTGTAATCGTTACTATCCTCAAAAACAAAATGCGGAATATCCGCTTTTAAGTTAAAAGTAATGGTTATGTCAAAATTGGTTAAAGGCATTTTATTGAAGTAAATAATGAGTAATGAATAAGTATCCATTACCCATTATTAATTGTACATTAGAGTTTATTGATGACTTTTTTAAAGGATTCTCTGCCTTTATCGTTTTCGGTGTAGAATTCAAATAATGCTTCCATTTTTTCTTGTCCGATTGCTACATTCAATATGAGGGCTTTGTTTTGTGACCACATCCAACGATTCTCTTCGGCATTAAAAACAATGATTTCTTTGTCAATGGCTTCCTTGATTTGACTAGAGATAATTGTTTTGACGTCTATCTCATTTTTAGCAATGAAGATGGTAGGGTTTTCTTCCGCTTTTACTTTCATTGCCATCCTTACTTCATAAGGATCTCTATTGGTAAAAATTTTGAGTTTTTCAGCAAACGGTTTCAGTTCCTCATAGGGCATATTTAAAGCTAGTGAAATAGCTTCATTACGTTCCATTTCTTTTTCAAAACTGTCTTTAGCATCCTGTGCTTTATCCATTCGTTTGAAGAGGGGAGTAGTGTTTTTATCTCGATGAGGATTACTCGCATTTTCATTACAGATTTCTAAAAACTGATAAAGCGGCAAATCTTTTTTGTTTTTAGGTTGTATGATAATCATTCCATTGGAGTTTCGATAGAAATAAATATCCCCTAACTTTTCAGTTAGTTTGGTATTGCCATTATTATCACTAACAGTTCTTTGTCCAACGATGTATTTAAACACTTTTACTTCATCATCACCAGGATCGAAGATGGTTTGAATATTAGGAATACGAACACTAGAAGGCATTTTTAGTCTACCTTTATTTTCAGAATCAGGTTTAACACTGAGTAATTGATAATAAACAGGCACTTTAGGAAGGGTTACTTTTAAATTTTTACTGATGTTATTCATTGTTTATTTTTTAAGATGAAAGAAAAAAAGAAGGGCATTAGAAGCCCTCCTTTAACTAATTTAGATATTACTCTAGCATAACAAATCTGTTGAGTCCAAAACACTGTAATCCTTTTTCACACAAGTATTCATAACCCAATTCATCAATATCAGAAGTTGGCCCCATTGGTGCATGAATTCCAGTAATTTTATGAATGTACATTCTATCCATGTGTGGTGCTTTTTTATACCGCATACAAATCGAATCTATTTGAGCTCCAGTTTTTACATCCTTACCTTTATCTGTAGGGATAATAAACCCTTTATCTGGATAAGTGTAGCCTGTTGAACCTGTAACATTTGGATGATTGAAAGCTTCTAGTTCTTTTTTGTGAAAAGTGTAACTTCCTTTTCTAAAAGAATTGAACCCTAAATCAACAGAACGTTGTTTACCGTTTCCTTTTCCAAAAGTGTTGTATTGAATCGCTCCATTGACTAATTTGTCAATCAATACATTGTCTACATCAATATCTAAATTGATCCCTAATAACATAAGATTCTCTTTAGAGCCTCTTTGTTTATCCAACACTTTGATAATGGTGTCAATGTCTGTCAATGAACCAATACCTCCAGGAAAGATGTTACCTTCTTCACGTATCCATTGAGCCAATCCTTTGGTTACTCGAATCTCACGTCCTTGTGCATCAGTTAATCCATTGGATTGTTCGTTGAACAATAAACCAAAAGAACAATCCATTCTAAATTTTAGAAAAGCATCATGTTCTCCCTCATACATCCAATACATTTTTCCGTTGGAAGTAGTGAATTCAATTCTGTTGGTAGCTTCCGTACCAGTCACACCATAATGCCCTTTAAATATCTGGTGTATTCCAGAAAAACGCAAAGGTTTTGTGATAAGCCCTTGTGGTTGTCCACTCCCTTCAGCATGTGAATTAGAATAAGCAGTTAAAAGACTTCCTACAGTACTTGCTGTAACAATATCCCTTGTATTATCTACTGGACGAACGGTAATAATATGAGCTGTTGGATTGGTTTCATCTTTAGCAATAATATAACCTGTCAAATCATTGTTAAACAATACCAAATCGGTTACTTTAGGGTAACTGGCACCGCTATCGTGGTTAGTAGCATCTAAGGTAATTTGCACATCATTACCTGCTCCGGGTGTACCAGCTACTGCAGCAATTAAAATGTTTTGATAGATGAAGTCTTTTTCAAAATGATGAAATGTTGTTTCGTGAGATTCTTTGGTTCTTCCAGTCTCTTCAAAGAAGGAAATGATGGACTGTTCATCGTAACGATCAAAAAGCTTATTGTAAATATCTCTGTCATGAAGGAAATTAACACTTGAAACATAAGTCTCGTTTAATCTTCCTGTTACTGTATTACTCATAATTTATTTTTTTTAATTCCGATAGTTTGGAATGGATTATCTTAATTGAGCTCCTAATCCTTCTGCTAGTTCTTCCATTTCTGATTTTGTGGTGTTATCATCAGTATTTTCTTGGTGATCTTTAGAAGAAGGATTTTTACGCTCTTTAATTAGCTCTTCTCGTCCTTTTGAAATTCCATGCTCATAAAGTGCTTTGAAAATTTGTTCACGATTGGTAATTAAGGATACATCGCTCCTTAATTTATCAATGTGTTCAACAACATTTCCTTGTTCATCCTTACTTACATAGCGGTTCCAGAAGTCGGGAAGATTGGATATAATGCCTTTAATCTCGTCTTGATTGTCAACGCCAAAATTGAATTCTTCTCCTTTATCGTTTAGAGGTAATTCCATTTTATCAAAACCAGTCATAGCGGTTGCTACATCCTTTTGCCATTTTTCATTGGCAGTTTTAATTTGTTCTTGTTGTTCCTTAGTACTGATACTAGCTTTACCTTCTTTTAGGGCAACTTTGCTTTGCATTTCTTTGAGCTCCTTTCGAGCATTTGTAGCATCATCTTCCATTTGAAGTTTAGAAAGTCGAATCTCATTCGCTTCGTACTCTTCTTCATCTAATTTGTACTTGTTTTCTAACAAGAAATTAATATCCTCAACACTACGGTTAGGATTGTCCAACTTCATTTTGGCACGTATGACATCCTTTGCATCGAGGGAGTCAACTTCCATGAGTTGGGTTTCTAAAAATAGTTTAGCGGTAGCTTTTGAATCTCCACTACGACCTGTTCTAAATTGATTGAACTTAGCAATAAGGTCATTGTCCAATTCATCCTGTTCTGTTTTTTGGTTATCAGACAATCTAGTGAAGTGATCTTGAATTTCTTGATAAGTCTTGAACTTACCTCCAGACTTTTCACTTAACAGTGCATCAAAATCGGGTGGGGGATTTTTAGTAGTGGTTTCTGTATCGGTAGTAGTTTCAGAACTTGTTTCGGTGCTTTGTTCTTCTTCTGAAGTAGTTTCCGTTTCGCTGGTAGTTGTTTCTTCTGCTTCGGTATTAGCAGTTGTTTCTGTATCAGTGTTTGTTTCCTCCGTTTCTGTGGTTGTTTCTTCTGTTGTTGTCGCATCATCACCAGCTGTTACAAAGGTGATGTCTTCAGCTGTTAATCCTTCAAATTCGTTGTCCATAGTTTTCCATTTTAGACTACGATATTAGAAATCAACTTAATCATATTTAAACAAGTTGCTACAAGCTTTATAATTACAGTTTAAGTTTGCGAAAAGTTGTTTAAATGTGTTAAAAGTGATTTATTTGTATTTCATTAATTGATTTTGTGAGTAGAGCTAGTAAAAACATCGTGAAAAGTAGGTTGATTTTCACACGAACATCGAAAGCTTTTAGAGCTTTTGTAAAAGAAATCAGTAAAACTGATGGAACAGTGAAGGGGGATGTTTTTGAAGATTTTGCTAGAAAAAAGTTATTTCCGAAAAAGCGCTATAAACTTATTCATCGTTCACCATCCTATGATAAAAAAGATTTCAATGAAAGCCTATTGTTACCTGATTTTATATTTGGTATAGAAGATTTTTCTTTTGCTGTTGAAACAAAATATAGAAAATCGTTAAATGATGAAGGGTGTCTCTCTTTTTGCACAGGTCTAAAGCAGTTGGAAAGGTATAAGCAGTTTGAAAAGAACGAAGGGTATCCTGTATTTATTTTAATAGGTCTTGGGGGCAGCCCTTATAGTCCTTCAGAATTATTTTTGTTACCTGCGAGTAAGTTGTTTAATCATCAATTACCCCCTGATCAATTAAGCAATTGTAGAGTATCAAAAACGATAATTGAAATGAATAATTTAATGACTATGCTAGATGAAAAAGTAAAAGTAAAGCATGGAACTTATGCTCGATTTTGATTGCCCCTCTCAAACTCACTCAAATTTGCTTTATTCAAATCAGTCTGATCAATCTGTAGTCCTTTAATCTGACCCTGCAGTTTGATTTCCTCCAATTTTCGAGCGTGTTTACTCGCCTCTATCGCCTCAGTGATTTTTGCTTTTTCCTGTTCAAATCGAATTTTCTCATTCGTTTCTAACTGTATTTCCTGTTGTTTGGCTTGGGAGGCGACTAAAGCAGATTCTTGTTGCTGTTGACTATTCAATTGCGAAGCATGAGCCACTTTCGCTTCATCTTCACGTTTAATTTTCTTCACCATAAAGGCAAGGTATTGTTGAGCGTGTTTTAGGTTTTGGAACGCTTTAACAGCATAATACACATCAATGGTAATTCCACCAGCTCCAGATTGATTGCGTTGTTGTAACGCAGTATTTAAGTGTTGCTCTAAGATGGCTCTTTCCTGTGGATCAGGACGATCTTCGATTTTGATTCCAAACTCATGTAAACTTACCTTTTTGTTGACTTTGATTAAACGATAATCACTTTCACCCAATGCTTTGGCATAACCTTTTAATTCTCCACTTTCAACAGTATCTTGAATACGGATAGATAATGATCTAGATAGACTCTCAAACAAATACTTTCTTCCAGCATATAAACCATGTAAAGCGTTGTTGGTACTTTGTACAGCCAATTCAGCCACCCCTTTTAACAAATCAGGATCAGGCGTAGAAGCATCAGCCACTTCATTAATACCAGTTGTATCCCTTAACAATCCTAAATAGAAATTAATGATGCTAATGTAATTCATTACATCCCTAGCCATACCGTTTTCTAGTTCTTGCATAGGTGGTCCAATAGGATTGCCCTGATCGTCAAATTTCCGATACAGCATATTCCCGTTCTCATTGTACATACTGATAATCTCTAAAGGTTTAAAAGTTCCACCGCCTTTACCTTTGGGTATGTTTTCTAATGCTCCAATTTCAATTAATAACCCTTTAGGTCTAGCCCTAGCAATAGCCTGACGAAGTTTGATAATATTGAGTTGAATATCATCACAAACAGGAATCATTCGTTCTACGGTGGAGATATTATTCATATTTGTCATTCCTGGTGCAACAACGTGATAATTAGATAGTGCTTCCTCAAAACTACTTTTCGGCACTTTCATGTCTCGACAAAGCCCAGCCTCAAAAATGTAATTGGTATTTACTATCCATAAGCCTTTATACCAAACTCCGTACTGACGCTTCATTGCTTCCCTTTTAAACTTAGAGTTTTTTGGCGATTTATAGTTAAACGTTTTTTTGTAAGTGGAGCTGTTTCCGTGTTTGTTTTCTTTTTTCTCGTAAACTTTGGTATTGGTACTTGAAAATTCAAAATCAAAACACGTAATCACTACATCATCGTAAGGAGATCCAAAACGGTAATCATTTCCGTTATAAGAACTGCTATAACTGGAATTTCCATAAGAACTAGAGTCATTATGATAATTAGAATGGTTGTTGTTTTTGTTGGAAAAGAGTTGATATATTTCTTCTTTTTCGGTTGGGCTAAATTCGTGCTTTACCCTACGTTGAAATTCAGCCATAGTCATCGTAACAATCTCACCAAAAGCTTCACAACCTTTAAAGTGGGGAGTTTTAGAAAATTGTGTGAGTAAGTTTCGAGGATCAACTCTTCTTACTCTAGGCATTCCATTATTATCAGTATAATCTTTACAAGCTGCAGCACCATACACCACTAAATCTCTATCTAGCTGTTCAGATATTTGTTTCCAATCATTCAGATAATACACCAAATCAAGCCCATCCTCCATATTGATTGCTACCTCTAGCTTATCGTTGAGTTGCATGTGCAATTCTATTTCCTCTAAAGTTTGAGGAAGCTCTTGTCGTTCTCCACCATCAAAATCAACCCCAGTAATTTCAGTTATTCGATCTAAAGTTTCTTTCAAATAAACATTGGCTTCTAATTTTGCTCTAGTTTCCTTAACCGCATCTTGAGCAGTAGGATCAATAGCATTACATTCAATGTTAAATTCTCTTTTCTGCATATTGCCAACAGTGATGTCAACGAACTTTGGCATAATGGGTACAATATCCCAATTGGTATTAATAGAGCTTCGTTGTGTATCATCGCAACCAACCATTGCTTTGTATTGTTGAATGTCTTGTTGCCCCAAAGAGTAGCGTAAATTTTCATTGTATCGACCGCTATTGGTATAAAAGACTTTTCCGTTTCTATTCAGAAAATCATGGTAAAAAGCTTTCCCATAATTTAAAATCCAGTTTTTGTCTTTTCTTTTAGGATCTATATCATGTCGAGGATAGGAATGTTTATTCTCCATATTGTCTTTTATATCCATAGCTAATTTGTAATTGGTTTAGAACGATTACCACTGTTATCATAAAATTGCACGTACTCCAATCCTCCAACCGTTTCAATGGGTTTAGCTTTTACATTTTCAGCAGCAATCAGTGTAAATCCTGCAGCAACCGTAGCATCAAATTTGGTAGGCTTGTTGGGATCAAACCCTAGTAAATCAGTTACCAATTCTTTAAAGGGAATACGATGTCCGTGATATTCTACAAAGGTTTGTAGTTTACCAGTGTATTGTTGGATCATAGGCTTTGAACTTGGAATACCTGGAGTATCCTGTACATTATTTTTTGCAGTAAAAGTTTCTTTTGGACGATTCATAATAAAAGCTCCATACCCTTTGTTTTGAAAATGAGTAATGATTCCTCTTTTCTGGTTTTCTGCTAAGATTTGACAACCAAAGAATACGCATAGCTTAATCATGTCATCATAGTACATGGTTGGCTCATTGGGACGATGAATGTATTGCACTACAAAGTTGTGTGTTTGCCAATCGTATTGATTTTCTTCATTGACTTTGTTAGGATCATCAACCAATAAATCAAACTTTCTAAAAACATAAGTTGCTGCATTTGATCGTCTACCATCCACGGTAACTCCGTGATCTATCGGGTCGGTGGCAATACAAAACTTTTGGTCGTTAATAGGCATAAAATGAGGAACGCCTTTAATCGTACGTAACCGTTTTATGAGATTGGTTTGTTCATCTTTTTCAGGCAACCACGAAATGCGAAACTTTCCATTACGGCTGTTGTGTTTAAAAATTATTTTTCCATCCTGTTCAACATCAGGTTCTATTCCATTTTTCCAGATAAAATCACCCCTTGAAACAATGTTAGGAGTAAGATTGAGGTAGGAGAGGCGTTCATTCAAAATCATAGCATTGAACTCACAATTATCGCCATCCACCATAAAGGCTTCCTCTTCAGTAAAAGAAAATTTACGGATGTAGGAACTCAGTGCCCTAGGATCATCCTTTCTGAGTTCCCGTTCAGCCAGAAAATACTTTTTAGCCTCTTTTTCTAATGGAAAACCATATGCATCGTATTTCCAACCCTGATAAGCGGGTTTATAGTATTTATATAATCCAGATTTTGTTCTCCCATTGCTACTTCTGACTTTAGGATCAGAAGCTTCCCATAACCGCTTAAAAGGTTCTCCACCAGATTTCATATCTTCAACAGTAGTCGTGTAATACGCCTTTCCAATAATCTCACCGTTTTGTTCCATACAGGGCATGACTACCTGATGCCTTTCCCATACATTGACCTCCTCTGTTTTTCCTACTTCATCACCACCGTAACGATGCAACTTATAACCATCATAAGAAAAGATGTTAGAAGTTTTAAAGTTGAGAATACTTTGTAATTCTTCATTGCTATTGCTAAAGTTTTGGAGTGCATTTTTTCCCTTTTTCAGCGGCTTATAAAATCGAAGTTCAGAACGTTGCGTATTGTTAAAATCATAAGTAGGACGAAAAAAATCAGGTAAATTTTTCCAAGGCAATATGATACTTAAATCAAATACCTTCCCCGCATCAACCCCTGTTTTACTTTGTAACCCTCCATAAGTATTTGGAGTACGAGAAATGTATTCATACATGAATAATCCCAAACGAGCTGTTTTTCCATCACGTCTGTTACAAATTTCATTACTGCCATAACAATTAGGATCTTCGATGCAGTACTGATCAAAATAAAACTTGTGTAAATCAGGGATTCTAAAATCAGGATAACCAAAATCACATTTCCACCAATTGCAATACATGTAATGCATTCCTGTCATATAGGTTGGTTTACCATTGTTATAAAACCAATATCCGTTTAATCTTCTTGTCCATTCTTGTCTGCGGAATGCTTCTAATTCAGGATTAATGTAAGTAGGATTTTCTTCCTGGAGTTTAATTTCTTTAGCCCTCTTTTCGTTCCACTTGAGAGGAAGTAAAGTGCGTTTAAATTTTTGTTCCTTTTTAGACAGTTCGTTTCCATCAATAAGATGAGAGGGAGGTAGTACAGGTAGATTAACCCGAATACCTTGAATCATCATTGTTTTCCCACCCTTAACTTTTGAGTACATTGTCCGTTATTTTTGAAATATTCTCTGGAGAAATGGCAATTAGATTTTCTTCAATTGCTAGAGCTTCTTCCGTTGAGCCAAAAAATTCAACATCAATTCCATCAATCATTGCATCTAAAGTTTCACAATCCTCCATAAGCTTTGTTTTCAAGTTAGCAGCTCGCATTCGTTTATCATCATCTAACTTTTTTCGGATAGGTTCCATAATGATTTTATGATACTGGTCCAATAACTCTAGAGCCATAATTTTTCGTCTAAACTTTCTGTTGTTCTGAATTCGGAAGAAAGCAGTAATCATTTGGTTAACCTCTGGAATAGCATTGTTGAGCATCAAGACTACATTACGATCAAACTTTTTAAACCCAGCCAATTCAGCAGCTTTCTTTTTCCTGGTTTTAAAATCTAGTGTATCCCATTGAATGGTATGGTCATAACAAAAAAAGATGTAACGAATAACAAGGTTATTGTCTAGATTGGGAACGTCTTGCTTAAATTCAGAAAAGGAAGTCAACCGATTGAATTTACTGAGTAAATCTTCATCAAGAGAAAGTTCAAAAATGGGGAACTTCATATTTTTAAAATCTGAGTTAGTGTATTGCATAATTTAATAGCGGATTACTAACATTGCCGCATCCCTACAATGTTGATTGGTTCGTTTTTCGTAGCCTGTTAATTGTTTGAAATAAGA
>CAJQOH010000064.1 GCA_905479915.1 uncultured Flavobacteriales bacterium
TGACGACACAAAAGGAATTACGAGAGATGTTTCAACAACTGGACATTGGGGTAATGGAGACTTTGAAATTCAAGTCAGAGATGACGAAAATTTGGAATATATTTTGAGTCTTGTAAAACAGTCGATTAGAAAGAATAAAAAATAACGAAATGCCAACAATGGCTATAGTTAATACGGGTTTTGGTGCTTAATCCAAAGTGAAGTGCCTTGAATGAAGTCCGCCAAATCTTTTGATTTGGCTTTAAAAATGAAAAGATAAAACAAAATAAAAAGTTTTGGCTAAGTGCTTAATCGGAAATTAATTACTTTTTAATCCCGTACTAACCATAGCCGAGACGTTGGGTGTAATTAAAATAGATTATGAAAAAACTAACATTACCAATATTGGCATTCATTTTTACTGTTTTCACACTATCAAGTTGTAAAAAGTGTAAAGAATGTTATTTTGTAGAAGAAGGAAATGGAACTAGAACAGAACAAGCTTTAGGAGAGTTTTGTGATGATGATATTGAAACAAAAGAAAATGAAGAATTTATTTGTATAGATGGAAGCTGTTTTATTGAATGCAGATAAAGAAATCGTTTATTAGTATTATTAAAAACAGATTTTCCAAGATTTAATAAGAAAAGAGGACTAAAACATAGCCCTCTTTCTAAATTAAAACTATTCAATCATCTCCTCTATCTTTTCCCAAAGAACTCTAACATCGTACAACGCTGTTTTCTCTTCACAATCAAAAGAGATATCTGAATGATAGATAGCAAAATCGTGAATTAATTGTAACGATTTGACCAAGTTTGGATTGTCAGTAGAATTGAAAAATTCTAAGAATTCAATCTCAGTTGATGTTAATAATTTTAGCTTTTTTGATACGTTTCGTGTATCACACGAGGTGTTTATCAATTTACATTTTGGACAAACAGCCTGACCATTTACGTTTCGCATAATAAAAATGGATTAAATGAATAAAAGAGGGTAGGTCACTGCGAAACGTATCAAAGCGGTGCCTTGAATGGTCTTCGGGACTTACACCCGTTTGCCTACCCAATGCTTTCTTTCTAAACCAATTTTTGATTGATGACACTACCATTAGTAATAAATTTAATACGCTTCGCACTACAAATATACAACTTTAAAATAAAAAGAAATTACATTCAATATTTCATTACCTTTGATAGTATGATAACAATAATTCAAGAAAATTTAGACAAAATGATAATCATATGTAAATCAAACCATGTGACAGAACTTTATTTATTTGGTTCAGCGGTTTCAGGAGAGTTTTCTAACAATAGTGACTTAGATTTTGCTGTATTATTTTCCAAATCATTGACTCCACTTGAATACGGTGATGCTTTTTTTACTTTAAAAGAAAAACTTGAAAAGTTATTTGACCGCGACATTGATTTATTGTCTTATCGAGCAGTTAAAAACCCAATATTTAAGGGAGAGCTAGATAAAACGAAAGTAGCACTTTATGCAGCCTAATAAAATCCTTAAATATATTCTTGATATCGAATCGGTAATCGAAGAACTTGAAAATGTAGTAACTATCCACTCTAGTGACTATATAAAGTTTAGTTCAAATTTTATGGCAGTCAGAACCGTTGAGCGAGATTTAGAAATTATCGGTGAAGCAATCCGAAAACTAACAGAAATTAACCCTGACATAAAAATATCCAGCTCAAAGCAAATAATTGGACTAAGAAATATGATTGTTCATGCTTATGATTCAATTGACCCAGCTACACTTTGGCGTATATTAATTAAAGATATTCCCATTCTCAAAACTGAAATTGAAGAATTAAAAAAATAACTACACCCAACAAAGGCTATAGTTAATGTGGGGTTTAGTCGTAAACTGAAAGTTCAGAACAATAAATTAACACCGCTAAATCGTTGATTTGGCTTTTAAAATGAATAAGATAAAAACAAAATACAAAGATTTAGCTACGTGCGGAATTGAAAACTATCACATTTCAATCCCACACTAACCATAGTCGAGTCGTTGTATTTCATGCAAAACAGAATGCTAACCGATAAAAATATGGTAAATTTGTAAGACGAGAAATGAATAGATGAATAGAAATCAATACTACATATACATTGAAAACAAGCTACATGTTTTGTCTAGAACGATTGAATCAAGGGGGAAATTGAACCTTTTGGATCTACATGTTCATTCAGAAAACTTTTATCTACATTTTTTTAATTTACTGTTTAATTATGAGCTGGAAAACTTAAATACTAAACTGCAAAATGTTGCAGCTATTGATTTAATTGACCATAAACATAAATTAATTATACAAGTATCATCAACAAGTACTAAACCGAAAATAGAATCTGCTCTTTCAAAAAAGATTATTGAAGACTACCCAAGTTATACTTTTAAATTTATCTCTATTTCTAAAGAGGCAACTGATCTTAGAAGTAAAACTTATGATAACCCCTATTCAATTTCTTTTAATCCATTAACTGACATTTATGATATAACATCTTTATTAAATGTTGTTTTGACTAAGGGTATTCCTGAAACAAAAGAAATTTACAAATTTATAAAAGACGAGTTAGGTAATGAAGTAGACATAGTAAAGCTTGATTCTAACTTAGCGAAAGTCATCAACCTCTTAGCATCAGAAGAATGGGATGATTCAAACAAAATTGAATCAGTTAACACTTTTGAAATTGAAAGGAAAATCACCTATAATGATTTGAACTTGGCTAAAGAGACTATCAAAGAATATAGTTTATTCTATCAAAAAGTAGATTCTAAATATACTGAATTTGATAGTTTAGGTTCAAACAAAAGCAATTCTGTTCTTGCAACAATAAGAAGAGAATATATAAATATCGAGAATAAAAGTAATGGAGATGATGTTTTTTTTACAATAATTGAAAAAATTAAAGAACGAATACTCATAAGCTCGAACTATACTGAAATACCTATTGATGAATTAGAGTTATGTGTTGACATACTTGTCGTTGATGCTTTTATCAGGTGTAAAATTTTCACTAATCCTAATAATTACGATTATGCTATTACCTGATAATATTCATCCTGAAAATAGCATCTATTTTAATGGAGCTACGCTATTAAATTTTTTTAAAGAGGAAAACTCTTATAATTTCATAGAATTGTATCAAAAAGTAAAGGATGAAAATAATATGTCTTTTCCTACATATGTTTTATGTATTGACTGGTTATATCTTATTAATGTTGCAGAATTAAAAAACGGAAAAATTAGTTTATGTTCTTAAAATCATTAACCATATCAAAAGGGGCAAGTGTTCTTAGGGAAATTGAATTTCGCAAAGGAATCAACCTAATCGTTGATGAAAGTGGAGAACATATAACTGGTAACAGTGTAGGGAAAACAACAGTATTAAAGTTAATTGATTTTTGCTTTGGTGCAGACAAAAAAAATATTTGGGTGGACCCTGAAAACAAAAAAGATGTCTACAAACTTGTAAAAGATTATTTGATTAATAATGAAATCTTAATAACTCTTTGCCTATCTGAAAATCTTGATGACGAAAATGCGCCTGAAATTTATATCGAAAGAAATTTTCTAAGTTCCGCATCCAAAGTTATTAGAAAAATAAATGGCACACATTACATAGATGATGAATTTGAAGGTGAATTATCAAATCTACTTTTTCCTGAGCACACATCTGAAAAACCAACTTTTAGACAAATTATTTCGCATAATATTAGGTATAAGGATTTAAGTATTAACAATACACTTAAAACACTTGACCGATATACATCTGATGCAGAATATGAAACACTACATTTGTTTCTATTAGGATGTGAATTCACCAAAGGAAATAAAAAGCAAGAAATCTTACTAGGCATAAAACAAGAAAACACTTTTAAAAATCGCTTAGAAAAAGTACAAACAAAATCTGCATACGAAACCACATTATCATTAATTGAAAATGAAATTGAGGAATTGAACCATAAAAAATCTACACTAAATATTAATGAAAACTTTGAAGCTGATTTAGATAAATTAAATCAATTAAAATATAAAATCAACAAGTCAAGCTCACAAACAAGTAAACTTAATATTAGAAAAGAATTAATTATTGAAGCTAATGACAGTCTCAGTTCTACTGCATCCGATATTGATTTAGCTCAACTGCATCAAATATACTCTCAATTTACAGGAGCTGTTGAAGGCATTCAAAAGTCATTTGAAGATTTAGTCTCTTATCATAATCAAATGATTGAAGAAAAACAAAAGTTCATAACAAAGGAGCTTCCAGTTTTAGAGCAAAAAATTAAAGAAGAAAAGAACTCGCTAGAAAAACTTTTAGAGGAAGAGAAAAAAGTTTCTATGATACTTTCTAAAAGTGATTCATTTGAAGAACTAGAGTCTATTGTCGTTTCGTTAAATGAAAAGTATAGAAACAAAGGTGAGTATGAAAACATTATTCAGCAGCTAGATGAAGTTGAAGGCAATTTGAAAACATTTAATGACGAGTTATCAACTATTGATAATGAATTGTTTTCAGATGATTTTGAAACAATAGTCAAAACTCAGCTTAATAAGTTTAATAAGCATTTTTCTGCTACTTCTGATCTTTTGTATGGCGAACAGTTTGCATTAAAGTATGATAAAGTAACTAATCGAAAGGGACAAAGGCTGTATAAATTTAGTGCGTTTAATACAAATTTCAGTTCTGGGAAAAAACAAGGCGAAATTTCTTGTTTTGACATAGCGTATACCTTGTTTGCAGATGAAGAAAACATTCCTTGTATGCACTTTATACTTAATGATAAGAAGGAATTGATGCATGACAATCAACTTGTGAAAATTGCTGAGTTAGTAAATCAAAATTCCATACAATTTGTAGCATCTATTTTACAAGACAAGTTGCCAAGTGAACTGAATAAAGAGGAATATTTTATTATTAAATTATCCGAAGAAGATAAACTCTTTAAAATTGAGGGTAATGAAAACACGAAAATACAACACGGTGTATAGTGCATAGCACCCTACGGGATGCTACGACACCATACACAAACCGTTGTGCTTCATTAAAAAAACCAACCGCACATTTCAGCACATTTGGCTTTTTCCTACCCACAAACCCAGCGCTCTAAAAACCAAAAGAGCTAAAATTTCCCAACGCTTAAAATAGAATTCCGAAAAAATAACTCTATATTTGACCTAATTAAGTCAAGTCAATAATTGGTACAATGACATTAGGACAAAAAATTAGAGAATTAAGGGAACGCAATCAAATGCTTCAAAGAGAATTAGCTTCAAAACTTGAAGTTGGAGATGGATATTTGAGTAAAATTGAACGTGACCAAAAAATTCTAAAACGAGAACATTTAAAGACATTGAGTATTATTTTCAAATGTCCACTAAAAGAACTTGAAGCTCTTTGGATTGCAACAAAAATCTATGACATTGTTAAATATGAAGAAACAGGACTAGAAGCTTTACGTGTTGCAGAAGAACAAATAAATTATAATAAAACATATGCCAAAATATAATAGAACAATTGAAGAGCTTGAAAAGCAAGCAGCCTTATGGTGGCCAGAAGAATTAAAAGAAAAAAATGCTTTGGCAAATGTTCTACCATTATTGCTAGAAACGCAAGACGACTTCCTCAATATTATCAGCTTAAGCAAAAAAGAACCTCTTCAAGTATTTGAGCTTATAAAAGTTGCTAAATTCCCAGGTAACTTATTTTTAAAACATTTGGTCGTATTATCTGATTATGGTGGAGAACCAATTCAAAGATTAGGTAGGTCTTTTATTGATATTTTTCCAAAAGATAAAAAAGGAAACTACTTCTTTGATTTTGTTTGGAAAGCAAAGAAATACAAATACATATTTGAAACCTTCCCAATTAAAGGTCTGAATAACAAAAAATTTGGAATTGATGGAGATTCACTTTCAACAGAAAGAGAACTAGACTCAATGACTAAAGATTTAATCGCAATACTGCTTTTTGCTTCAACCTCTGATTTTGCAGAACAAGGTGGTCTTGACAGTTGTGAAATTGGAACATTGCTTGGTAATGAAGTCGAATTAAAAAACTTCGTCAAACAAAGATATATTCTTGTAAGTAGAATAACAGGTGGAGCAACAGCAAACAGTCTAGGTCAACTTGCACAATCCGAAATTGTAGATTTCCTAAACAACTATTTAGGAAAAGGTTATGAAATTACAAGAAATGGAACAATTCACCTTTCTGGATATGATAAAAAAGGAGGAATGCCATTTGACATTGTTGTATCAAAAGGAAAAAAGTTAGTTGGAATTGAAGTTAGTTTTCAAGTAACAACTAATAGCACAATTGAAAGAAAAGCAGGTCAAGCAGCAGACCGATTTAATTTAATGCACCACGATGGATATAAAATAGGATATGTTTTAGACGGAGCAGGAAACTTCCAACGTTCTTCTGCTCTATCTACTATTTGTACTCATAGCGATTGTACTGTTGCATATACTCAAGCAGAGTTTAAAGTTTTGTCAAATTGGATTAAAAAGGAACTAAAATGATAAAATTTATAGATTTATTTGCAGGAACTGGAGGGATTAGACTTGGTTTTGAACAAGCTTGTAAGAAACACGAAATTGAAACAGAATGTGTTTATTCGTCTGAAATAGATAAGAATGCTTGTAAGTCTTATGAGCTGAATTTTGGACACAATCCATATTCTGACATAACAAAAGTGGATACTCTACCTAGTTTTGATTTTATGCTTGCTGGTTTTCCTTGTCAATCTTTTTCTTATGCAGGAAAACAAAGAGGATTTGGAGACACAAGAGGAACTCTTTTCTTTGACGTTGAAAGACTTTTAAAAAAGTATAAGCCCAAAGGTTTCATACTCGAAAATGTGAGAGGACTTACAACACACGATAAAGGAAGAACATTTAAAACTATAATTAACTCTTTAGAAGCAATTGGTTATAACGTTGAGTATCGGTTAATGAATACGAGTAATTTTAACGTGCCTCAAAACAGAGTAAGAATATATATTGTTGGAGTTTTAGAACAACCTTTTCAAATAAAACTTAATTCAGACACAGGTGCAGTTGATTCTCATAATTTTAAATCTAGAAATGGTCAACAAAGCCTATTTGAAACTATTGAGAGTAACAAAGTTATTTCAGATATATTAGAGCCAAATCCAGATAAGAAATATTATTGTTCAAAAGAGTTTACTAAACAGTTAAAATCTGTTATTGGTAAAGACTTATCCAAATTAAATGGGTACAGATTAATAGATACAAGAAATGGAAATTCATTACATTCTTGGGAACTTGGAATAAAAGGAAAATGCAATAAAGACGAAATAAATTTTATGAACCTTCTTATTGCAAACAGAAGAAAAAAAATATTTGGAACTCACCAAGATGGCAAAGCACTAACACAAGAACAGATTGAAACGTTTTATAAAAAAGATAATTTCAAAGAGATTACAGAATTATTACTTGAAAAAGGCTATTTAAGCAATTATGACAATAAATATAATCCTGTTTGCGGAAATATGTCTTTTGAGGTTTTTAAATTTCTTGACCCAAATAGTATTTCCATAACTCTAACAGCTTCCGACACTAATCGTTTAGGAATTGTTCAAAATGGAAAAGCTAGACGATTAACAACAAGGGAATGTGCAAGGCTTCAAGGTTTTCCTGAATCTTATAAGCTTTTAGAAAACGATAATGCTGTTTACAAACAAATGGGAAATGCAGTTAGTGTTCCAGTAATTGAAGCTTTAACAAATGATTTATTAGAGAACAATAAAGGAATATTAGAAAGTAAATCCAACGCTAAAAGCCATACACATTTGCAATTTGCTGAAGCAACCACACAAGCCAAAATTGCAAAAGAGTATGCCTTTGCCAACGCTGACAACCGAAATGAAATAAAAATAACGAAAGCACAACAAAGTGTATAGTGCATAGCACCCTACGGGATGCTACGACACCATACACTAAACGTTATGTGTAATAGCCCAGAGTAATCATGAGTGGATTAATTGTGAAACATGTTCTTGATCCACATCGAATTCGATTACGTATGCAAGAATACGGAGCAACTAACCGTTGCTGAAATCAAAAAAATAATACACACCATAGTTGACAAACTATGTGAACTTCCGATGGACGAAGCAATAGCTCTTAACGACTATAAAATTATAGATGCCAGAAGCAATATTTTGTTGTTTTTCCAAAGCCATCATGAAACTACGAGATTTATTTCGTAACAAAGAGTTAACGAATGCTATAGCAGAAGCTCTATTGATCAAAATAAAATTAAAAATCATCGGTAGAGATAACTGATTCGCTCCATTTTAATTTCAACTTTTTCTTACTGACTTTTTTCCCATTTAAAGGAATTGTATTATTTATATCTACTGCTTGTTGAATAGTATCTTTATTTTTTCTCGATATTTTTGGGTCCCCTTCTGCTAATACATTGACTTGCTGCACAACACCCCCAGTCTCATTTAAAATCTTAGTTGCTTGTGGCTCATGGATATTTACCGATTCCATCATATTGTGGGGCAGTTCTTTGGGAGGATCTCTAAAAAATGACTGAGTAGGATTGGCAGTATGGTGAGCACTTCGTTTTCCATTTTCTTCATGCCTAATAAGCTTAGTCTTTTCCTGTTCCGGTTGAATGATTTCAATTTCAGTTTCTTGCGCTGCTTCTTTAGGAATTGCTTTTTCATCGCTTGTTATATCTGCATTGTTGGAAATTGTAACTGCTTTTCTAGAAGGTACATTGTCCTGTTCATTTTGGAATAGGAGGGAAATCACAACCCCTACTGCGATTGCTGAAGTCAATCCAAGCAATACAAACTTCAAGCTCAAAGAACTCCACAACCAATGTTTTTGAATAAGTGTGTTTACCGGGAAAGTCATATTTTGTGGGGCAGATAACTTGCAATCCATGAGCTGTTCTATCTCTTCCTTTAACAATGGATCACCTGAAATTGCCTTTTCCATATCCAGCTTTTCAATCCCGGACAGGTTTCCTTCAACATAATCAAATAGTAAATGATAATCCATATTAAATTTATTTTGACCCATTTTCTAATTTCACGTACATGTCTCTGAATTTTTTTCTTGCCCGATATAAGTATACCTTTACCTGCGACTCACTTATGCCGGCTATTTCTCCGATAGACTTGTAATCATATCCTTCCAAGTCCCTCAAAAGCATGACCGTTTTTTGTACTTCCGGCATATCTTCAAGGCAGTGTGCTATCATGTCTTTGTTTTCAAAATGGCTATTTTCAACATAAGCAGTCATTTCAACCCGATCTTTATAGTTCTGTATCACGTTTTTGTGCCGTATATAATTGAGGTATAGATTCCTAGCTGTTACAAATAACCATTTCACTGCTTTGTCTTCATCAACTTCTTTTCGCCTTTCCCAAAGCTTTAGAAATGCCTCTTGCACAATATCCTGGCTGGTGGCTTCATCCCTGAGGTGAAACAACACAAATTTGTACAAGTTGTCGGCATATTGCCTCGCAAGATTATTGTATCCTCTTCGATTCATTATTTTTTTAAGGTGTAACTCACTAATACTGTATTTGTACTGATCATGAATTCATAGCCGCTTCTCTTATAACCTAATTGTAGAATTGGCCTGAGCCTTTTATACCGATAAAACAATTCTTTTTCCTCACCCTGCTCGAAGAAATATTTGTCATGATTAATCCCCAAACCAAATATCCAATGTTTGTATTGAAGTTTACCTACCAATGCAGCTGTATTGAAATCAATCGAATTAATGGTGTCATTATCAAAGCTTGAAATCAGCTCACCCTGTTTAATGTATTCATGTAATTTCCTGTTACCAAAAAACCCATGTAGCATTAGACTCCCTTTCCAATGATCATTGATCTTAAAAGACTGGGCTAACTGGGCCTTAAACAAAAAATTGTAACCAAAATAATCTCGGACCTCAAAGCCAGCCAATGTTTTGGACCCATGAAATAACATTCCCAAAGTATAGCCAAACAGGTATCTTTGAGAGGACAAGGGTGCGAGCCCCATTTCGATCCCGATAACTGGAGCCAGTGTATATTTATCCTTTGCTGTAAACTTCGGCGAATACAACAGTCTCAAATTGGATTCTTTCATTTTACCGTAATACTCCAGTTCAACACCAATTCCCCCTTTTAATGACCTTACAGATGCGTCATAGGAAATTCGATAATTACCATTAAAACCTTTGGTATAAGGTATCAAAACCCCGGTAGCTGAGATCCTAGGTTCATTTTTTGATCCGGCAAGCGCTGCGTTCATCATAATGCCCGAAGATATCCCAAGATCAAACCCCAGGTAGCGATACAACTCTACCTGATCATTTAATCCACTTTCCGTAATACTATTTTGGCCATACGTTAAGGACGGTATCAATAATAGTAATATGCGAAACTTATAACGCATTGCTCTCAATAGTTAACTTCATAGTATCTGATTTAGCCCCCTTAGTTGAAGTCTAGCACAATTCTCATCCACATTCCCGATAAAGAATTTCCCGGATCAGCTTCGGTACTACCAATAGGAAAATGATAAACAGCCGAATTAGTTCCTGCGCTTCCATTGGCGAACACTTCTACACCTAGTTCATCTACATATTGATATTGACTACCTTGTGATTGGCCAAACACATCAATATCACTCATTCGCACATATTGGCCATTGTAATTCATGTCAATACCAATAACATCATCGCCCGTAAATATATGAGATTCACCTGTTGTGACACCATTTTGATACAAGAAGGTATGTCCTTTTGATTTCACATTTTGCTTGAGGAACACTTGGGTAATCTCGAAGTCATCCATGTCGCAATCGCAGGCTACCATTATACCGTCTTCCATCTTAAAAACTGTTGATTTCAAATTATCCGATACCTCATTGGATATCTTTTTAATTTCAGTTCCTTCTTCAAGTTGATCGGACCCCGCATCGGCTTGAGAAAAAGTTCTCATTGTTACCCCAGCCTCTGTTCCTTTCATGTTATCCTTTGAACAACTCGCAAGGAAGAAACCAGCCGAAAGCATTAATACACCTGTCAATTTTAGTACATTTTTCATAATAAATATTTTTTGTTTAATTAAAAGAAACTTAAGCCCCATGAAAAGTTACAGCTGCCTAAAAAAAAGAAGGTGCTAAGTCATCGAAGACAAAACTAACTACTCTTATTAAACGAATAAAACAATTGAATTCAATTTAAAGGATTTTTC
The DNA here is from genome assembly GCA_905479915.1 of uncultured Flavobacteriales bacterium. GTDB lineage: Bacteria > Bacteroidota > Bacteroidia > Flavobacteriales_E > Vicingaceae. Next base: position 11,240 of record CAJQOH010000064.1, read on the forward strand.
CTCGGTACCGGTTTGTTTTGTGAATGGAGCTAACGGATTGCTACTTAAATAGAGTTCTGTATAACTAAGATTGGCACACATAACAAAACCTATGCGATAATACGGGGTTTATGCTTCGAGAGATCACTTATACTTTAGATTACTATTCCTATCTTCGAAAAAACAAACTTAGTTTAGAGCCGTACTACGCATAGCCCTAACCGTTACCCACCATTAGAGAAAACCCACCGCACGGTCAAGCACATTTGGTTTTTGCCAACCCACAAAGCCCACGCTTAAAAACCAAAAGAACTTGCCCTTCCCCACCACCACCCGAATTAAAATAATCTGAATAAAGTGATGCAAATTGATAATCTTTTATTAGTTTTGGACAAACAATGTCCTGAAATAATTTTCAAGAACAAAAATGGAAAAATGACAGTCAAAGAATCATTTGGAGAACATATAAAAAGACTAAGAGAAGAACACCAACTACCACTTAGGAAAGTAGCTTCTGTATTAGACCTTGACCCTTCAACACTGAGTAAAATAGAAAGAGGGGAAAGAAATGCAAACAAAGAAATGTTGCCATTACTTGCGGAATTGTTTAAAGAAAATGAAAAAGAATTAAGCTTAATTCTTTTTAGCGACAAAGTCGCTTATCAGCTTATGGAAGAAGAAAATCCAAATGAAATATTGAAAGTCGCAGAAAAAAAAATACAATACTTAAAAAATAAGAACGCTAAACAAGGTTCATTTAATCTCAAATAATTATGACAGTTAAAGACCTTGTTAAAAAATATCATTCTGACAGAGAATCATATCAGAAACCGAGTTATAACGAAACACAACTTAGGACTGATTTCTTAGACCCATTTTTTGAGTTACTTGGTTGGGATATTAAAAACTCAGCAGGAAAACCAACCAATGAACGTGAAGTTTTAGTTGAAGAAGGGTTAAAAGCAGACGCTACCGCAAACACGAAAAAACCTGATTACACTTTCAGACTTTTTTCTGAACGAAAATTCTTTTTGGAAGCGAAAAAACCAAATGTAAAAATTGAAAAAGACAACGAACCTGCAAAACAGACTCGTAGATATGGTTTTACAGCAAAACTGAAAATCTCAGTTTTATCAAATTTTGAATACTTAGCAATCTACGATTGCTCTAAAAAAGTTGAAAAAGATGATTCTGTAACAAAATCAAGAATAAATATTTATCACTACACCGAATATGAATCTGCTTTTGAGGAAATTAAAAAGCAGTTAAGCCATCAAGTAGTTTACAACGGAGAGTTTGACGAAACTTGGAAAGACATTGAAGAGCAACTAAAATTATCTAGTGTTGACAGTCTTTTTCTTTCGCAAATAAATGATTGGAGAATTAATCTTGGTAAAGAAATATATTCTCACAAACCAACTATTTCAATTGAAGAATTGAACGATATTGTTCAATCATACATAAACAGTATTATATTTTTACGGGTATGTGAGGATAGAAATTTAGAAACATACAAAACACTTTTAACCTTTGCTGATAAAAATGATTTTAATTCATTAATCAAAAAATTTAAAGAAGCTGACAGAAAATATAATGCAGGACTTTTTAATCATCCTTTAACAGACGAAATAATCTCAAATAATAGCTCCGGATTTTGGACTATAATTGAGCATTTGTACTTTCCTGAAAGCAGTTATTCCTTTTCAGTATTCTCATCAGACATTTTAGGGAATATTTATGAAATATTTTTGGGTGAACAATTAGCTATTGAGAATGATGAAATCATAATCAAAAAGAAGCCTGAAAATATAGATAGAGATATTGTTACGACACCAACATTTATCATTCAAGATATTTTACGTCAAACAGTAGTAAAGCATTGTGAAGGTAAAACAGACAAAGAAATTTTAAACTCTTCTTTTGCTGATATTGCTTGTGGGTCAGGTGCATTTTTATTGGAAACTTACCAATTACTACAAGACACTTTAGTAGATTACTATTTAAAAAATGATACAAAAAAGCTAATCCAAACATCAATTGAAACTTTTAGGCTTCCGTTTGAAATTAAAAAGACAATATTAGAAAATTGCATCTACGGAATTGATAAAGATTACAATGCTGTTGAAGCCTGTAAATTTGGTTTACTTCTTAAACTGCTCGAAAATGAGGACAATTCAACCATTTCAACTCCAGCACTTCCGAACCTCAAAAATATTCACTTTGGAAATAGCTTAATTGAGACATCAGAAACAGATAAAAAAAATCAAGATGAAATAAATCCTTTTGATTTTGGTAAAACTCGTTTTGATGTTATCGTTGGCAATCCACCATATTTGGCTACAGAGCATATGAAAGAGTTTACACCTCTTGAATTACCCATTTACAAGTCAAAATTCGATTCATCTTACAAACAATTTGACAAGTATTTTCTATTTATTGAAAGAGGATTAAACTTACTAAAACCCAAAGGTTATTTCGGATATATCGTACCAAGTAAGTTCACAAAAGTAGGTGCAGGAAAAAAGTTGAGGGAATTACTTGTTTCTAATAAATCTGTAGAACAAATCATTTCATTTGGAGCAAATCAAGTATTTCAGGATAAGACAACTTACACTTGTTTATTGATTCTTAAAAATGAAGAACAGAAAGAAATAAATTATTTAGAAGTTGATTCCTTAAAAAATTGGAAGACAAGAAAAATCAATGATGAGCATTTTGATTCTGTTACATTTGATGAACTTGTAAAAAATGATTGGATTCTCGTTCCAAGTATTTTAAAGCCAGTTTTCAAATCTGTAAACAATCAATCCAAAACTTTAGAAGACTTAATTGGTTCAGACAATATTTATAATGGTATTCAAACAAGTGCCAACAACATTTACATTCATACCAAAACAAAGGAAGATAAAAAATACATCTATTTTTCTAAAGATGGCATTGATTGGAAAGTAGAGAAGGTATTAACAAGACCATATTACAAAACTTCAAGTGGTGATGATAACCTTAATACTTATCGTCCTTTTAGTCCGAATACTTTTGTTATTTACCCATATTTAAAGACAAAAAAAGGAATCGAATTTGTTGAAATTGGTAAATTAAAAACCAATTACCCTAATTTGTTTTTATTTCTAAATCATTACAAAAGTAAATTAGACAATTCAAAAAGAGACATAAAACCAACACCTGCAACAGCAAACGAATGGTATCGTTTTGGAAGACATCAAAGTCTTGATAAATGTGATGTTCCTGCTAAAATTATTGTTGGCGTTTTGGCTCAGGGAAATAAATATGCAATTGATTATTTCGGTACATTAATTTCGTCAGGAGGAACCGCAGGATATTGTATGATTACTTTACCTGATGATTTCCCTTACTCAATTTATTATATTCAAGCTCTTTTAAATTCTAAGTATTTAGAATGGTTTTCAGCATTAATCGGTGAAGTTTTTAGAGGGGGCTATATCGCAAGAGGAACTAAAGTATTGAAGAAACTGCCTATCCGAGTTATTGATTTTGACAATAAAAAGGAGAAGGCGATACACGACAAAATTACCACTATTCAAAAAGACCTTATTGACATTCAAGGGCAAATAGATAAAAACAAAGGAAACAATAGAAAGTTAATTCCGCTACAACGTCAATTTGATAGCGAAAAGAATGAATTAGACCGGACACTTAACACATTATTTAACTTAGGAGAAAGCGACAACCTTATTCCTCTAATTTCAAAATTATATGCAACTAATTAAAAACGCATCTAAGGAAAAATTAAGGGGTGGGTTTTACACTCCTGAGCCAATTGCATCATTTATTTTAAAATGGGCTTTTAATGGTAACAAAGAATTAGACATTCTTGAACCAAGTTGTGGTGATGGTGTTTTCTTAGAAGAAATTAAGAAAGGTAATTACGAATACAATTCTGTTACAGGAATTGAATTTGATGAAATTGAAGCTGAAAAATCGCAGGTAATAGGATTGGATAAATCCAAAATTATCAATTCTGATTTTCACGATTTCTGTATCAATACAAAACAGAAGTTTGACTTAATAATAGGAAACCCTCCATACATTCGCTATCAATATTTCGATAGAGAACAACAAAAATTTGCTTCGGACATTTTCGGGAAAGCAAAGTTAAAATATTCTAAACTCACCAATGCTTGGGTTTCTTTTGTTGTTGGTTCTTCCCTAATGTTAAAAGAACAAGGAAAAATTGGTTTCGTGCTTCCTGCTGAAATATTACAAGTTTCTTATGCACAACCACTCAGAGAATTTTTAGGACAATTCTACAACAAAATAAACATTGTATCTTTTGAAAAATTGGTCTTTCCAGATATTCAACAAGAAGTCGTTTTACTGTTATGTGAGAAGAATACTTCTAAAACGCATTTAATTGAACATTTGGAATTGAGAGATGCGGAAGAACTTCAAAAATTAGATGTATCAAAACTTAAAAGCCCAAAGAAAAAGATAGATTTCAAGTCAAACAAATGGACTTTTTATTTTCTTGATCAAAAAGAAATTGATTTTTTAGAACGACTTCAAACAAAAAAGATAATTTCAAAATTAGGAGATTATGCAAAAGTTGAAGTTGGGATTACAACAGGCTCAAATCCATTTTTCACTGTACCACTTTCAACTGTGCAATTTTATAATTTGGAGAAATACGCAAAACCATTAGTTGGTAGAAGTGTTCAAGTTCCAAGTGCTATTTTTACTGAAAAGGATTGGAAAAAGAATAGAGATTCAGAAGCAAGAACACACTTTTTATCTTTTCCGAAAATGAAAGATTTAAACGGTTCGATTGGAGCAAGAGATTATATCGCTTGGGGAGAAGAATCTGAAATAAACAAAGGATATAAATGTAGAATTAGAGACGAATGGCAAATTGTGCCTTCACAACGAATTTCAGATGCTTTATTTATTCGTAGAAACAACAAGTACCCTAAATTGATAATCAATGAAGCAAAGGCATATACAACGGACACAATGCACCGAGTAACCGTAAAAGAAAATGCAGAAATAAAAGCACTTACAGCAAGCTATTACAATTCACTTTCTTTTGCTTTCTCTGAAATTTGCGGAAGAAGTCACGGTGGTGGAGTCTTGGAACTAATGCCTAATGAAGTAGAAAGAATCCTTTTGCCGTACAATGAGAACAACGCAGAATTATTGCCAATAATCAATAAAATGATTCGAGAGAAAAAGGATATTTCTGAATTACTGAAAATCACGAATGAAAAAATATTAAAAGAAAATTTCGGACTGACTGATTCAGAAATTGAATTAGCAGATAGTATTTGGAAGAAGTTGTCTAACAGAAGATTAAATAGAGGAAAAAAAGCCAACACATAAAGTCATACACATTGCCAAGTCGCTCAAAAACCAACCGCACGAGCCAAAACTTGTCAAAGAGTATGCCTTTGCCAACGCTCTACAGACTAAAAAAAACGGTGGGTAACACTGTATATAGCCAATAGGGCGTTTAGTGGTTAATCAAAGTTTGGTGCTTTTTATAAAGTCCGCCAAGCTAAAATTTATGATATTGACAAGAAAATTAAATATAAAAATGTTTAGCTTGGCTAAGTGCAAGATCGTAAGTTTATCGCTTTCTACTGCCCTACTTTCCATATACTTAACGTTACCTGCAATTCAAAATATGACAGAAAGATCGAAAGAAAATAAATTCATTTATCGACTACTTGACATAAAAACGGGCACAGGAAAAATGTGGCTATTGATATTGCCACCTGTCTATGCTTTCTGGTTGGTTGCAATTGGAAAAAAACTATTGAACAACCAAAATAAATCGGACAGACTGTATACTATCTTCTCAACGATATCAGCTGTATTATTTACTTCAGCTTTCGTAATACCACCCTCCCTTTTAGAATTGATTATCCCGAATTTAGACTTAGCAAATGACCAAATACTTATTATTATAATTCCTATTTATTTCCTTTGGTTTGGAACAATTGGTTTTCTGTCCTCCCTAACCGTAAATTATGAACGTCTATCTAAACCTGAAAAACATTACAGACTCATTGATAAATTTGATTACGTAAAAAGATTTTTGACCTTATTTTATTGGCCATTTTCAATTTGGACATATCAAAACAAAGTCAATGAATATAATAATGGAGTTAAAAGAACTGAAACCAATTCTGAAATAGACAAAGAAATGCAAGACATAATTGACAAATCATTTGAAGAATTTAATAACCGAATAATATACGAGCAATTAACATCTGAAATCATAGAGAAAACTCCAGACGACCAATTATTGCAAACTGTCTTTGATAATGTGGAAACCAATTTTAAAGATGGAGAATCATACACAATTGATAAGATTGAAAAACTGTCCTCTGGAAAACAAGCAGTTTTCGCAATATGGATGCTCCAAGCAGAAGTTAATAATGGTGGCTTCAATCAATTTTATTATAATTCTAGTGGTCAATTTGCAATAATGGCGAAAGAAGGATTGGATTTAATCGGAGCAAATAAATATGCCGATTTAGTTGACAATGCAAATAACACATACTTAAAAATTAAAGACGAGCTAGACTCAAAAGATGATGGCTCAATAGAAAGTTTTAGCGAATCTTATGAGGACAATCCTTTGAATGAGTACGACAACGGATTCTATGAATTGGAAAAAGTGGAAAATTTAGATACTATTCAGATAAAATTCATTCGCGAAAATGTAGAGGAATTTATAAAATAAAAAGCAGGTAACATCATCTATATTTTATAGGGCAGTTAGTAGTAATTTGAAACGGTAATGCAATTAATAAACACCGCCAAAACTTTGTTTTGACGTTTTATCGGGAGAAAAAGTTAAAACCCAAAGCCAAAGCCTTGGCTAATTAGTTAAACGAAAATAAGTACTTTTAAATCGCCCTACAAAAACATAGATTGGGCGTTATGATGCAATTAAAAAAGCACATAACACGTAATATAAAACATAAAATTATTCACCGTTGTAAGTTTCAATAATCTCTGCCTCATACCCTAATTCTGTTAATACTTGTTGCAGTATCGTTGCTACATCTTGGTTGTGTAAATCTAATTCTTTACCATTTACAGTTGTTGTAGTTCCGTAATTAGTGCAACAACCATCACCACAATCATAGTAGTATTCATCTAATTCAATTTTTACTTTCTTATCCATAATTTTACGTTTCATATTACTATCCGTTACCCAACATACCAAAGCCAACACCTGAATTCAGAAATTTTCGCATAATAATAATAATAATAATAATAATAATAATAATAATAATAATAATAATAATATCTTTACACGATAAACAATAAAAAACAACTATGAAACACAAAAAAACATTTATGAGTGCTGCGTTTCTGCTCTTAGGTTTAGGAGGGCTGCACGCA
>CAJQOH010000065.1 GCA_905479915.1 uncultured Flavobacteriales bacterium
TTTTGAAAATTTAGAAAATGTAAAAATCTGGCTACATGATTTTGTTAGAGACAACCTGACTAAAAAAGTTGTTGGAAGTATTACACATAATAACTTTTTTTTAAACAACTTTTATAGCGTTTTTTGAAATTAACATGGTATAAGTGCAGAAGAGTTAGCATTAAATTATGATGACGTTGCAGTAGAGCTTTATAAAAATGGTGATACTAAAGGTGTGAGCGTTGCAAAAGGAGCTGATAGTTTTGGGGTAAGTACTGTTGGTTTTGAAGTTGTTTACGATAGTAAAAAGTTTGGGTTAAAGGATGCTGAATTGCAATTTGAGTTAGATGATTCTAAAAACTTGACACTTTCTAAATCGAATTTTGGGTTAAGCTATGATGGTTTAGAAATTGAAATGGAAAACACAGCAGATCTTAAAGGGTTTAAAGTGTCTAAGGATTCTTATTCCTTTTTAGTGAATAACCAAGGTTTTGGAGTAGAGGCAGGAGAAAAGTATTTCGGATTTAATAAGGAAGAGTATTTAAGGTTAGCATTAAGTGATAAAAAGTACTTGACAGCATCTGATACTAAAGCAGAGCTTGTTGTAGATGACAATAGATTGTCAATTGGTGGAGATGAAAACTTTTTAGAAATTGCTAAAGCAGATCAAACAATTTCATTAACGAAAGAGTCTAAAATTAAATATGCAGATGATACTTATGAAATAAGTTTATCTAAATCTTTAGAGGTTGGTTTTTCTGATGGAACCAGAGATATTACATTATTTGGAGATGATCATGTAGTTAGTTATGCTCAAGGAGATTATTCTATTGGTGTTAGAGGAGGTAGTGGAGCTACTCCTGGTTTAGATTTATCTGTTGGACAAAACACAATATTTTTAGATATAGATAAGGGTAATGAAATAAGAGCAGGTGTAGAATCTCCAGATTTTGGATCATTAAGCATTAGTTCAGATAAGGATAAGAACTTTGCAGGAACATTTGGTTATAATGGAAGAGAGTTAACATTAGCAAAAACAGATGATGGTTTAGAATTTTACGATTCTGATAGTACTGCAACATCAGCAGAGCCAGAAGATTTAGAAGGAGCTACACCAACTCCAGATATGAGTGGGCCTACTTATATTGATAATAAGATATCAGATGTTGATGGTGCGCTTAAAGGAACTGCATCGATGTATTACAATAGTAAAGAGGAGCATTTTATTGCCAATGCAGCAGTTGCATCTACGGTACCTCCTTGTATTGATGGTGCGATGGCAGTTGAGGTTAAACCAGATGACTTTTTCTTAAGTGTTGGTAGTGAAACTCAAAGAGTTGAGGTTTACCCTTCTTGTTCTGGATTTGGTGGAGGTGGTTGGTTAACCATAGATAATGACAATCTTGATGTAGGAGTATTTGCTGGTTTTTATGCCGGAGGAACTGCAAAAATTGGAAACGATTTATGTAGTGCGTCTTTAACAGCTGAAATTGGTGCTGAACTTGGTGTAAAAGCTAATGCTGATTTATCTCCATTTAAACTTAATAGTGCTGGTATTTGGATTGAGGCTTATGCTGGAATTTATGCAGGTTATTCTTGTGTAGGTGCATCAGGAAGTATAACAATAGCAGAAGCTTATTTGAAAGGAGAGTTAGATATTTACTTTAATAGTAAAGTGAAGGTAGAAGGGAAGTTGGAAGGTAGAATTAATATTTTGGATTTAATTAAAGCTAATTTTAAAGCCAGTTTTTCTAAGGAAATATAATGCAGAGCACTAAAAGAAATATCCTATTTATTTTAATCCTTTTGTTGGGGAGTTTATCTATGTATGCTCAGAATGATGGGAGAGAGGGAGAGGTTTTTGTATCAAACAATTTTAATGGTACTACTCCTTCAATTCATGTAAAGTGGATTTCCAAACATGTGTATTTTCCAGAAGGAGCTTTTGTTTATAGGAAGCAAAGTGGTTCGAATGATTGGGTTAAATTAAATACATCACCTATATCTTTGAAACAATCGCCAGTTAATAATGGGGCCTCTTTTGATGAGGATACTAAAAAATTATATAACGCTATTAAAAAGATTAAGTATAGTGAGTTTAAAAGTAATATGGTGAGAGCTTTTATTACTATTAAAGCAATATATAATAATGATTTAGCTCAAACCATGGGGATGGCTTATGAAGATAAAACGGCTCAATTAAACCAAACGTACTCTTATAAAGTCAAAGGAGTTGAAAATGGAACTGAAATGGAAGTAGGTATTTCAAAAGAGATTAAATGTGAGGCTTATTCAAAAATAGAATCGCCATTAGATATTGTTGTGGATAGACAAAGGTTGAGGATTGATTTTGTTTGGAAACCTGAATTATTAAGATACTACGGGGTAGATATTTATCGAAAATCAAATCTGGAAACGGAATTTACTAAAATCACTAAAGTGCCAAGAGCAGTTCAAAAAATAGAAAATAGAGAAGGTGAAATAACTTTTCCTAAAGTATTCTTTTCTGATTTAGAATTTGATAAAAAGTTGTCATATGAATATAAGCTTGTGGCGATTGATTATTTTGGGAATGAATCTCAAGAATCAAAACTTATAGAAGCTTTTGTGAAAGATTTTGACCCTCCAACTCCTGTATCTGGTTTAAAAATATTTCCTGATGCAAAGAATTTGATTGTTCAATTGAATTGGGAGGCAAGTTCTTCAGAAGACACTTATGGTTACAATATTTACAGAAGTACAAAATTAGATGGACCTTATCAAAAGATTACCGATGAACCAGTTGTTGAGTTGGAATATTATGATGAAATAGGTAGAGCAGGAGGGTATTACTATTATGTTGCAGCTATAGATTTTTCAAGAAATGAGGGGAATAGTGGTAAAGTGTTTATGGATTTAAAAGATATTATTCCTCCAAGTGCACCCTTAGGATTTAAATCTGTTGCCGATACAGGTATGATAAAACTTTCCTGGAAACCAAATTCAGAAAAAGATTTAAAAGGTTACTTTATTCAAAGATCATTAAATGATAAGGATAACTCAGACAATAAATACATTAACATTAATTCAGACCCTATTGTAGAAACATCTTTTACTCAAAAGATGGCAAAAAATATTAAAAATAAGTTTGTGTATAGAGTTGTGGCTATAGACTCATCTTACAATTTTAGTAAGCCTTCAATTAATTCTTTGGCACAAATGCCTGATATTGTTGCACCTGCAGTTCCTGTGATTGAAGGAACTACGACTAGTTATTTAGGTTTTTACAATACAACTTATGCAAATGGAAGAGGCGGTAGATTAGGATTTAATACTGCAGCAAATATTGACTTGACTTTAGAGAATGAAATATTAAACGGAAACGTTGAGGTTACAACCTTAGGGTCTGGTAACTTAAATGTAACTAATGGGGATGTAGATATTGAAGATGGAAAAATAAAAGAGTATGGGAATGAATTGTTACCTAGAGGCGCTATTATATTGTGGTCTGGAACAACAGCTCCAGCTGGTTGGGCTTTGTGTGATGGAGGGTCTTACCCTAGAGAAGATGGAGGAGGTAATGTAACTGTACCTAATTTAAGAGGAAGGTTTGTTGTTGGGTATAATTCATCAGATGCAGATTATAATGCTATTGGTGATAATGGAGGAGCTAAAGAAGTTACCTTGAACTCAACACAAGTGCCTGATCATACACACTCAGGTACAGCGCTTTCTGATGGTGCACATACGCATACATTTGATGATATTTTAAGAACTACAAGTAACTTATGTGCTTCTACTGGATGTTCTAATAGTACAGGTAATTCAGGGACAACTAATACACCAAATACTACAGACCTAGATGGGGCTCATACACATTCACTTTCAATAAATTCAACTACTGGAGGTGGTGGTGCACACGAAAACAGGCCACCATATTATACATTGGCTTATATCTATAAATTGTAATAGTTGAGGTTTCTACATTCTATATTGACTACTGTTTTAGTATTGGCTTTTTTTATAGTTAATGCTCAAACCAAGCTATACCATAAATCAGAACCAATTATTATTTCATCTGGTACTAATGTTAAGGTTGTAGGAGATTTTATCACTGTAGCTACAGGTTCATCAGATATAATTGGTAACGCAGGAGAGTTGTATATATCAGATAGTTTAGTGAATAAAGGGAATCAAAATATTTTTGGATCTAACCCTTCAACAGGTACAGTTCATTTTGATGGTACTACGCAACAATATATATCAGGTATAGATACTATTAATTTTTGCTCAGTAAATATTAACAATACCAATGATACAATTGTACTGGATCAGAATATTGGTGTTACCAACCGTTTATTGTTTTCGAATGGAAATCTTTTACTGGATAGTAATAACATTAATTTAGGTGTAACCGGTTATTTTTCAAATGAAACTAATTTGAATAGGGCTGTAGGGTATCCTGGAACAATAAGTTTGGAAAGGGTAATTGGTACAGGAAGTTTTGTAAACAATATTGCAGGAATAGGTTTGGGGGGTGAATTTGGAGGTTCTCCAGGAACTATGACTATTGTAAGAGAACATATTTCAAGACCTGGACCAGCTACTGGTTCAATAGATAAGTATTTTAGGCTTTCTTCAACGCAAACAGGAACATTTATAGATCCTAAACTCTTTTATTTTGATAATACTGATTTAGCTATACTCGATGAAGATTCTTTAGCTATTTATACCAGTGAAACAAATGGAAACATCTGGAGAAGTCAATTGGGAACACGAAACATTGTGGCAGATGATATTACTTCTGTTTCTACCGTAACATTAAATTTAAATAGTGGAACAGTAAATGATTTATTGATTACTGCTGCACATGACTCGTGTAAAATTGATCCATCTTCAGGGATTGTTTTTGATACTCTAGGTTTATGTTCTGGAGCACCTATTTGGATTACAGCAGAAAATATAGGAGGCCTTGACCTTACATGGAGTAATGGACAAACTTCAGTTGATTCTATTCAGGTTAGTACTGCAGGAACCTATTATTTAAAAATGATTAACGCTCAAGGTTGTACTTCTACAGATACTGTAGTTGTAATTACATCACCTTCACCTAATGCTGCATTTAACCTTTCTTCAAATAGTATTTGCTTAGGAGATTCAATAGGGTTTACAAACACGTCATCTGTTTCTGCAGGATCTTTAACATATTTTTGGGATTTTGGAGAAGCTACTCTTTTAACGGATACATCTTCTTTAACTACTCCATCAGATTTTACATTTTCTGAATCAGGATTATTTGTTGTTTCCTTACAAGTAACATCAAATTATGGATGTACTGATTCTTATAATGAAAACGTTACTGTAAAACCTAATCCTATAGCAGATTTTACTATGGTAGATACAATAACCTGTGATTTAGGACCTATTGCATTTACAAACACTTCTTCAGTGGCTCCGGTTGTAGCGCTACAATATGATTGGGATTTTGGAGATTTAAATGTTTCAAATACTCAATCACCTTCGCATACTTATGCTTTAGTTGGTACGTATAATGTCCAATTGATTTCTTCTTATTTAGGATGTGCAGATACAATTACGAAACAACTTGAAATTGCACCAACTCCTGTTGCCTCATTTGCTGCACCTTCAGTTTGTTTAGGAGATACAACTTCATTTAGTAATTTATCAAGCATATCTGCTGGTAGCTTGTCGTACCTCTGGAATTTTGGAGATGGGAATACGTCAACAGATTCAGTACCTAACTATTTGTATACAACTAGTGGAACTTATAATGTTGTTTTAACGGTTACTTCTGCTAAAGGCTGTATAGACTCTACCACGTTATCTGTAGATGTGTTTCAGACGCCAACTGCTAACTTCACTGTTCCATCAGGAAGTTGTTTACAAGGACCAGTAACATTTACAAACACATCAACGATTACACCTTTGGTAACGATGACGTATGAATGGGATTATGGAGATTTGAATACATCAAATGTTCAATCTCCTACACATACTTACGCTGTAGATGGTACTTACAATGTTTCGTTAGTTTCAACATATTCTGGTTGTACAGATACAATTGTAAAACAAGTTATAATATCTCCAGCTCCTGTAGTTGCATTTGGTTCATCGTCAGTATGTCTTGGAGATACTACACAATTTACAAATACATCAAGTGTTTCAACAGGGTCATTAACATATTCGTGGGATTTTGGAGACAATACTTTTTCAACTGATTCTGTTCCTACTCATGTTTACAATACTGCAGGAACATATAGTGTATTGTTGGTGGTAACATCAAATACAGGTTGTATAGATTCAATAAGAAATAATGCCGAGGTTTATCCTTATGGAGTGCCTGACTTTACTGTACTGAATGCATGTCAAGATGCTAATCTTACTTTTACAAATACATCAACGATATCAAGTGGTAGTTTAAGTTGTTTATGGAAGTTTAGTGATGGAGATACTACTTCATTAACTGTGCCAGTTAAAAGTTTTTCTTCTGATGGATCATATACAGCTAATTTAATAGTTACATCGAATAACGGTTGTGTAGATTCTATCTCTAAAAATATTACAATTTATCCTATACCTGTTGCTGATTTTATCTTTAATGATGGTTGTCAAGAAACAACATTAAACTTTACAAATACTTCATCAATATCATCTGGATCACTTTCTTATAATTGGGATTTTGACAATGGGGCTGTTATTACTTCAAACATAAATGAGGCACAGCAATTTAATACATCTGGATTGAAGAATGTTGAGTTAATCGCTACATCTGGTTTTGGTTGTGCGGATACCATTATTAAGCAAGTAACAGTTTATGCAGCGCCTATTGTAGCATTATCGGATACTATTACAACTTGTGGAAACTCATATGTTTTAGACGCTGGTAATGTTGGAAGTAGTTATTTTTGGAGTACTGGTGATATAACACAAACAACTACAGCTTTAGTTACAGGAAATTACGATGTTACTGTTACAAACTCAGACAATTGTGTGAGTTCTGATACGGTTTATGTAGGATTGAATCAACCTGTAAAACCTAACTTAGGATTAGACACGTCATTTTGTGTTTCGGGTATTCTTGATGCAGGATACCCTGGAGCTACATTTTTATGGAGTGATAATTCAACGAATCAACAATTATCTGTTTCAACCAACAATACTTATTGGGTTACTGTAACAGACCAAAATTCATGTGTAGGATCTGATACCATTAATATTTCAATTAACCCTTTACCAACATTAGGTCTTGGTAATGATACTACTATTTGTTCGGGATTATCTTTATTGTTAGATCCGAATAATAGTAACCCTGGTAATACTTATTTATGGAGTGATAATTCAACAAATGGAAATCTTACGGTAAATTCTGCGGGTAGTTACTGGGTTGATATTTCAGATATTAACAATTGTTCAGCATCCGATACAATAGTAGTTTCTGTTGCAACTACACCAGTAGTTACCTTAGGTAATGATACTGCAGGGTGTGATAGCCTTACCATATTTGCATCCAGTGTATTGGGAGCATCATACAATTGGAATAGCGGATTGTCTAGTGATGATTCTTTAATGATAACAAGTTCAGGAATGTATTATGTAGAAACATCAATTGGAGTGGGAGTTAACTATTGTGAATCTTCTGACACTATAAATATTACGATTAATACTTCTCCAATGGTAGATCTAGGTAATGATACAACGATATGTTCAGGAGTTAACCTTTTACTAGACCCTAATAATTCCGCTCTTGGAAATACATATTTATGGAGTGATAATTCAACAAACGGAAATCTGACGGTTTCATCACAAGGAAATTATTGGGTGCAAATAGATGATATTAATAATTGTTCAGCAACAGATACTATTGAAGTACTTGTGGCATCAACTCCTGTTGTAGATTTGGGTAATGATACTACCGTTTGTGATAGTTTACTGGTTGGTTCTAGTGCTATAGTTGGTGCTACTTACGATTGGAACAATGGTTTATCTAGTATGGATTCATTACTGGTATCAGTTACAGGTACTTATTTTGTTGAAGTATCTACAGGTGTAGGAGTAAATAATTGTTCTGCTTCAGATACAATTATCGTTACAGTAAATAATTCTCCTGTTGTTGACTTAGGAAATGATACTGTATTGTGTGATGGATTATCTCTTTTGTTAGACCCGAATAATAGTAACCCTGGTAATACTTACTTGTGGAGTAATATATCTAATAACCCTACATTGTCAGTTTCAACAACTGGTAATTATTCTGTAGAGATTACGGATCTAAATAATTGTTCATCTTCAGATACAGTTCAAGTAACGTTTACTATACTACCAACTATATTTATTGGAAATGATACAACAGTTTGTGATAAATTAACATTGTTGACCAATAATATTATTGGTGCTACTTACGATTGGAATAATGGTTTGTCGTCAACAAATTCATTGTTGGTTTCTAATACTGGAACTTATTTTGTTGAAGTATCGATAGGGCAAGGGGCAAATAGCTGTTCTGTTTTTGATACTATTTTGGTTACAGTAAATAACTCTCCAAGTATTAATTTAGGAGTAGATACAAGTTTATGTAGTTACCAAACTATACTATTGGACGCTGGACCTGGCTTTAGTTATTTATGGAATGATGGTTCTTTTTTACAAACTAAACTGGTAGGAACTACTTCACCAATATGGGTTAAGGCTACCGATCTTAATGGTTGTTTTGCGATTGATTCAATTAATATTAATGTGAACCCAGACTTAAATTTAGATTTAGGTGCAGATAAAATTATTTGCTCTAATCAAATAGCTGTATTGCAGTCTAATGTGTTGGCAAACTCCTATACTTGGAGAGATGTTAATAATGTAATAGCTACAACCCCTTCTGTAACTGTTGGATCTGGTGATTATTGGTTGACAGTAGTTGATTCTGTAGGTTGTATAGATAGTGATTCAATAGAGATAGTGAGTTCATCTTTATCTTTAGGAGCACACTTTTTAGCAGCAAGTACTGTAAATGTAGGAGATACACTAAAGATTGTAAACTTGTCATATCCTGTATCAACATTTACTAGTGTATGGGATTTTGGAGACCTGACTACATCAACAGAAGAATCTCCAACTAAACAATATAACACTCCAGGACTGTATGATATTAAATTAAGTGTAACCAATAATTTCTGTTTTGACTCTTTAACCAAGCAAGTTGAAGTTGTTGTTCCTAAACGAGCAATATCTTCTCTAGATTCTATTCATGATCTGTCTAAATTTTTAGCCTATAAAATTTATCCAAACCCTAATAATGGTAATTTTGTACTTGATGTAGAATTAAGTGCTGTAGGAGCTATGGAAACGACAATTATAAATGTATTGGGTGAGATACTTTATGAGTATAGATTTGAGGGGGATATTATTATAGAAAATTTCTCATTGCAAGGAATAAGTAAAGGAATATATTTTGTACGATCGAGAGTGAGTAATCAAGTAAGAATGACTAAAATTATAGTGAATTAGATGAGAAGGATTACATTACTTATTCTAATTACACTTTTTTCAAGTGGATTGATAGCACAGCCTTGCTTGTCTGGTTGGGACTATAGATCAGAGATAGATGTTGACAATACATCTAATGCAAGTGTTCTTACTAATTTTCAAGTTAAATTAACGGTAAATACAAGTGCTTTGGTTTCTGCAGGGAAAGCAAGTGCCGATGGAGGAGATATTAGGTTCTTAAATTCTTCAGGAACTAATCTTGAATTTTGGATAGAGAATGGAACCTACAATACTACAACTACAACAATATGGATTAACTGTGATAATATAGCAGCAAGTGCTATAACAAATATCTATATGTTTTATGGAAATTCTTCAGCAATATTAGCATCTAGTGGAAGTAATACTTTTGAGATGTTTGATGATTTTACGGGAACTACTTTAAATGCATTAAATTGGAATAATTGTGCTACAAATTCAGCTATTGTTTCATCTGGATTTGTTACATTAACTTCAGATGGAATAAATAATTCTGTTATATCATCAACATCAACTTTTACTGCACCTGTAGTTTCTGAAATGTATGTGAATAGCTTATCAGGTTCTTCTGTAATAATGGGACAGGCAGATAACTTGACAACTGGTTACGGTATTAAGTATGAATCTACTGGAGGTGGTATAATGAAACTTAATTTAATTTCAACAGGATTAGAATGTGTAACAGCAACTGATCAAACATTAGCACCTAATAGCGTATCTTCTATAAATACCACTGGTATTTGGTCTTTTATATGGGGAACAAATGCTTCTCAAAGGTTAATTTGGCCAGGTGGAGATGAGTCTAGGACTGATACCGATAATGCAGCAAGTTTTGGCCAGCCTCAAACTATGATAGTTGGGAACATTGATAATTCTGGGAGTACCACGTTAGATTGGTATAGAGTAAGAAAATATGTAGCCAATGACCCTGTGTTGACTTTAGGAACTGAAATCCCTTTAGCAGCTAGTATTGTTGCAACCTCTGATAAGTCATCTTATTGTCAAAATGATACGATATTCTTATCGGTTGATTCAGTTGACTTAGCTACTTATTCATGGGTTGGTCCGAATGGTTTTACGTCTAACTTACGAACTCCATTTATAGCGAATTCATCTTCATTAAATACAGGTAATTATATAGTTACAGTGTCTGTAGCAGGTGGTTGTTCTACCCCAAATTCTCAAGTTAGTTTAGATGTGTACAGCACTTCTGTTGGAGGTACTTTAAGTGGAGGTACAACAGTTTGTGAAGGAGTAAATAGTGGTAACTTAACACTAACAGGTTCTGTTGGAGATATAAATGAATGGCAAATGTCTAACAGTTTAAGTGGGCCATGGTCAACCATTAACAATGTAACAAGCACATTAACTTATTCTAATCTTCTTAATACAACTTATTTTAGAGTATTGGTTCAAAATAATTTATGTAGTGAAGATACATCTAATGTTGATTCTGTAATTGTAGATGTAGCATCTATTGGTGGTACACTAATAGGAAGTAATGCTATTTGTGTTGGGAATAACTCTGGAAATATCAATTTATATACAAACACCGGTTCAGTTGTTGATTGGGAGTTCTCAATCGATAATGGGCTTAATTGGAATACTATTATAAACTCTACAAACACGCTTTCCTATAATAATCTTACTGTACCAACAAGATATAGGGTAGAGGTTAAAAATGGAGTATGTGCTTCAGCTTATTCAAATGAAATTCTAATAGACACATTGCCAATGCCTGTTGTAGATTTTGACTTTGATTCTGTTTGTTATAGTAATTCTACTGTCTTTAATAATACAAGTGCTTTTGCTGGTTCACAAATAAATTACATATGGGATTTTGGAGATGGATCTGGAACAATAATAGAAAACCCATCTTATACTTATTCAACATCTGGAAGTTTTAGTGTCTTACTTACAGGTTTAACTAGTGATGGATGTATTGATTCTGTAAGGAAGAACGTTTTTGTAAAGGCATCACCTAATGTTTCTTTTTCTCAGACGGATGTTTGTTTAGGAAATGCCATGAGTTTTACGAATAGTTCTAGTATTGCTAGTGGTTCAATAAACACTTATAGCTGGAATTTTGGAGACGGTTCGGCAATAAATAATACCGTTAGCCCAAGTTATACTTATGGGTTAGACAATGTATTTACCGTTCAGTTAGTTGGAGAATCTGATTTAGGATGTAATGATACTTTAGTAAAAACAGTAGAAGTATACGCTGATGTTACTGCAGCATTCTCTTTGTCCGATACTGTATGTTTAGGGGAGACGAATAATTTTGTAAGTAATACGGTCTCTAATTCAACTCAGATTACATATGCTTGGTCATTTGGAGATGGGTCACTTTCTAGTTTAGAAAATCCTTCATATACATATACTTCAGCAGGAAAGTTTTATGTTACTTTAGTTACAACAACAGAAAATGGTTGTTCATCTAGTCATTTAGACTCTGTTTTAGTAGTTTCTGTTCCGGTAGCTTCGTTTAGTTTTTCGAATGAATGTTTTGGCGATTCTACTGTTTTTACAAATACAACCCCAGGACTTTTCTCTTATGATATGGATTGGCAATTTGGTGATGGAAACTCTTCTACTGATCTTAGTCCAAAACATCTGTATGGAGTTGCAGGATCTTATAATGTTTCATTAACAGCAACTTCAACTGTAAGCAGTCAGTGTACCAGCACGTTAATACAGGCCGTAGAAGTTTATCAGGCCGTTAATGCAAGCTTTACAATGTTAGACACTATAGTGTGTTTAGGTGCTGTAAACAATGTTACCAATACAACTCCAACAAATTTTCAAACGTTAAGTTACAATTGGTTTTTTGGAAACGGAGCTTCTTCTACTGTAGAGACACCTTCTTACACTTATCCAGCAATAGGTAAATATAATATTACATTAATTGCTGCTAATGCAGATGGATGTTCATCATCGTATTCAGATTCAGTGTCAATCGTTGATGTTCCTTCAACAATGTATTCGGCTGCCAATGAATGTTTTGGAGATACTATGTTTTTCCTAAATTCTACACCAAATAAATCTTCATTTTTAACTACATGGGATTTTGGAGATGGAAACTCTTCTAATGACTTTGATCCAAAACACTTGTATGCAAGTGCTGGAAGTTATAACGTTAAATTACTGGCGGTTTCACCTTTTAATTCAGTTTGTGCAGATTCAATAACTCAAACAGTTGAGGTTTATGAAGATGTAACTGCTAGATTTACTATGGCAGATACATCGGTATGTTTGGGGAGTATGGCTAGTTTTTCTAATACGAGCTTAGTAAATGCGATAACAGCATTAACACTAAGTTACAATTGGGATTTTGGTGATGGTAACTCATCCTCACTATCTTCTCCAACATATTTATATACAGCTGCAGGAAACTTTAATGTAACACTAACTGTGACTACTGCAGATGGATGTTTTTCTGTTTTCTCTGATTCAATTGAAATTGTTGAAATTCCAGTTCCAGGTTTTACAGCAGCAAATGAATGTTTTGGAGATTCAGTTTTATTCAATAACCTTTCTACAGGAGTTTCTCCATATGATATATCTTGGGATTTTGATGATTCTAATTCATCCTCAAGTACATCGCCAAAACACTTGTACTCAAGTTATGGAATCTATAATGTTAAGTTAACTGTTACTTCTCAAATAAATGCAACATGTCTGGATTCGATAATTCAAAGTGTTGAAGTTTACCCAGGAGTAGTTGCTGAATTTGCAACTTCAGACTCTGTATTTTGTCTTGCAAATACTATCAGTTTTGTAGATTCTTCAAAATCTGATGCTGCAACTATATTTTATAGCTGGACCTTTGGTGATGGAAATTCCTCCACATTATCATCACCTCCTCATTTATATGGCTCAGTAGGAATTTATAACGTTGTACTTCAAACAACAACAAATGATGGATGTATCGATTCTTATTCAGATTCAATGCAAATTGTTGCAGCACCAACACCATCATTTGTCTCTAATACAGCATGTATGGGAGATACTACATTCTTAACCAATACTACATTAAATAGTAATTCTTTGGACTTTACATGGTCACTTGGAGATGGTACAACTGATACTGTGATAAGTCCTTCGCATGTTTATGGATTGGCAGGAACCTATACGGTTAAATTAGTTACAGAACTACAATCTTATTTATCATGTTCAGATTCTGTAGTTAACACTGTAACGGTTAATGATAGTCCTGTTGCTGACTTTTCTCTTAATGATGCATGTGAGAGTGAATCAGTTCCTTTTACAGATTTATCCACTATAGGTTTTGGTACTATTGTAGATTATCATTGGGATTTTGGTCAAGGTGATACATCTATTGTTTCAGCACCTAGTAATGTAAATTATAGCGCAGGAAGTTACAATGTAACTTTAGCTATTTCTTCAGGATTAGGTTGTGTGGATACAATAGTTAAACCATTAACTATTTATAATTCGCCAATAGCATCATTTACGAGTGTTAATTTATGTGAAGGGAATACTTCAACATTTACAAATACAAGTAGTGTTGTAAGTGATACGATTGTAAGTTTTTCATGGGATTTTGATGATGGAGCAACTTCTGCATTAGAGTTTCCAAATCATACTTATTTAAGAGACACTACTTATCAAGTAAATTTGTTGGTTCAAACAGCGAATTCATGTATTCACGATACAACTATAGCACTTACTGTTTATGACATGCCAGTAGCCAATTTCTCAGTAACAGAAGCTTGTTTAGGTGGAGTAACTAATTGTACAGATTTAAGTTTAATTTCTAATGCAACATTATTGTATGAGTGGATTTTTGATAATGGAGATACAGCGGTAATTCAGTCTCCTTCAGTGTCTTTTGCTACAGCTGGAATGCATGAAATAAATCTAAATGTTGTTTCGAATTTTGGTTGTACAGATTCCTTAACACGATATGTGGAAGTGTTTAACTTGCCAAACGCGAATGCAGGAAATGATTCTACTATTTTAAAAGGAGAGTCCTTAACCCTTAATGCAGAAAATAGTAGTGTAATAGCATATGCATGGTTCCCAACTACTGCTCTAAGTAATAATTTAATATCAACACCTCTTGCATCTCCATTGGTAACAACAGAATATTGTGTTGAGATAAAAGATATTAATGGTTGTGAAAATTCGGACTGTATACTAGTTTCTGTAGATGAAGTCTTTAATGTAATTGTAAGTAATGTTATTACCCCAGATGGTAATGATGAAAATGATGCTTGGATCATACAAGGGATTGAAATATATGATGATGTACAAGTGTCTATATTTGATTTGTGGGGAAAATTGATTTATGAAAATGCAGATTACCAAAATAACTGGGAAGGAACATTTAATGATGATCAATTGCCAGATGGAGAATATTACTATGTAATTGAAGAACCTTCTACAGGAAGTGTTATAAAAGGAACGTTAACAATTTTAAGAAACTTATGATTAGGTCGATAGTTACTTTTATATTGCTGCTATATGTTGGTGTTGGTTTTGCTCAGCAGCTGCCTTATTACACGCATAATATAATAAACCCATATTACAGTAATGCTGCTACAGCAGGAGATAATGGAGCAAATATAAGTTTCAATTATTTAAACAATTGGGTAGGCTTTAGTGGCTCTCCTAAGAGTTATTTAGTGGCTTTTGATGCACCAATAAAAGATAAAATGGGAATAGGAATTAAACTATTTTCTAATGTTAATAATATTAGAAATCATTCAGGAGTTGAATTATCCTATGCCTATAAGGTTAAGTTGTTAGATCAACATAATTTAAAGTTTGGTATTTCAGGATTGATTAACCAATCTGCAATAGATTTTGATAAGATTATTGCCCAGAATTCAGATGAAACTTCTCTGTTACAGAATTCAGCTATAAATGAAGTTAATTATGATGCAAATTTTGCGATAGGGTATAATTTTAAGAAATTCAATTTTGGAATTACAGCAAGTCAATTGCTTGGAAGTACTTTTACTTTTGAGGAAAATTTAGCTGGGAAGCAACTGCAATACAGTAATGCCCTTCATTATTTTGTATATGCTAATTATACGCACTCCTTCAGTGGAGGAAAATATAACGTTACACCGAATTTAAGTTATAGAACAATTGCAGGTTCATATGGTATTTTTAATGCAGGAGTAATGTTTACCTATAAAAATTTAATCTGGGCTAATTATGGAATGAATTTTAACAGTTCACACGCAATCTCTTTAGGGTATAATCTTAATAAGGATTATTCTATAGGCTATACTTATTCACCTTCATCAAATAGTTTGAACAACTATACATCAGGATCTCATGAAGTTATGGTTAAGATTAAATTTAACAAGTCTAAAAAACAACCAGAGTCAGCTAATACAAATATTGATTATCAGCTTACTGAAAAGGTTGATTTCTTAAAACAAGAAAATGAAAATTTAAAAGATGAATTAGAAGAACAAAAGAAGTTACTTAAGAGTTATATCGATGGGTTGGAGGATTTAAAAAAGAAATATGAAAACGATAAAGAATCTATAAAAGATATAAAAGAAACACAGAAGGAAAGAGAGAAGCAAAGTGAGAATGAAAAGAAAGAAGATACTTCTTCAAATATAAAGGAAGAAGTATCTGACAAAGACATAAAAATCAGACACCATCATACCGATAATGGTAAAATAGATAGAAATAATAATGGAAAAATATCTTTAAAGGAAATTGATTTGGCAATTGATGAATATAAATCAGGATCTAGCACAATTTCTAAAGAAGAAATTACAGAGGCAATTGATCAATTTCTTGAAAGTGGAGGTAAAATATCACAGAAGAGATTGGATGAGTTGTACAAAAAATTGGCAGAAGATGAATCGGAAGGGAAAGAGGTAGAGTTAGGTTTTGTAGATAATTTTGATTTTGGTATTAAATATATCGTAGTTGGAGGATTTAAAAATATTGCAGACGCTAAAAAGTATCAAAATATTTTAACCAGAGAATATAGTTTAGGAACTCAAATAGTTGAGAATGTTGAGCAATCTATGTTTTTAGTGTTTACAGAAAAGAGTAAGGTAACTTTAGATTTTGACAAAAAAATGAAGAAGTTAGAGGAACTTGACGAAAAGAAAATTTTTGTAGATAAGCCATGGATTTATCAACGAAAATTATAAGAGACAACGTATAGTTGTTTCGGAGTTAGTTTGTAAGGATTTACTTTTAATCTAAATCATTTAAGTAATAGAATAAGAGGAGTATTTACTTTAATTTATAGCTTAAATTTTATTATTTTTGCGTGAATTTTAATTCAAAAATTCATGGACAATCAATCAGGTAAAATTATTGGAGAAGGGTTAACATATGACGATGTTCTTATGGTTCCTGCATATTCAGATATTCTTCCTAGAGACGTAAATGTATCAACGAAATTCACGAAAGAGATTACGTTAAATACTCCTATCGTTTCTGCAGCGATGGATACTGTTACAGAATCTAAGTTAGCAATTGCTATTGCTCATGAAGGAGGGATTGGTGTTTTACATAAAAACATGTCTATTGAAGCTCAAGCTGAAAAGGTGAGAATTGTAAAACGTTCAGAAAGTGGAATGATTCAAGATCCTGTAACACTTTCTGTAGATTCAAAATTAAGTGATGCTTTGAACTTAATGAAGCAACATAAAATTGGAGGTATTCCGGTTGTAGATTCTTCTAATAAGTTAGTTGGAATTGTTACCAATAGAGATCTAAGGTTTCAAAAGGATACAAATATTCCGGTTAAAGAGGTAATGACTTCAGAAAATATTGTCACAACAAAAGAAGGAACGAGTTTAGAAAATGCACGTGAAATTTTACAAGAATATAAAATTGAAAAGCTTCCTGTTGTTAATGACAATAATGAGTTAATAGGACTAATTACCTATAAAGATATTACTAAAGTAAAATTAAAGCCCAATGCTTGTAAAGATAAGTATGGTAGATTAAGAGTTGCAGCAGGAGTTGGAGTAACAGCTGATGTAATGGAAAGAGTTGATGCATTGTATAATGCAGGAGTTGATGCGGTTATTATTGATACGGCTCATGGTCACTCAAAAGGTGTTATAGAAACGTTAAAAAGAGTAAAAGGGCAATATCCAGAATTACAAGTCGTTGTTGGTAACATTGCTACTGCAGAAGCTGCTTTAGCTTTAGTGGAAGCTGGAGCAGATGCTGTAAAAGTAGGAATAGGTCCTGGTTCAATATGTACTACAAGAATTATTGCAGGAGTTGGAGTTCCTCAGTTAAGTGCCGTAATGATGGTTGCAGAAGGGTTAAAAGGAACTGGAGTTCCATTAATTGCTGATGGTGGAATTAAGTTTACAGGAGATATTGTAAAGGCAATATCAGGTGGAGCAGATTCAATTATGGCAGGTTCTTTGTTTGCAGGAGTTGATGAATCTCCAGGAGAAACTATAATTTTTGAAGGGAGAAAATTTAAATCATATAGAGGAATGGGATCTATAGAAGCGATGCAAAAAGGTTCTAAGGATAGATACTTTCAGGATGCTGAAGATGACATTCAAAAACTAGTTCCAGAAGGTATTTCAGGAAGAGTACCTTACAAAGGCTATTTGAGTGAGGTAATTTATCAAATGGTAGGAGGTTTAAAAGCAGGTATGGGATATTGTGGAGCAGCAACGATTGAAGATTTAAAGAAGGCTAAATTTATAAGAATTACAAGCTCAGGAATAACAGAAAGTCATCCTCATAATATTAGTATAACAAGAGAGGCTCCAAATTATTCTAGAAGATAATAACGAAAGCTTTAAAAAAAAATAAAAAGAATAAAGATGAAAAAAGTTCTATCATTAGTAATGTTAACGGTTTTATCAATTACTATTAATGCTCAAGAAAAGAATCCTGTGTTATTAAAAGTAGGAGGTAAGGATGTAAACTTATCAGAGTTTAATGCAATTTTTAATAAAAATAATTCTAAAGAAAAAACTACTGATGAGTCTATTCAAGAGTATTTAGATTTATACATTAAGTTTAAATTAAAAGTTAGAGAAGCTGAAGATTTAGGTTATGATACGTTACCTAAGTTTATAAAAGAATTAGAAGGTTATAGAAAACAATTGGCACAACCTTACCTTACTGATAAAGATGTTACAGAAGGACTTATAAAGGAAGCTTATGAAAGAATGAAACAAGATGTTAAAGCTAGTCACATCTTAGTTCAAGTGGGTGAAAATGCAGCAGAAGAAGAAGTGAAAGCTGCTTATAATAAAGTTATGAAAGCTAAAAAAAGAATTTTAGCAGGAGAAGATTTTGTTAAAGTAGCTAAAGAAGTCTCTGAAGATCCATCAGTAAAAAAGAATGGAGGAGATTTAGGTTATTTTTCAGCATTGCATATGGTTTATCCATTTGAATCTGCAGCATTTAATACTAAAGTTGGAGATGTTTCAGAGCCAGTAAGAACTAAGTTTGGTTATCATATTCTTAAAGTAGTTGATAAAAGAGCTACAAGAGGAACGATTAAAGTTGCTCACATAATGATTAAAACTGATGATAAGAAAAAAGATCAGAGCAATACTGAAAAACAAAAGATAGATGAAATATATGCAAAAGTAATTGCTTCTGATGGTGATTTTTCTGCTTTAGCAAAACAATTTTCTGACGATAAAGGTTCTGCAAGGAGAGGTGGAGAATTACCAGAATTTAGTGCAGGGAAAATGGTCGCTGAATTTGAAAATGCAGCTTTTAAATTAACTAAAGATAATGAGGTTTCTAAGCCAATTAAAACATCTTTCGGATGGCATATTATTAAAAGAATTAGTTTAAAAGAATTAGATTCTTATGATAATTTGTATGAGATGATTAAGACAAAAGTTGCTAGAGACTCAAGATCAAATAAAAGTAAAGAAGCATTACTTAAAAAGATCAAGGAGGAAAATAGCTTTGTAGAGAACATAAAGGAAAAAGAAGATTTTTATAACCTTATTGGTAAAGATGCAGATCTTATCAAAAAGCATAATAAATTGATGTTTGGATTTTATGCTGAAGATGGTGATAAGTTGGAGTATACTCAAACAGCTTTTGCTACTTATTTAGCAAAAGCTGAAACAATGGGGAAGCAGAAAAAAACAGATGTTATCTCTATGGTAAATAGAGAGTACAATAAGATCTTATCAAAAAAAGCCATTGAATTTAAAGATTCTAGATTATCAAAAACAAATGAAGAGTTCAGATTGTTAATGGAAGAATATAGAGATGGTATTTTGCTTTTTGATTTAACAGATGAAAAAGTTTGGTCTAAAGCAGTAAAAGATTCAGCAGGTTTAGATTCTTTTTATGAAAAGAATAAAAATAAATACATGTGGGGAGAGCGAGTAGAAGCTACTCTTTACATTTGTAGTGATGCAACAATTGCTAAAAATGTAACCAAACTATTAAAGAAAAGAGGTAAAAAAGCTTATACGAATGATGACCTATTAAAAATGATAAATGTTGATAGTCAATTGGCATTAAAGATTGAAGAGGGTAAATATTCTAAAGGAGATAATGAAAGTGTAGATAAAGCTACATGGACAAAAGGAACGTTATCAAACATCAATAAAGAAAAAGCAGTGGTAATTGTTGAAGTAAAGAATTTGTTAGCTGCAGAAGCTAAACAATTAGATGAAATTAAAGGTTTAATTACTTCAGATTATCAAAACTATTTAGAGCAAGAATGGGTAAAGGATTTAAGATCTAAATATGCTGTAGAAGTAGATAAGGAAGTGTTAAAATTAGTTAAGTAAATCTTTTTAAAACATTTAAGCTGCTAATATTGTAATTAG
>CAJQOH010000066.1 GCA_905479915.1 uncultured Flavobacteriales bacterium
TCAATTATCAATTATCAATTATCAATTATCAATTATCAATTATCAATTATCAATTATCAATTATCAATTATCAATTATCAATTATCAATTATCAATTATCAATTATCAATTATCAATTCTTCCCATTCCATTCATTGTAAAACTGCTCTAAATACTGTTCCATAAAAGCATGGCGTTGTTTAGCAATTTTTTCGCCTGTTGTCGTATTCATGGTGTCTTTAAGTAGAAGTAGTTTTTCGTAGAAGTGATTGATGGTAGGGGCAGTACTTGCTTTGTATTGTTCTTTGGTCATGTTTAAATCAGGCTTAATTTCCGGATCATAAATGGCTCTGTTTTTAAACCCTCCATAATTAAACGTTCTTGCTATGCCTATAGCACCAATTGCATCTAATCTATCGGCATCTTGCACAACATCTAATTCTAAAGAATTAAATGTTCTTTTTTGATGACCGCCTTTAAAAGAAACGTTTTCTATAATTGAAATAACGTGATCAATTACTCTGTAATCAGCATCTTGGTCAATGAGAAAGTTAAGTGCTTTTTTAGGGCCAACGGTTTCATCTCCATCATTAAATTTTGAATCTGCGATATCGTGTAATAGTGCAGCAAGTTCAACAACTTCAAGATCTACATTTTCAGATTTAGCAAGTAATTTGGAGTTTTTCCAAACCCTTTCAATGTGAAACCAGTCGTGTCCACCTTCGGCATTTTTAAGCGCTTCTTTTACGAAATTAATGGTGTTGTTGATTAATTCAGAATTCATGTGAGGCTATTAAATTTAAAAGTAAGAATGAGGTGCTAATTAAATAAGAATAACAATCGTTTTTGATCGTCAGGTCTCCCAACAATGTTATTCATGTAGTCTGCTTGTTCCACTAAGTCACCTTTTTTGATATATCCTTTTGCAAAAGGAACACAAGCTCCCCATGAACTAGATTGCTTACAATCATCTAAGTCAGTTATTTTTATGATGGTATGATCTCCTGTGGTGATAACTTGATGTTTGTAAGCTTTAGCTTCCTCAAGTACATCGCTTAAATTCTCTTTAGAAAACTCAATTGTTTTATCAGCAGAGTTCGATGCTTCAGTGATAAAATCTGCTATAGGATTTTTTCCTTTAGCTACGTTATCTTCTAAAGAAGAGATGTCTTCTAAAAAGTTAGTGACTAGTGAAGATTCGGAAGTTGCTGTGTTGTCTGATGAACAGCTATAAATACTGAATGCTATTATTAATAAAGAGGCTATTTTTTTCATGCGATAATTTTTTTAAATGAATAGTTAATTTTTAATGAGATTTAGAGACTTTACTAGTTGGCTATTTTCATTTCTTCAACCAAATGTCCGGCACCAGCATACTTGTCAACAATCCATAAAATGTACCGGATATCAACAGCAATATTTCTACATCTTTTAGGGTCAAATAAATAATCACTCATTGTGCTTTCCCAACTTCGGTCAAAATTAAGACCGATTAGCTCTCCCTTTCCGTTTAAAACAGGAGAGCCACTGTTTCCACCAGTTGTATGGTTAGAACCAGTAAAACATACTCTTAATTCACCATTTTGAGCATACTGTCCATAATCTTTGGCCTTCCATAGGTCCTTAATTTTTGGATCAAGTTTAAAATCATCTTTACCTAAATTGTTTTTTTGAATCATCCCATCTAGGGTAGTGTAATATTCGTAATTCATTCCATCTTTTGGAGATGATCCTTCAACCTTCCCATAAGTTAGACGCAAGGTGCTATTCGCATCGGCAGCGTGCTTTTTATTAGGGAATAGCTCAAGTCTACCTTTTAAATACAGCTTCATTTTTTCTTCAATTTGTATATTTAGCGACATGTATTTTTTTTCAACTTTTAATTTGTAAGTCTTTAGGATGTTGTTTGTAAGTACATAGGCTGGATCTTTTATTAGCTTTTTAGCTGCTCCAGAGTTGTATGAATTGATAAATTTATTCATATCATTTTCATTACAAAATTTACTGTTATCAAAAATAGATTCAGCATATAACTCATAGTTTCCTTTAAACTTATTGTCAATTATTTTAAACGCATCTGGTTCAAAATCATCTTTCATAATTTCTCTATATGTTTTTACTAGAGTTATAAATATTTTTTTATCCGTTTCTTGATCATAATTTTTAAAGAATTTTTTTATTGTTTTGAGCTTCTCTACTTTTTGAGCTTCAAAATCTTTTGCTAAACTTATTTTGTTATAGTTCTCAAATGCTCTAAATTTTGTTGAAAAACTTAAGATTTCTGGTCCCATATAAAAGAGTTCAATAAACATATCTCGAGCTAAGTTGTAATCATACATTTCATCATTAAGTGCTTTTAAATCTGATAAAACATTTTCATATTGAGTTCCCTTAGCTCTTGTGGAGAATTCTTTTTCAAAGTTTTGTTTTAATGTTATGGCATCGTTTTCTTTTAAGCCAATATTTTGTCCAATCCATTTTTTATAAGCGTTTGAAATACGAGATTGTTTAGCTGCATATTGTATGTATTTTTTCTCGCTTGATTTCATCGTAGCATCAATAATAGATAAACTACGTTCCCTCATTTTTATTCGTGCTGGATTAGCAGCATTCATTACATAGTTCAATGCATCAGAGGTTAAGTACTGGTAGGTTCTACCAGGGAAACCATAAACCATACAAAATTCTCCTTCTTTCATATTGTGCATGGCAATTGATAATGATTTTTTCGGTTTGTAAGGTACATTGTTGTCAGAGATCTCAGCAGGTTGGTTGTTCTTGTTTGCGTAAATTCTAAACATTGAAAAATCACCAGTATGTCTTGGCCAAATCCAATTGTCAGTATCACCACCAAATTTTCCAATAGAAGAAGGAGGGGCGCCTACCAATCTCACATCATTAAAAGTTTCAGTTATAATCATGTAATATTCGTTACCATAAAAGAAAGGTTTTATTTTTGCTTTGTAATGTGTCCCTTCAATAGCTTTAGTTTCGATGGCTTGGATATTTTCTTTTAGCTTAGCCTTTTTCGCTTTAGGATCCATATTGCCTTCAACATTTTTAAGAACAGATTCTGTTACATCTTCTATTCTAACAATAAAAGTAGCTGTTAGCCCCTCATTTTTTAGTTCCTGTTCTTTTGTCATAGCCCAAAAACCATTTTTAAGGTAATTGTGTTCTTCAGAAGAATGGCTTTGAATTTTGCCATAACCACAATGATGATTTGTAAGGATTAATCCCTGTTCAGAAATAACTTCAGCAGTACAGCCACCTCCAAAATGAACAATGGCATCTTTTAAACTGGAATGGTTGATCGAGTAAATATCTTCTGCAGATAGTTTTAGTCCCATTTCTTTCATATCCGATTCGTTTAAAGATTTTAAAAGAAGCGGAATCCACATTCCTTCGGTAGCAAAAGATGGCAACATCAATAGGACTGCAACGATTGTAATTATTAGTTTTTTCATTGTTTTAAATAAAGTGTAGTTGGCAAATATATCTTTTTTTTGAAGGGCATTTTATCGTTATTCCAAATAATAATTCAACCGTACCATAATAGTTATTATGGAGTTAGGTTTATTGTTCATAACCAATGAAAATTATTTTTTTCTAACGCTTAATATTCCTTTAAATTAGTTGACTCGTACTTTAAAAACAATTTAATGAAAAAAATATTAGCCTTAGGTGCTGTCTTGTTGGTAATTGCTGGTTTAACTTATGTAATGTGGGAAGGAGGGGGCAAAGAGACTCAAAAAATTAATCCTGCTTTTACGGGGTATGTGTCCAGTTTTACTTCTGGAATTGTTTCAAAAGAAACGGAAATTGTAGTGCGTTTAAGAGAAGAAGTAAGTCCTGAGAAACAAGTGGATGATATCACTGAAGATTTATTTGATTTTGATCCAAATATAGAGGGTCAGGCTTACTGGAAAGATAATCAGACCATTGTATTTAAACCTGAAAGTGCACTGACCTCTGGAGAGTTGTATAATGCTGAATTTAGTTTGAAAAATCTGATAGAAGTTCCTAGTGATTTGGAAGTTTTAGAATTTAACTTTCAAACCATTAAACAAGGTGTGGATGTCTATTTTGATGGGATTGAGGCTTATGATGATATTGATTTAAAAAGACAAAAATTAAAAGGTTCAGTTCGAACTGCAGATGTTGCTTCACCATTAGAAATAGAAGAATTGTTTAAGGCTGAACAGGATGGAAAGAACCTGGTTTTTACCTGGAAGCATGATGAAAATAATAAGAATCACAGCTTTGTGGTGGATAGTATTGTTAGAACGGAAGATAAAGGAGAGGTTTCATTAAGTTGGGAAGCAACTAATATTGGAGCAGAAGAGAATGGGGAGATGGATGTGGAGATTCCGGCTTTAGGAGATTTCAAGGTGATGAATGTTAGGGTTTATCAGCAAGCTAATCAATATGTTTCTGTCCGTTTTTCAGATCCTTTGTTAAAGCGTCAAGACTTAGAAGGGTTGATTTATTTTGCTACGGGAGAAGAGTTGAGGTTAGAGATTGATCGAAATGAAGTAAAAGTATATCCAGAAAATAGAATTACAGGTGTTACTAGATTGGTTGTTACAGATGGTATCAGGAACTCCTTGAAATATCAAATGAACACAGAGTTTAGTCAAGAACTTACATTTTTTGATACTAAGCCAGCTATAGAAACCATAGGGGATGGTGTAATTCTTCCAAGTACTAATGGATTAATTTTTCCTTTTAAGGCAGTTAATTTGAGTGGAGTTAATGTTAAGATTATAAAGGTTTATCAAGATAATGTGTCTCAATTTTTCCAAGTCAATCAGTTTGATGGATCACGAGAAATGAAACGAGTAGGTAGGATAGTCTATAAAAAAGAAATAAAGCTAGAATCGGATAAGCCTATTGATTATGGAAGTTGGAACACCTTCTCATTAGATCTTTCAGACATTATTGAGGTTGACCCAGGAGCATTGTATCGTGTAAATGTAAGTTTTAGTAAAAAACACTCACTTTATGCTTGTGGTGAAAAAGAAGCTAGTGATGATTTTGAATATCAAGATGATGATAAAGAAGACGCTCAATATGATGGGCCGAGTTCTTATTATTATGATGACTACTATGATGATTATGATTATTACAATAGAGACTATGTGTGGGGAGAAAGAGATAATCCGTGTAAGAAATCTTATTATATGCGAAATGACCGATCTATTGTGAAAAATGTGTTTGCTTCTGATTTAGGGATTATTGCTAAAGGAGGAACAACCAATGATATTACTGTGGCCATTACTGATTTAAAAACAACAGAAACGCTTTCTGGGGTTGAAATTGAATTGTACAATTATCAACAACAGGTTATTGCTACAGGAGTAACCAACTCTGATGGGTTAGCTACAATTAAAGTAGGTAAAAAACCATTTTTATTGGTGGCTACCCAAGGTAAACAAAAGGGGTATTTAAGATTGGATGATGGAGAATCATTGTCTACAAGTATGTTTGATGTGAACGGTCAAGGAGCAAAAAAGGGAGTGAAAGGGTTCTTGTATGGAGAGCGAGGAGTGTGGAGACCCGGAGATTCGTTATTTGTTTCATTTATTTTAGAAGACAAGAACAATGTAATACCTGAAACACACCCTGTAGTGTTGGAGTTGTTTACACCAGAAAACCAGCTGTTTTTAAGAAAAGTAAAAACACATTCTGTGAATGGGATGTATGATTTTAGGATTAAAACAGACCCAGAATCACCAACAGGTAATTGGTTTGCTAGAATAAAAGTTGGAGGTTCAACATTTACTAAAACCATAAAAATTGAAGCAATTAAACCCAACCGATTAAAAATTAACCTTGATTTTGGCACTGAAATATTAAAAGCTAAAAACAAAACAGGAGAATTATCAGTTAAATGGTTGCATGGAGCAATAGCTAAGGGATTAAAGGCTGATATAGAAATGACCTTGGTTAAAGGGAACACACAGTTTAAAGGTTTTGAAGCATATCGCTTTGATGACCCTTCAAAAGAGTTTAATAGCGAAGAGCAAAAAGTATTTGAAGGAAGATTGAATCAGGAAGGAGTTGCTACGGTATACCCGAAAATTAAAGTTTCTAAAAGTGCTCCAGGAATGTTAAAAGCACAATTTAAGACTCGAGCATTTGAAACTGGAGGTGATTTTAGTATAGATAGTTATGTGATGAAATACTCACCATTTAATGGGTATGTAGGCTTAAAAATTCCAAAAGGAGAAGGGTGGAACGATGCTTTATTCTCTAATGAGAATAACATCATCAATATTGCTACGGTAGATGAAGAAGGAAACCCGGTAAACAGAGAAAATGTAAAAATTGAAATCTATGATGTGAGATGGAGATGGTGGTGGGAAAGAAGCGGTGAGGCTGATTTAGCACAATATGTACGAAGTAGTAGTAATTATAGAATTAAAACGGATTACGTGAGTACAAAAAATGGGAAAGCCATGTATGAGCTAAACGTTGGTGATGAATATTGGGGAAGAAGATTTATTAGAGTTACCGATCCTGTTACAGGACATAGCTCTGGGCAAGTGGTATACTTTAGCTATAAAGGGTGGTGGAATAACAGTTCTGGAGGACCAGGTGGTGCTGAAATGTTAAACTTTACTACAGATAAAGAAAAGTATAATGTAGGGGATGAGGTAAAGGTTGAATTGCCGGCAGGTAAAGCTGGAAGAGCTTTAGTTAGTTTAGAGTCGGGTTCTAAAGTAATTAATACCCGGTGGGTAGAATTGGCTGATGGAAATGAGTTTACTTTTGAAGCAACAGCAGATATGGCACCTAACGTATTTGTAAATATTTCATTGATCCAACCACACAGTCAAACCGAAAACAATTTACCAATAAGGCTCTATGGAATTCAATCTATAGAAGTGGAAGATCCAGAAACGCATTTGGAACCAATAATAGATATGCCTAAAGTGTTGGTGCCAGAAGAAGAGGTAGAAATAGAGGTGAGTGAGAAAAATGGTAAAGACATGACTTTTACCATTGCTGTGGTAGATGATGGGTTGTTAGATTTAACACGCTTTAAAACACCAGCACCATGGAAACATTTTTATGCAAAAGAAGCGCTCAATGTAAAAACGTGGGACATGTATAAATATGTTGTAGGAGCATTTACTGGAGAAATGGCTGGATTGTTAGCAATAGGAGGAGATGAATTCTTAAACAATAAAGGGAAAAAGAAAGCCAACAGATTTAAGCCAGTTGTTAAATACTTTGGTCCGTTTGAATTAGACGGAGGAGATGAGAAAACAATTAAGTTTAAAATGCCAAACTACATTGGTTCGGTTAGAACAATGGTGGTTGCAGGGCAAGATGGAGCCTATGGTTCAGCAGAAAAAACTACTCCTGTTAAAAAGCCATTAATGGTATTGGCAACATTGCCAAGAGTACTAGGTCCAACGGAGAAAGTAAAGTTGCCAGTTACTGTCTTTTCGATGTCTAAAAAAATCAAGAACGTAAAAGTTACTGTAGAAACGAATTCACTATTAAAAGTAGAAGGAAGTAAGACCAAGGTTGTAAAGTTTACTGAAGAAGGAGATCAGATCGTAGAGTTTGATATTGATGTTGCTAAAAGAATAGGAATGGCTACAGCAAAAATTACAGTAGAAGGAGCAGGAGAAAAAGCGACTTATGACATGGAACTAGATGTTAGAATGCCAAACCCTTCTATAGATAAAGTTTCTACAGGAGTAGCATTAAATGGTAAAACTTGGAAATCTGATTATACACCTTTAGGAATTGCAGGAACAAGATCTGGAATATTAGAGGTGTCATCTATACCTTCAATGGGATTAGAGTCTAGGTTGAAATACCTGGTTCGCTATCCTTATGGTTGTATAGAACAAACTACATCTTCAGTCTTTCCTCAATTGTACCTTTCTGGTTTAGTAGATATGGATGAAGACCAAAAGCAAAAAATTGAGAACAATATCAAAGAAGGAATGAAACGTTTAAAGAGCTTTCAGCGTGTTGGTGGAGGATTGAGTTATTGGCCAGGAGAGGGTTATGAAAGTCCTTGGGGAACCAATTATGCTGGACACTTTATGATTGAAGCAAAAAATAAAGGGTATAAATTGCCAGTAGGTTTCTTAAACAATTGGATAAAATACCAGCGGTCGAGAGCTAACAATTGGGTGCCATCAACCAATAGGTATTACCGATACAGTAGAAGAGATGGAGAGATGGTACAGGCTTACAGGTTGTATACGTTGGCATTGGCTAAAAAGCCTGCATTGGGTGCTATGAATAGGATGAGAGGGATGAAAAACTTAACTGCTTTAGCCAAATGGAGACTGGCTGCAGCGTATTTGTTGGCAGGAAAAGGGAAGGTGGCAAAAGAAATTGTTACAGAATTAACTACTGAGATACAGCCTTATAACAAGCATTCTTATACTTATGGAAGTGTAGAAAGAGATCAAGCAATGATACTGGAAACAATGGTGTTGATGGGGGATAAGTCTCAGGCGTTTGAATTGTTGAAAGAATTGGCCGAAAAGATGAACTCTAGAGAATGGATGAGCACGCAGACCACTGCTTATTGTTTATTAGCAGCTTCTAAGTTTATTGGTAGTGATGATGCTTCAAAGGAAATGAGTTATACGCTCAGTATTAACGGAACATCAGAAAAAGTTAGCTCTGATGAATTTCCTGTTATGAAGCATGCATTAAAAGTTGATGGATTAGCTACAGGAAAGGTGAGTATTACCAATAAAAGTGAAACACCATTGTTTATCAATTTAGTATTAACAGGTATTCCTTTAATGGGCAATGAAACTTTAGCTCAGAACAACTTAAATGTTAAAGTGAAGTATTTGAATATGGATGGTATAGCTATAGATCCTGCAAGCTTAGAGCAAGGAACTGATTTTATGGCAGAAGTGAGTATAACTCACCCAGGAGTAAGAGCTAATTACAAAGAAATGGTATTGGATCAAATTTTCCCTTCAGGTTGGGAAATAAGAAATGTGCGAATGGACGAAGTGCAAACTTTAAAAATTAAGGATAAGCCAAGATATGAAGATGTTAGAGATGACCGGGTGTATTCTTTCTTTGATGTTTCGAAGAATAAGAAACGCACATTTAGAGTCTTGTTAAATGCTTCGTATCAAGGGCGTTATTACTTGCCAAGTGTAAAGTGTGGGGCCATGTATGACAATACCATTCAATCGGTTATTCCAGGTAGATGGGTTGAGGTAGTAGGTACTGAATAAATTATGAAGCGTTTTATAAAACGTCATAAGGTAAAACTATCGATAGTAGCATTATTGCTTTTATGGTTTGCATTCTGCTTACCCAAAAAACTATTCAATGCTCCTTGTAGTACTGTTATTGAAGCTGAAAATGGAGCATTGTTAAGCGCGACCATAGCAGAAGATGGGCAGTGGCGTTTTCCAGAAATAAAAGAAGTTCCTGTTAAATTTGAGGAAGCTATCCTGTTATTTGAAGATGAGTATTTCTATCAGCATTTGGGGGTTAATCCGATTTCCTTATTTAAAGCGCTCGTGGCCAATGTAAAGAGTGGAGGTGTTAAAAGAGGTGGGAGTACATTGACTATGCAGGTAATGCGTTTGGCTAGAAAAAATCGGCAGAGAACCATTTTTGAAAAGTTAAAAGAATTGATTTTGGCTACACGATTAGAATTGAGTTATTCTAAACAAGAAATTCTTACACTTTATGCATCTCATGCTCCTTTTGGAGGGAATGTAGTAGGTTTAGAGGCAGCTTCTTGGCGTTATTATGGTAGAAGTCCTGAGTTATTGTCTTGGGGAGAAATGACTACTTTGGCTGTATTGCCCAATGCACCATCCTTAATTTATCCCGGTAAAAACCATCAAATATTGTTGGCGAAAAGAAATAGGTTGCTCGATAAATTATTGTTGTCCAATAAAATTGATAAAACTACTTGTGAATTGGCTAAGGAAGAGCCTCTTCCTTTAAAACCCCAACCGTTACAACAAAGGGCTAATCATTTGTTAACGAGAGCAATTAAAGAAGGAGAAAGAGGAAACCGAATTCTAACAACTGTTAATTTAAAGTTACAAGATAATATTTCACAAGTTTTAAAGAATCATCACCGTAGGTTGGTTCGCAATGATGTGCATAATGCCAGTGTTTTGGTGATGGATGTGGAAAGCGGAAATGTATTGGCTTATGTTGGAAATACAAATTCTAAAAAAGGTGGGGAAGTTGATATGGTGACTGCTCCTAGAAGTACAGGAAGTATTTTAAAACCGTTATTGTTTGCATCAATGTTAGATGCTGGAGAGTTATTGCCCAAAACATTGTTGG
Organism: uncultured Flavobacteriales bacterium; assembly: GCA_905479915.1. GTDB lineage: Bacteria > Bacteroidota > Bacteroidia > Flavobacteriales_E > Vicingaceae. The sequence continues at coordinate 10,294 of CAJQOH010000066.1, forward strand.
CGGATATTCCTACACAATTTGCGAGTTATACACCTAAGAATTTTGACAAGCGTTATGATGGTGCTGTAGCGGCAGATAACGCTTTGATAAGATCGCTCAACATTCCAGCAGTTAGAATGTTAAAAGCGCATGGAATTAAACGATTTCATACCAAGCTAAAAGCCCTAAAAATGACAACCATCAATAAGGAGGCTGATCATTATGGGTTGTCTCTGATTCTTGGTGGGGCAGAAACTTCAATGAATGATTTAGCAAGTGTGTATGGAAGTATGGCCAGAACTTTAAATCATTATACCACATATAACGGAAAATACAATGTGTATGATTATTTTAAACTGAATTACCATTTAAATGCTGTAGAGCAAAAGAAGGAATTGAGTAATGCCTCTAATTTCACAGCGGCTTCAATTTATAGCACTTTTAATGTGATGGCCGATCTAAATCGACCGAGACAAGAAAGGGGGTGGGAGAATTTTTCATCGTCAAGACAAGTTGCCTGGAAAACGGGAACAAGTTTCGGGCATAGAGATGCTTGGGCAATTGGTGTTACGCCTGAATATGTAGTGGTAGTTTGGGTAGGGAATTCTTCTGGAGAAGGAAAGTCAGGTTTAACAGGGTTAAGTTCAGCAGCACCATTATTATTTGATGCCTTTAAAAAATTACCATCAACATCGTGGTTTTCTCAGCCCTATGATGAGATGGAGCAACTTCCTATTTGCACAAAAAGTGGGATGAGAAGCTCTATTTGGTGCGAAGCTTCTGATTCCGTTTGGGTTCCTCTAGCTGGATTGAAAACGAAGAATTGTACTTACCATAAATGGGTGCACTTAGATGAAAGTGAGCAGTATTTGGTAAACGCAGAATGTTACCCAGTGGATAAAATGGTAAAAAAATCGTGGTTTGTATTGCCGCCAGTTTGGGAGTGGTATTATAAAAAGAAAAATGTAAACTACAGGTCTTTGCCATCCTTTTTAGAAGGGTGTGAAAATCAAATTCAGAATATGGAAATTATTTATCCAAGTCAATTAAAGGAGTTGTCGTTAGCACATAATATTGATGGGTCTACTGGTAAATTTGTATTTGAAGTAGCGCACCGTAATCCTGAAATGGAGATCTTTTGGCATATAGATGACGAGTTTATAGCAACAACCAATCATTTTCATCAAATAGAAGTGGAACCTACAATAGGTCAGCACATACTTACGGTAGTCGATCAGGATGGAGAGACGTTGACAAAGAGGTTTAAGGTTGTTAAGTAGCAATCAATTTGATGTTAAAAGATGTATCAACTAGCTTTCTTCCTTAATGTAAATTTGTTTGGGATGACCTAAAAAACATTAGTTTTGAAATATGCCAGTAATCAAAACCCATATTGTTCCTGTTGATGTTGAAGAGGTTCGGCTTTATGATTATGTACAACAAATTTTTCCTACAATACCTTCACGAAAAGGAGTGAAGAAGGCAATTTCTAGAGCTGAAATTCTGGTTGATGGTAGTGAAACATCAACTGGACATTGGGTGAAAGCGGGGCAAAAAATAGAGTTGTTAGAGTCATTGGCTAATCCTCCTAAAGAATATCGGTTGGATTTAGAGGTTGTTTTTGAAGACGAGTATTTGGCGATAATCAATAAACCTGCTGGTATTTCAGTAAGTGGTAATCAGTTTAGAACAATTCAGAATGCGTTAATTGGCAATATTAAATTGTCTAAAGAAGCTGATGCTTTAAGATGGCCAAAGCCAGTACATCGGTTGGATGCTCCTACAAGTGGATTGCTAATTATTGCTAAAACGGCTGGAGCTTTAGTCAAGCTTGGGCAGCAATTTGAGCAAAAGTTGATACAAAAGAAATATGTTGCTATTGCAATGGGACAAACACCTGAAAGTGGGGTTGTTGATGCTGATATTGATGGTTTAAAGTCGTTAAGTAAGTTTAAAACCATTAAAGTGGTTAACTCTTTAAGAAGTGAGTACATGAGTGTGGTAGAGCTTTCACCAAAAACAGGAAGAACACATCAGTTAAGAAAGCATCTTGCTGGGATCGGAAATCCAATTGTTGGTGATAAACTTTATGGTGAAGAAGGGAATGTGTTAGAGGGTAAAGGGTTGTTCTTGTCTTCTGTTGGTTTGAGCCTGAAACATCCTGTAACTGGTGCAGAACTTAATCTAGAAATAGATATTCCTTATAAATTCAAATCTTTGTTAGAAAGAGAAGGGGTAAGGTGGAGGAAGTTTAATTCTTAAAACGCTGTCATTCCGATTGGAGTGTAGCGGAATAGAGGAATCTTTTGAAATCTATACTAAAAAGTCTAAAGATACCTCGGCTGTGCTCGGTATGACATGTCGTTTACTCTTTTACAAGAACAGCATTCCACATAAACGAATCTTTTAGAGATTTAAGTTTCTCATCATAGTCAGTAGAGAAAACGATGTATTGGCATTTTGGAAATGCTTCACTAATTCTAACAATGTCTTTAGCAAAATCTATTCGAGGTAATTCTTGAGCATCGTCCACTATAAGGGTTGTCATGTCATTAAGATTAAGACCATTTGCTAAATATAGTTTTGAGAGTCTTTTTGCCGTTCCTATCACAATATCAACACCTTCGTAAATGGCATCTTTTTGAATTTTTTCAGCCTTTTCTTCATAAACACAGTATGATGTTAAATTCATGTGTTTGATGTAGTTTTCAAACTTTTCTTCTAAAGTTATGGCTGCCGCTTTGTCTTTTACAAAAATCAATACTCTAGGATTGTCGTGTTCTTCGTAATCTTTGAGTTTTTGTAGGGTCGTTAAGATGAGTGTGGTTGTTTTTCCGCTTTTTTCTGGGCCCACAGCAAACACATTTGCGCCACTTTTAATTTTAGGGATAGCCAATTTCTGAAAAGCTGTTGCTTCCTCAATGTTATTGTGTTCTAAAATGTCTTTTAGTAGTGGTTTTAATTTTTTGAATGGCATATCTTAAATAAAGTTCAAACTTAGTTATTTCGTATTAATTCTTTTAAACCACACTAACTCTAACTTTTTTCTTTTTTAGTCTAGTGTTGTTTACCAAAGGTATCAATTGATTGGATTTGGATGATTTTACTGAAACATAGGCGCAATTGCTTTGCAATTCAATAATACCCAATTCATCTTTGTTGAGTTTTCCTTGTTTAAAGAATAGTCCGGCAATGTCTCCTTTAGATATTTTATCTTTTCTTCCGCCAGAAATAAACAATGTTTGCCAACCTGTTGGAGATGGGATGGGAGCGTTTATTATTTTTTGAACATCTGGAGCATTTACATAGCTCGGAATATTGCCATCCCAAACAATAACGTAAGCTGTTCCTTCGGAATTCATTCTGGCTGTTCTTCCGTTGCGGTGCGTAAATTCTTCAACTCTATTGGGCAGTTGAAAATGGATAATGTATTTTAGCTCTGGAATATCTATTCCTCTGGCTGCCAAATCGGTAGCTATGATTACTTGATGTGTTCCATTACGAAACTTGATCAATGTTTTTTCCCTGTCAATCTGCTCCATACCACCATAGAAACAGCCATGGCTTATCTTGTTCTCCCATAAATAATCACTAACTTCTTTAATGGTTTCTTTAAAGTTACAGAAGATTATTCCTGGTTGGTTACCAATATGACATAGGGTGTCTACTAAGGTTTTTAGTTTGGTTTTATCCGAAGCAATAACTGTTTTAAGTGCTAGCTGAGAAGATTCTTTTTCTAGATAATCGATAGTAATAGGATCATCCAATTCTAAGAACGATGGAATTTCTACTCCGAAAGTTGCAGAAGTTAGTACGCGTTTATTGATGTTGGGTAATTCATCCAATATATCTCTCATGTCAACCTCAAAACCAACTTCTAAAGATTTATCAAACTCATCCAATACCAATGTTTTAATGTGTTCTGTTGAGAAGCTTTCTTTGTAGAGGTGTGCAGCAACTCTTCCAGGAGTACCTATTAAAACTGCCGGGCGGTGTTTTAATTCGAGTTTGTCTTTTGAACCAGCTCTACCTCCATAAACAGCATTAACCTTGTATCCAGAACCCATTTTACGCATAACTTGTTCAATTTGAATGGCCAATTCTCTAGAAGGAACAAGTACCATTACCTGAATTTCATTGCAATTAGGGTCTAACTGTTTAATGATAGGCAATAAAAAAGCTACTGTTTTACCAGACCCTGTAGGGGATAAAAGGACGGTATTTGAAGATTTCGGAATAGTATTCATTGCTTCCTGCTGCATTGCATTTAGCTTTGTTATTCCTAGTTTGCCTAGTATTTGGGGTTGGTTAAAATTTGACATAGTACAAATTTAGTATAATTGTTTCCATAACTAATTTATTACGTTCTTTTCCTTAAATGAAAAGAACCAAAAATCAAGGCCGAATGCCAAATATTGCATAATCTTTACGCACTGTCCTTCTCGACTAGGCTGATTATTGCATATTTCGCTCCATTCGGCCGTTAGCCATCGCTCCGTATTATTTTGAAAAGAAATTACTTTCTCATCCCTTGCCACTTTTACTCATCCCTTGAATTATAGTAACTTCGCATTGTGTCAGTAAAAACATTATTAATTACTCCTCCATTTACGCAGTTAAATACTCCGTATCCGGCAACAGCATATCTAAAAGGGTTTTTAGATAGCAAAGGGGTGGAGTCTGTTCAGTATGATCTGAGCATTGCGTTGTTCACTAAGGTTTTTACCAGTGAGTTTATTGAGCGAATTTTTTCGGAGGCTGAAGAGTTTGATGGTTTTGAATTTCCTTTGGTTAGAAAACAAAAAGTAGCATACATTGATAAGGTTGATCTTGTAACCAGTTTCTTAAGGAACCAAAGCCTTGAGGTTGCACAACAAATATTGCAAGAGGACTTTTTACCAAAGGGGCATCGAGCTATTTTGGAATTGGATGCTGCATATTTTGATTTGGATGAGGTTGATCAGGCAAAACATTTAGGAACGCTATTTATAGAGGAGTTAGGAGATTTTATTACTGCAAATGTTGATGAGTTTTTTTCCTTTACCCGCTATGCAGAACAAATTGCAAGTTCTGCGAGTAGCTTTGATCAATTGGCGGAGTATTTAAATTATACAACCACTTTAATTGAAGATCAACTCTTACTATTGTTGGTGAATAAGATAGAAGAGGAGCAGCCAGATTTGGTTTGTTTTACTATTCCTTTTCCGGGTAACCTTTTTGCGGCTTTGCGTTGTGGACAGTTTCTTAAAAAGAATTACAGACATATTAAAGTCGCATTTGGTGGAGGATATTGCAATACTGAGTTACGATCGTTAACCGACCCTAGAATATTTAAATGTGTAGATTATATCACTTTAGATGATGGGGAAGGTCCTGTTTATAGACTATCACAGTATTTGAATAAAGAAATAGAGGAGTCTGATTTAGAAAGAACTTATTTGTTGAAAAAGAAAAAAGTAGTTTTTCAAGACAAGACTCCAAACACGATTTTTCACCATAAAGATTTACCAGCGCCAAGTTATAAGGGGTTGGATTTTAAAGGGTACATGTCTTTTTTAGATGTTATTAATCCAATGCACCGATTGTGGACAGATGGGAGGTGGAACAAGTTAACGGTATCTCATGGGTGCTACTGGAAGCAATGTTCATTTTGTGATGTTAATTTGGATTATATTGGTAATTATCAGAATACTACAGCGGTTAGTTTTGTAGATAAGGTAGAGAAAGTGATGAGCGAGACAGGAGTTAATGGTTTTCATTTTGTTGATGAAGCTGCTCCTCCTAAAATGCTTAGAGCTATTGCTGAAGAATTGCTGTTAAGAAACCTTTCCATTACTTGGTGGACCAATATTCGATTTGAAAAAACATTTAATGATGAATTGTGTGAGTTGCTGGCCAAATCCGGTTGTATTGCTGTTACGGGTGGTTTGGAGGTTGCTTCTGATAGATTGTTGGTTAAGATGAAAAAAGGAGTTGATATTGCTCAGGTGGCTCGTGTAACGCATTCTTTTTCTAGATATGGAGTTATGGTTCATGCTTATTTGATGTATGGATTTCCTACAGAAACGGAACAAGAAACTGTAGACTCTTTAGAAGTAGTAAGGCAGTTGTTTGAAAACAATTGTATTCAATCAGCATTTTGGCATCAATTTACAACAACAGTCCATAGTCCAATTGGAAAGAATCCTGAACAGTTTGATATAAAAATTACCGGTCCAAAATTTAAAGGTTTTGCTCAGAATGATTTAATGCATAAAGATCCTAAAGGAGCCAAGCACCAAAATTATACTAAGGGCTTAAATAAAGCACTAAATAGTTATTTGAATAGTAAAGACTTTGGGGTTAAAATAGAAGACTGGTTTGATTTTGAAACATTACCAACTTCAGTTAATAAGAATTTGATTCAAGACTCTTTGGTTTAATCTATAATTCCTTTTACTCTTCCAACAGTACCACTTTCTAGCATAACTTTTATTCCGTGAGGATGGGTAGGGGATTTTGTTAATATTTTTTTGACAACACCTTCCGTAAGTTCTCCTGATCGTTGATGATGTTTTTGAACAACTTCCACTTCGCTGCCTATCTGTATGTCTTTTCTGATTGTTCCGTCTGACATGTTATATTTTCTTAACGTATTTTGTAATAATCACAATTTGTTGTCCATCTACTTTCCCTTCAATATATTCCGCATTTTCGTGATCCAAAGAGATTCTTCTTACTGCAGTACCCCTTTTTGCGACCATACTTGATCCTTTTACTGGTAGATCTTTAATCAAAACAACAGAATCTCCAGATTGTAGTGTAACACCGTTACTGTCTTTATGTACTATTTTAATCGTATCATCATCGCCCTCTCCAGTTGCTTCAGCCCAGTTTTTAGTATCTCCCTCAAAATAAATCATATCCATTAAGTCTTGTGATTTTTGTCGGGCTAACATTCTCCATGCCATAACTTTTACTGCATCATGTTCACTCCACATACTATCATTTAAGCAGTGCCAGTGATTCTGGTCCATCTTTTCAGGATCTTCTACTTGTTCCAAACAGGTTGAGCAAATATTGATGTTGCCATAAGCACCTCTATTGATAGGTGGTTGAATTTCGTAAACGCTTAAGTTATCAGTAGAACTGCATAGTTCACATTTGTTACCACTTCTTTCTTCTACTTCGTTAATTATGCTCATTAGATGATTTATGTAATTTTTCCAAAGATAATTAAGAGTTTTAAGAGAACGGCTAAAGCTGAACAAAAAAAAAGGAGGCTTTCGCCTCCTTAGTTAATTAACAACAGCTGTTTTCAGAATTTCCGCAACAGTTGCAGTTACAGTTACATGTGCAGTTTGAATCTTGATCTTTCATCTTTTAAAGTTTTAATTAATACTTGCTTTTCTATCTATATAGACGAACATCTAAAATAAAGACGCAAATCTTAACATGGGCACTCATTTTCTAAGGGGGATATTTTCCCATTTTTATCTACTTTAAAATCGCAACAAGCAATAAGAGCGTCTTTCAATTTTAATTTTGCTCTTTGTACTCTTGATTTTAAAGTGGAGTAAGAAACGCCAATGCTGCTTGCGTAGTCCTTTTGAGATAAGCTTCCCAATTCCGTTTTCAGAATAGCTTCTTTATCTTTTTCTGGTAATTGATGGATAAAAGGCATTAAACAATTGCAGAGATCTAAGAATGATTTCTCATCTATTTCTTCAGGAATATCAATAGTTAAATCATTCGTAATAGGAAGTTTCTTTTTTCGATAGAAATCAATGATTGAATTTCGAGTAATTTGATATAACCAGCTTTGTAGCTTAGTTTTTTCAGAAAGGGTATTTGATTTTAGGTGTACTTTAAGAAAGACATCTTGAAGAATGTCCTCTGCATTCTCTTGGTTATTAATCTTTGAATTTATAAAAGCTAAGAGTTGTTGATTGAATTCTTCCCAAATTTTCTGTGTATTCATTTCGCTTTTATCTTTATAGACGCACAGGGTAAGAAAAGACGCAAAAAAATTAAGATGCCTCTTCTGTTTTACTTGAGTGTGCTATCGAATGTTGTATTTCTTGTAATTCTTCAGCGCTAAAAGAACGGTACTCACCTTTTTTAATTCCTTTTAAAGAAATGTTCATAATTCGAACACGCTTAAGGGTTTTAACCTCATAGCCCAAGTAATCACACATTCTCCGTATTTGACGGTTTAACCCTTGCTTTAGTACAATGTTAAAGGTGGTATCGTTAATTTTTGAGACCTTACATTTATCTGTTACGGTTTCTAAAATAGGTATGCCATTCCCCATTCTTTGAATAAAATCTGGTGTGATTTTTCTGTTTACAGTAACGATGTATTCTTTTTCATGACTATTTTTTGATCGTAATATTTTGTTTACGATATCACCATCATTCGTCATAAATATTAAGCCTTCACTTGGTTTGTCTAATCTTCCGATAGGAAAAATACGCTCAGGGTAGTTGATGTAATCTATAATGTTTCCTTTTACGTGTCGCTCTGTTGTACATGTAATTCCAACAGGTTTATGAAATGCGAGGTAAATGTTTTCTACCTCTTTAGTTATTACTGTTCCATTAACACTAATGGTATCATTTGCAGTAACTTTAGTTCCGAGCTCTGGGATTTTGCCATTCACTTTTACCTTACCTTCTTCAATAAGTTTATCTGCTGCTCTACGCGAGCAGTATCCGGTTTCTGATATGGCTTTATTTAGACGTTTTGTTTCCATTTGGATCGTATTTTTCAAAAGTAAAGAAACTTAAAGCACCTTTAAATAATTGAGATATGAATCTTAAATATAAATGGGTTACTTTTGATAAGCTTAAAAGTTAGAAAATATGAGATTTATTATTATAATTATTACTGCACTTACGTTTTTAGGGAGTAAGGCTCAATCGAGTTACAATATGAGTTTGGCATATCAGTGGAAGGATACAACATTGGTTCCGTCAACCATTCATGACAATACCTATAATGAGATTTGGGGTTATGAGCAAGGAGGAAGGGAGTATGCCATTATAGGATCTACAGATGGTACACATATTTTTGATGTTACGGATGCCAATAATGTAGATACTGCTTATTTTATACCTGGCCGAGTTCAAGGTGCTCAAATTATTCATAGAGATTATGACACCTATAGAAACTACCTATATATAGTTTCTGATGAGGGGGCAAGCTCGTTACAGATTGCGGATTTATCTTTTTTACCTGACTCTGCACCGGTGGTTTATGATGATAATGCTTTAATTGAGAGGTCTCATAATATTTTTATAGATACTGCTGCTGGTAATTTGTATACCTGTGGAGGAGCAACAAACCTTGGAGTTAATTTTCTATCAGTTTATTCTTTATCGGCAGATCCGATTAACCCACAATTTGTAACCAATTGTAATAATGATGTGCCATTTTGGACTGCATCAGTAGGTTATGTGCATGATATTTATGTGAAGAATGATACTGCTTATTGTAATGCTGGTCCGAATGGATTGTTTGTTATTGATTTTTCTAATATGGCTAATGTACAATCTATAGGTTCCATAACAAGTTATCCACATCAGGGGTATAACCATTCAGGTTGGCTTCATTCTAGTGGAGATTATTATGCTTTAGCTGATGAGGATCATGGGCATGATGTTAAAATTTTGGATGTAACTAATTTTTCAAACATTACATTGATTGATACAATTAGTACGAATATAGATCCTAATTCGATACCTCATAATTTAATTTTTAAGGGAGATCGCTTGTTTGTAAGTTATTATTTTGATGGGATCTATGTATTTGATACTTCAGATCCATATAACATTAGTTTGTCTGCTTATTATGATACCTCATTAAGGCCTCATTTAGCGGGGAAATTCCAAGGTAATTGGGGGGTATATCCATTTTTATCTTCAGGAAAGATTTTAGCTTCAGATATGCAAGAGGGGTTATTTGTTTTTGATCCGCTTTTCCCAATAGGAATAAATGAGCGTAAAGAAGATAATTTTGCTTTTGTTGTTTATCCAAACCCAACTAAAGAAAGTATTACTGTTACTACAACACTGTTTGATGATGCATTGGATTATTCCATTATGGATTTGAATGGTAAAGTGGTTAAATCGGGGAACTTATTGAAAGCTCAAACCAAAATTAGTTTAGATGCTATTTCTTCTGGTTTTTATGTTTTTGGAATCACTAAAAATGATGGTAGTAGAATTGTAAAGAAGTTTATTAAGGAGTAATTATCGACTAAATAGATAAAAGAGCCAAACAAATTTGTTTGGCTCTTTTTGTTTTACTCTTTTTTTTTCTTTAGGGTCATTTTTTTTGAAAGTAGCATTTTATTTTTTTAATACCTACTGTAAACACTGTTTTACAATACTTTAAATTCACCACAGGTATATGGTTGTTCTAGGCAATACAGATAAGATTAATTGTTAAATATGTTGGGTTATTTGTTAAAATAGGAAAGTCTTTGAATTATAGGTGTAAGCACCTACTTATTATACCCAAGATCCACGCATCAATTTTATTGATTAGCATTTAACTTTGAATGGATTAGATTGTATAAGTAGCCTTTTATTAAAACTATAATTATGAAAAACCTATTACTATTTACAGTATTTATTTTATTTTCAGGAAGCATTAATGCGCAAAGTTGGGTAGAAAAACAAAAGATTGTTGCTTCTGATAGAGCTCCATGGGATAATTTTGGAGGGCATATTGGAGGAGATGCCTCGATATCTGGTGATTATGCTATAGTGGGACTTGACGATAAAGATTATTTGTTTACGACTAATGTTGGAGCTGCGTATGTTTATGAACGAGATGCTTCAGGAAATTGGCTTGAAGTACAAAAACTTGTTCCTTCTGATCTAATAAGCTGGGGTTATTTTGGGTGCTCTGTGTCGATTTCTGGTAATTATCTTGTTGTAGGGGCTAATGATGATTATTATGGTTCGCCTTCGGATGGTGGAGAGGCTGCATATGTCTTTGAACGAGATGCTTCAGGAACTTGGATTGAAGTACAAAAACTTGTTGCTTCTGATGGGGTCGCAAATGATGCGTTTGGATGCTCTGTATCTATTTCTGGTGATTATATTATTGTAGGTGCTGGTCATGAAGCACATGATGTTAATGGATTAAATTATATAAATGGTTCTGGCTCAGGATATGTCTTTGAGCGAGATGCTTCAGGAACTTGGAATGAGGTGCAAAAGATTGTTGCTTCGGATAGAGCGGCAGGTGCCGACTTTGGAGGTGCCGTATCGATCTCTGATGATCGCATTGTTGTAGGTGCTTATTGTGAAGCACATAATGTTAATGGATTAGATTCTCTGTATCTGGCAGGAGCTGCGTATATTTTTGAACGAGATGCTTCAGGAAATTGGAATGAGGTGCAAAAGATTGTTGCTTCGGATAGGGAGATGAGTGATCAATTTGGACTTTCTGTGTCGATTTCTGGTGATTATATTGTTGCAGGAGCTCCCAATGAAGCTGAAGATGTTAGTGGAGGGAATACTCTTGCCGGTGCTGGTTCTGCGTATGTTTTTGAGCGAAATGCTTCAGGAACTTGGAATGAAGTTCAAAAGATTGTTAATTCTGATAGAGCGACAGTTGATAGGCTTGGTTATTCTGTGTCGATTTCTGGTGATTATATTGTTGCAGGAGCTCCCTATGAAGATCATAATCCTATAGGGTTGGATTCTTTACGAGGTTCAGGATCGGCCTATATTTTTGAGCGAAAGGCTTCAGGAACTTGGAATGAAGTTCAAAAGATTGTTAATTCTGATAGAAATGTCGCTGATCATCTAGGAATCTCTTTAGCAATTTCTAATAATTATATTATTGTAACAGCTCCTTACCAAAGTTATAATGCTATAGGTTTAGACTCTTTAATATTTGCAGGAGCAGCTTATATCTTTGAAGACCTTTGTACTTCAACAGATACTAGTTTTGATGTATTGGCATGTACAAGTTATACGGTACCAAGTAATGATGAAACCTATACTACTGTAGGAACTTATCCTGTAATGGATACAATACCAAATAGTTGTGGAAAAGATAGTGTAATGATGATTACAGTTACCGTAACTGGTTATCCAATAATAACAGGAGCATTAACTACTTGTGTTGGAGCAACTACTCAGTTATCTACAACCCAGTCAATAACATCAGTTAATTGGTCATCAGGAACTCCAGGAGTAGCAACAATATCAAGTAATGGGTTAGTAACTGGAGTATCAGCAGGAATAACTGAAATTATCAGTTCATATGGGGTTGGCTGTTCCACAACAGATACTGTAACCGTAAACCCTTTGCCTGTTGTAGATTTTGTAGTTGATCATAGTCAATCTTGCGTGGGGACTGATCAGGTGTTTTTATTTAGTCCTGTATCTGGGATAAACGATAGTGTTTTAACATGGAATTTTGGTGATGGAACAGAGATTACTAACTTTAATTCTAATGTAGGAGGTGTAAGTTATGCTTATCCTGATGTTTCTGGAGTGTATGATGTTACGTTAACTGTAAGCACTACTGTTGCTAGTGGAGAATGTTCTAACAGTTTAACAAAACCTGCTTTCATTAGCATATTTGAAAATCCTACAGCAGATTTCACAATGACACCAAATCCAACAAAAATGTCAGATCCTACCATTCATTTTTATGATGAATCTACATCAGGTACTTCAGTAATAGAGAATTGGGTATGGAATATCTCTGGGGTGGACTTTAGTAATTCAGAAGACTTTAGTTATGAATTTCCTCAAGATACAGGGTATTATTTAGTTCGATTAGTAATAACAGATGCTAATGGTTGTATGGATACAATAACTCGAACAGCAATTGTAAATGGAGAGCTAGAAATTTTTATTCCCAATTCATTTACCCCAGATGGAGATGGGTTAAATGATGAATTTTTACCGATAACATCTAATAATGTAAAGAGTAAGGATTATGCATTTTATGTCTTTAACCGTTGGGGGGAGTTGCTTTTTGAATCATATAATCTTCAAAATGGATGGAATGGAACCTTTAAAGGAGATTTTGTACCAAATGGAGTTTATGTTTGGAAAGTAGAAATTACAGATCTTGAAGGTATTTCAAAAAAGTATACAGGTCATGTAAGTGTTATCAGGTAAAAGATTTTAATCAGGTTTTATTTTTAAACCATTTCGATTAATGAGAGTTTTACTCTTTAAAACCTCTTTAGTTTTTGAACTTTCTTTAGTTACCAATATCCGTGTAAATACGGATAATAAACACCCTAAAACCACACGCTGAGTTTGTTGGTCTTTACTTTTAAGGTTAGCTAGAATATTCAAAAATTGAAGCATAACCTTAGTTGTACAAACATTATGAAAAACCTATTACTATTTACAGTATTTATTTTATTTTTTGGGAGCATTAATGCGCAAAGCTGGCTAGAAAAACAAAAGATTGTAGCTTCGGATAGAGCAGTAGGAGACTATACTGGAATCTCTGTATCAATATCTGGTGATTATGCTGTTGTAGGAGCTTATAGTGAAGACGAAGATGTTAAT
>CAJQOH010000067.1 GCA_905479915.1 uncultured Flavobacteriales bacterium
TCCCATGTCTTTGTGTTCGCCAGAACTAATACAAATTTTTTGTCTATAAATAACTGAGTCTCAAAAAAAGAAACTTGCTTTTTTGAGACTTGCTTATATCCAAAAAACTTAGTAATAATTTGATGATTTTTTAATTTGGATGTTCTTACAAGAAGCAAGCTTTCTTCTACTTCATTATTCCATGCAATAAACTCTTTCCGAAAAACTTTTATTGGTGTTTTATTTTCTAAAATGTAATAAGACATTGATAGAATACAATATTACTTATTTAGTAGAGAATTTATTACGATAGGACTATAATAAAGTATTTCCTTATAAAAGAAGTTGAATACATCTAATACCAAAAATAGATTTTTAAACAGGCTACTAACATTAAACTACTTTTTGAATAACATATTGTCCGCCTATTTAACCGTTTTAAATGAGTTCTAAGCGTTAAATTCATCCGTTCTATATGATTTATACTGTATTGCTTGGTACAATGTATTTCTTCTGGTAATAGGCTTTTATAAATATTTAATTTATCTGTAAATATTTGTTTTGGATTAGATAGTAACACCGTACTAGTTACATGTTCTAATGTCTTCTTTGTTCGTGTTCCTACTACAAATGACACCACTTCTTTGCTCTTTATATCTAATGCGTAAGCGATGTATCTCCTTTTTGTTTTACTGCCTACATAAGTACACATCTCATCAATCTCGTAACTATTACCCCTTTTTATTAATGGAGCTCTTAAATCATTAGAGATAGATAATAGTCTACGATTTACCGTTTTGGGTGATATGTCCAATATTCGAGAAATACTTCTAACTCCACATCCTTCTTTTAATAATTTCACTAACTTACTATTTGTATTAGTTTTACAAGCTTCATAGATATACTCTGCTTGTTGTGATTCTTTACACAACCTACAATAATAACGCTGTCTTCCTTGCTGAGTTTTCCCATTTTTTACGCATATTTGACTACACTTTTTGCATTTCATTTTTTTCATCAACATTTTTACCACACTTAAACCGTACTTATTGATTTTAAGAACATATAAAGAACGAAAAAGGGCTAGCTTTATGCTAACCCTTACTCAATAATAATATATTTCAAAACTCTATCTACTGATTATCAAATACTTATTTCTTCATTTCTTAATATCAACAATTGTACTACACTACCTAATTAGGTTGAATCCAACTAAAAGAAAATTATACCCTCGTCCAATAAAAAAGTCAGACCAAAAAAAATTGACAACAATCAAGAACTATTAATTAGACTCATTCTCCATCACTCTCCTGCCCTTGCCCTAATAGAACAACAAATAATAACGGTATGAATAGTAGTCTTTTCATTTGCAGTTTAGGATGAGGAAAATGAAACTATTGTTTATACTCTTTAGTTTCTAATAACACTCCCTTCTCCCAGAACTCTTCTTTAACTAAATTGCCTGATTCATCCCACCATTGTTGAGTAACCTTATCTTGTTTTTCTGGTTTTTGCCAAGTCAAAGACTTTAATTGTCCACTTTTATAAAACACCTCAGTCTTTCCATGCTCATCAATTTCTACTTTAACCCCTCCATCTTCATACCACTCTGTAAATTCTCCCTTGGTACTAGTTGGCCCTTTCCTGCTGTATAATTTTTTATTCCCATTTGGATAGTAATCTAACATACCATCTATCATACCTTCTTTATATGTCAATTCCAACACTTTTATATTATTCTCATACCTGAAAATTTTCCCTTCAGCACGATTAAGATCAAAAACTCCTTTTTCTATTAAACTATTCTTCTCATCCCACCCAAACTGTCTTAAACTATCATCAAAAATAGTTCTGGATTTCACTCTTCCCGTTTCATAAAACAACTCTTCTTTTACAACTAAAGTATCCTTTAAATAAATCACTAACTTTTCCTTTCCACTTGGATAAGTTTCCTTCACCTCTCGATTTACTTCATCAGAACAAGAAGATACAATAAAACATAAACTCCACAATATTAAAAATAGTATTCTCATTTTCCGTTTAGATTATTTATTTGTTGAACCTGGATAAGTTACATCAAAGTTAGTCGAATCAAGTTTCCCATTGGAATTAAAATATGTACCCACAGAATCTCCACTAACCTGATTATAAACTGTTTTAATATAACCATTATGATCAGGAGCACCCAAAGTTTCCTCACCAATACCAATTACAAGTTCTGTAGCTTCAGGTAATATAACTCCATCTGGTAAATCTGGCTGATATAACCCAAATAGATCTACTAATATTCCAACAGCTAATTCACCCAATGGTTTACCCATATCATCACTTACATCACTATTAACTTCAGAGCCTCCAGTCAAAACATATCCCCATTTATCCCATAAAGAACTTCCCATAAAAACTTTATCTACATCAAAATGATTCCACCAATTTGATACATCTTCAGCTACTCTTACTCCAAAATCAACAGACTCATTATAGAGTACCTCTACATCTTTAGCTCTTCTATTTGCAAATATATTTAATTTTTGTCCATACTCAGTAGTCCTTTCCCTCATTACTTTAACAGCTTTACTCCTCATTACTTCTTTAGAGGCTGCTCTACTTTCTGAATTTATTTTATTAATAAATATTTTAGCTAAGTATGCATTTTTACTCCATAAGTAATTTCTATAATTCGGATCACCCATTTTGCTCATCATTTCATTGATTGATAGACTTTTTTGTCCAAAATTACTTAATGGGGTTGAACCTCCTCCATTATTGACGGCACCTCCGCCACCTCCTCCGCCTCCAGAGCCTCCACCTGAATCACCTCCTGCTCCCATATTCCCACTAAATCCACCTCCAAAACTAACGCTAAAGCCTCCTGGAACTCCACCACCACCTGAAACTCCTCCATAACCTCCACCTAATAATGCTCTTTCATCATCTGTTGATAGTGTAGAAAAATCAAATCCAATACTAAGAACAAGACCAATATACCCATCGTCTGCAGGAATATTTGTAAGAACAAGACAATCTGTACAGTTATTCTTATCCCTCCCTCCATCAGGATCAATATAACTAATCGGATTATTACTCATAGCCAAGTAAGGAGAGTAATGTTGTGCATAAGGATCTATTGTATTCCATCTTCCTATACTTGGGTTGTACATTCTTAATTGGAAGTTGTACCACTTAGAGCCATTGCCTACTTTCTCTTGACCTTGGTAACCAAACATTCCTTCA
>CAJQOH010000068.1 GCA_905479915.1 uncultured Flavobacteriales bacterium
ATCCAAATTAAAAAATCATCAAATTATTACTAAGTTTTTTGGATATAAGCAAGTCTCAAAAAAGCAAGTTTCTTTTTTTGAGACTCAGTTATTTATAGACAAAAAATTTGTATTAGTTCTGGCGAACACAAAGACATGGGAAAAGAGTTTAATAGCACATAGAAAATATGTTAAAATTATGAGAAAGTGTGTAAATACAAATATGGATTTTTTGGCAACGCTTCAAGGTTACTAAAAAGGTTTAAAATTCTTCAGTCCAATTTTAAAGAGTAAGTATAAAGAAATTGTACCTGCAGTAATCCAGAACCACCAGAAGCAGAATTGATAAAAACTAGGAATGACTTCCTCCGTTTTAATCTGGACTTCCTTATGAGAATGCGTAGTTTCAGTATACCTTAATTCCTTCCATTTTTTAATTTCTAACTCCAGAGAATCACAATTGGCAGTAACATTCAGTTTATTATCAACTATTCCAACAGTTACAGAAGCGTTATTGGAACGAACAGTACGCTTAGGAAGGTTAACACGCCCTAATTCATCACAATTAATCGTATCGGTTAAAGTTACCGTATCTGCAGGAGTATAGATAGTTGTATCCCTGTATTCAATCTTGGTCTGAGTATAGGTGCTATCTTTGATTGTGATTTCTGGAGGGAACTTACGGTTACATTTTTTCTGCGTAACACACGAAGAAAATAAGCAAGCCAACAATAAAATAATAAGATATACACGCATAAGTTTATAGAGTTTTAGTTTGATCATAAATTAACATTGCCTGCACATGAGCCTCAGCAATTAAGTTCTGGTAATCATCAGATAACATTAAACGACATTCCTTCTCATTAGTGAAGAACCCATTTTCAGTTAAGATGCAAGGCATTTTGGTATGTATTAAAATGTAAAAACGACTTTCTTTATCCGGATCACCATCAGAATTATCCCGTCTCATTTTTAAATCCGTGAGTTTCTTTATCTGATTGTAAAATACAGTGGCCACTTGATCACTTTTTGTTTTACCAGGAGAAGTCCAGACCTCATACCCATTAGCCTGTTCAACCCCAGCAGCATTACCATGAACAGAAACCACTATTTTAGGCAGCTTACTTTTCAATTGATTGGCACGATTACAACGCTCAGATAAAGGCACATCATTATCCTCTGGAACCAAAATATGATGATGAATACCCAACTGATTACATTTACTAGCAATACGTTCTACAATGGCCCGATTAAACTCCCATTCAAACAATTGAGAACCATCCTTCCATACTGGAGAACGTTTACCCTTTGTGTTGATGCCATGACCAGCATCTAAAATCCATAAATATTTATTCATAATCATTTGTTTTAGTTGCCTCCCCTAAACCAAGGAGAAAACGTAATTTTTTTCTTAATGCCTGTACCAATGTTTTATCTGACTTTCCAGAAATTACCTCAATGTTTTCAATAACTGATATGAGGTATTCAAAAGAGATGTAGATAATCATTAAACTATACAACCAATCAAAAGCCGTGTAGATCACTAGATTAGTATCCTCCCATTGTAATTTAAAAGAATTGAGAATAAAGATCATGATTAACCAAGCCAGTAACTTAAACCCAAACCGTTTGAGCGGATTAGAAGCGATTGCTAATGTTCCATGTTTGATCTTAGAAGCCCAAAATCCAGAAAGCAGTTCAATAGTAAGTAGTAAAACAAACGCAAAAATGGTGAGTGCTTTTAAACCAAAATACTGTTCAAAGAATGCTGAAATAGCCGCAACAGGTATCGTTATTTGCAGAAGTTTTAAATGGATAAAAGAATGCATAAAATCTTGTTTATCCACAAAACCAAAATGAGTCACCATATTATTGAATAATTTCATCAATTATTATTAAAAGCAGTTGTAATAGTTTGAAAAACAGTCGTTGTTTTTTCAGCGTCAATATGACTGATTAATAAATCTTTAAATGTTCCATCAGAATTGATCTCCTCCTGAAGCTTTGCAGAAAGTGTATCAATACCCGTCCGTTCAAATGTGCTCACTGCACTAGCATACTGTTCAAACAACGCAGCAATTTGTGTATCGTCAATAAAAGAATTTGCCTTACTCCCCGAAATTAAACCGTTAACAATCCCCTTATTCAGCTCTTGTTTTAAGCCTAATAACTCTTTATTCCAAAGATCTAATGAAACTCCAGCCAAAGGATCATTCGCTAAATCAACATTCCCAATCCAGTTTTTCAGTATTATTATTCGTGCTTTAATCGCTTCCATATTCCTTCCTTCCATATCCATAACTTTTACCTTAACTCATTTCAATTTTAAAAGCAACAATTCTGTAATTCGCATCCGTACCAAGAGTACCAAAAGGCATTAAGTTGGTTTGCGACCCATTAGCAGTAAAAACACCCGTAGCTACAGTAGCAATGTTGGTATCCCAATCACTTTGAGTAACCTGATGAATTTCCATATTTTCACCAGCAGCACCATCATTTCTAAAAACAACCTTGTAGTAGGTATTGTACGCTATGGATATAGTATTAAAATCTTGACTCCAATTGTTACCCGTTCCCCCACCATAAAAAGGACCAATCTTGTCGGAGTAGGTGTACATTACATTTTCAGCCTCAAAATATTGAGCACTAGAGCCCTCATTGGTGTTATCAGAACCAATACCAAACATAATAGAAGAACCCCCATACTTTACAAAGACAAAAGAAAAAGTCTGGTTAGTTCCCCTTTGCCAGATAAAGTCCTCAAACTTTATCCAGTTGCCCCAGTTTCCTACACCAGAAGTATATAAACCAAACTCATCACGAATAACAGTGACCCCATCTCGAGCCCTTAAATTAGGTAGAGGAGGACCCGCATCAGTTAAATCTATCCAAGTAACTAATTCAACCATTATCGCATTAGCACCACTAGTACCAGAAGTTAAGGTATTGTTTTTTACAATGACATCAAATAAGTCTTCTACATTGCTAGAGGTAACACTGGCCTCTATTTCTTCTGATGAGATATAAGTGAAACTATTTAGTGTAATATCAAGAGATGGTAGCTCTACAATGGAATTAGGATGAAAAAAACTACCTAATATCCGAATGGTTTTTGTCTCGTTAATAGATAAAGAAGCATTGATTACATCAATGATAAAAGGAGGGAAGTCTAATCCTGATTCACTGTTCGTAGGTGGTATACCTGTAATAATTTCTCCCATCTTATTCGGTAGTTGAAATTAAGAAGTCAGCACCATTGGTGTCAAAATAGATGGCATCTAATCCTTCATTGTCTTTTTCTTTCCAACGAAAACCAATTTTTGGAGGACAAGGATTGCCATTAACTGAACCTGTAATATTATCACTGTTGTTAAAAACGGAGATCTCTTTGAACCTTCCATTCTCTACGAGTTTTAGTTCTTCATCTACTAATTGAATACTAAAGGGAGTTGCTATAAGCAGATCTCCATTGGGGAAAATACTTTGAACCCTCCTTAATTCATTATTGGCAAAAATGGAATTTCCTTCACGGACAATACCAACTGTTTTGACACCAGTAACACTAATTTTTAAAGGATTATCAATATGTGTAGTAATACTTCCCCCTAAGTTTTTTGAAGCAGGTAAAGTACCATTTCCAGTTACTAAATTGTTGTTGGGTTTTGCCATTTAAACTAAAATTTAACCCAAAACTAGCGTTCAACTTACTCATATTTGAACAAGTTACTACAAACCTGAAATAACTAAAACTTACCTGCTAATTCCAAAAGTGGTTTTATTGCCACCACCAAATGTATTGTTGTAGTATTCCAACGCCAT
>CAJQOH010000069.1 GCA_905479915.1 uncultured Flavobacteriales bacterium
AAGAGGAGGAGTTGCTATGTAGATATATCCTTTTTCTACCAACTCATACATATGACGGAAGAAGAAAGTTAAAATCAATGTTTCAATATGAGATCCATCAACATCGGCATCACACATAATAATCACCTTGTGATATCTAAGCTTTTCAGTATTCAATGCTCTTGCATCTTCTTCTGTACCAACCCTTACACCTAAAGCTGTATAAATGTTTTTAATCTCTTCATTTTCAAAAATCTTATGATGCATCGCTTTTTCAACATTCAAAATCTTACCTCTTAAAGGCATAATTGCTTGAAAAAATCGATCTCTTCCTTGTTTTGCTGTTCCACCCGCAGAATCTCCCTCAACCAAATAAATCTCACATTCTGCTGGGTCTTTAGAGGCACAATCTGAAAGCTTTCCAGGTAAACCTGAACCAGACATTACATTTTTACGCTGCACCATTTCACGAGCCTTACGAGCTGCATGACGGGCTGTTGCCGCTAAAATTACTTTTTGAACAATTGCTTTAGCATCATTTGGATTTTCCTCCAAATAATTAGCCATCATATCACTTACTGCCTGACTAACAGGAGCTGTAACTTCTCTATTTCCTAATTTTGTTTTAGTTTGCCCCTCAAATTGTGGCTCAGATACTTTAACAGATACAATAGCTGTTAATCCTTCTCTAAAATCATCTCCAGATATCTCAAATTTCAACTTAGATAGCATTCCTGAAGACTCCGCATACTTTTTAAGTGTATTGGTTAAACCCCTTCTAAATCCAGAAAGGTGAGTCCCTCCTTCATGTGTATTAATGTTATTTACATAAGCATGAATATTTTCAGAATAAGAAGTATTGTAAATCATAGCAACTTCAACAGGAATACCATTTTTCTCTCCTTCCATACTAATAACGTCACCAATTAATGGCTCACGTGTTTCATCAATATACCTTACAAATTCAGCTAACCCAACTTCAGAATGAAATACCTCTTCTTTATATTCTCCAGTTTCTTCATCTTTCACCCTCTTATCAGTCATTGTTATCTTAATTCCTTTGTTAAGATAAGATAACTCTCTCATTCTATTTGCTAATGTTTCATAGCTATACTCTCTAAAATCAAATATTTGGTGATCTGGCTTAAACGTTACTTCAGTACCAATCTCGTCTGAAGTTCCAGTTTCTTTTACCGGATAAAGCGCTTTACCTCTTTCATATTCCTGTTCAAAAACTTTACCTTCTCTAAAAACCCTTGCATGTAAATGTTCAGACAATGCATTCACACAAGAAACTCCAACACCGTGTAATCCACCTGAAACCTTGTAAGAATCTTTATCAAATTTACCACCTGCACCAATCTTAGTCATTACAACCTGCAAAGCAGAAACACCTTCTTTTTCATGCATTCCAACAGGAATACCCCTACCATTATCTCTTACTCCAATAGAATTATCTTCATTTATCCAAACACTAATTGTATCACAATGTCCAGCCAATGCCTCATCAATAGAGTTATCTATTACCTCGTAAACTAAATGGTGTAAACCTCTCACCCCAACATCTCCAATATACATAGAAGGACGCATTCTAACATGCTCCATTCCTTCTAACGCCTGAATACTATCTGCTGAGTAACCTTTCTTTTGTTCTTCGCTCATAATCTATATTAATTTTTGCTCTTTTTTGAAGCAAAACAAATATACTTAATTGCGCTTTTTTTATTGATCTTTAAAGAGGTTAAAAGAGTCTATTTATTAACAACTTTATCGACAATTTGTTGATTAAATTCTATATTGAGCAGGGAGCCCTTAAATCGATAAACGTAACATACCACTCATCTTCTATCTTAGAAAAATGATAGCTGTAATTATAAGTATTAACCACCGCAATATTTACAGATGCCAGTAGTTTTTCAACATCTAAAATTTCTTCATTAGTTAATTGAGTAGTTTTCCATATTTCAGACTGAATTAATCGATCTGATGGAGATGCATAACACCCAACTTTATCGAATGTATTTTTATCACACAAAACATTTGGCAAGGCTTCAAAAGATACCACATGATCAATCTCTTGAAATGATAAATCGAAGAATCTTTTCGATCCTGATTCAGCAACAAATTCCCCTACATCATATACATTTACAAATGACGGCATACTGTCAGAATTTTGAATCATATAACATCCATAGTTCTGATGAATAAAACCATTAAAGATTTCATAATTCCTAGACTCTATAGTTGCTGAAAATTTATAATAAAAATCTGCAAATTCAATTTCATAATCTCTAAGATCATGTTCTAACTCAATCTCAGGAAAATCTTCAACATTCACAACCTCATCCACAACTTCTATGTTTTCTTCTGAACAAGAAAACAACACAGAGATTAAACCAATTAAAAAAAGTGTTTTTTTCATCTAATTACTTTTAGTATTGGAGTACCAGTACAAGCACTTGGTGCTTGAATCTGAAGTAAAGCAGAAAGTGTAGCTGCTATATCTGGAATCACCACAAACTCATCACTTTCTCCGGTGTTCACACCAGCCCCATACCACAACAGTGGCACATGTGTATCATAACTATAGGGAGATCCATGAGTAGTTCCTGTTAGATAACCCGCAGGAATCCAACCTGATTCCAAAACAAAAAGAACATCTCCAGATCTTACCTGATGATATCCTCTTTGAGCACTTGCTATTGAACCACTTGTAAATACAGCTGCTCTTAAATCTGTTGCTGTAACAGCCTTTGCAACACCTTCTTTAGATCTACCAAATTGAGCAATAGCATTTTCAACTGTAATAACATCTAACTTCTTCTTATTGATATAATCGTGATTTAAAAACACTTGATAATTGGATACATTAGCAACCAAGCTATCAGAACCGTATTCTTTGTTCAAAAAAGCATTTAGCTCAACTTTAAAGTTATTCAAATCAAAATATCCTGCAGGCACATTATTGTCCATCAAATATTGTGGAACATTTACGGCTCCATGATCTGCCGTTAAAAAAATCAATACATCTTCTTTTTCAAAATTATCTTGTAAATAATTCAACATTTCTTCCAACTCTTTATCCAATCTTAAATAAGTATCTTCTATTTCTACAGACATAGGTCCATATTTATGCCCTATATAATCTGGTGAAGAAAAGCTGACTGCTAAAAAGTCTACAAATTCATCCTCTCCTAACTTTTCTCCTTTTATTGCTGCTATAGCCAATTCTTTTAAAATAGTATTACCATAAGGAGTAGATTTAATTAAATTATAATTGTTATTGCTCATCCTTAAAGCAGGTAAATCATGGGGGAAAACTGGAGCAGACTCACCAACAAATAACCCTTCATAAGAGTTATCGTCAGCAATACTTTCTACATATTCTGAAATAGGCAAAAGCGTTTCCCATTTTTGGTTTAAATATTTATCGGAAGAATTTTCTTGATTCACTTTTTGAAGCCACTCTGGAAGTTCTTTCATGTAAAATGTACTTGAAATCCACTTCCCTTCGTTACCTCCATCATACCAATAAGCTGCATCAGCCTGATGTCCTGCAGGTAAAACAGCACCTCTATCTTTTATTGAGATCCCTATAACTTTTCCTCTATTGTTTGTAGCCAATTTTAATTCATCTGTTATCGTAGTACCTAGCATCTTTTTAGGCGACATTTCACCATTATGAGTAGTTGTTCCAACAGTACTTACCTTAGAATCTCCTGCACAATAAGTATCTGCATTTGCAACTTTATCATACCAAGTATTAGAAATAATTCCATGATTTTCCGGGGTAGTTCCTGTATAAATTGAAGCATGACCAGGCCCAGTGTAAGTTGGCATATAATTATAATTGGCGTTCTTGCAATTAAACCCTTGATTAACAAGTTTTTTAAATCCACCCTCACCATACTTATCCCAAAAACGAGTTAAATAATCATACCGCATTTGATCTACAACTATTCCAACAACAAGCTTTGGTTGTTGTTGCTTTTGAGAAAATCCAAACAATGAACAAACAATAAAACTCAATAAAACTGTCACTCTCATTATGATTGGCTTTTTAAGATGAAAAATATTAATGAAACTCCAACTAAAACACTAATTGCTATATTTAATAAAGCCACTATATAATTACCTTGTTTTAATAATTCAAACGTTTCTAAACTGAATGTAGAAAATGTACTAAATCCTCCACAAAAACCAGTTATTAAAAAAAGTTTTAACGTCAAATTTCCTGATATTTTACCACTAAAATAAATCACAGCAATAGCTAAAACAATACAACTAAGCATATTAGAAATAAAAGTGCCTAAAGGGAAATTAGTAGAAGTTAATTTCAACACCAATCTAGAAACCCCATACCTTGAAAGGCAGCCCAATCCTCCACCAATAAAAATAGCCAACAGATTCATCATAAGTCAATCAATTTAAAATTGAATTTTTCATTTAAAAACTTCATAAGCCTAAAAACAAAGAATGCTACAACTGTTCCCAATATTGCTCCCCCCACTATATCAGCAGGATAATGAACCCCTACATACACCCTACTATACGATACCAATATTGCCCATAACAACATAGTAATTGTTATCCATTTAAATTTACTTTTCAACAGTAAACTTGAGAAAACCGCTAATGCAAAACTATTGGTTGCATGAGATGAAACAAAGCCAAATTTACCAGCTCCTCCACAACCATCTACATATCGAGCAAGTCCAACCAGTATAGGTTCATGATTGGGTCTTAACCTCTCAAAAACATCTTTAAACATCAGTACAGAAATTTTATCTCCAAGCAATATCAATAACGCAATAAATAGACCGACAATAAGTAATCGTTTACCAAACTTTAAATAAATTAAATAGATTAAACCCATATACAATGGTATCCATAGCGTCTTACCTGTTACCCAATAAAAAACAACGTCCCAAAAAGGAGAATGTATCCCATTTAAAAACAGGAAAAGATTAATGTCTATATCGATTAAAGATTGTAAAATAGTACTAATGTATTTAGGTAAACAAATGTAACAAACTAAATCATCAAAATGATATTGCTCTTTTTATCTATTACATTTGCAACATCGTATTATGATAATAAACAACAAATATTCTAAACAGGAAAAGTTAAAAAGCAAAAAAGCAATTGATCACCTTTTTAAACAAGGCAAATCAATCAATGCCTTTCCAATTAGAGTAATCTATGTAAAAAAACAAACACCTAAAGAAGCCTGTATCAATACTGGAGTAACTGTTTCAAAGAAAAACATAAGATTAGCAGTAGATAGAAATTTAATTAAAAGGCGGATGAGAGAAGCTTATCGATTAAACAATCAAAAACTAAAAGTCCATTTAAAAGAAACAGATGCTGAACTAAATATAATGTTCATCTATTCAGCTAAAGAAATTTTACCATACGCTCTAATTGAGTCTAAAATAAAAGTACTATTAACTCGTTTAACCAAAGTTAATGAGGTGGCTAGCAAATAGAATATTCATTTTAATTATTCGTTTTTACCAGCTGAGCATTTCCCCTCTTTTAGGCCAAAACTGTAGATACAATCCTACATGTTCTCAATACAGTATCGAAGCGCTAAATAAATATGGTCCTATTAAAGGTGGATGGCTTTCTCTTAAACGAATTTTCTCATGTCATCCATGGGGAAAACACGGAAATGATCCTGTTCCATAAAAAAGGGTTTAAAATAAAATCATAAAGTTTCTTAAATTTTGAAACTGAAACGTTTTCTTAACGTATTTTGCATAGTGTAGAATTTCTACAAACATTAAAATAGTATTATGAAAAAAAGAGTCACTAAAATAGCAGCAATAGTTTCAATTGCAATAACATCCATTTTTACAGTTGGTTTTACTGAAAGTTACTTTGAGGTATCTAAAAACCTTGACATTTTCGCAACTCTTTTTAGAGAATTAAACATATACTATGTTGATGATGCAAACCCTGGAGACTTAATGAAAACAGGGATTGATGCAATGCTTGAATCATTGGACCCTTACACCAACTACATTCCAGAATCTAAAATGGAAGATTACAAAATGATGACAACTGGACAATACGGGGGTATTGGAGCTGTTATTCAAACTAAAGGTGAAAATGTTATTATCTCTGAACCTTATGAAGGCTTTGGTGCTGATAAAGCAGGATTAATGGCTGGAGATAAAATCATTAAAGTTGATGGAAAAAGTGCCAAAGGGAAAAACTCTACAGAAATTAGAGAATTCTTATTAGGGCAACCGGGAACAACAATAGAATTAATTATTGAAAGACCTGGAACAGAAGAATTATTAACTAAAACTGTTACTAGAGAAGAAGTAAAAATTAAAGATGTTCCTTATGCCGGAATTGTCGATGACGGTGTAGGATATATTCGATTAACGGGTTTCACAGAATCTGCTAGCTCTGAAGTAAAAACGGCACTAATGGATTTAAAAGAAAAAGGTGCTGACAAAATCGTGCTAGATTTAAGAGGTAATGGAGGTGGTCTTCTAAGAGAATCTGTAAACATTGTTAACTTTTTTGTAAACAAAGGAACTCCTGTTGTTAGTACTAAAGGAAAAATTAAAGACTGGGACAAATCTTACAAAGCTCTTTCTGAACCTATCGATACCGAAATACCAGTAGTTGTTTTAATTAATGGAAGCTCTGCTTCAGCATCAGAAATTGTATCAGGATCTTTACAGGATAATGATAGAGCTGTTGTTATGGGATCTCTATCTTTTGGAAAAGGATTAGTACAACAGGTAAGACCTTTGAGTTACAATTCTAAATTAAAAGTAACAGTTGCTAAATACTACACTCCTAGTGGTAGATGTATTCAGAAATTAGATTACTCCAACAAAAACTCTGCTGGAAAAGCAGATGAAATTCCGGATTCATTAATTACAGAATTTAAAACTATAAACAGCAAAAGATCTGTATTTGATGGTAAAGGTGTAGCACCGGATATTGAAGTAAAAAACAAGTTATTAAGTGATATCGCTACAAGCCTTTTATTGAAAAACTTATTTTTTGATTTTGCTACTGATTATAGAATAAAACACGAAACCATTGCTAAAGTAGAAGATTACAAATTATCTGATACTGAATATGATAGTTTTGTTGAGTTTCTTTCGGATAAAGATTATGAATATACCACAGAAAGTGAAAAACTACTTGCAAGCTTAGAGAAAGCTGCTCAAGAAGAAAGTTCTTTTGAAGGTGCTAAAGCAGAATATGAAGCATTAAAAACAAAACTAACGCACAGTAAAAAAGAAGATTTGTATAAATTCAAAGAAGAAATCGTACAAATTCTAGAAAACGAAATAATTTCCAGATATTATTATCAAACAGGGCAGATAAAAACAGCCCTAAAACACGATATTATTTTAAATGAAGCCATTAAAACTTTAAAAGATAAAGAGTTATACAACTCTATTTTAGCAGGAACAAATAAATAATCTATTTGTTTTTAAACCCTGAGAAAAGTTGTTTAAAAAAGGTTTTTGGAAAAGCTTCAATCTTTTCAAACCCTAACTTAATATCTCTACCTGAGTGAGGAATATAATTGGTTATAAAAATGTAGTCCCAAAGACTTAGAGAGATTCCAAAATTCGCTCCGTTCGCATGACTTTCTGGCAAATCATGTGCATGATGCCAAATGTGCATTTTCGGATTGTTGATCACATATTTTAACGGACCGTAACTCCAACCAACATTTGCATGATTTATATGGCCTATAGCTATAGAAATATAATAAACTATAAAGGCTTGCTCAGGATGAAATCCTCCAATTAACATCACCATGATATATTTCATTGGTGTATAAAAAACATTTTCCATCCAATGGTAACGTAAATGTGCTGCAAATCCCATTTCTTCCACAGAATGGTGAACTTTATGAAACCGCCATAGAAAATCAAAACGATGCAATAAAACATGAGTAAACCACTGCACAAAATCAGTAGCTACAAAAAAGACAAGTAACTGAATCCATTCTGGATAATCTTGAATATTAATTAAAGCTAAATCAGATAAATCTCCTCCAAACAGATCTTTAAAAAATTGTGAAGTCAGGTTACAGAAAGCAATAAATATAACTAAGTTAAAAATGAAAAAATTGAAAAACATGTAAAAGGCATCTATCCAAAAATCAGTTCTAATTATCGGTTGATCTTTCCTCCAAGGAAAAAGAATTTCTAAGAGCCACACTACTAGAGACAATATTATTAATAACCAAAAATAATTCTGATACCAAGGCCTTGCCTGAAAAGTAATCTCAGACCAAACATAGCTACCATAACCACTAAATGAATTAACAAAAATGTCCCCATAATTAACGGTTTCATTTTTTGTCAATGCTAGCTCATCACCTTGAATTCCAAAATCTATTGGCAGCTCTTTATGGTAACTCCACTCTATCCATGAGCCATCATAATTCTTAACATTTTCATATCCTAATAGTTCCGTCAACACAAAAGTAGTATGTGCTGATCTCACTCCTGATTGACAATAAACAATCACGTTTTTATCTTTAGTAACACCAAGTTGATTGAAATCATAAGACAAATCCTTTATAGACTTTACTAATTTACCCTCATTGTACTTGATACTATTTGTCCAATCATTTAATATACTTCCCGGAATTCTACCTGATCTAAAAGCACCTTTCTTTTGTTTTTCACCAATATATTCTTCCAAAGTTCTAGTATCTAATAAAACAGTATTTGTATCCCCCAACGCATTTTTAACATCAGCTAAAGAAGCATAGAGTGATAAATCTTGCTCCGCTGGAAACATATATTCTGAAGGAATTATAACCGTTTGAGAATTATTGAGCTGAAAATCACTTTCTAGTAAAACATCATAACCTCCGTTAATAATTGAAACATTAGCATGTCCATACACCTTTAATATCCACCAAAAACGAGCTGCTTCACAACCACCTCTACTATCATACAATAATATTTTATCAGCTGAGTTTACACCTAACCTAGAAAGAACCATCTCAAATTCTTTTCTTTTTGGCATCATACCTCCATAAGAAAAAGAGGTGTCTACATAATCTGACCTCCAAACATTTACAGCTCCTTCTAAATGACCTTTATTGTATTCTTCAGTTTTTCGAATATCAATAATAACAACATTAGAATCTTTGTCCAATACAACGCCCATATCCTGAACAGATATCAGATGATTATTTTCTGCTAAAACATTGCTCCCTATGAGCAAGGTCAATAAAACGAAAATCGTATAATATTTAATCACATTTCTAAAGTTCATACCATTCAATATCTTTTAAAGGAGCTCTTCTCCCTTGTTGTTTTGGAGCATAATTCTTTTCTAAATAATCTAATATTAATGCCTCATTATCTCCTAAATCCCACAGCTTTTGTGTCTGCTGCATCCAAACTATTAAATCTTTCCAACCCTCTCTTGTGGCTCTATTTTGTGTTACTAAATCAATGGAATGACAAGCAGAACACGTTCCATTTACAAGTTCATAATTATCATCTACAATTAACCCACTTGCTAAATCGATTCCATTTTCAATTAAAGGCGTTTCAACTACCTCAACCACTTCTTCACTATGCTCAAAATCTACTTTAGTTAAAAGATAAAATATAAATGGAGAAAGTAATACAACAGCAAAAACAAGCTTAATTATTCTTACAACACCATCAACATGATTTAAGATATCTTCTCTATCTAAACTCATCCTAAACTCGTTTAACTGCTATTCTATGGCATGCATTATTTAAATACCCTTTTGGATTCCAATTAGGAATAACCATAGGTTGCATTTCACCATTACTATCTGTTGCTCTTGCCCAAATTTCATAGTATCCTTTTTGAGGAAGGGATAGGTTTATTTTAAAATGTTGCCAAGCATTTTTATTAACTGCTTTTGACACTTCACATAACTTCCAAGTTGCTCCATAATCTAAAGAAACATGAACTGAATTAATTGATCGGTCTCCAGACCAAGCATGTCCTCTCACTTCAAATGACTTAGAACCACTAACCATAGCTCCTGTTTTAGGATGGGTAATTAAAGACTTTACAGGCATCTCTTCAATAATCTTCATGTCCTCTTCAGGAACTTTTGTTCCTGGTGCCACAGGATATTTAGGAATACGATAAGACATCCCTCCCATTTTAGGTCCATCATGAACTTGATTTCTAACTACAAGCTTACTTAACCATTTTCCAGAAGTAGAGCCTGGCCATCCACCAAAAACCAATCTTAAAGGATAGCCATTCATAACTGGTAAATCTTCTCCATTAATTGACCAAGCAATTAATGCCTCATCTTCTAATGCTTTTTTTATAGGAACTCCTCTTGAAATAACCACTTTTTCTGTATCACCAGACAAATGAACATCTTCCCCATAATAACCAACATAAACTGCATCTGACTTTATTCCAACATCCTCTAACACATCTTTTAATCTTACACCTGTCCATTCTGGACAACCAACTGCTCCTAAATCCCACTGATTTCCTTTTGCTGGGGGGCTAAATTCTCTTCGACCATTACCTCCACATTCTAAAGTCAATTGATACGTATACTGTTTAAACTTTGATTTTAATTCTGCAAGTGTATATGTTTTTTCAGAATTAACTGATTCACCCCCTACTGTTAATGTCCATTTACTAACATCAATATCTTCTGGAATTCTTCCATTATTTCTTACAAATAATTTATTTGCCGGAGTTATTTTATCATCTAATAGATGAGGAGGGGTTTCAGCATTCCATGGTTTAGGATTAAGAATAGTTAAATCCTTATGTTTTCCAGGTATTAACTTTTTATCAGAAACAGGCTGAATTGTTTTTTTTTGTTTTGAATTTTCTCCAAAAGATATTTTATTCCCTAAGAAAGCAGCTGCACTAGCTAATAATGAAGCTGAAATAAATTTTTTCCTATTCACTCGTTAGTCATTTATAGTATGCTCAAAATAATTGAGCAACATTTCATGCTAAAAGTATGTAAAAAAGAATAGTGAAAGAAATGATAAATTGATTAAAACAGGAATCTAAAAGCTAAATACTCTTGAAATGTTAAATCCTAACTTATACTGTCCATTTCCCCAATCACTAGTTGTTGAAGGTATGATATCATTCTCAATTAATCCAGCAGAATTGGTTACATTGATATGGAAAACATGTCCACCTGTTTCAATTTCTACTCCAACACCTAATGCATCATAGAAACCATTATCTGCATCTCTAAATTCAGAGAAAGTATAAAAATAATCTACAACAAAAGCCATTCTCTTTGTAATCTTAAATCTTCCGGCAAATCCTATAGCAAATATATCGCTTTCATCTACTGAACCATTTTCAGGATGTAGAACAGTTTGATCCACATAGTTTCTATGAACCAACGTTGGTAATAATTCTAATGAAATACCTCTAGATAGTTTACTTGCTATAATTAATTGATGTGAATAAGATAATCTATTCACAAAACCACTTGCAGCACTATCTCTAGTTGCTGCTGTTCCTGCTGCACTAATATAATAAGCCATAGAAATAGGTATTCCTCCTGTTTTTTGTTCTAAAAAACGAAATTTTGAATGTATATCTATATGCTCATTCATCTTACTTCTTCCCCAACCAGCACTCCACTTATCAGTTATACCGTAATCAAAAGAAAACCTAATATTCGAAGCATTTTCTAATCCGTAAAGCGTATGCCCACCAGTATTGGTTCCTTGTTTATTAAAGATATCCATATCACCAAAACGGTGAGCAATGTTAAACTCTAATGTTCTCTTTTTAGTCGTTTGTATTGTTTGCGCATTTATCAACTTAGTCCCTTTAAAGGTCGCCAATACTTTTTCAGGAGTGCTTTCTGCAGCAACTTCCTCTTCTAACATATTCATTAAATCATCCTGTGCGCTCACTACAGAGAAACATCCAAAAGACAGTAGTATTGCTAAAAACTTATTCATCTACGCTATTATTTTTTAAGTTCAAAATTAATATTAACGGTTACTTTTACGGTCTCCGCAATATTTTTGACTACCAATTTTGGTATTTTAATTTTATGATCCTTTAAGTTCACCTTAAACTCAGAGCTTACATTGATCTTTCCATCTTTAATGCTAAGTTCGCCATCAATCTCTCTTTCTTGCTCTACACCATGCATATTTAAGGTTCCTTTAACTTTTACAGGATATTTCCCATCCTTACCATAATTAACATCACCTATAATTTTTGCTTTAAATACAGAAGTTTTGTATTTATCACTCTCCATGTAATTTTCATTAAAGTGCTCTTCCATTAAAGGCTTCTCAAAATGAAAACCAACATTAGCTACAATAAAAGCAACTTCGCCTGATTTAGAATTAATAAGTGCTTTAACATCTTTATTAACCGCATCTATATTTTCCATTGCTGTTTCTGAGAAAAAAGCAATTTCACCATCTGTAGCTTTATATAAACCTTGAGAATATCCAACAATTGATGAAAGAAAAAGAATTAAAAAAGTAAGATTTTTCATGATCTAAGTTTTAATTAAAATAATAAATTTATTGAAGAGCTCCTTGGTTTATCCACAATTGCAAAGTATCCTTCATAGCTTGACTCATACTTCCAGCTGGAGGCATAACAGATGGAGATTCGTTAATCCCTCTAGCCTCTATTCTTCCCGACTGTGTCTGAGCTGAAGAATACGTATCTAAAAATGGTAATTGACCTGTCCCTCCTGAAGAATGACAACCTACACACTGTGCATCTAAAATAACTTTAGCATGACTCGTGTAAGTAATTGAGGGCGCATTAGGATCAACTACAACATCTTCTGGAGCAGGCAACTCCTCAGTATTATATGAACAAGCATAAAATACTGAAACCAATGCACCAAGTAGAAAAGTCTTTAAAATCTTATACATGGATAAATTATTTAATTGTTAGTTTTTGAGTAGAAACATTATTAGCTGTAAATACCTGAACTAAATAAACTCCTGAAGATAATGATTCCGTATTTATTCTACCATTAGGGTAAGCATTAGATACCATCATTTTTCCATTTAAATCAAAGATAGAAACCTTTTCAATTTGCTCATCTGATGTTATTTCAAAGTAATTGTTTGCAGGATTAGGGAATATAGTATTTTTTGAATTATCTACTACATCATTAACACCAACACTAGCTTCAGATACACTTAAAGGAGTTGCTGTATAAATCTTATCTCCACCTGAACCACTACCATCAGCTGAATTAAAGGCCGAATAAAACGTTACACTACCAGATCCAGAAACTGGAGCAGTCCAATCAAAAGACCATGAAGTAGTATTCGTTCCTGTAGGCGTTGTTCCAGCTCCAGTGTGAGTAACAGCATTATTAGAATTCGTAAACTTTGTATTAGTAGCATCAGTTAATACCAATGTACCAATCTTAGAGTTATCCGAATCTTTTTCTACTGTAGCTTCAAAACCAAACTTATTGATTCCTGATTCAGAAATTGTTGTTGTAATTGTATACGTTGAACCAGCAACATATCCTGAAGATAATCCTGGAGCAGTTATACTTACCGATGCATTACCAGAATTCAATGCAGAACCTGTATGACAATTCGTACAATTTGCAGTACCTGAAGGGATTCCAGCAATATCGCCTGGAGAATTTGTTCTCTGACCTTGAGACCCAGCAGAGTGTGCATAAACAGAGTGAACTCCTTGATCACTAATTGTTGAAACAGCAACTATAGCTAGTGCAAAAAAAGCGGTCAAAGTAATTGTAGAGAGTATATTTTTTATCATAGTAATTAGTTTTAAGTTATTTTTTATCAAATCTACTAAGAAAAAATAGTTAAAACTAGGACAAATCGAACCAAAATTAGGATTCTATATGAGTAGCT
The DNA here is from genome assembly GCA_905479915.1 of uncultured Flavobacteriales bacterium. Taxonomy (GTDB): domain Bacteria; phylum Bacteroidota; class Bacteroidia; order Flavobacteriales_E; family Vicingaceae. The sequence continues at coordinate 13,848 of CAJQOH010000069.1, forward strand.
ATCTTTTTTCGGTACTGACCAGGGGTTAAAGCAACATGTTTCTTGAAAAATCTTGCAAAATAGGAAGGGTCCTCAAACCCTAATTCAAATGAAATTTCTTTTATTGATTTAGATGAAAGCCTAATTATTCTTTTTGCTTCTAAAATAATTCTCTCATTAATAAAATCACTCACACTTTTATCATAGACATCATTAACTACTCTATTCAAATAGGTAGATGTTATATTCAATTCCTTAGAATAATAACTGACAGGAATATTCTTATTACAATTTTGATCTACCATATTCAAAAAACGAGTAATGATTCTTTTCTTTTTATCAAGATTAACATTTCCTAAACCTCCATTTATTCGAGAGGCTTTCATTAAAAACATTTTCAAGCCCATTAAAAGAATTTCATTTTTCTTCATCTTTTCTCCCAAAAAATCTTTATTTATGGAAAGCAAAAGTGCTGTTAGTTCTTTAAAATCTTCATCTAAAAGATCAATTATTGGATTTTCATTCCAGTTTGAAAAAAGCTCAATATCTTCTATAAACTTACTACTCTCATTATGAACAAAAAAAAGCTCTTCTTTAAACATGCAAACAAAACCTTTGGCATTTGGTTTAAGTTTTAAATGGTGTATATGATTAGGTGAAATAAAATGAATTGTTTTTGATTTCACCTCATATTCCTTACCATCAATCGTATGTTTACCAGAACCAGATTCAAAAAACAAAAATTGATAAAAATTATGTTGATGAGGAAAAGTCTCATCATAATCTTGATAAGAAGTATTAATCTTTCTAATATTGAAAAACCAATTGCTGCCCGGTTTTTTTAAATCAAACTTTTGCTTCATAACTGTTAAATTATCAACAATTTTTAATTGATTGTTTAATTATTTCAAACTTAAGCAATAATATATATTTTTGCATTCTAATTTTTTAACTACACAAAATGGCTGACGATAGATTTGAAGCACCTGATTATTATCAATTAGATGACCTTTTAACAGACGAACATAAATTAATACGTGATACGGTTAGAGCTTGGGTAAAAGCTGAAGTTTCTCCTATCATTGAAGAATACGCTCAAAAAGCAGAATTCCCTTCTCAAATTATTCCTGGATTAGGAGAGGTTGGTGGTTTTGGACCTTATATCCCTGCCGAATATGGAGGGCCTGGTTTAGATCAAATTTCTTATGGTTTAATTATGCAAGAATTAGAAAGATGTGACTCTGGTTTAAGATCTACATCTTCAGTTCAAAGTTCTTTAGTAATGTACCCTATTTGGAAATACGGAAGTGAAGAACAAAAACAAAAATGGCTACCTAAATTAGCTACTGGAGAGTTTATGGGATGTTTCGGTCTAACTGAACCAGATCATGGATCAAATCCAAGTGGCATGATTACGAATTTCAAAGACATGGGAGACCATTACTTGTTAAATGGTGCAAAAATGTGGATTACTAATGCTCCTATTGCAGATGTTGCAGTTGTTTGGGCTAAGAATGAAGAAGGAAGAATTCACGGACTATTAGTTGAAAGAGGAATGGAAGGGTTTACTACTCCAGAAACTCACGACAAATGGTCTTTAAGAGCTTCAATTACCGGAGAACTTGTTTTTGACAATGTGAAAGTTCCTAAAGAAAACTTATTACCTGGAAAATCAGGATTAGGAGCGCCTCTTGGATGTTTAGATTCTGCTCGTTTTGGTATTGCTTGGGGAGCAATTGGTGCTGCAATGGATTGTTACGATTCTGCCTTAAGATATACGAAAGAAAGAATTCAATTTGGAGTTCCTGTAGCTTCTTTTCAGTTAACACAAAAGAAATTAGCCGAAATGATTACAGAAATTACTAAAGCCCAATTATTAACATGGCGTTTAGGTGTTTTACGTGAAGAAGGGAGAGCTACTTCAGCTCAAATTTCTATGGCAAAACGTAACAATGTAGACATGGCTTTAAAAATAGCTAGAGAAGCAAGACAAATGCATGGTGGAATGGGAATTACTGGTGAGTACCCAATCATGAGACACATGGCTAATTTAGAATCTGTTGTTACCTATGAAGGAACACACGATATTCATTTATTAATTACAGGAATGGATGTAACAGGTATTCCTGCATTTATGAACGATGGAAGTCAGTTGAAAAACTTATAATCAACTTGCAAAATACACTACAAAAAAAGCGCTTCACATTGTGAAGCGCTTTTTTTTTGTGTTCCATTCTAGCTACATAACCTAGATGAAAATAATTTACCAACTTGACTTCCTCCTTAAAAAAGGGTAATTTCGTTTAACAACATTTTATATTACATTAAAACGTAACATAGAATAGCGTTGGCAAACACTATCCGCTTATTCCCTGTTTTGTTGTATAATACTAAAAATCGTCTTTTGAGTAATTAGTAATTAGTAATTAGTAATTTCGTTAATCATAAAAACCCTAACTATTAAAAAACTCATATATATATTATTTCTTTTAGTTTCCTTTAATGGACTTACCCAAAACTATGCTGATAAAAGCTACTACTTAGTAGATAGCTTAGATTTAGATGCATTAGGAGAAGATGATCAAAAGTTAATCAAATCGAGTTTAGAACTATTTCATAAAGCAATAAATGATACGAGTAAGATAAATGCTTTTAAAGAGATTTGCGAAAAAATGGTGCATAAAGATTGGGAAAAATACCAACACTTACAATTAACCTTAATAAAAGATGCTATTGCTGCCAACCCACCTAACCAAGAGGCTTTGGCACTTAAAAAAGCTTTAGCTGCAGCAATAAACAACATTGGTATTATTCATGATAATAAAGGTAACCCTGTATCGGCATTAGCACAATATGAAAAGAGCTTGAAGATCTACCAAGAAATTGGAAACAAAAAAGGAATAGCTAACACTTCCAACAACATTGGTTCTATTCATAACGATCTAGGAAATATCAATTTAGCTCTAAAGTATTATAAAAAGAGTTTACACATTCAAGAAGAGATAGGAAACAAAAAAGGAATAGCTGTTTGTTATCACAACCTTGCTTTAACTATGTATGAAAAAAACAACTTTACATTGGCTTTAGAGTACTATGGTAAGAGCTTAAATATTCTTAAAGAAATTGGCGACAAAAGATCTATGGCAGTCTCGTACAACGGTATTGGTGTTATTCATCGCAACCAAGATAATAGAAAGTTAGCGGTATTGTATTACCAAAAGAGCTTAAAGATTGCAGAAGAAATAGGAGACAAAAGAGAAATGGCTCTCGCATATTCGAACATAGGTAGTAGTTATAACCATTTAGGTGATATTGCATTAGCATTAGATTATTATGAGAAGAGCATAAAAATAAGTGCAGAACTTGGGAACAAAAAAGGAATGTCTAGAGTAAACAACTACATTGCTCAAATAGCTCTTGAGAAGGGTAAGCTGACTGGTCCAGAAGGAGCTTTGGCATTAGCAACAAAGAGTTTATCCCTTTCTAAGGAAATCGGGTATCCTAAAAACATTAAAGATGCTTCTGGCTTACTTTCCAAAATATACTCCAAGCAAGGAAACTTCCAAAAAGCTTTAGAAATGCGTAATCTTCAAATTAAGATGCGTGATAGCCTGGCAAGTGAAGAAAGCATAAAAGCTATTGCAAACCAAAAAGCAAAATATAAATATGAAAAACAAAAAGCATTGGATAACAAAGACCATGAAAAACAATTAGCCAGAGAGAAAGAAGAACAAGAAAAACAACGAATTATTATTTACGCTACAGCCATTGGATCTGTGTTAACAATCCTATTTTTAATAATATATTTCAGCCTTAGAAGAAAGAAAAACATTGTAAAAAGACAATTGCTAGAAACAGAAAAGGTTAGGTTAAATACGCAATTAAAATTAACAGAAAAAGAGAAAGAATTTCTTCGTTTAAAAGCTGAAGCAGAAAGTAAAAACGTACAAACGCTTTCTCATGAACTATT
>CAJQOH010000070.1 GCA_905479915.1 uncultured Flavobacteriales bacterium
CAGTAGTCAGTAGTCAGTAGTCAGTAGTCAGTAGTCAGTAGTCAGTAGTCAGTAGTCAGTAGTCAGTAGTCAGTAGTCAGTAGTCAGTAGTCAAAAAAACTAATTCCTGATCACTTTTCACTTGTGACTTTTCACTCAAGATTATCTCAATCTATCTGCCGACCTTACCAGCTTGTCATCTTTTTTGATAAAGTGAACAGCTAAATAAGCAAAGATTAAAGACAACACGGGTAAAATTGCTCCCATATCAAAACTCACTACAATATCTTCTACTGGTTTTCCCATAGCAGACTTAACAGTGTCACTATACATAACTACTGCAGCTATTTGAAAAGCAATTAATAAGATAATCAACTTTCCAATTTTAATTTGTAACGACCTGTTTTTAAATAAGAAAATAGCAGCTAAAGCTGCCAATTGAACAATACCTTGCATTGCCCCAACACCCATATTTTTGGTTAAAATACTTGTAGGGTCTGATGCTGATACTGTTTTATATAAGTTCATTATATAAGTAATGTCCCCATCTGTAAAACTCATTATTTGTAAGAAAGAAGCTGCAACCCCTAATAAGATTACCAATGCTAAAAATACGGTCTGAATTCGTTGTATCATATCTAATAAATTTGAGACAAAAGTAAACATACCAAATGAACAATAAAATGTTAATTAGTTCATTTTAATTAAAGGTTGTTCGCCAAAAAGATCAATTACTTTTACTTTATGTTGAATAAAATTCCAAACTGGTTAAAAAACAGATATGCTTTAAGCATGTTGGCTTTTATTATTTGGGTTGCTTTTATTGATCAAAACAACATCCTAATACAATACTCCTATCACTCTGATCTTAATGTATTAAAAGGAGAAAAAGAGTATTTTGAAAAAGCGATTGAGAAAACCAGTAAAGAATTATATGACTTAACTGAAAACCCAGCAACACTAGAAAAGTTTGCTCGAGAAAACTACTTCATGAAAAAACAAAATGAAGAAGTTTTTGTCTTTACCAACAAATAAATAATTGCTGTTTTGCACGCTCAAAACAGCGAATTAAAACCATTAAATTTTCTATCTTTACCGCTGTAAATTAGAACTACAATGGGATTATTTGAAACATTTGATAAAGTAAGTCATCAAGATTGGCTAGAAAAAATTATCGTTGATTTAAAAGGAAAAGAGTATACCGATACTTTAGTTTGGAAATCTGAAGAAGGAATTGACGTTCAACCATTTTACAATGCCGTTCCTGAGAACCTTATCCCTTCACCAACTGCATCTAATGGTTGGAAAATTAGAGAAACAATCGTCATCTCTTCTTTTGAATTGGCCAATAAGAATGCGCTTACAGCTTTAAAAGGAGGTGCAAATGCGATCCTTTTTATTGGAAACATTACTTCTCAAGAAGATATGGATATCCTATTAAAAGATATTCAAACAGCTATAATTGAAATACATTTTTACAATTCTAATCCTAAATTAACGAGTCAATTTATTGATCTTAATGAAGGTAGTTTTAGTTATGATGTATTGGATAACAATTTTCACACTGATGACATTGATGCTTTAGCAGAACTAACATCGGCAACATCTGCAGTAAAAACGATTTCTGTTACTTCTAAAAGTGATTCTTCCATTATTGAAGAAATTGCTTTAGTACTATCCAAAGGAGTTGAATACCTCAATTTACTTACTGACAAAGGAATTAAAGCCGAATTAATTGCAAATAAGATGCAATTTAAATTACATATTGGAACAAATTATTTCTTTGAAATAGCAAAAATCAGAGCAGCTCGAACATTATGGAATACTATATTGGAAAACTATAGTGTGATCAATTCTGGAATGACAATTCATTCAGAAACAAGTATCGCTAAAGAAACTTCTGAAGGCAATAATTATGATATTCTAAGAAACACAACTAAAGCCATGTCTGCCATTGTTGGTGGCTGCGACAGCTTAACTGTTTTACCGCATGACAGCTCTGATTCTAAAATTGAGTTCTCCAATAGAATTGCTAGAAACATTCAGCACATTCTAAAAGAAGAAGCTTTTTTTGATAAAGTGAACAATCCTGCGGATGGTTCGTATTATATAGAAGAATTAACCCAAGAAATTGCGAGTAAAGCATGGGCATTGTTTCAAAATATTGAAAGTAAAGGTGGGTTTTTAGCCTACACCAAATAATGGAAAAACCAGTTGAAATATTAAAGTCTGTAGAATTAGATTTTGGGGTTATCGAACTCCGTTCTGATAATATCCTAACCTTTGATCCTAATGAAAAGTTAGAAGTATATACTTTAGATATTTTAAAGGTAATGATAACTGAATTTAAAACTATTACCAACGGTACTCCTAGATTATACCTTTGTGACAATTCCAAAATAAATAGTGGCATTGGATCTAAAGAAAAAGAATTTGTAAATAAACATACTCATGAATTTGCTACCGCTTTCGCAATGGTAGAGAATTCTGCTCTTATAAGGTTTTTAGTTCATTCATATAACCACTTGTACAAACCAATAGTTCCGGTTAAGATGTTTAAGAAAAAAGAAGATGCCATTGCTTGGCTAAAATCTAAATGAATAACAAAATAGATATCATACAAGAAGAGCACTGTAGTACAGGAATTATTTCATTGAGAAGTGATAAAATCCTAACCTACAAATCTTACGACCATATTAAAACGTGTAATATGGATGAAGCGAAAGAAATGTATGCTATTTTCATGAAAATTACGCAAGGAACTCCGCACCTTTTCTATTTTGACAATACCAATATGACCAGATTAGGAGCTGAAGAGCGAGTTTTTGTAACGGATACATTGCATCATTTTGCCATTGCCAATGCAATGAAAGAAAATTCTGCATTGACTCGGTTCGTTACCCATGCTATGATATACATGAATAGACCGAAGATTCCTATAAAAATGTTTAAAACTGAAAACGCAGCCATTACTTGGCTAAAATCTCTAAAAATATAATGAAACCAGATTTTTCAACTATAGATTTTAAGAAAACCAATGCTCAACAAACTGATAACTCAGAGGGTAAAGAATGGTTAACAGCTGAAAGAATAACAATTAAAAATTCCTATTCTAAAAAGGATATTGAAGGGCTAGAGCATTTAAAATTTGCTGCTGGAATTGCACCAAATTTACGTGGTCCCTACTCTACTATGTATGTTATGCGTCCATGGACCATCCGTCAATATGCCGGTTTTAGTACTGCTGAAGAGTCTAACGCATTTTACCGTAGAAATTTAGCTGCCGGACAAAAAGGACTTTCTGTTGCTTTTGATTTAGCTACTCATAGAGGTTATGATTCTGATCACGAACGTGTTGTTGGTGATGTAGGGAAAGCCGGTGTTGCTATTGATTCTGTTGAGGACATGAAAATCCTTTTCGATCAAATACCTTTAGATAAAATGTCGGTTTCCATGACCATGAATGGTGCTGTAATTCCGATTCTGGCATTTTACATTGTTGCTGCCGAAGAACAAGGCGTAAAACCTGAATTACTAGCTGGAACAATTCAAAACGATATCCTAAAGGAGTTTATGGTAAGAAACACTTACATCTATCCTCCACAAGCATCCATGCAAATTATTGCTGATATCTTTAAATACACTTCTAAAAACATGCCTAAATACAACTCTATTAGTATTTCGGGTTATCACATACAAGAAGCTGGAGGAACAAACGACATTGAGTTGGCTTATACCTTGGCTGATGGTTTAGAATACATTAGAACGGGTATTGCATCAGGAATGGACATTGATACTTTTGCTCCGCGTCTTTCATTTTTCTGGGGTATTGGAATGAACCATTTTATGGAGATTGCAAAAATGAGAGCGGGAAGAATGTTATGGGCAAAAATTGTACAACAATTCAATCCTAAAAACCCTAAATCGTTAGCGTTAAGAACACATTCACAAACTTCTGGTTGGAGTTTAACAGAACAAGATCCTTATAATAATGTTGCTAGAACAACCATAGAAGCAATGGCTGCAACTCTAGGCGGAACTCAATCATTGCACACCAATGCACTAGATGAAGCGATTGCGTTACCTACTGATTTCTCTGCGAAGATTGCTCGTGATACACAAAAATACATTCAAGAAGAAACAGAAATTACAAGAACAGTTGATCCTTGGGGAGGTTCTTATTATGTAGAAAAACTAACCCATGAAATTGCTGAAAGCGCTTGGAAATTGATCCAAGAAGTTGAAGAGTTAGGAGGAATGGCCAAAGCAATTGAACAAGGAATTCCAAAACTTAGAATTGAAGAAGCTGCAGCAAGAAAGCAAGCAAAAATTGATTCTGGAAAAGAAATTATTGTTGGTGTTAACGAATACACTGTTGATAATGAGGAACAATTAGAGATTTTAGATGTTGATAACGATGCTGTTAGAGAGAGTCAAATTGCTCGATTAAATCAAATTAAAGCAGATAGAAACGCTGAAAAAGTTGTTGCAGCTTTAAATAATATTACCGAAATTGCTAAAACTAAAAATGGCAACTTACTAGAGGCTGCAGTAGATGCAGCACGAGAAAGAGCAACTTTAGGTGAAATATCTGAGGCAATGGAAAATGTATTTGGAAGATACCAAGCTCAAATACGCTCTGTAAGTGGTGTTTATAGTTCTGAAGCTATGGAAGATGTAGATTTTATAAAAGGAAAAGAATTGGCTACTCAATTTGCCCAATTAGAAGGTAGGCAACCTCGTATTATGGTGGCCAAAATGGGACAGGATGGACATGATAGAGGTGCAAAAATTATTGCTACTTCTTTTGCTGATCTAGGATTTGATGTAGACATTGGCCCCTTATTTCAAACCCCTGCTGAAGCAGCGAAACAAGCCGTAGAGAATGACGTACACATATTAGGTGTTTCTTCTTTAGCCGCTGGACATAAAACATTAGTTCCTCATGTTATTGCAGAACTTAAAAAATTAGGACGAGAAGATATTATGGTAATTGTTGGTGGTGTTATCCCTCAACAAGATTATGACTACCTCTTTAAATCTGGTGCTGTAGGTGTTTTCGGGCCTGGAACTAAAATTAGTAAAGCAGCTCAAGAAATTTTAGGCATAATGATTGAGAGTGTTCAATAAAAATATAAACATGAAAAAGACAGGATTAACAATTACACTATTACTTTTTATACTTTGCATAAATGCTCAAAGCATCACTGGCAAATGGAGAACTATTGATGATGAAAGTGGAAAAGAAAAATCTGTAGTAGAGATTTACAAAAAAGGTGATAAATATTACGGAAAGGTATTTAGCATAGTGGATCCCACAAAAAGGGATAAGAAATGTATAAAGTGTACTGACTCAAGAAAAAATAAACCCGTTTTAGGATTAGAGATAATTAAGGATCTGGAACAGGATGATGATGAGTTTGAAGATGGTACTATTTTAGATCCGGAAAACGGTAAAATTTACGACTGTAAAATCTGGCTAGAAGATAAAAACACATTGAATGTGAGAGGCTATATTGGTTTCTTTTTTAGAACACAAGAGTGGATTAGAGTTGAATAAAATGAACTGATAAAAATCTTTTATCAAATTTCTTTGTTGCTTTATAAATTTTTGAAAAAAAGAACTATATTTGCCGTCCTTAAATGGTGGTTGTAGCTCAGTTGGTTAGAGCGCTGGTTTGTGGTGCCGGAAGTCGTGGGTTCGAATCCCATCTTCCACCCTTAAAATGAAAGTCGATCTTTTTTGATCGACTTTTTTTTGTGCTAAAAAATTAATTGAGCTCGCTCAAGATTGATTTAGAAGGGCAAAAAAATGAGCGATAGCAAACTTTCATTTTAATGAAGGCCCAACAGAAGACATAGGAATCATTATAAATAATCCCATCTTCCACCCTTAACAGTATTCGAATTATGGCGTTATTAATATTGAGTGTTCACTCTTTGCATAGGCTCCAAAATAACCCACTGCTTTATCTCCGCTTAAATTTGTTGTTGGATTCCCTGGTACATCCCCACCCTGAGATGAACTTACAGCGGTAAAATACCTGAAGTTCGTTTCATCAACAGACAACAGTTGTATTCTAGCAGTTTCTCCTGCTAGATAAGTTACTTCAAATATTGGTAAAAAGGTTGAAGCTCCATCAATAGCATCATCCGACCAATTAACAAAACCATCTTTTTGCTCTTGGCCTAAAAATACCTTCATCCGATAATAATTTCTATAATTTAAAGAATCTGTAAAATGACAAAACACTCTGTATTCTGCTTCTTCAACAGGTCCAAAACCAACATCTTCTTGGTAAGTAATAGAATCAATTTCTGTTCTAGGGTGCATAAAAGAAGATGCTGTAATTACTTCTCCATTTATATTTACACTCAACCCATAAGTTCTTCCAGAAACACCACTTAATGTCGGGTTGGTATAATATCCTGGTGATACTTCGGATAAGGTATAAACTGTTCCTGTACCATCGGTAATTTGAACAACAGCATTTGTTATTTTTTCTATAGGATCATTGTTATCAAATGGTCTGGTTTTAGACAACAAAACAAAGTTATCTCCTAAACTATCGTGAACAATACCTTCAATAACAAAAAGAGATTCAGATTCATCCAAATCCAAATCAATTTCTTTCTCACAAGAGAATAAAAGAATTGCAGTACATGCAATGGCGGCAAATAATCTAAGTGTTTTCATAATCTCTAAAATTTAAAATTATAACTTATTGATGGTATCATCTTAAACAATGACAACTGAATAATCTCTGTTTTTGTAGGGTCATCCGCATTCTCTTGAAAAGAAATTGAATACGCATTCTCTCTACCGTATACATTGTAAATTGAGAAGTTCCAGCTAGATTCCATTTTCTTTTTAACTTTTTCTAACTCTCCAGTAGTTGGATTTAGTTTCTCTTTATATTTTTTACCATCCCAAGTTAATCCGATATCCAATCGATGATAATCTGGCATTCTCGATCCATTTCTATCAGAATATAAATTAATCGTTTGATTGTCTATCTCATATTTCCCTGTTGGAAATGTTACTGCATTACCAGTATAGTATACAAATGTTGATGACAATTTAACTCTATCGCTAAGGTTATACATTCCTACAAGAGATAAATCATGAGTTCTATCTTGTTTTGCAGAAAACCACTGTTTATCATTAAGGCCATCAAACCTATTTTCACTTTTAGCTAGAGTATAGCTTACCCATCCCGTAAATTTTCCCTTTCTCTTTTTTAGAAAAAATTCTAAACCATAAGCTCTTCCTTCGCCATACAAAAGCTCTCCTTCTACCGTAGGATTTAATGATATTTCTGCCCCATTTCTATAATCAATTGTATTGTCTAAAGTTTTATAATAAACTTCTGTAGAAAACTCGTACGTATTGTTTTTGAAATTTTTAAAATAGCCCAGCGCAACTTGGTCTGCAACTTCAGGTTTGATATTATTGCTACTCGGCATCCATGCATCTGTAGGGCTTCCGCTAGATGAATTCGAAAGCAAGTGTAAATATTGATTGCTTCTTCCATACGAAGCTTTTAAAGAACTAAATTCATTCAATTGATACTTCGCTGCTATTCGAGGTTCTAAACCATCGTATGATGAAACAGTTTCCCAATTGTCATAGTTACTCGTATCAGTAATATTTCCATCAACATCATAGGTATAAATTTCACCAGGACCAACCTGAGTAAAGTTAGAATACCTCAACCCATAAGTTACCGATAGCATATCCGTCAATTTTTGCTCATTAGAAACATACAAACCGCTTTCAAAAGAATACCTGTTTTCGATTTGAAGGTTGTTTATATTCTCCATATCTCCTGTCGAAGAAAACTCTCCTGGAGCAAAGGTGTGGTATACTACACTTCCTCCAAATTTGATTTTATTTTTATCGTTTAAATAGAAATCCAAGTCTTCTTTTAACGTTAAATCTTGAATTTTAGAGGCTATTTCGAATTCAGCAGATTCAATTGAAATATTATAATTGTAATTACTATAAATAAAAGAGGTATTACTAAACAGCTTATCATTAAACAAATGGTTCCATCTTAATGTAGCAGTGGAGTTCCCCCAATTAAAACCGAACCTGTCTTTAATGGCCAAAACATCCTTACCAAAATAACCTGAAAGAAATACCCTATCCTTTTTACCTAAACGATAGTTTGCTTTTAAATTTAAATCATAAAAATACAATGAGGCATTCTTGGTAGTTTCATCACTTGAAAAGGCTAAAAACACATCTAAATATGTTCTTCTTCCTGAAATCATAAAAGACCCCTTATCCTTAACAATTGGTCCTTCTAAAGTTAATTTAGATGAAATCAACCCTATTCCTCCTGAGGCCGATAACTTTTTAGAGTTTCCATCTTTCATCTTAATATCCATTACAGAAGATAATCTACCACCGAATTCAGCTGGCATTCCTCCCTTGTATAACTTTACATCTTTAATGGCATCAGAATTAAATACAGAGAAAAATCCTAATAAATGAGAAGCATTGTATACAGGAGCTTCATCCAGTAAGATAAGGTTTTGATCTGGACTTCCTCCACGCACAAAAAAACCTGCCGTTCCTTCTCCGCCCGTAGCTACCCCTGGCATTAACTGTATTGTTTTCAAAACATCTCTTTCTCCAAAAAGTACTGGAATACTTTCTATTTCTTTCATATTAATTTTAGCTACACTCATTTCTGTTGAACGAATGTTTTCATCCTCTTTTTCTGCAGTAACCTCAAACACTTCTAACTCATTGGCATCAGATCCTAACTCGATATTCTTTTTAATGTTCTGATCAAATTTAATTTTATACTCTTGAGTTTTATAACCTACAAAACTGTATTGGATGGTGTACTCTCCTTTAGGTAGGGTTAAAGAATAAAAACCATAAACATTACTCACTGTTCCTGTTCCAGGCAGCTCTTTTACGAAAATAGTAAGTCCAATTAAATCTTCTCCATCACTTAAATCCTTAACAGTACCACTTAGGGTGTATTTTTCTTGAGAGAAAAGATTAACTGAACAGAATAAAAGAATTAGTATACATCCATTTTTTATCATGCCGCAAAAGTATCGACAATTAAAAGTTTCTAAAAGGCTCTTTAAAAATATCTTCATTCCATTTATAAATTTTTAACAAAAACAGACTCCTATAATTAGGAATAAAAAAAGCTCAACGTAAAACGTTGAGCTTTAGTATAAAATTAAATTAGAATCTTATTCAACGATTACTTTAGTTGTAAATGATGATTGCGAATTCTTTCCTTCTAAAGCGTATACTCCTATAGGTAAATCTATAGCAAGCGTATTTAAACCAGCATTTACACTTTGTGTATACACTAGTTTACCTGTAATGTTATAAATAGAAATGATATATATTTCTTAAAGTAGGCATCCCAAATCCAATAATCGGTATGCCATATAGCTGTGTCTATAGTTGCAGTTTCTCTATATTCTAATAAAGAATCTTTGGTGTTTTGAGTGGCATATCCAGCCAAACTAAACATTAATAAAAAAGAGAAAACAAGGCTTTTGTAGTTCATAATATCGAAAATAACCCTTTTTTTAAAAGTAGAAATAAAACTGGGATAAAAAAGCCCGGAATAAATTCCAGGGCTTCATTTTAATTTGCGAAGACGAAGGGGTTACTTCGCATAGCTTCATGATCCCCGAAAGAGGAAGGTGAACAACGAAAGAAGCTTAATCATTTACACTCCAAGAACTAATAATTTCACACCCACTAGTTCTTAGTAATGCTAAAATCGGACAACGAGTATCTACTCTGTTTCCTAATTCTTGTACTTGTTCAGCTGTTAGTTCTCCGTGAACATTAGCTTCTAAACGAACTTGCTTGTAACTACCGTTTGAATGATCACTCATTCCCATAAACCCTGAAAGGTCTAAATCTATCTCTAAATCAATGTCTATTCTAGTCAGTTTCAGCCCCAATTCTTCAACAACTACTTGTGCTTGTTCGTTCTGACATCCTGCAAGAGATGCTACAAAATATTGCATAGGGTTCGGTCCACTATTGGTTCCCCCATCTTCAACAGGTTCATCAACTTGTATTGTAAATTCTGTATCTGTAATTTTTACTGTTGTTGGCCAATTCTTACCAATTGCAGTTGCTTTAAATATTTCTATGTGTTGTTCTGACATTATTTTATTGTTTAATTAATTGTTCAAATAGCTTCATTCATTAAAACTAAGCATATAATATTGTTCTTAACAAAGACAACTAAATTTCACAACAAATAAGATTATTACTTTTAAATAACTATTCAAAGACTGAGAAGGGATTACTTCGCTATGCTACGTGACCCCAGAAAGGGGAGCATGTACAACGAAAACTTGTTACACAAGTATTTTTTCTGTTCTATCACTCTCTCTGAAACAAGTTTCGATTCGGTTCAAAACAGAAAAAACTCCTCTTTCGAGAAGTCTTCGTTGCAGAGACGAAGGGATTCGAACCCCCGATACATTGCTGTATACACGCTTTCCAAGCGTGCGCCTTAAGCCACTCGGCCACGTCTCTGTATAATCTGTCATTCTGAGCGAAGTTTTTACGAAAGTTTATTTTCCAATAAAAACAACACGAAGAATCTGTTTCTCAGATAAAGTTAAGGATTAGAGATCCTATGCTTCTCCGAATTCCGAAAGAAAATCTAATTGCAAAGCAATTTTATTTTTTTGCTTTCAGATTCAAATCGGAGTAAACTCCATTTGTCTGAAAACAAAAAATCTAATGAGTAAAAACTCATTAGATTTTCTTTCTTAGTGAGCCCGCTAGGATTCGAACCTAGGACCGCCTCCTTAGAAGGGAGGTGCTCTATCCAGCTGAGCTACGAGCCCTCACTTAACTCTTATAAGGCGAGTTAGTCCTTTTCTTAAAAAACATCAAACTTATCGTTTGATGTTTTTCTGTCGGGGTGGCAGGATTCGAACCTGCGACCTCCTCGTCCCAAACGAGGCGCGATAACCGGGCTACGCTACACCCCGAGATATGTTGTGATTTTCGCGGCTGCAAATATAAATATTGTTTTTGCTTTAGGAAACTATTCCTTAGAAAAAAATTATTTTTTTTCTAAGGTACCAAAAACTACATCCCAAAATGTAGTTACCATCCCAATGTTCTTACCATGTCTAGCATGATGTATGTAGTGATGTCTCTTCAGTTTTTTAAACAGTTTATTTTCAAATTTCCAGTGATGGATTGCATGATGGGTAACACAATAACCAATATACCCCAACCAAATAGAAGCCATGTATAAAGCTAAATGAGGAGGGCTCAAAATTTTAGACAACCCAATAAAAAGTCCAACAACAATAATCAAGGTAACGTACCAAGGTACCCCCATTAAATCATAAGGTCTATCATGGTGCATAATGTGCCCTCTTTCAAATGGTGATTTCCATACATGGTAAGCATACTTATGCATTAAGTATTCTACCAAGGTCCATAAAAACAAACCAATAGCAGAAATATAAATCCATTCATACCACGTTAACAAAGATGTTCCAGCATCAAAAGCATGGGTACATAACCATATTACGATAGATATATTAGATACATATCCAAAATAATAGTTGAAATGCGAAGTAGATATCTTTTTTAAAAAAGTTACTTCTTCTAATTTCTCTTTATGAACTTGGTTTTTAAGCTTTGCCATTCTAAAAGTTTAAGCAAAATTAAATAAATTAATCCATTAAGAACTGATAGATGTCAGAGATGCAGATCAATTTATTACATTTGCTATAATGAGTGATAAAATTCCAACAACAAGAACCATGGGCACCCTTCCGGTGTTTATGACAGCTGTTTCAACAATTTTAGGAGCAATTCTATTTCTTCGTTTTGGATATGCTGTTGGTCATGTTGGGTTAATTGGTGCATTAGGAATTATTGCTATTGGTCATTTAGTTACTATCCCAACAGCCTTAGCTGTTGCAGAAATTGCAACCAATCAAAAGGTTGAAGGCGGAGGTGCTTACTACATGATTTCCAGGTCATTCGGCCTAAATATAGGAGCTACTATTGGGATCACTTTATTCTTATCTCAAGCAATTAGTGTAGCCTTTTATGTGATCGCTTTTGTAGAATCTTTAGGCCCATTAATTGAATGGATAGAAACCCTAACCTACATCCACCCTTTTGTAAAAGAATGGATATTAAACTCACGCTCTCTTGGTGTTATTATGATGGGCTTACTTACCCTGTTAATGCTTTCTAAGGGTGCAGATATTGGGGTAAAAGCCCTTTATGGAGTTGTTTTTGTTTTAGCCATTTCTTTAGGAATGTTCTTTATGGGAGAATCTACTTCACCCAATGGAAACTATATTTATAGAACAATAACCAACCCTGATAGTTTCTTTAAAGTATTTACTATCATCTTCCCTGCCTTTACCGGAATTGCTGCTGGACTAGGACTATCTGGAGATTTAAAAGATCCTAAAAAATCCATCCCAAGCGGAACATTATGGGCTACCGTAGTAGGTATTATCATTTATGTGTGTGTTGCATTAAAGTTATTCTACTCTGCTCCTACTTATGAATTGGCATCAGATCAAATGATCATGAGTAAAATTGCTATATGGGGACCAATAATCCCTATAGGATTAGGTTGTGCAGCAATATCTTCAGCATTAGGTTCTATTATGATTGCACCTAGAACGTTACAAGCATTGGGTGCTGATAAAATTTTCCCAGGAAAACTAAGTAACCTATTTTCTAAAGTAAGAAAGAAAGATGGAGAACCGTTTAATGCGTTGGTAATTACTTGCTTAATTAGCTTTGCGTTTATTCTACTAGGAGATATAAATACTGTTGCTGGTGTTATCTCCATGTTTTTTATGGTAACCTATGGTATCATTTGTTTGATCTCATTCTTAGAACAGTTTGCGGCAGACCCATCTTACCGACCAACCTTTAAATCGCGTTGGTACATTTCTTTACCAGGAGCAATATTGTGTTTTTGGTTAATGTTTAAGATGGACTTTACTTATGCCGTATCGTCAACGGTAATTATGATACTGCTTTATATCTGGGTAAACAACATTAATAAAGATAAAAAAGGACTGCAAAAACTCTTTAAAGGGGTACTGTTCCAATTGAGTAGACAGTTCCAAATATTCCTTCAAAAAAGAGATACGGAGAATACAGAACAAGAATGGAGACCTTTTATTATTTCTGTTTCTAAAGATTCCTTTAAAAGACAGTCTGCATTTAATTTACTAAGATGGTTATCCCATAAATATGGATTCGGAACGTACATCCACTTTATAGATGGCTTCCTTTCTAAGGATACTTATGAAGAATCTCAAGAAGTAATGGAGAGACTCTTAAAACAAAATGAAGGTTTAAAGAGTAAGGTATACATGGATACCATTATTAGTCCTTCTTATACTTCTGCAATTGCTCAGGTAATTCAGCTTTCTGGTGTTAGTGGTAAAGGAAACAATATGATTTTGTTTGAGTTTACCAATGATGAAAAAGAGAGCTTAAACGATGCCATCCAAAATTATCAATTGTTAAGAGCTACAGAATTTGATGTTTGTATTTTAAGGTCTACCATTAAAGGTTTTGGTTACAAGAAAGACATCCACATTTGGATAAGACCTAACGATTTTGAGAATGCCAACTTAATGATATTATTAAGCTACATCATATTAGGGCATCCTGAATGGAAAGATGGAGAAATTAAAATCTTCTCTACCTACCCTCCTACAGAAAAAGCTGAAACTGAAGCTAGGTTAACAGAGTTAATTGAGGCTGGAAGACTTCCTATCTCTCCTAGTAACATTCGATTAATACCTCAATTAAAAGAAGAGAAAATTGATTTAATTATCAATAAAAAATCTGCCGATGCAGACTTAACAATTGTGGGGTATGATAGCGCTCAAATTGAAACTGAAAGTGACGTTACTTTTAGCAAGTACCCTGACTTAGGTAACATTCTTTTTGTAAGTGCTTATAAAGAGCATACCATCAAATAAGTCATTGTCACGATTGTGACTTACCAAACATTCCTTTTTGCTTAATTTTATTGAAGTGAAAAAATTGATTTTCTATAGTGTTTTAATCGTTCTAGTTCTTAGCCTATCAAATTGTCAGCCGGTACTAAAAGCTCCTGCAGCTGCAATTATGAGCACTGTATTGCCTACTCCTGAAATTGATACCACCATTAACCAAAATCGTTATCCTGAGACAGACTTTAGCCTTCGAGTAAAAGACTTAAATGGAAACACCGTTAACATGTCTGATTATAAAGGTAAAGTTATCTTCCTTAACTTTTGGGCTACTTGGTGTATGCCTTGTGTAGCTGAATTGCCCAGTATCAATAAATTGTATTTAGAGCTTAAAGATGAAAACATCATTTTTCTATTGATATCTAACGAAGATCCTGATAAAGTTAGAAGGTATCAAACTAAAAAAGGATACCAAATCCCTTTTCAAATTTCAGACAATGATGGCCATATTCCTGACCTCTTTTATTCGCGAAGTATTCCTACCACCTTTATTATTAATAAAGAAGGTAGAGTAATTAGAAAGAGTTTAGGTCCAGAAAACTGGAATGATGATGAATTTATTCTAGAACTTAGAAAGTTATTGTAATAAAATTCAACCCTCCTATTCTATTTTTAAATCCAAACTATTAGCTTTACATTTCTTAAAATTTAAAGACAATGAGCAGACAAATTATAGAATGTGTTCCTAATATTAGTGAAGGAAGAGATGAAGCAAAAATCAAAGCAATTTCAGAAATTGTAGAAACAGTTGATGGTGTTAAGTTATTGGATGTAGATCCAGGAAAAGCAACCAACAGAACAGTAATTACTTTTGTTGGAGAACCACAAAAAGTAATTGATGCTGCCTTCTTATTAATTAAGAAAGCTTCTGAGTTAATTGATATGAGCAAACAAACTGGTGCTCACCCCCGTTTTGGTGCTACAGATGTTTGTCCTTTAGTTCCTATTAGTGGAATTACAATGGAAGAAACTGTAAAGTATGCGCACAAATTAGCAAAACGTGTTGGAGAGGAATTGCACATACCTATATATTGTTATGAGAATGCTGCTCAAGAAGAAAAAAGAAAAAACTTAGCCAATTGCCGTTCTGGTGAATATGAAGGCTTAAAAGAAAAACTTAGCAATCCTGAATGGAAACCAGATTTTGGACCAGCTGAATATACTGATGATGTTAAAACAACTGGGGTTACTGCAATTAGTGCTAGAGACTTCTTAATTGCCTACAACATTAACTTAAACACAACATCTACCCGAAGAGCAAATGCTATTGCTTTTGATATTAGAGAAGCAGGTAGAGGAAAAACAGAAGATGGAACGCCTACTGGTAAAAAGGTAATGGATGAAAACGGAGTTCAAGTTCGTATTCCTGGTAAATTAAAAGCTGTTAAAGGTATCGGTTGGTTTATAGAAGAATATGGTGTTGCTCAAATTTCTTACAACCTAACAAATATTAGCATTACCTCAATGCACGAAGCATTTGATGAAACAGATAAAGCTGCTACAGCCAGAGGATTAAGAGTTACTGGTTCTGAATTAATTGGATTAATTCCTTTACAGGCGATGTTAGATTGTGCTGACTACTATTTAATTAAACAAGAACGTTCTTTAGGTTGTTCGGAATCTGAAAAGATTAAGATTGCTATTAAATCTTTAGGGCTAGATGAATTAAAGCCTTTTAACCCTCAGGAAAAGATTATTGAATACATGCTTGATGGTGGTTCTAAAAAATTGGTTGATTTCGATTTAAAAGATTTTGCTGATGAAACTGCTGGAGAATCTATGGCACCAGGTGGTGGTTCTATTGCTGCATACGTTGGTACATTAGGTGTTGCTTTAGGAACTATGGTAGCGAACCTATCCGGACATAAATCTGGTTGGGATGATAGATGGGAAGAATTTTCTCAATGGGCTGTTAAAGGGCAAGCGTATAAAGACACCTTATTGCATTTGGTTGATGAAGATACCAATGCTTTCAATAAAATTATTGATGGTTTTAGAATGCCTAAATCTAGTGAAGCTGAAAAAGCAGCTAGATTAGAGGCTATTGAAGAGGCTACAAAATATGCTACAGAGGTTCCGTTTAAAGTTATGGAAACTGCTTATCAATCTATGGAAGTTGCTAAAGCAATGTTAACAGATGGTATGCAATCTTCGTTATCAGATTCTGCTGTTGGTATTCTTTGTGCTAAAACTGCTGTTACAGGTGCTTATTTTAATGTTAAAATAAATGCTAAAGACATTAAGGATAGAGTTTTTGCTGAGGATCTATTAACTAGAGGTGAAGAGATTTACCAAAAGACCATCGCTATAGAAGCTGAAACGATTGCTCACTTTAACGCTAACATCTAATATAACATGAGATCTTTTCTACTCCTTATTGTATTCTTGTATGCTGGATTCACCTTCTCACAAGAAGTAACTGACCTTAAAACGATACAGCCACATAAGGAGTTTGAAAATATATTGGTTAAAAAGTTAGATACCGACAACAACTCAACTTCATTTGTAATTTGGGTGAAGAAAGGGGTTAAATCTCATAAACATGAAACACATTCCGAAATTATCTCTGTTATAGAGGGCGAAGGAATCATGACAATTAATAAAAAGTCGTTCGATATAAAATCGGGCGACTATTTTAGAATTCCTGAAAATACGTTTCACAGTTTAAAGGTAACTTCTAACATTCCTATAAAAGTACTGTCAATACAGTCTCCTGAGTTTTTAGGAAAAGATAGGATTTTTGAAAAGTAAAAAAAGAATCATCCAAACCCCTTGATTTTAGTGCCTTTCAGGCGTAGTTATTAACAAAAACCCTTATTTATCAACAATTCCAGCGTTTTTTCGGGCTAAAACTTGCGTGATTCCTCAATTCGTCTATTTTTGTTAGCAATTAATAGAAGAAATTCAATTGTTTAACTTAAAAAACTAAAAAAACATGAACAAAGCAGAATTAATTGACGCAATGGCAAGTGATGCTAACTTATCTAAAGCTGATGCAAAAAGAGCATTAGAATCTTTAACTTCTAACGTAACAAGCGCGTTAAAAAAAGGAGATAAAGTTGCTTTAATCGGATTTGGAACTTTCTCTATCTCTGCAAGATCAGCAAGAACTGGTAGAAACCCACAAACTGGAGCTACTATTCAAATTAAAGCTAAAAAAGTTGCTAAATTTAAAGCAGGAGCTGCTTTATCTAGCGCTGTAAACTAAGCTTTACAAAACAATTTTAAAGAAGCCCAGACATTTGTCTGGGCTTCTTTTATTTTTACAACATGACAACCGAAAACAAAAAAGAACTTTTAACGTATCTCGCTGGTTTTATGTCTGAAAACAAAATGGAATTGTTTGACAAAATAATTCCTGAACGAACCAGACACGTCACTGTTGCCTTAGAAGATATTTTTCAACCACAAAATGCAAGTGCCGTTTTAAGAACATGCGATGTTTTCGGAATTCAAGATGTGCATGTTATAGAGAACGTAAACGAATACAACGTTAATCCTAGAGTTGTACATGGAGCATCCAAATGGATAGACCTTCACAAACACAACGAAAAAGAAAACAACACCTTAGATTGTATCAACAAGCTTAAATCTGCAGGGTATAAAGTTTACGGAACAACTCCACATACTGATGATTGCTTAATTCAAGACATTCCTTTAGACGATAAAGTTGCGCTAATGTTTGGTACAGAACTGACAGGGCTCTCTGATATTGCTATGAAAAATGTGGATGGCTTTGTTAAAATACCCATGTACGGATTTACGGAAAGCTTAAACATCTCAGTTTCTGCATCAATTTGTCTGTATGAATTAAAGAAGCGATTAAAAGCTTCTGAAATCGATTGGCAGCTTTCTGAAGAAGAGCAAATCGATCAATTAATACTTTGGTCTAAAAAAGTAATTAAAGACGGTACGCTTATCGAGAAACAATACTTAGAAAAATTAGGTTTTTAAAGTACAGCCGTCATTGCGAGGTACTAAGTGCAATGAAATGAAGAAGCAACCTTAGTATATAATGAGATTGCTTCAAATTATAGCTCTAACGTTTATAATTTTCGCAATGACGTAGCTTCTTTATTACTAGATTCCCGATTTCTCAGTAAAATAAAAAACCGAAAACCCATTGCTGAATTTTCGGTTTAAACTTCTATCTATAAAGTTTATTAACTTCTTCGTCTTCTTTGTTTAAAGTTTCTTTCTCCACCACCACGGTTTTCTGAAGATCCAAAATCTCTTCTTCGATCTCCACCACCGCTTCTTCTATCTCCACCGCTTCTGAAGTTTCCTCCTCCACCTCTATGACCTCCGCCACCTCGGTTTCCGCCTCTTCCGCCACCTCTTTCACCTTGTGGTTTATCTTGAGAGAACTCAACTCTAATGTCTCTATTTTCAATGTTTTGACCGTTCATTGCTTCAATCATTTTCTCTCCAACACCGTCATCAACACCTACAAAAGCAAAACTGTCAAATAAGTCAATCTTACCTAAAGAACCTCCATCAACACCAGACTGGTTACAAAGGAAGCCTAAAAGCTGGCCTTTGTTTTCAAAACCATCCATTTTTCCAACATTGATAAATACTCTTTTAGTATTAGTTTCTCCACCTCTACTAGATCTTCTTTCTCCTCTATCTCTGTCTCCACCTCTTCCTCTGTCTCTTCCGCCTCTTCCTCTATCGTTAAATCTTTCGTCAGCACCTTTTCTAATCCTGCTAGGATCTACATTAATATCTCCAGCTTTAGCGTACTCTTTTAAGAAACTGTTAAATTCTACAGATACAAAACGTTCAATAATCTCTTCTTTAGAAAATTCTTCTAATGCTTCATGTATTTGAGCAACGAAAGGAGCAATTCCTTTTTGATTCACCTCAACATCTTCAACATTTTTAATCATTTTCATTAATTGCATTCCGCAAATATCTTGTCCAGAAGGTGCTTTAACCAATTCTAAGGTTTTACCAATCTTCTTTTCAATCAATTTAATCTTTCCAGATTTTTGTGGCGCAATTAAGGCAATAGAAATTCCTGATTTACCTGCTCTACCTGTTCTACCACTTCTGTGCGTATAACTTTCAATTTCGTCTGGTAAATCGTAATGGAATACGTGAGAAACATCATCAACATCAATACCCCTTGCAGCAACATCTGTTGCAACCAACATGGTAATTGTTTTGTTTCTGAACTTCTTCATCACCGTATCACGTTGTCCTTGCGAAAGATCACCATGCAATGCATCAGCATTGTAACCATCGTTCATTAATTTCGCAGCAACCTCTTGTGTATCTCTTCTTGTTCTACAGAAAACAATTCCAAACATTCCTGGGTAATGATCTGCAAAACGCTTTAAAGCAAAATACTTATCTCTTCCTTGTACTAAACAAAATTTATGATCAATGTTTGCAGCACTACTATTTTTTGTTCCTACAGTAACTTTAATAGGATCTTCCATATAGTTACTTGAAATACGCTCAACTTCACGAGGCATTGTTGCAGAAAACAACCAAGTTCTCTTAAATGCTGGTGTAGATTCTAAGATTTCAGAAATATCTTCCTTAAACCCCATGTTCAACATCTCATCTGCTTCATCTAAAACTACTTTAGATACGCTATCAAATTTCAATGCTTTTCTTCCAATTAAATCAATTGTTCTTCCTGGAGTTCCAACAATAATGTTAGCACCACCTTTAATTGCTCTAATTTGATCTTGAATACTAGCTCCACCGTAAACGGCAACAACTTTTACTCCATCAGAATACTTAGCATAAGAAGTCATTTCTCGTGCAATTTGTATACACAACTCACGAGTTGGACAAAGAACCAATCCTTGTATTGCTTTAAATGATGTATCAATTTGATCAATCATTGGTAATCCAAAAGCAGCAGTTTTACCTGTTCCTGTTTGGGCTAACCCTACGTAATCTCTTTCAGTAGTTAATAATTCTGGAATAGATTTTTCTTGAATTTCTGATGGTTTTTCAAAACCAAGTGCAGTTACAGCCTTAAGCACTTCTGCGCTTAGACCTAAGTCATTAAATGTCATATTTTATATTTTATACCGAACTGGCATAAAACGTAAAAGCGGGACTTAATCGCTGGATTGTTTTAACCAATTGGTTGGTTCACAATGCCATTCATTTTTTGAATAGCGACTGCAAAGATAGACTTTTTATTTTAATGCGAATTTTATCAGCTAAACCCTAGCTTTCTACGCTCTTTACAGTCTGATATAAAAAGACTAATTTCGTTAAGGGCAATTAAGGAAATGTTAAGGCTTTTCTGACAACAATTTTGTGGTTAATAAGAATAAATGGATATAATCTCACATACTTTAACAGGTGTTGCAGTAGGAACTGTCATTGCAACTATATCTAATGGTTCATGGAAAAGAAAAAGCTTAATAATACTTATCGGAGGATTTGGAGGTGCCTTACCTGATTTTGACGCTATTTCCTTATGGTCTAAATTTGATCAAACCATTGGTTCTCTGTTAAATCTAGACAACTCTGGGAAAGAAATATATTTCGGTAAATTTTGGTATTCACATCATGCCGCTCTACATTCTATTTTGGCTCCAATTATTTTAATTCTATTATCAATTATTCCATATTCTATTATCAATAAAGATTTGGAAATATCTAAAATAAAAGCAAATGTGATAAAAAGAAAATACTCGATTTTAGCATTCTTTTTTGGATTTATATTTCACTTACTTGAAGATATGCCAACTCCTGCAAGTGTTTGGGGTGGTGTAAATTTATTTTTTCCAAGTTCTGGTTATATCGGAGGATTTGGAAAAATTTGGTGGTGGAATAATTATGATTTGGTTTTGATAATATTTAGTGTAATTGTTTTGAATCTACTCGTAAATATAATTCCTAAAAGCTACTACTTCATTAAAATTAGAACGAGTATAGTGTTATTCTCTCTTGGATTAATGTTGTTTTTATTTCAAATAAATACTAGAGCAGTTAATTTTTCTTATTCAGGACACACAACAAATTATAACAATTTTGAATCTCAATCAAAACTAATACAAAAGGAAATTCTAGGAGAAAGCCTATTTAATACAATGACTAAAATTGATAACAAAATCCCACTAAATTTTTAAATATAAAGCTAACCACAACAAGTTTTACAGTATACAACTTATGGAATAATAACCATTATGGGATCCATAACCAAACTAAAAATAAACTCCATAAAATCGAGTTCCACTTCTCTGATTAAACTCTAAAGTTGGTAAAGGAAACTTAATAAATCCAAAAGCACCTAAAACAGTGTTGGCAAATTTACTTTTGGTTTTGATTCGTGTTAAATCAATATCTAAACTCAAATAATACTGCCGTTCTCTTTGATCTAAAAAATAACTCGGATTTTCAAAAGCACCAATCATTCCTTCCGCTCCGTAACCAACAGCAATATTCAACCATTTTGGAAATTTTGTGGCTTCATTCAAAAAAGAAGCAACATTAATACTTGCCCAATATGTCTGCCCGTTATAATCTTTAATCACATTCTGCAATAAATTATTTCCCAGAAGATTTGGATTGATATCCGAATAACTTGTTTTATGAAAAGAGTATTTTAAAAGAATTCGTTGTTCATCCCAAGCCAATTGCTGTGCAATAAACATTGCTGATCCTGCTACATTCACACCAACATCACCCCAGCTAAACCCCCAATCAGCAGAGTAACCATCATAAACCTCAACAGAAGTTAAAAAAAACAAGCCCAACGTTCCTCCAAACCAAATGGATTTCTTTTTATTGACTCCACTCCATTTTAATGCATGATATCCGGCCATACCTACATAATAAGAAGTTACTCCATGACCAACTTTATCCATCTGCAGCCATTCTTTATTGTCATTAAAAACATGGAACGAAGAACTTGGTACATCTTTATACCACAACGCATACATACCAGACATTGCTCCTACATAACCGATAGATTCTGTAGCTACAACGGTTTTTAAACGCTTCGGATTAAGAGTATCTTCTTGTGCATAAGAAACGTTAGTGATTATTACTAACACTAATAATCCCCCTACCCCCTTTAAAAGGGGGAATCGCATACTACCATTAAAAAACATCTTTTTAAAAAAAATAAAACTCTCGCTTAAAAGAGGGAATCGCTTACTACTATTAAAAAATGTTGTTTTGAAAACGAAAAAACTCTCCCTTAAAACAGGAAATTTCATACCCCTATTAAAAAATACTTTTTTGAAAACAGAGAAACTCTCCTTTAAAAGAGGGATTCTCATACTACTATTAAAAAATGCTTTTTTGAAAACGAAAGAACTCCCCATTAAAAGAGGGAAACTAATACCACTATTAAAAAACACTTTTTTGAAAACAGAAAAACTCCCCCTCAAAACAGGGAACCTCAAACTACTATTAAAAAATGTGTTTTTGAAAACCGAAAAATCCCCCATTAAAAGAGGAATTCTCATACTACCATTAAAAAATACTTTTTTGAAAACATAAAAACTCTCCCTTAAAGGAGGGAAACTAACACCACTATTAAAAAATACTTTTTTGAAAACGGAAGAACTCCCCCTTAATAAGGGGGGCGGGGGGATTTCACTTATTCTTATCAATCCAGCCTTCAATTGTTCGGAGTACGTTATTAATATCTTGTTTTACTTCTTTGTCATCAAATCTAAGAAAAAACAAACCGTAAGCTTCTAATTCCTTTTGTCTTTTTAAATCTAAATCATGTTTACTGTTATGACTTTCTCCATCAATTTCAATAACTAAATTCAATGGCTTACAATAAAAATCAACAATATAATTCAATAAAGGTTTCTGGCGATTAAATGTATATCCCGTTTGTTTTGCTCTTAAATAGTTCCATAACAATACTTCAGACAAAGTAGAGTCTAACCTTAATTTCCTAGAGAATTCTTTTAGGTTTTTGTTATATGGAATGTGACTCATTTCTTATTTTATTGTTACAGCATAAACAATCCCCCTAGCCCCCTTATTAAGGGAGAGTCTCATATTAATATTAAAAAAAAATGAAACCAGCCACAGTTGATAAAGGAAACAAAAAATTATTTCGCTATAATCTTAAATTCACTTCTTCTGTTTTCTGCTCGACCTTTCTCTGTAGCATTATCTGCAATTGGCATAGTATCACCATATCCTTTAACAGTTAACCTTTCTGCAGGAACTCCGTTATCAACTAAATACGTGTATACCGATTTTGCTCTATTTTCTGATAGAAGCTGATTTGATTTTGCAGAACCTACATTATCTGTATGTCCTCCAAGCTCAATTTTAACTGTTTTATTCTTTGCTAAGAAAACGATTAACTTGTCTAGCTCTATCATAGACTTCTTCTTTAAATCGAATTTATCTGTATCGAAAAACACATTCTTCAATACAACAGATTTATTCACTTCAATCTTTTGAAGAGGCACATCCTTTCTGAAAGGTTTGTCTGCTGTTCCTTCTGTCAATAAAAAGTTCTCAGAGAAAAACAAATAACCATCGTTAGAAGCATTTAATGCATATTCTTTATCAATTGGTAGGCTTACCAAATACTCTCCTGTTGCTTCATCAGCAAAAGACTCTACAACTACATCTCCTGTTTTTAAATCTATTAACTGAAAATGTGCAGGTATTGGTTTTTTGGTTACCGCATCATACACCTTCCCTTTTAAATAGTTTACCTTATTCGGTTTTACTGCTTCTGGCATATCGAATTTATACAAATCCAAATCACCATATCCACCTTCTCTATCTGAAGCAAAATAAGCTAAGTTTCCATTTGATGATACCAACAAGCTATTTTCATCATTAAACGTATTGATAGGATATCCTAAGTTTTTAGGTTCTGACCACACACCATTTTCATCTTTTTGACTCATAAATAAATCCAAACCACCCATTCCTGGATGACCATTAGATGAAAAATACAAGGTTTTACCATCAGGATGAATAAATACTGACTCTTCTACTCCAGGAGTATTTATTGTTTTACTTAAACGAACAGGATCCGTCCAAACACCCTCATTTGTTAATTGAGAAGTCCAGATATCTTGTTGTCTACTATTTCCTCTCCCTAAACCTCTAATAAAATAAAGTGTTTTACCATCAGCAGAAAAAGATGGTTGAGTTTCCCAATTTCTAGAATTAATTTTTGGTCCTAAATTCCTAGGTTTAGTCCAGTTATCCCCAACATTGTACGTGTAAAACAAATCACAACTACCAAAACCTTTTCGATCTCTGCCATACCCTTCTACAGGATTTGCACATGATGTAAAAATTAAGAACCTACCGTTAGCAGATAAAGAAGGAGCTCCTTCATTGGTTAAACTATTTATAGGCTTTACATTAACACTTTGTTCCCAGTTTTTCCCGTCAAACCTACTTACAAAAAAGTCTTCATTAAACCCTGTATAGGTCATCTCACTATTTAACCTTCTGGTATAAAGCAATCTTGTTCCATCAACAGAAATTGAAGGAAAATACTCCGGTAGAGGACTATTAATCTTATCCCCCAAATTAATAGGTTTAAAAGGCACAGGGTGTTTTAAAGCCTCTAAAGCAAAATTACAATCTCGTAAACCATCTTGAGCCAAATCTTTCATCATTAGCTGCGATCCTGAAAAGTTTAAATAAGCTTCAAAATTTTTCTTTGCCCCTTCATACATTCCAAATTTCAATTGGATTGCTGCTGCAGAAGAATACATGTCAGGAAAAAAATTGGGGTTTATTGCAATACATCGTTCATAATGGGCCAATGCTTTTTTTAACTGCATTTTCTCTGTATAAACATAAGCCAACAGCATTTCTGCCTCTATAAAATTAGGGTCTTTTTCTATAGCTTCTAAAAAGTTAAGTTCAGCTAAATCGTTATTTCGAGAATCATAATACCCCTTACCAGCATTGTAAAGCTTTATTGCTTTTTTATTGGTAGATGAAACTGGTTTATCGCGCTGAGCAAAAACAGTATTCGCAAATACAACTAAAAATCCAAGTATTACTATTTTGAAAAATCTATCCATAATTTAAGTATTCTTCGACTCCGCTCAGAATGACACTGAATTAAAAGCCACTAATTTTACCACCGAGTTTAAGGTATTTGCATGTACTTATGCGTTTGTAAGGACATGTTCCATCTTGGATTAGCCATTATATAATCAATAATTATTGGCATCATTTTATCCTTATTACTCCATTCTGGTTGCAGGTACAATTTACAGTTTTCTCCTACTTTTTCTGCATGACTTTCAGCCCATTTAATATCATCTTTATTAAAGACAATCACCTTCAACTCATCTGCTCTTTCATAAACTTCTGGTAAAGGTGGCAAGTTCTTTTTAGGAGATAAACAAATCCAATGCCAAACACCACTTAAAGAATGTGCTCCTGAAGTTTCTAAAAATACCTCAACACTATTATTTGCCAACTGCTCAGTTAAATAATCTAAGTTGTAGATGAGCGGTTCTCCTCCCGTTATAACGATAGATTGTGCCGGATAGTTCTTAATGTTTGTAATAATTTGGTCTACATTAGTTAGCGGATGTAAATTGGGGTTCCAACTCTCCTTAACATCACACCAATGGCAGCCAACATCACAACCTCCTACACGAATAAAATAAGCAGGTTTTCCGGTATTAAAACCTTCACCCTGAATAGAATAAAACTCTTCCATAATCGGAAGCTTTACACCTCGCTCTAATTGTAATTTATCTTCTGAAGTAATATTTTCTATCTCGTCAATCATACTGGAACAAAAGTAACAATATATAATACTATGAATTAAGATAAATAAAAAAAGCTACAAGAAGTTACCTTGTAGCTTTTACTCTATGTATTAGAATCTTATTGTTTTATAATTTTTTGAGTGATCACCTCTTCTTCAGAAGTTAGAACTACAATGTACAATCCATTGCTATAATCCATTAAATCAATCACTCCTTTAGTCATTGTATTTAAGTCTTGTAAGAATAGAATTTTTCCGTTGATGTCCATTACTTTAATCGTAACATCTAAAGCTCCAGTATAATCAAAATTGAATAATCCGTTTGATGGGTTCGGTTTAATTTGAAGGCTTTGAGCAAGGTTATTCTCATCAATTCCTACAGAAAAATCAGAAACATTAATATCATCAATAGCAATATCACTTCTCCAACCTACACCACTAACCCCTCTAAATCTTAAATTAATTGTATTTCAAATATATGCACTTAAACTTGTAGTAAGTGTATTCCATTGATCTCCTTTATCACCAACAAGTGTTGTTATGATGTTATTTGTCCAAACTCCACCATTGTACACATCCACACTTAAGTTACCCATCATACTATTTGAAAGGTCATACATGTGGTAAGCAAATGATAGACTAGGATTAACTGCTGTTGTTAAATCAATACACGGACTAACCAAATAAGCACTCTCTAAGTTACATCCATTAGAAGCTTCTAAGTAAGCATATTTTCCGGCAGCATTACCAGGATTATAATCTTGAGTTGGCCCTGTTTCATTAGGTGTAATTCCAACTCTTGATGGTGTTGAACCATTATTTACTCTCCAATCAATACCGTCTACAACACCATTCTGCTCATTGGTCCACTCATTCACTAAAGAACAACTTGTTGCTCCACAATCTGAACCTGTACCACACAAACCATCCGACTCAAAATCCTGTACAAAAGGAAGCGTTACCAAGGTTGCATTATAATTAAAAATTGATGTTACTGTATCGTTAAAACTATTACCATCTCCAGCATAATCTGCCCACACTTTTAAGGTATATGTTCCTGTAGTTAAAGTCAATGCTGGAACAAAGGTATAGTTAGCTGTTTGACCTGTATTAAGTGTTCCTGTAACTGTTCCCATAACTGGAGTTGCTCCATTTAAAGAATAGTACACTGGGATATTACTGATTGGATTGGCTCCGATATTCTCTACTGTAAGTTCTACATCTACAGTTGGATTTGAGCAAATACTAATTACTTCGTTACCAGGAGTAGCACTCTGCATTGTTGCATCTACAGTAAGAACACAATTAATTACTCCAGAAGCTTGATACTTTGCAATTGCTCTTCTTCCCTCACAGTTGTTAGCACCTAAAGCTTTTACACTCCACCATTTATCAACATTAGATTGCGCTGCAATAATCAATGAGTTGGTTGTTCCACCAATAGCAGTTCCAACCGAATCCATGTATTTATTTCCTAACAAACTTACTTCATATCCAGTTGCATTAGGTACAGTATTCCATGCCACTTCCATAGAATCAGGACAAACCCAATTTACTGTTAATCCTGTTGGAACTCTTATTATAGAAAATGGTTCATGACTTTGACTAGAACTAGCACCTCTAGTTACTCTAACCAATGCCTCACCAGTTACAACGGCTGGAACATTCCAATCATAAAATCGTTGTGAAGCATTAACTCCTGTTGCTATAGTATTCCAATTGGATCCATTATCTGTTGAATATTCTAAATCAAAAGTTCCAGAGTTTTCATAGGCATCCCATCTTATTTTTTCATCAACATCACTATCAATCCCTTCTCCTCCAATAGGATAAGTTAACACCACATCATCAGTAACAAATTCATAAACAAGGTAATATGTTTGAGGTCCTTGAGGGATAGAAAATCCGGATACATTCACATCATATACACCAGCAGCTGGTGCATCAATGGTTACTTGCTCCATATTATTTAAATCATCAACACCTCTTACTGCAGGTAAATCTAACGTTGTAGCATTTGGTGTAGGATCCAATACCCAAGGGTTATAAGTTGTTACTCCAGGATCTACAACATCTATATTAATGTCATTTACCAAAGAAGGTGATGAACTTACTGCTCCTTCATAATCTACCCATAAAACCATTACTCTTAATTGATCTGTTCCAGCAGGTACAGTAACCTTATGAACATTACTTCCTCCTTGTGAAATGGTAGATGAAGTATAGTTATTACTACTAATCAAATCAAAAGCTCTTCTAGCATTTATTCTTCCCCATCCATGAATAAAGTCTGGACCTGGATTACCTATATCATCTGCCGTATTTAAAACAGCTGCTTTAATTAATCCTGATGGTGGGTTTGCTCCTCCATTGATATCTTTATAACCGTGATACAATTGAGCCAATGTTCCAGCAACTCCAGGACAAGACATTGAAGTTCCTGTTTTAAATACATAATCATTAGGATCATGAGTTGAATACACATCCGTTCCAACTGCACTAATATCTGGCTTTATTCTTCCATCTGCACAAGGACCTCTACTACTAGAGTTGGCTACAACATCTTCATTTGTTAAGTTAGCACACGTAATTACGTTTTTACCAGCTTTATGTCCTCCAGTGATATTAAACCATTGAGTACCTGCTGCTGTAGAACCTCCTCCATTTGAGTTTCCTGCAGAAAATACATGAACTAAACTTGGCATTGTTCTTACCTGCTGATCCAACTGTTGTGCTAATGCAGTATAACCAGCATTAGTTCCATTACTATAACTCTTAGAAGTAATAGTCACATTATCATTGGCATAAAGTGTTGGAATATCATTGTAATTATTATTGTTCCAATCATACACCAATAATTCTGCTCCATAAGCCATTCCTCTAGCAGTTGGATCTAAATTTCCTGCTCCAGCTATAGTTCCACCACAATGCTCTCCATGATCTCCACTCTGTGTGGCATTAACATCGGTAAACCTACCTGTATAATCAATGTGTTCATCTAATCTACTGTTATCTTGCATCATTACTGTTATTCCAGTACCATCATATTTTAATCCAGAAGAATAAGAGGTAGCTAAACTATTACTTCTATGATCTGTAACACCAACTAAGTTTTCCGGCTTACTTGGAGGGTCTATTTGTTCGAAATAATAAAAAATTGGTTGTTTATACAATTGGGGCAATTGAGCAATTTCAATTTCTACTTGTGCAACATTGTTACCATGAACAATAATTACCTCAGCACCAATAGTGTTTAGATTTTTTCTAGCATCATTTTCTGATACTCCTTCAAAAATCATTGCATTCAATTTGATTTTAGAACCGTTTAACGCCCAATCCTCGTATTTCTTATTACTTAAGCTTTCTGATAACTTAAAACTTTCTTGAATCTTAACCACAGCAGTCACCGCGTAATTCTTTAACAAGTCTAAATCTACATTCGCGTTAATTCTAGCGTAATAAGAATTCTTAGGAATGTAATTCAACAACTCAATTCCTTTGTTGTTCAATTCTTCTTTCTGAGATGTTGAAGGGATATTTTCAAACTGAATTACTCTATAATAGTTACCATTAGCCAATTCTCCAGCAGCAACTTTTTCATACTGATTTTCTAGAGGGTAATTTCCAGATTTTAATAAGAGTTGGTTACTGTTTTGAGCTTTAATAGAAAGTTGTCCAAATAAAGATAGTACAAGTAATCCTTTAAGGGTAGTAGAGAGTAATCGCATGAAGATAGTTTTTAGTTTAGTCCTGATAAATATACTAAATATCAGCTAGAATAAAATGTATGGAAGCTGACCAAACCTGTTTATTTCAAAATATAACGATTAATCAAGTTCTTGTTAAATAATATCAACTAACCATAAATCTTCTTGTAAAGCTCTTGATTCTTTGCTAAAATATTTTTTCGTTTTAACTTTAAAGTAGGTGTTAACTCCCCTCCATCAGTAGACCATACTTCTCCAACCAATTCAAACCTTTTAATCTGTTCAAAATTTGAGAAATCACAATTCAAGTCTTCTACTTCAGATTTGAATCGTGTAATTACGGTTTCATTCAATACCATTTCTTCATTAGAAGTATAAGTTATGTTCTTTCTTTCACACCACCCTTTTAGAAATAGGAAATCAGGCTGAATAAAAGCAGCGGCCATTTTTTCTCCTTCACCTATCACCATCACTTGCTCAATAAATCTTGATTCTTTAAACTTATTCTCCATTACTTGTGGTGCGATGTATTTCCCTCCGGAAGTTTTAAAGATTTCTTTTTTTCGATCTGTTATTTTTAAGTATTTATTATCTACCAACACCCCAATATCTCCTGTATGAAAATACCCTTCATCATCTATAACCTCTTTAGTCAATTCTGGCTGATTGTAATATCCTTTCATTATGCTAGGTCCTTTCACCAATATCTCACCATCTTCTGCAATTTTAACAGCTACATTACTCAATGGTTTACCAACAGATCCTATCATGGTGCCTTCAAACAATAAAGAGTTAACAGAAATTACCGGAGAAGTTTCTGACAATCCATACCCTTCTAAAACAGGAATACCTGCAGCAGTAAATACTCTTGCCAATCTTGGTTGTAAAGCAGCTCCACCTGAAGCTAAAGCCATCACATTACCTCCCAAAGCCTCTCTCCACTTGCTAAAAATCAATTTATTCGCAATCTTTAACTTCAAATTATACATCGCTCCTCCACTAATTAGAGGATCATACTTTAACCCTAACTCTAAGGCCCAAAAGAAAAGGGCTTTTTTCACTCCTGTCAAATCAGTTCCTTTGGCTACAATTTTATCATAAACCTTCTCTAATAATCGAGGTACTGTAGCAAAAATATGAGGTTTAACTTCTTTTAAATTATCTCCAATAGATTCTATAGATTCTGCATAATAAATGGCCACACTTTTATACACGTATAAATAATCTATCATACGTTCAAAAACATGACACAATGGTAAAAAGCTTAATGCTCTTTGATTATCTACACCAACGGGCAATCTATCTTCAGAACCCAATACATTACTCACCAAGTTCTGATGGGTAAGCATTACTCCTTTTGGATTCCCAGTTGTTCCTGAGGTATAAATTAAGGTGGCTACATCTTCTTCTTGAATTGATTCTTTTAACGCTGAAATGGCAGCTTCATCAACTTCTTCAATCAACAACTCTGTATAGTGTTTTTGCCCATTAATTTGATTAAAAGTATAGATGTACTCTAAAGAAGGTACGCGATCTTTTATCGCTAAAATTTTAGTTAAAATTTCCTCATCAGAAATAAAAACAACTCTAGCTCCACTATCATTTAAAATATACTGGTAATCTTCTTCTGTTATATTTGGATACAAAGGCACATTTATTACTCCTAACTGTTGCACTGCCAAATCAGTTAAATGCCACTCTGTTCTATTGTTTGAAATTACAGCTACTCGATCTCCTTTCTGCACTCCAAGCTTAATTAGCCCAGAACTAAACTGCTTTGCTTTGTTTATAAATTCTTCGGTAGATAAAGAAATCCATTTCCCATTCTCCTTTTGTGTAAAAGCATCTTTTATAGGACTACTTAATTGATGATAGTAAAATTGAGCTAACGTTTTAATCATAATCACTAAGAATTGGTTACTAACAGTAAATATATCACTTTAAACCCAGAATATGCTTACAAGTTAACATTTCTTAACGTATAATTTACCTACTTTTATAGCGTTAAATAGAAAACCTTTTAGCTTGCAAAAACGAAGCTCAATTCTCATTATTATTGCTCTTGTAATCTTTACAGGTTTGGCTTCCTTTTCTGCTTCACAACTAGAATTTGATTACGATTTTGAAAATTTCTTTCCTCAAAATGATCCTGATTTAGATTATTTTTTAGCGTATCGAGAAACCTTCGAAAACGATAATGACTATGTTTTAATTTCAATTGGAAATAAACAAGGTATTTTTAATGCAACATTTTTAGAAAAAGCAAATCAATTCGCTAATGATTTAGCAGAACTAAACCACGTAAAAGAGGTACTCTCTCCCACCAAAATTAAAACACCAGTAATTAATTCATTTGGTGCCATTGAAATCCCCTTGCTGCACATCAACAATACTTCTAAATTAAAAACAGACTCTATTCGCCTGTCTAAATCTGAAGAATTCAGTAAAACATTATTCTCCTCAGACCTAAATTCAATGTGTATTATCGTTAACAATACGCAAATAATTAGTAAAAAAGCTTCTGACGAACTTCTTACGGACATTCAAAACCTTATTCATCAATACAAATTTGAAGAATTGCATTACGCAGGCAAGATTAGAGGTCAGAAAACCTATTTAACAAAAATGAAATTTGAGCTCGTTCTCTTTCTTTCAATTTCATTATTCCTAATTATTGCCTTTTTATTAATCAGTTTTAGATCTGCCTACGGAGTTATTGTTCCGCTTATTACTGTTTTTATAGCCATAATTGGGGTTCTTGGAATTATGCAAGTAACAGGTAAATCTTTAGACGTTATGTCAACTTTACTACCTACTATTTTATTTGTTGTAGGAATGTCTGATGCCATCCATATTTTAAATAGATACATAGAAGAACTACGCTCTGGAAAAGAAAAGATTGAAGCTATAAAAACTACCTTTAAAGAGGTTGGCTTAGCAACTTTATTTACATCTATAACTACAGCCGTTGGTTTCATTACCCTAATATCAGTACCGATTGGACCAATGCAAGATTTTGGAATTTATTCTGCTACCGGAGTAATTTTAGCATTTGTAATTGCCATCTTATTTTTACCTGCTACCCTTTCTTTATTAAAAAAACCAAAAATTGCTACAACAAAACCTAAACAGTTGTTTTGGAATAAAGTGCTTTCTAAAAGTTTTGTTTTTGT
Source organism: uncultured Flavobacteriales bacterium (assembly GCA_905479915.1). GTDB lineage: Bacteria > Bacteroidota > Bacteroidia > Flavobacteriales_E > Vicingaceae. Next base: position 32,604 of record CAJQOH010000070.1, read on the forward strand.
TCTAAAAAATCAAGGAAAGATAATTGTTGGATATGTCATTATAATGATTGTTTCTGTAATCGGAATATTTCAATTGCAAGTAGATTATAAACTTTTAGAAGATTTATCCGAAGACGACCCCTTACAACAAGACTTTAGGTTTTTTGAAAATAACTACTCTGGTATTAGACCTTTTGAAATGGCAATCTACACCAAAGATTCTAGTGATATTTTTAATTACAAAACGATAAAGGAAATGGACAAAGTAGAGACTTACCTCTACAATCAATATGAAGCAGGGTTTATACTTTCTCCAGTAAGTATTATCAAATCATTAAACAAAGCCACACACGGAGGGAGTTCTAGCTATTATAAAATACCAGCAAACGAGGTTAAATTTAAAAAGCTTATTAAAAAACTAAAACGCCTCAATGTAGAAAACAAACTGAAAAGCTTAGTTAATAAAGAAAAAACTGTTGGTCGTTTTACTGGTAAAATGGATGATATTGGCAGTAAAGCAGTAAAAGAAAAAAATAGTGCTTTTGAACAGTTTTTCCAAAAAGAAATAGACCAAAATCTTATAGGTTACAAAATGACTGGTACTGCTTTATTGGTTGATAAAAACAATGAATTTTTAGCAACCAATATGATTATCGGTTTAGCCATCGCTTTCTTACTTATTGCACTACTAATCGGTATAATATTTAGGTCTCTAAAAATGGCCTTACTATCTATTGTTCCTAATGTTGTTCCTTTGGCTTTTATTGGAGGAATAATGGGGTTTTTAGGTACCAACATTAACATGAGTACATCCATTATATTTACCATAGCTTTTGGAATTGCTGTAGATGACACCATCCACTTTTTAAGTAAATTTAAGATTGAGAAAGGCAAAGGTAAATCTCTGATATACAGTTTAAAAAGAACTTACCTTTCTACAGGAAAAGCAATTGTATTAACTACGTTGATATTGTGTGGAGGGTTTATCTCCTTAATCTTTTCAGATTTTAAAAGTACATTCCTGATTGGAACTTATGTAGGGCTAATCTTATTTGCAGCAGTAATTACAGATTTATTGTTGCTGCCAATTCTATTGCTAAAGATTAAAACGAAAAAATAGTCTACAAGTCTTTTTCGCTATGCACTTCTCCATTAGCGTACTTTATTTCTTTTGTAGGGTTTCCATTCTTATCGAATTGTCTCCAAGTACCTAATCTTTTATAATCAAACATCGATTTATCGTACTGCATCTCACCTATTTCTTTAACCTGACCATTAACATGAAAATAAGTCTGTGTATAAAGTAATTTCTTCTTGTGGTCTAAAACCAATGTGTTTTCTGGACTTCCATCCTCATAATAATTTGCTTTCTCTACATAGTATTGAATGTTTTTATCATAGACTTCAACAAACTCTAACATTCCATTAGGATAATAATCTTCCCACTTTAACGCCTCATTTCCGATATAAACAATCTTAGACTTCACCTTTCCTTCTTTCGTAAAGATGTCCATCTTACTCTTCTTTAAATCTACCATTCTAAAGTTTCGCTCAACTTGTCCATTAGGATAATAGTTTTTATAAATTTTTAGTTGTCCTTCAACATAAAATCCCTTATGCAACAATTGTCCTGCAGTATAAAAATCTTCTATAAAACCATTGGCAGCATACCCATTGTGGTTACGAACAGTATCACCTCCTAACATCATGTTCAATTTCTCATACATTGTTATCCCGTACTTCTCATCAATAACAACTTCAGGCATATAAACATCATGATAAAGCTTTTTATCTTTCAAGTTATTTTGAGCGACACTAGTAAGTGCAACCAATAAGCACGTAATATTTAAAAGTATTTTCTTCATATTATTCTTCAATATTTTCAGATTCTTTTTTCGTCAACTTAGCAATTTTAATACCAACAAATCCAAACACTAATGTCATTACCGGACTGATTAAATTAAAAAAGCAATACATAAAGTATTCTCCAGTAGCAATTCCCAAAACTCCAGCATGATATGCTCCACATGTATTCCATGGAATTAGAGCAGATGTTACCGTTCCTGAATCTTCTAAAGTTCTACTTAACACTTTAGGATGTAAACCTCTTTCCTTGTATTCTTCAGCAAACATTCTTCCTGGTACTACAATTGCCAAATACTGATCTGATGCAGTAATGTTAAATGTAATACACGAAGCTGTTGTTGTTGCTATTAATGATCCAGTTGTTTTAGCTAAACCAATAATTGATTGTGTAATTCGCTTTAACATACCAGTCTTTTCCATAACTCCTCCAAATATCATCGCACAGATAATTAAGAAAATGGTATTCAACATCCCAGCCATTCCTCCTGAAGAAAGTAATTCATTCACCAATTCGTTATCAGTTACAATTGCCACATCCGTTGTCATAGCATCAATTACTGCTTTGTACGAAGCTGTTAGAAAATTGGTTTCTCCTGATAAAGAAATTAATAAATCAGGTTGAAAAATAACGGCAAAAACACCTCCCAATAAACTCCCGATAAACAAAGCAGGAATTGCTGGTACCTTTTTTACAATTAGCGCAATTACAGAAACTGGCACTAAAAATAACCAAGGGTTAATATTGAACTTCGATTTTATTGCTGTTTGTAAAATTTCAACTTCCCCAACCTCTCCACCAGCATCATAGAAAAAACCTATCACCAAAAATATAATAAGTGTTATTACTATTGATGGCACCGTTGTTAAAGCCATATATTTTATGTGGGTTATTAAATCGGTTCCTGCCATTGCTGGAGCCAAATTTGTTGTATCTGATAATGGTGACATTTTATCACCAAAATAAGCTCCAGAAATAATTGCTCCCGCAATAATTCCTTTTTCAAACCCTAACACGTCTCCTATTCCAACTAAAGCAATACCCACTGTTGCAACAGTAGTCCATGAACTTCCTGTAGCAATAGAAACAATTGCACAAATTAAACATGACGCAAATAAAAATATGGTAGGACTAAGAATATCCAATCCGTAATAGATCATTGCAGGAACTACTCCACTAATCATCCAAGTACCTGCCAATGCTCCAATTAACAATAAAATAATTAATGCAGGTAAAGCAGAAGTTATGCTTGACGTTATTCCTGCTAAAATTTCTTTCCAACTGTAACCATTCATTACAGCAATTACACCAGCAACTGCTCCAGCAAATAAAAGTGCCAATTGATTTGCTCCACTCAACGCATTATCTCCGTACACCAACAATACATTCACAATCAACAACCCCACCAATACCATAATTGGAAGAAATGATTGAAACAATGAAGGCTTTTTAATGGTATCCATTTAGTTAAGTTTAACAGCCAACAATTATAATCATTTTGATATTATTAGCAGGGCTAAAGCGCTTTTAAATATTAACTTTTTGTTGATAACATCACTTTTATTTTTTTTTGAATTTTAAAATATTATTTCATCTCTGCTTAATTTTAATGCTTTCATAAAAATCTTTAGAACAAGAAGCGCAAATGTTTTTAATATTTGATACAGAAACTACTGGACTCCCTAAAAACTATAAGGCTCCAGTTACCGATTCCAACAATTGGCCAAGAATGGTGCAATTGGCTTGGCAATTGCACGATAATTCTGGAAAACTATTACACGCAAAAAACTACATTGTAAAACCTGATGGTTATGATATTCCTATTGGAGTTTCTAAAATACACGGAATTACAACTGAACGAGCAGAACGAGATGGACATGAATTAAAACTCGTTTTAGATGAGTTAAAAAAAGATTTAGAACGTACCAATTACAATGTTGGTCATAATATAGAATTTGACATTAACATTGTTGGTGCTGAATTTTTCAGAATAGACAATGTTGTAAACGAACAATTTGCAGCACTTGCTTCTATCGATACGATGAAAACATCGGTTGATTTTTGTGCTATACCAGGAGGTAGAGGTGGTGGTTTTAAATACCCTTCCCTAACCGATCTTCATAAAAAACTTTTTGACAAAGGTTTTGGTGATGCCCATGATGCTGCCTATGATGTTGATGCTACAGCACGATGTTTCTTTGGCTTGGTTAAAAATCGAGTAATTCAGCCTAAAGAAATTACCGACATTGATGGCTTAGTATATGAAGCTCCAGAGCTTGAAGAAGCCAATTTTGAAGATTTTAAACAGCAACAAACCGATGCTGGAACTGTAAAAACTACCAACACGAATGTTAGTGCAGAACTTCAAGATGTTCCTTTTACGCACCTGCATAACCACACAGAGTTTTCTATACTACAATCTACTACCAAAGTTAGTGGACTGGTAAAAAAAGCGAAAGCTTTAGGAATGGAATCCATCGCTATTTCAGATCATGGAAACATGATGGCAACCTTCCATTTTGTTAGAGATGCTATTAAAGAAGGACTTACCCCCATTGTTGGTTGTGAGTTTTTTATGTGTGAAGATCATAAAGATAAAACCCATAAAGACAATGGTTTTCAAACCGTAGTTTTAGCCAAAAACAGAAATGGCTACCATAATCTAGCGAAACTTGCTTCCTACGCAAACATTGATGGGTTTTATTATGTTCCAAGAATTGATAGAGAACTCTTACTGCAATACAAAGAAGATTTAATTGTTTTATCAGGAGGTATTTGGGGTGAAATTCCCAACAAAATACTTTTTGAAGGAAACAAAAAAGCTGAAGAAGCTGTTGTTTGGTGGAAAGAAAATTTTGGTGATGATTTCTATATCGAAATTAACCGACATGGAATTGAAGAAGAAGAAGACATCAACAAAGTTCTTTTAGGTTTTGCAGAAAAACACAACATCAAAATTGTTGCCTGTAACAACAATTATTACACAGAAAAAGATGATTCAGTATCGCATGATGTATTGTTATGCATTAGAGATGCTGCCCCTGTAGCTACACCTAAAAAATACATTGGCGGAAGTAGAGAAACACGTTTTGGATTTCCAAATGATGAATTCTATTTAAAATCGCAAGATGAGATGAAAGTCCTTTTTGCAGATTTACCAGAAGCAATTATCAACACCCAAGAAATCGTTGATAAAATATCAAGCTTTGAATTGGCAAGGGATGTATTACTTCCCAAATTTGATATTCCTGAAGAATTTCAGGATCCAAGGGATGACGAAGATGACTCCTTAAAAATTGGTGAGAATGCTTACTTAAGACACATTACTTATGAGGGAGCCAAGAAACGTTATGGTGAAATTACCGATGCTATTGCAGAACGTTTAGATTTTGAGTTAGAAGTAATTCAAAATACTGGTTACCCAGGTTATTTCTTAATTGTAGAAGATTTTATTCGAGAAGCACGTAACATGGGTGTTTCTGTTGGTCCCGGAAGGGGTTCTGCCGCAGGATCTGTGGTTGCTTACTGTACTTGGATTACTAACATAGACCCTATCCAATACGATCTACTTTTTGAGCGTTTCTTAAATCCTGAAAGAATATCGATGCCTGATATTGATATTGATTTTGATGATGAAGGTAGAGGCCGTGTAATGCAATATGTAATTGATAAATACGGATCTAATCAAGTGGCTCAAATTATCACTTATGGTACGATGGCTGCAAAATCTTCTATTAGAGATACTGCCAGAGTATTAGAATTGCCATTAGATCAGGCAGGAAGATTAGCAGGATTAATTCCAGACATTAAACTAGGAAAACTCTTTGGTTTAAGTGAAGAGGATTTAGAAGCGAAGCTAAAAGCTGAGGATATGGCCAGAGCCAATCAGCTAAAAGACATCTCTAAAGGACATACTCTAGAATCACAAACACTAAACCAAGCACGATTAATTGAAGGTGCCATGCGTAACACCGGGATTCATGCTTGTGGCGTAATCATTACACCTGATGACATTACCAACTACGTACCGGTTGCCTTAGCTAAGGATTCTGACATGACTTGTACGCAATTCGATAACTCGGTTGCTGAAGATGCAGGTCTACTAAAAATGGATTTCTTAGGATTAAAAACCCTTACCCTTATTAAAGATGCTTGTGCTATTGTAAAAGATAGACACGGTATTGAGCTGGATCCTGAAAATTTTGACATTGAAGATGAAAAGACATATGAGCTTTTCCAAAGAGGAGAAACTGTAGGGGTTTTCCAATACGAATCACCAGGAATGCAAAAACACATGAGGTCGTTAAAACCGACTGTATTTGCAGATTTGATTGCAATGAATGCACTCTACCGTCCAGGGCCAATGGAATATATACCATCATTTATTGATCGTAAACATGGTGTAGAAGAGGTTGAATACGATTTAGATGATATGAAGGAATACCTTGAGGAAACTTATGGTATTACCGTTTACCAAGAGCAAGTAATGCTTTTATCCCAAAAATTGGCTGATTTCACAAAAGGTGAAGCCGATACTTTGCGTAAAGCAATGGGTAAAAAACAAATTGCAGTACTGGACAAAATGAAGCCTAAGTTTATTGAACAGGCTTCTGCTAAAGGACATAACGCTAAAAAACTAGAGAAAATTTGGACAGATTGGGAAGCGTTTGCTTCTTACGCTTTTAACAAATCTCACTCTACTTGTTATGCTTGGATTGCCTACCAAACAGCTTATTTAAAAGCCCACTACCCTGCCGAATATATGGCCTCGGTATTGAGTAACAACATGAACGACATTGCTCAAATCACCTTCTTTATGAGTGAGTGTAAACGTATGGGGATTGAAGTGTTAGGACCTGATGTAAATGAATCTTTAGTTAAGTTTAGAGTAAATAAACAAGGGGCTATTCGTTTTGGAATGGCTGCCATGAAAGGTGTTGGAGGAAAAGCGGTTGAGAGCTTGATTAAAGAAAGAGATGAGAATGGCTTGTTTACCTCAATATTTGATATCGTAAAACGTGTTGAACTAAGAACAGTAAATAAAAAGACTTTAGAAAGCTTAACCCTTGGTGGAGGTTTAGATTCTTTTGAAGGAGTCCACAGAGCACAATACTTTGCTCCTCAAGAAAAAGGCGGAATATTTTTAGAAAAGATTATTAAATACGGTTCTAAATTTCAAGAAAACAAAAATTCATCCCAGGTTTCTATGTTTGATATGCTAGAGGGTGATAATGAAGAGGAAGCTGAACCACCAATACCATCTTGTGAAGAATGGAGCGCTCTTGAAAAAATGAGTCAAGAAAAAGAAGTTGTTGGGATTTATATTTCTGGACATCCATTAGACGATTTTAAACTTGAGATAGACAATTTTGCAAAAGGAACTTTAGCACATGTTACCGGAGATTTACAAAAAATTAAAGGTCATGAACTTTCCATACCCGTAATTTGTACTGGAATACAAGATAGAATGACTAAAAAAGGGAATCCTTTTGGTGTTTTAGAGGTTGAAGATTATTACGCTTCGCACAGCTTCTTTGTATTTGGAGAGGATTACGTAAGACTTAAACCCTACTTTCTACAAGGACAATTCCTATTCATTAAAGGAAAAGCCACTACAAAAAAATGGAGTAAAGATGAAGATGATTTAGAGTTTAAAATTCTAAACATTGAATTACTTTCAGAGTTAAGGGAAACCAAGGTTAAAGGAATCACTTTAAACATAGATTCTAAAGATGTTAATAAAGCGTTTATTGATAAAATCTATGACATCCTTGATCAACACCAAGGAAAATGCGCATTTAATATTCAGATTAGGGATGTAGAAAATGGCATTATCAAATTAAATTCTCGAACAAAAAGGGTAACAGTTAATGATGATTTTATTGCCCTTATGGATGATATGCCTGAAATAACCTATAAGCTTAATTAAATGACAAAAATTGTAATTAGAGGATATCATTTAGATGCTTACAAGCATGTTAACAATGCCCGCTACTTAGAGTTTTTAGAAGAAGCTCGTTGGCGATACTTGGATGAAACGGATCATGAAACATTTACGCGATTAAACTTCTCCTTTATTGTAGTAAACATCAATATTAACTACAGAATGTCGGTTACAACTGGTGATACTATAAACATTACAACAGAAATAGAAAAGGTTGGGAATACAAGTATGACTTTTAGTCAAAAAATAATTAAAGACGGAACGGATGAATTAGTTTGTGATGCAAGCGTAACATTTGTTCTATTGGATAATCAAACTCAAAAACCAATTAAAATAGCAGGAGAAATAAAATCGTTTTTGTTGAAAGAAAATAATACAGATTAAACCATTGTCAGTTCGAGTGAAATTCATGACCGTTGAGCGGAGTCGAAACGTAAGAATTTTATATCGAGAGCCAATGTTGTAAATGACAATTTGTCTTAAATCCAACAATGGTTCAAAAATTGACTAAATGAGCACAAGAAAACAAGAAAAAAAAATTAATTTTAAATCATAAAATAAAAACAAAAAGATATGGCATTAGAAATAACAGACGCAAATTTTGATGAAGTAGTAATGAAATCAGACAAGCCAGTATTGGTTGATTTTTGGGCAGTATGGTGTGGACCATGTAGAATGGTTGGACCAGTTGTTGATGAAATTGCTAACGATTACGAAGGTAAAGCAATAGTTGGTAAAGTAGATGTAGACAACAACCCAGAGGTAGCTTCTAAATTTGGAATTAGAAACATTCCTACAATCTTATTCTTAAAGAATGGAGAAATTGTAGACAAGCAAGTTGGAGCTGTACAAAAAGCAACTTTAGCTGAAAAATTAGATGGAATGTTATAAAAACATTTTCATCCTGAGTGTCACACTGAGTTTAGTCGAAGTGCTTAACCGAAGGAACTAATTATAAAAAAGCCCAATGGAAATTCCATTGGGCTTTTTAAATTTCAGGGAATAATAAAAAGATTCCACACTTCATTTTGTTACCAATCCGCCAATTAGCGGATTGGACAAAATATCGTTCTGAATGACGATCTATTTAAATATTACTACTGAATCTCAGTAACAAAAGTTACTTCAATATCAGTATCACCTGGTGCACAAGTACCATCCTTAATACCTGGCTGATGCTTTAAACTTACCTTAGTTGTTCCATTTGCTACAGCTCCAGTACTCCAACGAGATGTAATTCCTACTTCATAAGTTCCGTCACTATCTGTTCTTGTTACCGCTACATTAGTGTTCGTAATATCATAGCAAAATAAGTGCTCATCATCTTCTTGCTGAACTTCTAAAGTAATGTCTTCTGCTGGGTTTTCAGCTTCATTTAAAATTTGAACAGTAGCATTGTAATAAGTATTCGCTACTAATCTAATTGTATCTTGCTGAGTTGGCGCATTTCCACCATCACCATCAGGATCTCTAAATGCGTATTGCACATTCGGCTGAACTCCAGCTGTATCTACAAACGAAATAATAAGACTTGTAATTAATTCTTCCTCATGTGCTGGAGGTGTTGTAGTACTTACTGGAACTGGAGAGTCATCATCTTTTTTACTACAACTTACCGTAAATAATGTTAATAATGCAATTGCTAATATTGAATAATTTCTAATTGTTTTCATTTTAATTGTTTTTAATTTATTTTCTAAAAAGTTAATTTTAATTTGAGTGAGTAATTTCTACCCATTTCATTTGAATAATATCGAAACCTGTTTAAGTAATCTCGATATACTGTGTTTAATACATTGTTTATTTCAAAGTTCACTACTAAGTTCTGTTGTTTATAGGTAGGTACAGTAAAACCTACTCCTACTCCCAACAAATTATAAGAGCTTGGCGGAGCTAAATAATCACTATTTTCAGGTACATTTTTTTGTTCTAAAACAGTTTCAAGATTTGCTTCCAGATAGACCTTTTTCAATAACTGAAATACTTTTAATTCATACGTCAATCCATTAGAAAATCTGT
>CAJQOH010000071.1 GCA_905479915.1 uncultured Flavobacteriales bacterium
TTCTTCTGCTAACTTCTCTTCTTCCAACTTCTTTGCCGCAGCTATTGCTTCTTGCGCTTTTCTTTCTTCTTCCTGTTTTGCCAAAGCTTCTTTTGCTCTTAATTCTTCAGCCAATCGCTCCTTCTCTTTTGCTTCTGCTGCTTGCTGTGCCAACAATTCTTGCTTCGCTTTTTCTTCTGCTAACTTCTCTTCTTCCAACTTCTTTGCCGCAGCTATTGCTTCTTGCGCTTTTCTTTCTTCTTCCTGTTTTGCCAAAGCTTCTTTTGCTCTTAATTCTTCAGCTAATCGCTCCTTCTCTTTTGCTTCTGCTGCTTGTTGTGCCAACAATTCTTGCTTCGCTTTTTCTTCTGCTAACTTCTCTTCTTCCAACTTCTTTGCCGCAGCTAATGCTTCTTGTTCCAATCGCTCTTTTTCTTCCGCTTCAGCTATTTTCATCTCTTCATACTCTTGCGCTTTAGTTTCTTCAAAAACTTTTTGAGCTTCTTCTTCAGTACTATTAGACGTAGCACCTTGATCGGCCAAAAACTCTTCACTAGAAGATAAATAAACCCTTTTTAAACTAATCGTTTTTTTCTCTTCATTCTTTGAATACTGAAACTCTACTTGGAATGCAAACTCTCCTGCATTTGCAACCTCAACACCAAACTCAACCTCAATTTGACCAGTTGCCGGAACACCCATTACATAAAACTTTATAAAATCACTTCCCCTATCATCAAAAAAAGAATTGTTAGGAGATTTAATATAAGTGTGAGTAGTATCTATCAAATATACCACTCTAGCAATATCTACGCCTTGCAGTCCGCTGATTGTAGTTTTAATAGCATACACACCTGGTTTATCCCCCAAACTCACGTTATGCTCCCCAACCACTTCTTGAGAAAATACTCCCTGCAAAAAGGCAAGGATCAAAACCACACTTCCAATAAATCTTAGCATTACCATTCAATTTTGATTGTTCGAATATATAAAATGTTTTGAAACTCACTAAAAAAAGAAAGCTTCAAACAAAAAAATCCCATCAATAATTGACGGGATTTTATAACAATTCATTTTAAATGTTTTAAATAACTCCTAAATCTTTCCCTACTTTTTCAAAAGCCGCAATTGCTTTATCTAAATGTGCTTTAGTATGTGCTGCAGAAAGTTGCACTCTAATTCTTGCTAAATCTTTAGGCACTACCGGATAAAAGAATCCAATCGCATAAACACCTTCTTCTAATAATTTATTGGCAAACTCTTGTGCTAATTTTGCATCATAAAGCATTACCGGAACAATAGCAGAATCTCCATCTCTAATTTCCAATCCTACTTTTCTAATTCCTTCTTTAAAGTAAGTAACATTACTTTCTAAAGTATCTCTTAATTCCGTTGAGTTCCCTAACAAATCAAAAACCTCGTTAGCCGCACCAACTATTGCTGGAGACAATGAGTTTGAAAATAAATAAGGCCTAGATCGTTGACGCAACATGTCAATAATTTCTTTTTTACCTGAAGTAAATCCACCCATAGCTCCACCCAATGCCTTTCCTAAAGTAGAAGTAATTATATCTACTCTACCCATTACATTGTTGTGTTCGTGCGTTCCTCTTCCTGTCTTCCCAATAAATCCTGAAGCATGAGAATCATCAACCATTACCAAGGCATCATACTTTTCTGCTAAATCACAAATCTGATCTAACTTAGCAACGTAACCATCCATAGAGAAAACTCCATCTGTAACAATAATTCTATTTCTCTGATCTTGAGCTTTTATTAATTGTGCTTCTAAATCGGCCATATCGCTATTCTTATAACGGTAACGCGCAGCCTTACACAAACGAACTCCATCAATAATAGATGCATGGTTCAACTCATCAGAAATAATAGCATCTTCTTTACCAAATAAAGGTTCAAAAACACCCCCATTTGCATCAAAAGCAGCAGCATAAAGAATCGTGTCTTCCATTCCTAAGAAATCAGAAATCTTACCTTCTAACGTTTTATGAATGTCTTGAGTTCCACAAATAAATCGAACTGACGACATCCCATAACCATGAGAATCAAGTGCCTTTTTTGCACCATCAATAACTTTAGGGTGAGATGATAATCCCAAATAATTGTTGGAACACATAATTACCACATCCTCTCCAGTACTAACCTGAACCTCAGCTCCCATTGGAGTTGTAATTATTCTTTCACTTTTATATAATCCAGCCTCCTCAATATTCTTCAATTCATCTTGAAGGTCTTTTTGTAATTTTCCGTACATATTGTTTGTATTATTTTTGAAAAACGAAAGTAATCATTTTCCTTTCTTTAAAAAAGATGAAGGAGTTTCACCTGTAAACTTTTTAAATGCAGTGTTAAATGCCGACTTAGATTTAAAGCCAGCTTCATAACCAATCCCTTCTATAGACAGCAGTTTATTTTTATCATCCATTAGTAATCGCTTTGCTTCTTCTACTCTATATTCATTAATAAACACAACAAAACTTTTATTAAAATCTGTATTAATTAACTGGGATAGGTACTTACTATTTGTCTTCAATTTTAAAGCCAACGAATGTATCGTCAAAGAATCATCCAAGTACAACTTATCATCATTCATTGATGATACTAAAAGCACTTTTAGCTTTATGAATAAATCATTTTTAGCATCCACTTCATCTGTTTTCACCTCTTTTTCTCCCTCTTGATCTTCGGTTCCATCATCAACAACATCAAAAACAGGCTCATATTTAAATGCGTTGTATCCTGAAAAAATAATGTATCCAAACAGAACAAAATGGAACAGTATATCAGACCATATATCCTCTAAAACATTTGCAAAAACCAAACATACAATAAAAGCAACATATCCATACACCAATAATTTAAGCCAACTTAAGTTTACTTTTTCTGTGTAAGAGAACACATCACTAACCCTACTTAAATGGCTCTTGTACAATTTAAAAGATTGAAAAATATAGTATCCGCTCTGAACTACAAAAACAACGGTAATGGCAAAAAATGTAAGATAAGTGACTAACTCCTTAAAAACAGTAGCAACTGCACCATCCTTTAATATGTAAGTAAATGCCAATAAGACAAAAACTGTAGCTCCCATTACCATAGGGATTAAAAGATGCTTTCTAGCATTACTTTTCCCTCCATCAACGGCACTATTGATGTACAACCATAATACAGGCCCAATAGACAAAACCGCAGCAACAAAAATGGGCAACATACCCATAGCTACTTTTTGAAAACCCATATCTAAAACCAAAAAAAAGGAAACTATAGCCGAAACAGTAATGAGGTAAAATGAAAAAATTCGGTTAGCCAAAGTTTTAGTTCTCAAAAAATACAACTGAAAAACAAATAGCAATGCCGCAAATAATGAGAGCATGCTAAGAAGGTTAAAGAGACTTACACTAAGTTTTTCCATGGTACTTTTTGAATCCGTACTAAATTACTAAAGAAGATATTAATAACGCACCTAAACCCTAAGTCTAGAAGTAAATATGATACTTATAAAGTGTCAATTCTTGAATCAACACTTCATTTAACGCAGAATTCGTGTGCTTTCCTGAATCAACACAATCATAAAGAAATGCTCCAGTATTATTGTTTAACAATTTTATACGAACATATTCCTAATTATTATGAAAAGACTAATTCCAATATTTTGCTTCACCGCACTTTCACTTATTTCTTTCGGCATTAATGCTCAAAACCAAGCTTCAATAAAAACAAAAAACGCAGGAACAACACCTCCTGATTTACAATACTTATTTGACACTTATGGCATTGAAGCTGCCGAAGCCATTCTATTAAACATAGTAGATTACGAAAAAGAACACAATGTTTTTGTGTTATATGGAGATAAATATACCAACTACATTGAATCAATTGAAAAAGAAATCGCCAACACCCCTAACAATCAGGAAAAATTAGTTCTTGAAAGAAAAAAAGAACTTGCTGTTGAGTTAACAGCTATTGAAACAATTGTTACTAACAAATAAATCTTAAACCATGTCCTTCTCTATAAACCATAAACATCTTTTAGTAATACTTTCTTTTTTCATTTGTAACTTCTCAATTGGCCAAGTGCTCTTTGAAGATTTTGAAGGAGAATCCTTAGGTCTAGTTGGTACAACTATTGGATCGGTATATCAAGATTACACGCTAAGTGGATGTTCTGGTTCTGGAACAACAACAGAAATTTGGCAAATTAACACCACATACAACAACTATGGAGTATATGGTTGTTCTTGTGATTGTGATGGTGCAGGATGTGCAAATAATAGAGCAGTTATTCACCAAGGAGGGAGTGGTTGCGCTCAAGATGCCACACTTCTTATTGGAAACTTTACAGGTGAAAGCTCTGTAGATATTTCATTTGATTGGACTTATGATGATTATGATGCTGGTGACAGTTTTGTTGTGGAATTATACAACTATAGCACATTGACTTCTGTTGCTACGCTTCTTTCTGAAAATAGTTCTGATACAGACAATGGAACCTATGGTCCTACAACTTTTTCAAGTTTAAATGCCAGTCATTCTTATGGATTAAGATTTAGATATATAGGAAACTATGATTACGGTGCTGCAGTTGACAATATTCTTGTAACAAGTAACTGTACAAGCCCAACAGGAACATTTACAGTTAGTCCTGATTGTGGTAACTCTCAATTTTACATTGATGTAAACGTTACCAACTTAGGATCAGGGTCTGATGTTGACATAACAAACAATGGAGGTGTTGCAGCAACAAGTAATGCAGGAACTGGAACAACAACTATTGGTCCTTTTGCCTATAGCACAAATGTTATAGTAACAATAGATGGTAGTAGTTACGGAGGATGCACAACCCCATCAACTAGTTTAACGGAAGATTGTTCTTGTACAACACCGCCAACAGGAACTGTTGGCACAACAAACTTAAATTGTGGAACCAACACATTTGATATTCAAGTAACTGGAATAAACAATGGTAGTGGAACAGCTACTGATATTTATGTGAATGGAGTTTTAGATGTTGCCGGATCTGAATTATTAGGAAAAGCTGCAGGAACAATATATACTGTAACATTAAAAGCTACTGGATCTGGTTCATTAACTTGTGAAACTGATTATACTGGAGTTAGTGCATCATGTGCTACACCTTGTGCAGGAAGCGTAACACCAATAACTGATGGATATACTCAAAGTAACATTACAACTCCAGGATCTGGAGGTGTTGATGATTGGGTAGGTGAAGCTGAATCTTGTGGCACTGCTGCTGCTGGCGAATTTGAAGATAGTGATGTTAAAATTTACTCCTATACTACAGGTAATGCTGCTGGAGAAAGTTTCTACTTCACAATAGAGTACAACTACTCGGCAGATCAATCTCATTCAATAGGGGTTTGGGAAAATTGTACAAATGATAGTCTAACAAACTGCATTACTTCTTACTATAATTTTGATGATGTTGCTGGAGTTTGTGTTCAAGGATTAGCAGCAAATACAACTTACTACATTGCTGTTTCAAACAACTATTTCAGTACTGAAGCATTAGATTTCGATATTATTGATTTTACTGTAGAAACAGCAACAACTATCCCAGAAGATGAATGTATCAATTCACAAATAATGAGTATTACGAGCCCTTATGATGGATCAACTAGATGCTCATACACTACTTCTTCAGGTAGCCCTGGAGGATGTGGAACTATAGAAAATGATTCGTGGATAGCTTTTGTTGCGGATTCTACAACTGCTATAATTGACTATAGCGTAAGCAATTGTAGTAACGAATGGGGAGTTCAATTATCAGTTTGGAGTGGAACATGCGGTTCTCTTACAATGCTGTCTGGAAGTTGTATTAATTATGCCGCTAATAACAGTACCGGAACATGGACTTTATCTGGAATGGTTATCGGTCAAACTTATTACATCAGAGCAGATGGTTATGCAGGAGATTTATGTGGTTATTCTTATACTCCAATTGGAGGGATACTACCGGTAACATTAACCGACTTTTCTGGAAAAGCCTTACAAAATGGTTACAACCAACTAAACTGGACCACTTCTTCGGAAATTAATAACGATTACTTTTCTCTTGAAAAATCGGTAGATGGAATTAATTTTGAATCTTTTGCTACACAAAGTGGTGCAGGAAATTCCAATGGCATCATCCGCTATTTAGATTACGATAATTCTGAACAAGAAATTACTTACTACAGGTTAAAACAAATTGATTTTGATGGTAATTATTCTTACTCGGACATCATCTCAATAGCCAACTCAAACAGCGCATTTAAAATTTACCCTAACCCAAGTAAAGACGGTTATATTAAGGTAAATAATGTAGAAAATGTAGACCAAATCAAAGTATTGGATATTCAAGGAAGAATACTAAAAGAATACAACACAATCAATGCCAATACACTAACACTTGATTTAAACGAATACAAATCTGGACTTTACTACATCAGTATAACTACATTAAATAAAACGGTTACAGAAAAAATTGTAATTCAAAAATAGTGCGATAAATAACTATGATTAGCTACAGGCACAATAACAATGCACTAAATGTTCTCGTTTCACAAGATGAGAAGATTAACATTACAAAAGTTAAACATTTAATCAAAAAAGGTAGAAGAGTTATTCAGCAAAACAACGTAAATACATTAACAATAGAATTAAAAAAAGTAAACAAGATTAACACCAATGCCTTTACTCTTTTTAACAAAGCTGTAACTTGTTCTACTAATTTCCCCATCACTATATCATATACCTAATGGAAAAACTAATTAAATATACTTACAAACAATTGTATTACAACAGTGATTCAATCTCCTATAAAGAACAATTTTTAATTGTGATGTTAACACTAACCACTTTAACAACCACACTTGTTTTACTTACGATAAATTAAACTATTTTCTTTTAAGTTTTAATTGACTGGACTTAATAGATAGGTGAATGGCTATCAATATTGATAGCCATTTTTTTTGCATAAAAAAGCCCCTTCATCTCTGAAGAGGCTTTCAATTTTATAATATCGATTTTTAAACCAATCCTTGGTCTAACATAGAATCTGCAACTTTTACGAAACCAGCAATGTTTGCTCCTTTAACGTAATCAGTATAGCTACCCTCTGTCCCATACTCAACACAAGCTTTGTGTATAGAAACCATAATTCCATCTAATTTTTCATCAACCTCTTCAGCTGTCCAAGAAAGTCTTAAAGAGTTTTGAGACATCTCTAAACCAGATGTTGCAACTCCACCAGCGTTAGACGCTTTTCCTGGAGCAAATAATATTTTAGCATTATCAAAAGCTTCAATAGCTTCAGGTGTAGAAGGCATATTTGCTCCTTCTGCAACACAAATACATCCGTTAGCTAATAATGTCTTCGCTTCTTCTCCATTTAATTCGTTTTGTGTAGCACATGGTAAAGCAACATCACATTTCTCTCCCCATGGTCTTGCACCTTCAACAAATTTAGCATTAGGATATTTTGCAACGTACTCAGAGATTCTCCCTCTTTTGTTGTTCTTTAAATCCATTACAAATGCTAATTTATCAGCATCAATACCATCGTTATCTACAATATATCCTTTAGAATCTGAGAAAGTAATTACTTTACCTCCCAATTGAGTAGCTTTTTCTGCAGCATATTGAGCAACATTTCCTGAACCAGAAATTGCAACTGTTTTACCTGCAAAAGAATCTCCTTTTGTAGCCAACATTTCTCTTGCAAAATATACTGTTCCGTATCCTGTAGCTTCTGGTCTAATTAAAGAACCACCCCAGTTACGTCCTTTACCAGTTAAAATACCAGTAAATTCATTTCTAATTTTTTTGTATTGACCGAACATAAATCCTATCTCTCTTCCTCCAACACCTATATCTCCAGCAGGAACATCAGTATTTGGTCCAATATGACGAGACAATTCAGTCATAAATGATTGACAAAATTTCATTACTTCGTTGTCTGATTTTCCTTTTGGATCAAAATCAGAACCACCTTTACCACCACCCATAGGCAATGTTGTTAAAGAATTTTTGAACACCTGTTCAAATCCTAAAAACTTAAGAATAGATAAGTTTACAGATGGGTGAAATCTAAGTCCACCTTTATAAGGTCCAATAGCAGAATTAAACTCTACTCTAAATCCTTTATTGATATGAATTTCTCCATCATCACCTAACCAAGGTACTCTAAACATAATAGTACGTTCTGGCTCAACCATTCTTTCTAAAATCTTTGCAGATTTATATTGAGGTTTGTCAGCTATAAAAGGAATTACTGCTTCAGCAACCTCTTCTACTGCTTGTAAAAATTCTGATTCGTGAGCTTGTTTAGCTCTAACGCCATCCATAAAAGCGTCAATCTCTGCTTGATATTGTGACATACTTATATCGTTTAAGTTTTGGTTTAAAATTTAATGTGGCAAATGTATATAAATTTAAAAATACAAAGTCTTTTTTATCAAAAAATAACAGCTATTATTATACTCCTATTTTTTTATTTTATCCAACCATTTGTTTTTCTCAAATATTTTCTCATACATTTGTAGTCTATTATGATTACAACAAAAAATACAAATTGGTGGTGGTTTCGTTTTAACTCAAAAGCGTGATCTAATCCTGTATATAAATTATATTTAAAAGGCTTGTCGATTACGACAAGCCTTTTTTTATGGCCGAGAATCTCGACTGATAATTATTGAGTAAGACAAAGTAATCCAAACGATAAGATTGCTTCATCCCTCACAATGACATAAAAGAACAATGAATAAAATAAACATAACAACAAAGACCAAACAACTGCTTTCCGATACGGTTACTCCGGTTGGTTTGTATTTAAAATTGAGAGATCAATTCCACAATTCCTTTTTATTGGAAAGTTCAGACTATCATGGCAATGACAACAACTTCTCTTTTATTTGTTTAGAACCCTTAACGTCTTTCATCGTTGAAGACAAAACCATAACCAAAACTGGATTAGGGTTAGATACTAAAATAAATGTTGAGGAAAGGAGTCAAGTTATTTCGGAATTACAAAAAACGATTAACTCCTTTAATATTGATAAAAAAGAAGGCGTTAATGGACTTTTTGGGTATACCAATTATGATGCTGTTCGCTATTTTGAAAGTTTAGACATTAATGCTAAAAAGAAGTCTGCACACGCCACACCTGAAATGCACTATTCACTTTTCAAGTATATTGTACAAATAGATCATTTTAAAAATGAATTATTAATTACCGAAAATATAGTTGAAGGTGCTGCATCTAATATTCAAGAAATTATTGATCTGGTAAAGAGTAACAATCACCCCAGATACAACTTCAAGTTGAATGGTTCAGAAGGAACAAATATTTCTGATGACGCTTTCAAAGCTCTAGTTACTAAAGGGAAAGAGCACTGTCAAAAAGGAGACGTGTTCCAAATTGTGTTGTCTAGACAGTTTTCACAACAATTTAACGGTGATGAATTTAATGTATACAGAGCCTTACGCTCAGTAAACCCTTCCCCGTATTTATTTTATTTCGATTTTGGAAATTTCAAATTATTTGGATCATCTCCTGAAGCACAATTAAAATCGAGCAATGGAAAAGCCACCATCAACCCAATAGCAGGAACTTTTAAAAGAACCGGAAATGATATCCAAGACAAACAGTTAGCTGAAAAGTTAGCCAAAGATCCTAAAGAGAATGCAGAACACACTATGCTTGTTGATTTAGCAAGAAACGATCTGAGTAGACATGGAAAAAACGTAGCAGTAAAAACTTATAAAGAAACTCAATTCTACAGTCATGTTATTCATTTGGTTTCTGAAGTTGAAGCAGATTTAAACACAAGTTCTGATGCACTTCAAATTTTTGCAGACACCTTTCCTGCTGGAACTTTATCTGGTGCACCAAAATACAAAGCCATGCAATTAATTGATGGTTATGAAAATCAAAACAGAGGATTTTATGGTGGCGCAATTGGTGTTTTTGGGTTTGATGGATCAGTTAATCATGCCATAACCATTAGAAGTTTTTTAAGCAAAAACAACACTCTATTTTTTCAAGCAGGAGCAGGAGTAGTTGTAGACTCTAATGAAGAAAACGAATTGCAAGAAGTAAACAATAAACTAGGAGCATTAAAGCAAGCTTTAAACTTAGCAGAAAACATTTAAAACATGGAAAAAGTATTAATATTAGATAATTACGATTCATTCACTTACAACTTAGTTCATTATGTAGAGGCTAATCCTAATTATGAAGTTGATGTATTTCGAAACGATGAAATAACATTAAAGGATGTTGGTAACTATGAAACAATCATTCTATCTCCAGGGCCTGGACTTCCTAAAGATGCTGGAATTTTAAAAGAAGTCATTTCAACATATGCCGCATCAAAAAAGATATTAGGGGTCTGTTTGGGCATGCAAGCAATGGGAGAAGTTTTTGGAGGAGAATTAATCAATTTAAATGATGTATTTCATGGAGTAGCTACTCCAATTACAGTAACTGATCCTTCTGATTTGTTATACAAAGGTCTACCAAGTTCGTTTGATATTGGCAGATATCATAGCTGGGTTGTTTCAAATAAAGAGTTCCCTGAGGTCTTAAAAATTACCTCTATTGATGAAAACAATCAAATTATGTCCTTAAAACATAAAGAACATAAACTATATGGGGTTCAATTTCATCCAGAATCTATCTTAACAGAACACGGAAAAGAAATGATTACAAATTTCTTAAATATATAAACGTCATTGCGAATTTTAATTTTTGTCATCCTGAGCTTGTCGAAGGACACAAAAACAAAATGAAGCAATCTCATCAATAAGATTGCTTCGTTCCTCGCAATAACGAAATACAAATAAAAATGAAACAGATACTCAATAAATTATTTGAACATCAGACACTCTCTGAACAAGATGCCTATAATGTACTAACTAGAATTGGAAAGGGAGATTTTAACCATTCTCAAATCTCTGCATTTCTTACGGTTTACTTAATGCGAAATATTTCTGTAGAAGAATTAACTGGATTCAGAAATGCCTTATTGGATTTATGCTTGAAAATAAATTTATCCGACTTTAATACCATTGATGTTTGTGGAACCGGTGGCGATGGAAAAGATACCTTTAACATCTCTACGCTTTCTGCATTTGTAATTGCTGGTGCAGGATATAAAGTAGCAAAACATGGAAACTATGGAGTTTCTTCTTCTTGCGGATCTTCTAACGTATTGGAGCATTTGGGTTATGAATTCACGAATAACGAAAGCATTCTAAAATCTCAATTGGATGAAGCCAATTTTTGTATGATGCATGCACCACTATTTCATCCTGCAATGAAAAATGTTGGCCCAATAAGAAAAGAATTGGGAATGAAAACCTTCTTTAACATGCTAGGCCCATTGGTAAACCCTAGCAATCCTCAAAACCAATTGGTTGGAGTTTTCAATTTAGAAATTGCCCGTATTTACAATTATTTATTACAATCTTCAGATAAAAAATACACTATCCTACACAGTTTAGATGGCTATGATGAAATTTCGTTAACAGGAAAATTCAAAGCAATTTCAAACAAAGGAGAAACTTTATTATCACCTGAAAATATAGGATTTACAACTCAAAAACAAGAAGATATTTTCGGTGGAGAAACGGTAAAGGATGCTGCTGAAATTTTTATTAATGTATTAAATAATGAATGTACTCAAGAACAAAAAAATGCTGTTTTAGCCAATAGTTCATTTGCCATTCAATGCTTTGAACCGACAAAAACATTAGCAAAATGCACTAGCATTGCACAAGAATCTATTGATTCCGGAAAAGCTTATCAATCATTAAAAAAACTAATACTATGATATTATTCTGAACAATGATTTGTCACCCTGAATTTATCAAAGGGTAAACAAATCGAAGTGAAGAATCTAAAAATAAACGCATTAAAAAAGTAGACTCTTCGGGGCATTTTGTAACAGTAATAAATTACTGACAAAATATTGCTCAGAATGACAAAATAAGAACAACATTAAATCATTATTACAGAATGACCATACTTGACGAAATAATAGCTTACAAAAAAAAGGAAGTAGAAGAAAGAGCATCTACTCACCCTATAAAACTACTAGAACAATCTCTTTATTTTCAATCTGAATGTGTTTCACTAAAGCACTATATTCAACGAGAAGATAAAAGCGGGATAATAGCAGAATTCAAAAGAAAATCTCCTTCTAAAGGAATGATTAATGAATTTGCAAACATCGAAAAAATATCCATAGGCTACATGCAGGCCGGAGCTTCTGCTCTTTCAGTCTTAACAGATACTAACTTCTTTGGTGGGACAACGGAAGATTTAACCACTGCCAGGAAATTTAATTTTTGTCCTATTCTAAGAAAAGACTTTACCGTTTCTGAATACCAAATAATTGAGGCAAAATCAATTGGAGCAGATGCTATTCTATTAATTGCAGCTGTTTTAAGTCAAGAAGAAATTAAACGCTTCACAAACTTAGCTCATCAGTTGGGATTAGAAGTTTTGTTAGAAGTACACACTCAAGAAGAATTAGAAAAATACATTCCTGAAATTAGTCTTGTAGGCATCAACAATAGGAATCTTAAAACATTTGATGTTGATTTTGAAAACTCAATTCGATTGGCTCAGCAACTCCCTCTTAATACTGTAAAAGTTGCAGAAAGTGGCATTAACGATTACAAAAACATTATTGAATTAAAAAAACATGGGTTTGAAGGTTTCTTAATTGGAGAAAACTTTATGAGGTCTGCCTCACCAGAATTAGAATGTAAAGAATTTATAAAGCAACTAAATATAGAACAGAATGTTACAGCTTAAAGTTTGCGGAATGAAAGATGAGAGTAATCTTTCTCAACTCATTAAGGTAGAACCTAACCTTATTGGATTAATCTTTCATGAAAAGTCGCCCAGAAACATAACGAAACAAACATCTACAGCCATACCATCTCACATTGGTACTGTAGGAGTATTTGTAAATGAAACGGAAGGCTTTGTTTTAGACAAAATTGATGAATTCAATTTGAAATACATTCAGCTCCATGGTTCAGAATCTCCTCATTTTTGTAAAAACATAAAGCGATTGAATAGAAAAGTTATTAAAGCGTTTAACATTCATTCTGATTTTGATTTTTCTCAGCTAGACGCATACACGCCCTACTGTGATTACTTTTTATTTGATGCTTTTGGAAAAAATGCTGGTGGTAACGGAATCACCTTCGACTGGAGTTTACTAGACAAATATGAAGGTAAAACACCTTTTTTCTTAAGTGGTGGAATCAATTCTAATATGACAAACAGCCTAAAAGAAATTAGCCATCCAATGCTCAAAGGAATTGACATTAACAGCAAATTTGAAATTGAACCTGGATTAAAGGATATTGAAAAAATTAAAACATTTAAGTATGAACTTCAAGGTTAACGAGCAAGGATTTTATGGAGATTTTGGTGGAGCATTCATTCCTGAAATGTTGTACCACAATGTAAATGAATTAAAGGAAAACTATTTACAGATTATCGAGTCAGATGACTTTCAAACAGAATTTAAAGATCTATTGAAAGAGTATGTTGGAAGACCTACTCCATTATACTTCGCAAAAAGATTATCTGAAAAATACAATACAAACATCTTTTTAAAAAGAGAAGATTTAAATCATACTGGAGCCCATAAAATCAATAATACTATTGGTCAGATTTTATTAGCAAAACGAATGAATAAAAAGCGAATTATTGCAGAAACTGGAGCCGGACAGCATGGTGTTGCAACTGCTACAGTTTGCGCTTTAATGAATTTGGAGTGCATCATTTATATGGGTGAAGTTGACATTAAAAGACAAGCTCCAAATGTTGCACGAATGAAAATGTTAGGTGCAGAAGTTCGGGCAGCAACATCAGGAAGTAAAACCTTAAAAGATGCTACCAACGAAGCAATTCGTGATTGGATTGCAAACCCTGTAGATACCTATTATTTAATCGGTTCTGTAGTTGGTCCACATCCATATCCTGATATGGTAGCTCGTTTTCAATCTATTATTAGTGAAGAAATGAAAAGCCAATTAATAGAGAAAACTGGAAGAAACTATCCTGACAAAGTGATTGCTTGTGTTGGAGGTGGAAGCAATGCTGCCGGAGCATTTTATCATTATTTAGACAATGATAAAGTAGAGTTAATTGCTGTTGAAGCTGATGGTTTAGGGGTTAAAACTGATAAAACTGCAGCAACCACTCAAGTGGGAAGCGAAGGAATTATTCATGGGAGTAAAACCTTATTAATGCAAAATAGTGAAGGTCAAATAACAGAACCTCATTCTATTTCTGCTGGATTAGACTATCCTGGGGTTGGTCCTTTACATGCTCATTTATTTAAAAGTGGACGAGGATCATTTATTGGTGCAACAGACAAAGAAGCATTAACTGCTGCTTATCAATTAACAAAGCTCGAAGGAATCATCCCAGCATTAGAATCATCTCATGCATTAGCTGCTTTAAACAAAATTGAATTGAAGCAAACAGAAAACATCGTTATCAACCTTTCCGGCAGAGGGGATAAAGACATGGAAACTTATATTGGAGAGATGAGTAATCTGTGATGAGTAAAGAACTTACTTACTCAACGCACGTCACTCACAACTCAATACACAAATTATGAATAGAATAGATAAAACATTCAAAGACAACAAAAACATTTTAAATGTTTACCTAACCGCTGGCTACCCAAACCTCAACGATACCGTTGAAATTGTTCAAGAACTAGCAAAAAATGGGGTTGACATGGTAGAAATAGGAATGCCTTTTTCAGACCCTTTAGCCGATGGTCCTACGATTCAAAATAGTAGCCAAATTGCAATTAAAAATGGAATTACTCTTGCTATCATTTTTAACCAAATTCAAGAAATCAGAAAAACGGTAAACATTCCAATTATTCTCATGGGGTACTACAATCAAATTCTTCAATTTGGATCAGATGCCTTTTTTGAAAAGTCAAAAGCTGTTGGTGTTGATGGCTTTATCATTCCAGATTTATCTTTAGATATTTACGAAAAAGAGCATCAACAAAAAGTTGAAGAATTGGAGTTAGATATGATCTTTTTAATCACTCCACAAACAAGTGATCAACGAATAAAACTAATTGACTCAAAAAGCTCAGGTTTCTTATATGTTGTTTCTTCATTTGCTATTACCGGGTCAAAAAGTAGTATTCATCAATCACAAATCGACTACTTTAAACGCATCAATAACTTAAAACTCAACAACCCTAAACTAATAGGTTTTGGTATCTCAGATAAAAAAACATTTGATACCGCCTGTATACATGCTGAAGGAGCAATTATTGGCAGTGCTTTTATTAAAGCATTACAACAAAGTAAAAACATTAAACAAACAGTTAAAGAATTTATTAATAGCGTAAAGAGTGGTGAGTCCAGTGTGACGAGCACAGACAACTCATAATCCAACACACAATACTATAATTATGATCATACAACTATCTCAAAATATACAGGAACAAGAAAAGGTAATATTGTTGAATAAACTTTCTGATTTAAACATTAAATCTAACATTATCACCACTCAGTTTAAAAACTACATTGTAGGGATTCCCAAAACAGATTTCGATATAAGAAGCATTGGAAATCTTAACGGAATAGAGGACATCCATAGGGTTTCTGATGCCTATAAGCTCGTTAGTAAAAAATGGAAAGTAAACAATAGCATTATTGATTTAGGAGACAATGTTACCATTGGTGGTGATGAGTTATCAATTATGGCTGGACCCTGTTCTATTGAAGGAGAAAAACAAATTGAAACCACAGTTGCTCATTTGGTAAAAAACAACATCAAAATAATGCGTGGTGGAGTTTACAAACCAAGAAGCTCGCCCTATGCATTTAGGGGGATGGGAATGGATGGACTCAAGTTATTTTACAAACATTGCTCTGAAAATGGTATTAAAGTAATTACAGAGGTGATGCAAGTTTCTCAAGTAGAAGAGATGGCTGATTATGTAGACATTTTTCAAGTAGGAGCACGAAATTCTCAGAACTTTAACCTTTTAGATATTCTTGGGAAAGTAGATAAACCTGTGATGATTAAGCGCGGTATGTCAGGAACGATAGAAGAATTATTGGCTTCGGCAGAATATGTATTCTCTAATGGAAATGAAAAAATACTCTTGTGTGAAAGAGGAATTAGAACCTATGAAAGTGCATATAGAAACACTTTAGATCTAAATGCAATTCCAATTCTTAAAGAGAAATCTCACCTACCCGTAGTAGTAGATCCTTCGCATGGAATTGGATTAAGGCAACATGTTTCAACAATGGCTTTAGCTGGTGTTATGTGTGGTGCTGATGCTGTAATTGTTGAAACACACGAAAATCCTGAAATTGCGTTTTCTGATGGACAACAAACCTTATACCATGAACAAGCAGAAAAACTATATCAAAAACTAAATCAAACTCACCAACTATATAAAAGCTTTTGAATTTATACTATAATAAACATATATAGTTGTTTAACATTTACAATGGTGAGAACCTTCTAAACAACATTAAATAAGTAGACATACTTATACAAAATACCCAATAACCACCTATAGAAATAAAGGGTCTAGCAGTATTTTTAATCTTTAGTTATTTCAACAAAAGATTATGAAAAAGATACTACTAATCATTATTTTAATTCCATTCATCACGTATTCTCAAAACGAAGGAAATATATGGTGCTTTGGTAGCTTTGCTGGGCTTGATTTTAATTCTGGAACTCCAACACCTTTAACAAATAGTGCTATGAGTACAGTAGAAGGTTCTACCTCCATTGCTGACAACAATGGCAATCTTCTATTTTATTCTGAAGGCAGAAGAGTTTGGGATAAAAATCATACAATAATGCCAAATGGAACCTGGTTGGGCGGAGGTTTTTCTAGTACTCAAGGAGCAATAATTGTTAAAAAACCTGGCTCAAATAGCATATACTATATCTTTAGTGTAAGAAGTATGAATAACCCTTTCGGTTTATGGTACTCTGAAGTAGATATGACACTTAATGGAGGTCTAGGGGATGTTTCTACTCCAAACAACCTTATTTCAGGTGGTATTCAGGAAAGAATTTGTGTAATTAAACATCAAAACGGTAATGATTTTTGGATTATTGTTATGCCTGCAGTTTCTAATTCATTTCATGCTTATTTATTAACATCTTCCGGATTAAATACAACACCTATAATTACAAACATTGGAGCTTTTCATGATTACCAAGGATATCTAAAAGCTTCGAGTGATGGAAAACGTATTGCTCTAGCTGATACAAAAAAAGCTAACTTTGAATTATTTGATTTTGACAATTCAACAGGAATTTTAAGCAATAACATACTTTTTTCAACAGGGTTTACTTCGAGCTATGGTCCTTATGGAGCTGAATTTTCTCCAAACAACAATTTACTTTACATTTCTACATATCAACAAGCAGGACCTGCTTACCAATACAATTTACTAGCTGGAACAAATGTAGCAATAGAAAACTCTAAACTACTTATAGGCAATGGCATAGGTTGGGGAGGAGCACTACAAAATGGCCCTGATGGAAAAATGTATCATGCTCATGTCGACACAACACTTAATGTCATTAACAATCCCAATGTTTTAGGCTTAGGTTGTAATTTTGTGGCCGGAGCAATTAACTTAGCTGGCAAAGGATCAGTTCACGGCCTTCCAACATTCATTAACTCTATTTACCCTGTACCAATCACCGCTAATTTTTCTACTACAAATCTATGTTTTAATGATTCTACATTGTTTACCATTTTACCCAATGCAACTAATTTAGATTCTGTCTATTGGAATTTTGGAGACCCTACAACAGGAAATGATAACAACTCTAGTGATACCATGGTTACCCATCAATTCTCTGACACCGGAACTTTTAATGTAACTCTTATTGTATTTGACAATAACCTCTCAGACACTACTACTCAACAAATCACTATTCACCCGCTACCATCAGTAAATTTAGGGAATGATACTGCTTATTGCCCTGGAAACTCCGTAGTTTTAGATGCTACTTACCCCAATGCCACTTACTTATGGCAAAATGGCTCATCTAATCCAACATTCAGTGCTTCTCAGGTTGGTACATATTGGGTAGAAGTTTCTGCAAATGGCTGTAATGCTTCCGATACAGTTCTTGTAGATTTTATAACCATTCCTACACTAACTCTTACCGGTGATACATTGATCTGCCCTGGAGAAACAGTATTGTTAAGTGCACCTATTCCTAACTCATCATATTCCTGGCAAAATAATTCTACTCAAAACACATTCCTAGTTACTGAACCAGGCACCTATTGGTTAATTGCTACTGATGATTGTGGAAGTTATTCAGATACCATAACCGTAATTCTTGACCAATGCGAAACAGTTCTTGAAATGCCAAACGTTCTAACCCCAAATAATGATGGAATTAATGATCTGTTTATTCCAATAACTATGAAAGGTGTTAATGAAGCAAGTATTATTGTTTACAACAGATGGGGACAAGAACATTATAGTAGCAATGACATTACTTTAGGTTGGGATGGGAAATGTAACGAACAACCCTGTTCAGACGGAACCTATTTTTGGGTTGTAAATTATACCGATATAAACAATCAACCAGCTTCTCTTAAAGGAACAATTACACTATTAAAATAGAGTAACAATTTAAAAATAGTTGGAAACTCAATAGATTCAAAGCAACCTCTAGCTTAGTAATATAACTTTCTTAATTTACTTCAAGTAGAAATTGTATACTACACCTACTTAACAACTATAATACCTTTTATAGCTGTAAGATTTCTCCTATGTAAAATTTAATAGCTAACTTCCTGCTATTAAATATAAAACATGCACATTACTTTTTTGCAACCAACCCTGTAAATACCTCGTCTAACAAGCAATGAAAAAAGTGCTTTTCATAATAATTTTTATTGCTGTTTTAGTACCAATAACTAAAGCAACACATATCGTTGGTGGTGAACTAAACTATCTTTATTTAGGCAATAATAATTATGAAATTCGCTTAACAGTATATAGAGATTGTTTTAATGGAGTCCCTCAATTTGATGACCCTGCCGCTCTTGGAGTTTTTAACAGTAGCAATGTTTTAGTTCAAACAATTCTAATGGACTTTATAAGTCTAGATACATTGCCTACCACAATAAATAGTCCCTGTGTTATACCTCCCACCAATGTTTGCTATGAAGTGACCACCTACATCGATACAATTAACCTACCTCCCATTCCCGGAGGATATCAATTGGCCTATCAACGTTGTTGTAGAAATCAAACTATTCTAAACATTATTGGCCCAAACACTACTGGTGCAACATATTACGCTACTGTTCCAGATACTGTATTAGAAGTTGTAAATAGCAATCCTGTTTTTAGTGGCTGGCCGCCACCTTTTATATGCTCATCCATTCCTTTTTCTTTTGATCATTCTGCCATTGACCCTGAAGGAGATTCTTTATACTATGAACTATTCCAGCCTTTTGATGGAGCAGCTCAAACCAACCCTATGCCCCAACCACCATTCAACCCTCCATATCCTGTTGTTACATGGAACCCTCCATATTCTACGGCAGATATGTTAGGTGGAGCAGTCCCTCTAACTATTAATCCAAATACTGGTTTACTAACAGCTACCCCAGGTCCTTTAGGACAATTTGTTGTTGGAATAAAAGTGTCTGAATACAGAAATGGAGTATTCTTAAGCGAAACAAAAAGAGACTTTCAATTCAATGTTGTACCATGTGTTAATTTAACTGTTGCAGCATTACAAGCCCCTAATTTTAGTTGCGAAAGTTACACGGCATCGTTTAGCAATAGCAGTACTGGTGCAGGAACATTCTTATGGGATTTTGGAGACCTTACAACAAACACTGATACTTCAAGCCTCTTTACTCCTTCTTATACTTACCCAGATACAGGAACATACACGGTAACACTAATTGCTTTTTCGAGTTTTAACCCCTCATGTAATGACACAAGTATTGCTACAGTTACTATTTTACCAGCTTTCGAATTAAATACTACGGCTTTAAACCAACCCTGCACACAGGATGCTCTTTTTAGTTCCGTTTCATCATTAGACAGTACCGGAACAGTAATATTTGATTGGGATTTTGGTGATAATATAGGAACATCAAACCTTCAAAATCCTAACTACATCTACCCTGACACAGGAACATTTAATGTAACACTCATTGCCTATTCACCTGTTAATGATGGCTGTAATGATACGATAACATTTCCTATCACCATTTTCCCCGAATTTACATTAAACAGTTCTTACACTGTTAACCCTTGTTCTCCTGATGCTGTTTTTACAGGAAGCTCATCTTTTGACGGGATATTTCCTGTAGATTACTTTTGGGATTTTGGAGATCAAAACTTTCTTAGCGACACTGCAAACACTTCAAATGCTAACTATAGTTATCCTAATCCAGGAACATACAACACTACATTTATTGCAGTTACAGACAGTCCTGCCTGTGGTGATACAGCTCAACTACAAGTTACTATTTATCCTGACTTTTCATTTACACACAGCATTCAAAACATCCGATGTACTTATGGAGTCGACTTTATTGCGAGCTCTACTTTAGATGGACTTGTATCTGCAAATTACAATTGGAATTTTGGAGATGGTGCCACCTCCATTTCTCAAGTAGATAGTCACTTTTATGCAGGAGGAGGAAGCTACAATGTTACACTAACTATTAATACCGCAAATGGATGCAATGACACCTATACAACAATCATAGAAAAAGAAGCTTTATCAGAAGTATTTGTTCCAAATGCTTTTACTCCGAATGGAGACAATGAAAATGACATATTGTATGTAAGGGGTGGAATAGACGCGATGTCTATTAAAATTTACAATCGTTGGGGTGAAAAAGTTTTTGAAAGTGATGATCAATCTATTGGCTGGGATGGAACTTTTAATGGAGCTCCAGTTGATCCTGGTGTTTTTGTTTACCACCTCTCTACACATTGTGCAGAAACTCCAGAATCTTTCAAAAAAGGAAACATAACGTTAATCCGATAAGTTCATTTTTCCTACCTATTCTTTCTAGAGGCCAAAACTTGACCAATCCACTTGTCAAAATCAAAATATAAAAACAATACAGACTCTAAATTTGTATTCTTCATTTCTTTTAAGTTAGATTGAAATGTTGAAATTGACTTTAAATGATCTGATTTATCATTAATTAAGGAACGTAACAATTTTATCGTTAATGATTCTACTTTAACAAACTCATTCCTTTTAGAATAATAACGTCTTGCAGAATTTAAATAGTGATTTAACTCTTCATAATTCCCTAATTCGTACTGCACAATCAAAAAAGCTACTCTAGCAAAATTAATAATGTCTGGTCTTACAACTTTATTTCCCGCATCCAATATTTTATTTACATAGATCAATGCAGAGCTATAGTCTGCTAATCCAAAATAAGATCTAAACTTCATAAAGTTTAAAATAGCCCTATCTAAAGCCAGAATAAACAAGTCATTTTTCTCCGCTATCTTTTCAGCCAATAAGACTGTTTCTAAACCTTCTTTATACGCTCCATTAATCACGTAATACATCGATAACAAAACATAAAGCCTAATTTCCTTATGTAGGAGATTATAAGAAGGGTTCTTTTTATATGATTTCTTAACGAGTTTTAATACCTCCGACAATTCCAACCTATAATCGGTAGATTTATTAAGAACCTCAGCAGATAAAATATTTATTCGAACCTTTATATAGTCATCAATATTATTCTCAAAAACAATTTTATTAGATTCATATAAACGGCATACTTCTGTTAGGTGTGTTTTTACTTTTTGAGGTTCATTCATCTTCATAAACCCCATTGCCAAGGTCTGATTAAACAAAATACTCGTTCTTACCCCAAATGATGAAGGATCTATATTTTGAAGCGTTTTAACATAGCCTTTTATCTCTTTATTTTTCATATCTATAAACCGAGACTTGCCTGCCATAAACAACAGATCATATAGTTCCAGCATTTTCATCCAATCTTGGAGTTCAGCTAAATTATCCAACGCTTTTTTTGACAAAACATCTACAAGCTCTGACTTTCCATCTAAATCAGAAGTAACAATAGAAAGTTCTCTTTTGGCATCAATAACAAGTAAATCTTCAGAAATCAAATTGGCTTTCTCACATAGCTTACTGGCTTTATCCAGTTGCTTTTTAGCTTGAACATGAAGGCCTCGATCTTTCAATACTTTAGCTCTTCCTAAATAAGAAAAAACCCGTTGTGAATCATTTTTATGCTGATCATTAAATCGTAAAAAATCTATGAGTTTATTGTAAAGTTCATATTTTAAAGTAGACAACTGGCTGGGCTGAAGTTTACCATCAAACTGTTTTAATGCTTCACTTTCTGAATACTCCTTTTGATTTCTTAAAACATCCAATAACTTTACCTGCTGTAAAGCTTCGGTTTCATGCCTAACAAACTTATCAATATCCTTATTTCTTAGCCTTTTTATTAAATCAAATAAATCTGAAGATGCTATTTTCATTGTTAAGTATTAAATTCTTACACAAGGTAATGAATTAATTGCCAACTACATTATCTTAGGATATTGAGGCTACCTGTCATCAATTCTCTACTTCCATCGGCAAAAACTACTTCTACAGAATAAACATATACTCCTCCAGGAACCAACTCCCCTTTGTATGTACCATCCCATCCCGAAGTCTTATTTTCTGTACCAAAAAGTAATTCTCCCCATCTATTAAAAATGTTCAATGATGCGGATTCAATATCTTCTCCTATTATCATAAAAACATCGTTTCTTCCATCTCCATCTGGTGTAAAACTGTTTGGTACATAAACAGCTTTATTGTTTAGCACCTCTACTCGTACATATTCTGTAGCCGGGCACCCAAACTCATCATTTACTGTTACCGTATAAGTTACCGTTTCTTGAGGGGTAGATACCACTTCTAAACAGGTATCACAATCTAATCCTGTTGATGGATTCCAATTGGGGGAACCAGTTACTTGATCAACATTCAGGTGTGCACTTTCTCCTAAATTGATACTTACATTGTCTGAAATAACAATATTCGATGGCGGGAAAAATGTTACTGTTGTAATAATGGTGCTATCACAACCATTGGCGCCAACATATACTTCTCTATAATCTCCTTCTGATGTGGCTACCACTCCTCCATTTAAGGTATGCTGTTCACCTAAACACAGTTCTACATTTAGATTG
>CAJQOH010000072.1 GCA_905479915.1 uncultured Flavobacteriales bacterium
AACGGAGCTTTTTCTTTTGACTTTTTTCTCTTTTTCGTTGCAATTTCAACGCTGATAAACTCTCTTTAATCGTGATTTCAAATACTTTTCCCATACCTTAAAAATACACAAAATATAACGTTTTATGAAATTAATTTGGTATCATAAATCTCGCCAATTAATTTATTATTAAACTGCTTAGTAAATTTTACACCATCAATGAAATCGGGTCGTATTTCCTTAATCTGTTTATTGTTTTTGAATATAGAGATTCCCCAGCTTGTTGCTAAGAAAATTAAATTCTGGTCAGGTAAAACTTCAAAGTCAGTATAGAATCCATTTTCAAGATGAAAGATCAAATCTCTAGAGTCTTTGTCAATCAGATAAAATGCACCATTGATTAAAACCCCAACTTTAGATACTTTATCAATCTCAATAATTTTTTTGTTGATTAATCCAATATCTCCGCCTGAGAATGAACCTGTCCAGCAATCAGAATCAATCGAATTGAATTTAATCCATAGAGGATTAGAGTGAGTTACTCCGAAGTGTTTTTCTTCAAAATCACCTGAATTAGGAGCCCATTTTAATACTTCAGATTTCATACTTTGTCTTTTTTCGACTTGTTGCCAACAATTGGATATGTTGCGCTAGTGCAACATATCCAGCTTATGGTTTTATTAATTCAATAGTAGTCACAATATTAGTATGCCACAAGTTTTTAATAGTAAATTAGATGAGCAAGGGGTATTTACAAACGACTACAAATGCAGATAAGATGCACTAATGGATTTAAAAAACATATCTATTATTGTAAAAAGAAACACCCGGAAGTGTCTATTTTTTATTTAACGGCTATTACTTTCTGATTAGAGAATCTATAGCTTTAGGAAAATGCTCGTATTCTAACTCATGTATTTTGGCGGCAACGTCTTCATAAGAATCTGTTGAGCTTACTTCGCACTTTGCTTGAAAAATTATTTTTCCTTCATCATAATTCTCGTTTACATAATGGATGGTAATTCCAGATTCCGTTTCTTTATTTTCTACAACAGCTTTATGCACGTTATCACCATACATTCCTTTTCCGCCATATTTTGGCAATAAAGCAGGGTGTATATTTATGATCTTATCTGGAAATGACTTTATTAGATTTTCGGGCATTTTTAATAAAAAACCAGCCAAAACAATCATATTTATGTTCTTTTTTGCCAAAAAGCGTGTTATTTCGTCTGTTTCTAAAAATTGTGTTTTATTGAAAACGAGTGCTTCTATATTTAATTTTTTGGCTCTTTCTAGAACATAGGCATTCGCTTTATTGGTTAGGATCAATGAAATAGTAACGTTATCATTCTCTTTAAAGTAGTTAACGATATTTTCGGCATTGGAACCACTTCCTGAGGCAAAAATTGCAATACGTGTCATAGTTTTTATTAATTTCAGCTTTCTAAAATATGTTAGTTCTTTGGTTCTGTCTGTAAGATGACAGAAAGAATGTGTTTAGAACAACATATTTGTAATTAAGAATCAAAAGTATAAATAAGATGGCATATAAATTTGTTCCTTTTAAGCAAAAAAAATTAACAGAAGAAGAGCAACTAAAAAATAGTGAAACCTTCTATCAAGCATTAGATGAAAGAAGGTCGGTTAGAGAATTTTCTGATAAACCAGTGCCAAAGGAAGTGATAGAGAATATCATAAAGGCTGCAGGAACAGCACCTTCTGGAGCACATAAGCAGCCTTGGACATTTTGTGTGATTTCTAATCCAGCACTTAAAACAGAAGTAAGAAAGGCTGCCGAAGAGGAAGAAAAAGTAAGTTATGGAAGCAGAATGAGCGAAAGGTGGAAAGCTGATTTGGAACCTCTAGGAACTACTTGGGAAAAACCTTTTATTGAGATAGCCCCATACATTATTGTTGTTTTTAAAAGAGCTCATGAAACTGTTGAGGGAGAAAAAAGAAACAATTATTATGTGAATGAATCCATTGGAATTGCTTGTGGGATGTTGATTTCTGCCATTCATAATGCAGGATTGGTAACGTTAACACACACACCGAGCCCAATGAATTTTCTAACTAAAATATTAAATAGACCAGAAAACGAAAGGGCATATTTATTATTGCCAATTGGTTATGCGGCAGATGATGCCGAAGTGCCTGATTTACAGAGGAAAGAGCTTGATGAAATAATGGTTAGTTACGATTAATCAAAAATAACTTGATTATATAAAGAGAAATATTTTTCTTTGCACCTTAATAACAATTAAAAAAATAGAACATGTCAGATATCGCAGGAAGTGTAAAAGCAATTATCGTTGATAAATTAGGAGTTGACGAAAACGAAGTAACAATGGAAGC
Organism: uncultured Flavobacteriales bacterium; assembly: GCA_905479915.1. Lineage (GTDB taxonomy): Bacteria > Bacteroidota > Bacteroidia > Flavobacteriales_E > Vicingaceae. The sequence goes on from CAJQOH010000072.1 coordinate 2,338, forward strand.
AAGTTTCACAAATGATTTAGGAGCTGATTCTTTAGATACAGTTGAGTTAATTATGGAATTCGAAAAAGAATTTAACATTGCTATTCCAGATGACCAAGCAGAAAAGATTGGTACAGTTGGAGACGCTGTAAAATATATCGAAGATAACGCAAAATAATAAGCGTTCTTTATAGATTTAATGAAGTAGCTTTGAATTTTAATTCAAGGCTATTTCACTTTATACAAATAAATTTTAAACCATCTTAAATGGAATTAAAAAGAGTTGTAGTAACAGGATTAGGTGCAATAACACCTTTAGGAAAAACATTTCCTGAAACATGGAAAAATTTGAAAGCTGGAGTGAGCGGATGTGCTCCAATCACTAGGTTTGATGCTTCAAAATTTAAAACACAATTTGCTTGTGAAGTTAAAGACTATAACGTAGCAGATTATTTTGATCGAAAAGAAGGGCGTAAAATCGATCCTTATACACAGTTTGCATTAATCGCGTCTAAAGAAGCAGTTGCAGATTCTAAAATTGACATTGAAACTATCGATAAAGATAGAGTTGGTGTTATATGGGGATCTGGTATTGGTGGAATTAAAACTTTTCAAGATGAAGTAACCAACTTTGTTGGAGGAGATGGTACACCACGTTTTAATCCTTTCTTTATTCCTAAAATGATTGCAGATATTGCTTCTGGATTAATTTCTATGGAATTCGGTTTTAGAGGGCCAAACTTTACAACAGTTGCAGCGTGTGCTTCTTCTACTAATGCATTAATTGATGCATTTAATTATATTAGATTAGGAAAAGCAGATGTTTTTGTTTCTGGAGGTTCTGAAGCTTCAATTTATGAAGCAGGAATGGGAGGTTTTAACGGAATGCATGCATTATCTACAAGAAATGATTCGCCAGAAACGGCTTCAAGACCATTTGATAAAGACAGAGATGGATTTGTTATGGGAGAAGGTGGTGCAGCTTTAATCTTAGAAGAATATGAACATGCAATTGCACGTGGAGCGACCATTTATGCAGAAATAGTTGGTGGAGGTATGTCTGCCGATGCTCACCATATGACGGCACCACATCCAGAAGGATTAGGAGCAACTAATGTGATGAAAAATGCATTGGATGATGCAGGAATGAGTCCTGATGAAGTTGATTACATCAACGTTCACGGAACATCTACTCCTTTAGGAGATCTTGCTGAATCACAAGCTGTATTAAAGGTATTTGGAGATCATGCTTATAACTTAAACATAAGCTCAACTAAATCTATGACAGGTCACTTATTAGGTGCTGCAGGAGCTTTAGAATCTATTGCGACTTTAATGGCTGTTAAGGAAGGAATTATTCCTCCAACAATTAACCATTCTACAAGTGATGAATCTTTTGATCCTAAACTGAATTTTACATTTAATAAAGCTCAAAAAAGAGAAGTAAGAGCAGCATTAAGTAATACATTTGGTTTTGGAGGGCACAATGCATCAGTGTTATTTAAGAAATTCGAAGCGTAATTGTTTTTAAAAAAAGTCTTTCGGAAAAAAGATGAATATGCGTTAACATTAGAACGCATTATAGGTTTTTATCCCCTTAAGACTTCAATTTATAAACAAGCCTTTTTACACAAATCAATTCTAAAAAATACCGAACTCCAATCTTTCGAAAGCAATGAAAGATTGGAGTTTTTGGGTGATGCTGTTTTAGACAGCGTAATATCTCACTACCTGTACCATAAGTTTCCAAAACAAGACGAGGGTTATTTAACCAAGCTTCGTTCTCGATTAGTAAGTAGACAAACACTAAACAGTTTAGGGTTTAAAATTGGACTGCAAGAACTCATGCAATCAAATTTAGAGCGAGCATCTAAATCTGTTTATGGAGATGCTCTAGAAGCTTTAATTGGAGCAATCTATTTGGATAGAGATTATTCTTACGCTCAACAGTTTATTGACGATAAACTCCTTCGAAATCATATTGACATAGAAGAATTAATTCAAACCGAATCTGACTTTAAAAGCCGTGTTATTGAATGGTGTCAAAAAGAAAAGCGCAGTTTCGAATTTAAACTTTCTGAATCAGGTAAAGAAAACGACAGGTTGTACAAGGCCGAATTGTTTATTGATGGAGATGCAAAAGGTAAAGGAGAAGCTTTTACTAAAAAACAAGCAGAGCAATTAGCAGCCGAACAGTTTTATAAGACTTTGTAGGCTTTTTGCTATAAGGTCTTATGCTGTTGAATAATTCAGATACTTATACTTGGCATCTTTTTTACTGCTTACTTCTAATTTTTTACAAATATTTTTTATGTGATACTTTACCGTATTTTCAGAAATAAATTGCATTGTTGCTATTTCCTTATTGGTTTTTCCTAAAGAAAGTGTTTTTAAAATCTCTATTTCTTTTATTGTTAAGTTAAACTTTTCTATGAGCTCTTCGGCTGTCGCTTCTCTTTCTAAAATACCCTTTGAAGATTGCTCTAAGCTCTTTGTATAATCAATTAACTTTTGTCGCATTTCTTTATTATCAAGGTTAAGCTTTTTCGCCTGGTACATTATCGCAAATGTAAAAACAATCATTTCTACCAAAGAACCCAGTTTATATACATTTAAAGGCAAGTCTAAAACTATAATACCAAAGTGAGGACTGATATAGTAATCATAAGCAAAGAACAATGGAAGTCCGTAAGCCAACACAAAAAACCGTGCAAAAAATGATTCTTTCCAGAGAAAAAACCCTGCACTTAGAAAAATGGTTAATGATAATAAATGGCAAATATGAATTAATGTAAATACGCCAAAGTTTCCGGTAATTTGAAAAATTACATTAAAGATTAGGGCAAGGGCAACAACAGAAATTCCTAAAATTTTTATCGTTTTTAGTCTGTCTTCAATTTCTAAATAGGTAATGGTAAAAAAGATAGCTGAAATACAAACAATAGCATTTAAAAGTGGCTCTAAAATTTCGTTTACTCCATCTATGCCAAATAAGTATGCTGTTACTCCATCTTTGTAAAAAGCATTAACCGACATACCAATAACCATAAAAATGTAAAACAGGTATGTTTTATTTCCAAAAGAGTAAAAAGAAAAAATGTTAAACAATATAATAGAAAATATTACTCCAAAGTAAATTGCAATTATAACACCTTCTATTATTTCGCTTTTATAATATGTCCGTGTTTCTTTAATTTCTATAGGAATACGAGCTTCTAATAAGCAATTAACACGTAAGTAATAGGTTTTAATAGTATTTGTACTTGGAATCTGAAAGGCAGCATAACGTGTTGGGGTTAGCATCTCAACTTCAGTATTATTATCAAATAATTGGGCGCGTGTTATGTGCGATTCAGGGATAGAAATTATTCGATCAGTTTCGGATGGTTCTAACTCCATTTTAAACCAATACACTCCGTTATTAAAGCCATCATAAATTGGTTTTTCAAGGTTTTCCCAATTGATAGATTCATCGGTAATAGAATCTATAGCAACATCTTTATGAATATAAGCTATATGGTTATCGGCAAACAGCGTTGTTTGCAAAACAATAAAGCCCATCAACATTAAAAAGTATCTCATTATCAATAATTCTATAGTCAAAGAAAACAAATTTCCACCACAAAGAACTTTTATAACGTAAAATAAATAAAAAATTAACAATCTGTAAGAGAGATTGTTATGGTGTTGGGGTAGGAAAAACTACCCCCTACTTATTAGGATGTTGATATCAGTTAAGGTTTTTTTACAACATAAAATTTCATTTAAACTAAAAAATTATGAAAAGAAGACTACTATTTTTATTTGTATTGTTGATGACAACAGCAATAACACAAGCTAATACAATTACAGTAACCAATATAAATGATAGTGGCGCTGGCTCTTTAAGACAAGCTGCTATAGATGCAAGTGCAGGAGATACCATACGGTTTAACCCTAACCTATTAACTGCAGCAGTAGATTCAATATCTTTAAGTACTGACATAGATTTTGGGAATAAAGGAATTGTAATAAAAGGTTTGTACACTGCTACTGATACTTTATTTATTTCTGGAGCTAACAGCTCAAGAATTTTCTCTTTTGATGGGGCTGGAAACGTGGTATTAGATTCTTTGGTGTTAATTAATGGTTATGGAGCAAGCTTTACTATTTTTGGTAGAGGAGGAGCTGTTTATTACAAGACTATTGCTAATGATACGCTATTTGTTCTCAACTCTACTTTTAGAAATAATTCAACGACTTATGGTGGGGGAATTTTTTTTGAAGGAGATCAACCATCTGCATTATTAATGGTCTCTAACTCTAATATTATAAACAACACTGCACAGTATGGTGGGGGAGTTCATGCTGCTGCTAACAACTCTTCTTCCGTAACCGTAAACAATTCAACTTTTAGTAAAAATACTGCTACAACTACTGGTGGAGGAATTTACTCTAATACAAACGCAGGGAATCCTACTGTAACGATAACCAATTCAACTTTTAGTGAGAATACTTCAGGTGGAACTGCAGGAGGAATTAACTGTACTGCATACACAGGAAATGCTACTGTAACAATAAACAATTCCACTTTTAGTGAGAATACTGCAAATGGTACTGCGGGAGGAATTTACTCTGGATCAGTTTTAGGAATTGCTTCTGTAGAGGTAAGTAATTCCACTCTTAGTAAAAATACATCACCTAATGGTATAGGAGGAATTTCTTGTGTTTCTACTACCTCAAATTCTTATATAACTTGCATTAGTAGTATTTTCTCAGAAAATAATGGAACAAGTAATGGGTTTTTTACTTTGTTCCACACCTTAAATGGGTATAATATTTTTAGTAATGATCCCTTTCCTGGTAGTTATGGAACCGGAGATCAAATAAATGTTACGCAAGCAGCATTAAATTTACAACCTTTAGCTGATAATGGTGGAAATACCACGACTATGATTCCTGGCTCTGGTAGTGTTGCCGTAAATATGGGAAATCCTGCTGACTTAAGTAATGCTCAAAACGGACCTATTGTTGGAATAAGAGATGTTGGTGCTGCAGAAGGTTGTCCTTCTGAAACAAAAACAGATACAGTTACTGCTTGTGCTTCTTATGTTTGGAGAGATGGTAATACGTATACAGCAACAGATAGTACAACTACTTACACCGTAGCAGGAGTGGCAACTGATGGGTGCGATTCTGTTTACACCTTAAACCTTACCATAGAGCTTGATTTTAATTACAGCCAAGCCATCTATTTAAAAAATGAAGCCAACCCAACACCAACACAGCCATCAGCCACAGGTGGAACGTATTCTGCAACACCTGTAGGGTTAGTTTTTGTAAATAACAGTACCGGAGAAATAGACATTGCCAATTCGCAATTAGGAACCTATACTGTACAGTATAATGTAACCGGAACCTGTTCAGGTTCTTTTCAAAGAACAGTAGAAATAGCTTGTTATAATAATGCTACTACTGATACCGTGTTAGCTATACAAAGTTATACTTGGATAGATGGAACTACTTATAACTCTGATAACACTACCGCTACACATACCTTACAAAATCAATATAATTGTGATAGTGTTGTTACCTTAAATTTAACCGTTTGTGGTACTTCATCAGAAACATTAAGCCCTTTATATTCGATGATTAGTGTTGACAGTACTATCAATTTTACAGTATCAAACTCAATAACAGGTGCTACTTATACTTTAATAGATAACCAAACAAATTCTCCAGTAGGAGCAAGTCATACCATGTTAATTTCAAAAAACGCTATAAAAGTTGTTTAAAAAAAAGTTATTATGTGTAATACTTCCAACAACTTTTTTAGTCAGGTTGTCTCTAACAAAATCATGTAGCCAGATTTTTACATTTTCTAAATTTTCA
>CAJQOH010000073.1 GCA_905479915.1 uncultured Flavobacteriales bacterium
TCAAGAATACAAAACTCACCCTAAATCTAGTCGAATGCACCTTATCGGTGTGAGAGTTTAACGAAGTTAACAGTCGAATACCAGAGAACACATATCCTCAGCTTGACTGGGGATCCATTAAAAAAAACTCAAGAATGCAAAGCTCACCCAAAACTTAGTCGTTTAAGAGTTTAACGAATTAATACACTTAATCTATAGTTTCCCTAGAGCATTAGTCTGTGATGCAATGTATTGGTTCATTACACCATAGGCATGATTATCTTTAACATAGTTTAATCCATTTTCTTTAAGGTATACAGCCAATGCTTCTGCACTATTTGCATTGGTAGCAAAAGGAATTTGGTATACATCACACAACCTGCATAAAGCATCTATATCTGCTTGATGAGGATGAGCAGTTAATGGATCTCTGAAGAAAAAAATTGCAGCCAATTGACCTGGTTCAATCAATGCTCCAATTGCTTGATCTCCTCCAAGTGGCCCTGAAGCAACTTTCTTTGACAACGGAATTCCTAACTTTTGAAATAAAATACTTCCAGTACTTAATGTACCCACAAGAGGGACTTTACTAAAGAAATCAAAATGTTTTTCAACAAAAGAAACCATCACTTTCTTTACGTTATTGTGTGAAACAACTGCAACATATTGAGTTAAAGCTTCTTCATTTGATTCTAAGCTAACACCAAAAGCCTCTTTAAGTCTTCTATACAAATAGGAGTCTCTAACCTTCAGCATTTCTAAGTTGGCTAAATCAAAATTGGCTACTGCAACTTGTGATAAAGCTATTACAGATCTCGATTGGTTCGCCAATTCAGGATTACTCAATTTCCCAACGATATGCTCTGTACCGCCACCTAAAATCCAATCCTTCTCATTCGTCCCTGATATTTTAACGTTTCCATTCAACACAACGAAAGCAGCTCTTGCTGGCTCACCAACGCCTTTAATTTCTTCATTTTCTTTGTACAACTCTATTGATATAAACTCCAAGATAATCTTATACTCATCTGGTGTAAAATTATCTTTGAAAGCTGGATTTTGAGATAAAGTAGTACATATTCCAGCAAATTGGTGTTGAATAATATTCAAGTAATTGTGAAAGCTAAAACTTTTAGCATCTTTCATATCATATTCATCAAGAAATGCAGCTAACCCTTCATCAGTTAATTCTTGTCCGAATTTTTTCAAAACAGCTATTAGCCTTTCATGAGATACTCTTCCTGTATCATTCTCATCAAATAATTTAAACACCTCTCGAGCACTCTCAATTTGATGGGTACTCAATTGTATTTCATTGGGAGAAACAAATAATGGCTTTTGATTGGTTGTCATAGTTGAATTTTAAATTTTCTTCAAAAAAATGAAAAAGCACCCTTTTAATAAAGGTCTTTCTCACATTCCATAAACTTATGAAATATTTGAGAAACATTAACCGAATTGATAAAATATGTATCGATGGAAAGGGATAAGATCTCGGAAAAAGATTCATTAAACCTTAAGGATGAATAAATTGCAATTACACTACACTTTTCTCCTAAGAAAATATAGTAAGTGCTAGCACTTACCAACCTACGTGCTAGCACTTAAATTTCTGAAATACAGCTATTTATGATGTTTTTATTAGTTTAAAAACAGTAAACTTGTTTATCCTTATTCTCAATTAAAGAAGGCCAAAGGAGAGTATTTAATACTACAAATAAGCAATGCCCAATTTCAGGAAATAGCTTCTCACGAAAATGAATTGCGTTAAACAAATTAAAATATGAAAATAGCAATTATCGGATCAGCATATCCTTTTAGAGGGGGGTTAGCTACTTATAACGAGAGATTGGCTGAAGAATTAATGAGTAAAGGACATGATGTAATTATCTACACCTTTAGCCTTCAATATCCGAATTTTCTATTCCCTGGAAAAACACAATATTCAGAAGATGATAGTCCTGAAAACTTAAAAATAGTTCAATTGATAAATTCAATTAATCCTTTCAATTGGATCTCCAGTGGGAACAAAATAAAAAAAACAAAACCAGATTTAGTTATTATCAAATTCTGGATCCCTTTTATGGGTGCTTGTTTTGGAACCATTTTACGTAGAATAAAAAGCAATAAATTTACCAAAGTAGTTACCATTGTAGACAACTTGATTCCACATGAGTCAAGAATTGGTGATAGAATTTTAACTAAATATTTTATTCGTCCAGTTGACAAGTTTATTGCAATGTCTAACAATGTATTAAAAGAGATTGAATCTCTCGATACAGTCAAACCAAAAATACTATCCCCTCACCCTATATTTGATAATTTTGGAGACCCTGTTTCTAAAGAAGAAGCACATCGAAAATTAGGACTTTCACCGGAATACAAATACCTCCTATTTTTTGGATTAATCAGAGACTATAAAGGCCTAGATCTACTTATAGAGGCCTTTGCAGATAAAAGATTTAGAAATCAAAAAATAAAATTAATTATCGCTGGAGAATATTATTCGGATAAGAGTAAGTACATCAACTTAATTCAACAATATCATTTAGCCGAAGACATTATTCAAGTAGACAAATTCATTCTAAATTCTGATATAAAGTTTTATTTCAGTGCTGCAGATGTTGTGGTACAGCCATATAAGTCAGCAACTCAAAGTGGAGTAACACAAATTGCTTATCATTTTAACAAGCCTATGATTGTAACAAATGTTGGAGGCCTTCCACAAATGTGTCCAAATGAAAAAGTTGGATATGTGGTTGCTCCTAAACCTAACGAAATAGCTGATGCGATATTCAATTTTTTTAATATTCACCATCAAGAAAAGTTTATTGCGAATATCATTGAAGAAAAAAAGAAATATTCCTGGGATATTCTAGTGAGCAATATAATTAACCAAGTTTAAAATGAAATACATAAGCAAAGCTCCTTTTCGGATTGCCTTAGCTGGAGGCGGAACAGATGTAAGTCCCTATTCGGAAACCTACGGTGGAAATATTCTCAACTCAACTATAGATCTTTATGCCACTGCTGTAATTATTCCAAGAAATGACGGGAAAATAATTATTAATGCAATTCATTCAGGAAAAAAAATTGAACTTGACAGTACTGAAATATTAAAAGAAATTCCAGAGTTAGAATTGCAAATAGGTGTTTACAATCACATCGTGAAAAATTTCGCCAAGAAATCTTTATCCTTCGAACTTATTACCTTTATAGATGTATCAAGCAGCTCTGGTTTAGGCACCTCCTCCACTCTTGTTGTAGCAGTTATTGGAGCGTTTATGGAGTGGTTAAATTTACCCTTAGGAGAATATGATATTGCAAAGATGGCTGTTACCATTGAAAGAGAAGAGTTGAAAATGGCAGGAGGAAAACAAGATCAATATTCAGCAACTTTTGGAGGGTTTAATTTTATGGAATTCTACGACAATGATCGAGTTATTGTAAATCCTTTAAGAATTAAAACAGATCTGATTCAAGAACTTAATTATCATTTACTCTTGTTTTACACCAAAACCAAAAGGAAATCCTCGAAAATTATTGAGGCTCAAATGGAAAATTTTAAAAACGAACTGCCAGAAGTAATCGAAGCTTCTCATCAACTTAAACAACATTCTGTAAGAATGAAAGAAGCTCTTTTTAAAGGACACTTAAAAGAAATCGGGCAATTGCTTCATTTAAATTGGGAACACAAAAAACGACTAGCAAAAGACATTACTAACAATCAAATAGAACACATATACAAAGTAGCTACAAATGCTGGAGCACTTGGCGGTAAAATTTCTGGTGCAGGTGGTGGTGGCTTTATGCTATTCTATTGCCCTGGAAATAGTAAGTTTGAAGTAATTGAAAAATTAAGTGAAATCGGAGTTGATAATCAGCGATATCATTTTCAAAACAATGGATTAGAAACATGGACAAGTCAGCAGTAATGAATGATTTGAATGCTTAAATCAATTAAAATAGACACAACAGCCATGCATTAAAACCTACTAAAAATGAAACCAATTTTAATTCTCCTTGCCGCTCTTACTATTCAAACTGCCAAATCTCAGGATACTTTCTCTATTGTTGCAGTAGATTCAATTACCGGTGAAGTTGGAAGTGCAGGAGCTTCTTGTGTTGATCTTTTTCAATTAGGGTTACCCAATGATGATTTTTTAGGGCAGTTAATACCAAATGTGGGTGCAATTAATACCCAAGCACATTACAATCCCACAAACCAAACCAATGCAACAACCCGAATGAACTTAGGTGAAACACCAAGCCAAATTATTAACTGGCTCATTACAAATGATGTGCAATCTATGCCAGAATTTAGACAGTATGGAATAGCTGCTATAATCAATGGCGACCCAAAAGCTGCTGCCCATACTGGAGCTTCTACAGACAATTATAAAAATCACATTACCGGTTCTTATTATTCAATTCAAGGTAATATTTTACTCGGGCAAGAAGTCCTAGATTCAATGGAATCAAAGTTTCTTAATGAGACTGGAGATTTAGCCTGTAAACTAATGGCAGCTCTTCAAGGTGCCAATATAATTGGAGCTGACACAAGGTGTAACTCCAATGGAACTTCTTCTCTTTTCGCTTTTGTAAAAGTAGCTCAGCCAACAGATATATTTGGACACCCCTCACTTAATGTTTCAGTAAGAACAAATAACAATTCAGGAATAGAACCAATTGATTCTCTACAAACTAAATTTGATCTTATACACAATTGTAACACTCTCAACTTAACAGAATCTAAAGATTTTCATAAGTTTTTCTCTATTTACCCCAACCCTACATCAAATTATCTGACTATTAACAACAAAACAGAACAACTCTATAATGTATTCTTGTTTAATATGTCAGGAAAGTTAACATACCAGACATCCATTGATAAAACCAAAAAAATTAAAATTTCAAACTATAAAAGTGGAACCTATTTTCTCAAAATCAACAACAAGAATAGAGCTGTTGTAAAAAAAATAATTATTGAATAATAACTACAATTTAGATTCAACCAAGGAACCCCTACACCAACAAGTTCAATAAATCAGGCTGGTCATTTAAGTACTCACCAAAGAAGTTTCTTGTAAGCATTCGCTCTTTCAAACTATCAAAATCTGACGCTCTTTTTAGCTCTATACCAACCACGGCAGAACCTTTTTCTCTTGAATTCTTTTTGGTGTATTCAAAGTGAGTAATATCATCAGTATCACCCAAAATCTCAGCTACAAATTCTTTTAAAGCACCTGCTCTTTGCGGGAATTTTACAATAAAATAATGTTTTAACCCACCATACAATAAAGCACGTTCTTTGATTTCTTCTGTACGTGTAATGTCATTGTTACTTCCACTAACCACACACACCACATTTTTGCCTGCTATTTCATTTTGATAGTGATCTAACGCTGCTAAAGTTAATGCTCCTGCTGGTTCAACAACAATTGCATCTTTATTGTAAAGCTTTAATATCGTTTCGCAAACCTTTCCTTCATCTACAGTAACAACATCCTGCAAGGTAGTCTTACAAATATTAAAGTTCAAGTCTCCTACTTTCTGCACTGCAGCTCCATCAACAAATTTTTCGATCTGATCTATTAAAGTATTTTCTCCATTTTTTAATGAAACAGATAGGGATGGAGCTCCTTTAGGTTCTACCCCAATAATTTTGGTTGCAGGCGACAGTTGATGAAAAACACTACTTAAACCAGCTGCCAATCCACCACCACCAACTGGTACAAATAAATAATCTATTGGCTCTTTCAATTGATCCAATATTTCTAACCCAACAGTTCCTTGTCCTTCTATTACTTTTTCATCATCAAAAGGATGGATAAAAGTTGAATTATGCTCTGAACAATATTTCAATGCTTCATTCTTCGCATCATCAAAAGTATCTCCAACCAAAATAATTTGAACAAAACGTTCACCAAACATTTTTACCTGTTCTATTTTCTGTTTAGGTGTTGGCGTTGGCATAAAGATAACACCTTCCGTTTTTAAAAGATTACAAGAAAATGCCACTCCTTGAGCATGATTACCTGCACTTGCACAAACAACTCCTCGCTCTAAATCTTGACGGGATAAAGAACTCATTTTATTGTATGCTCCTCGAATCTTATACGACCTTACTTGTTGCAAGTCTTCTCTCTTAAGATAAACCTTTGCTTGATGTTCTTTAGACACATTAAGGTTATGGATTAATGGAGTTACTGCAGAAACATTTTTAAGTGTTTCTGCAGCACGCTGTATATCTTCTAATTTTGGAAAGTACATTAGTAAATCTATTATGAGATTCCGGATCAAGCCCGGAATGACGATGAAGTATTAATTTAACTTTTGCATTGCAGTCATTGATTCTCTAAGTTTTTCTCCTATAATTTCTATCGGATGATTTCTTATCGCTTTATTCACTGCTATTAGCTCTTGATTATCTACCTCATTTGAGTTAGAAAAAGATGTTCCTATCATATTCGGTTGAACATCTTTCATAAAATCTGCCAACAATGGTTTGCATGCATGATCAAACAAATAACATCCATACTCTGCAGTATCAGATATAATTCTATTCATTTCATACAATTTTTTTCTTGCTATTGTATTGGCAATTAATGGTGCTTCATGCAAAGATTCATAATAGGCTGATTCTGCTTTTACTCCTGCAGCTGTCATTGTATCGTAACACAGCTCTACCCCTGCTTTAGCAAATGCCAACAGCAGTGTTCCGTTGTCAAAAAATTCTTGATCAGTTATTTCAGCAGTTGTATTGGTTGTTTTTTCAAAAGCAGTTTCTCCCGTTTGCTTTCTCCAGCTTAACAATAAATCATCATCATTTTTCCAATCTTCCATCATCCCTTTAGAAAAATGTCCAGTCATGATATCGTCCATATGTTTTTGAAACAATGGTGTCATTATCTTTTTTAATTCTTCTGCTTGTTTAAACACTTCAATTTTTGCAGGATTAGACAACCGATCCATCATATTGGTTAAACCTCCGTGCTTCATCGCTTCAGTTAACGCTTCCCAACCATACTGCACTAATTTTGCAGCATAATCTGGTGCTACTCCATTCTCTACCATCTTATCAAAAGACAATATTGACCCTGTTTGAAGCACTCCACAAAGAATGGTTTGTTCTCCCATTAAATCAGATTTAACCTCAGCAACAAAAGAGGAATTTAAAACTCCTGCTTTATGCCCTCCAGTTGCTACAGCATAAGCTTTAGCCAATGCTAAGCCTTCATCTTTAGGATCATTTTCTGGATGTACAGCAATTAATGTGGGTACACCAAAACCTCTTTTGTATTCTTCTCTAACTTCAGAGCCTGGAGATTTAGGAGCCATCATAATTACGGTAATGTCTTCTCTAATTTTCATTCCTTCTTCAACAATATTAAACCCATGAGAATAAGACAATGCTGCTCCATTTTTCATTAACGGCATCACTTCTGAAACTACAGGAGTGTGTTGTTTATCTGGTGTTAAATTGATTACCAAATCGGCTGTAGGAATCATTTCTGAATAGGTTCCTACCTTAAAGTTATTTTCTGATGCATTTAAAAATGATTGTCTTTTTTCATCAATTGCTCCTTGACGTAAGGTATAAGAGACATCTAATCCAGAATCTCTCATATTTAATCCCTGGTTTAACCCTTGAGCTCCACACCCGATGATAACTATCTTTTTGCCTTTTAAAGCATTTACTCCTTCAGAAAATTCTGAAGCATCCATAAAATCGCACTTCCCTAATTGTTCTTGTTGTTGTGTTGCTGATAATGTATTGTAATAATTTTCCATTTTAATTGCTGTATTTTCTTAAAAACGATGTCTTAATTTAAGTTTAATAATAGTTGAGATTTTGTTAGTTCATTGAGCAACATATCCGATTCTGAATGATAGTATGCTTTTAAAACCTCCACTTGTTTTTCTAATTGTTTTACTATTTTAATAATTTGTTCTTCATTAGATTTTAGAACAATTTTATATTTAGAAATTCCTTTCACTTCACTTTCCTTAACATAAAGACTTTCTATATTAATTTTTCTTCTTGAGAATATTATTGTAACTCTATTTAACATACCCGGCATATTCTCTGTAAATACCGATAATGTATATTTCTTTTCTTCCATTTTATTCAATTTATTTCTCAACCAAATCCTCTAACCCTTTTACAATAGAATCTAAAGTTCTCATTGGTTTAGTTATCGCAACTCTACCAGATCTAACAAACTCTAATATTCCATAAGGTTCTAGTTCTTCAAATAATTGTTGCGTTTCATCTTTGTGTCCTGTTTTTTCTAAAACCGTAAATTCTATTTCTACGCTTAACACTCTTGCATTGTGCGCTCTAACAATTCTTTCGGCTTTTCCTCCCGAAGCTAAGATTGATGTGGCTACTTTGTACAGCGCAATTTCTTGGTAAACAATTTCAGAATCAATGTGATATACTGCTTTTACAACTTCTACCTGCTTATCTATCTGAAGAACCAACTTCTTTACTAGGTCTTCAGTTTCTGTAATAACAATAGTATACCTATGAATTCCTTTAATCTCACTTTCTGATGCAGCAATACTTTCTACATTAATTTTTCTTCGAGTAAACATTATCGTGACTCGATTTAATATACCTACTATATCTTCTGTGAAAATTGATATTGTGAACCTTTCTTTACGCATACTTTTATTTTAATCTTATTTCTGAAACTGATGCTCCTGTTGGAACCATCGGAAATACATTATTTTCTTTACCTACCATTACTTCTAAAAAGTAAGAGCCATCATGTGCCAACATTTCTTTAACACTACTTTCTAAATCGGCTCTTTCTATTACTTTTTTAGTTGCTATTCCATAACCTTTAACTATGGTTTGAAAATCAGGATTGACCATCTCCGTAGACGCATATCTCTTATCAAAAAACAACTCTTGCCATTGTCTAACCATCCCTAAAAACTCATTGTTTAACACCACTATTTTAACAGCTGTTTTACATTGAAAAATAGTTCCTAATTCTTGTATGGTCATCTGGAAACCACCATCTCCAATAATTCCGATTACCTGAGAATTTGGCATTCCCATTTTTGCTCCAATTGCTGCAGGCAAACAAAACCCCATAGTACCAAGACCTCCTGAAGTAATCATAGATCTCGATTGTTTAAACTTGGCGTATCTACAAGCAATCATCTGATGCTGACCTACATCAGTAACAAAAATATTTTTTTGATCAGAAACTTCATTTATTTGATGTATCACTTCTCCCATCGTCATTACATCAGATTTTGGGCTAAGCTCTTCATTTATTACCGTGTCTATTTCCTCTTGTTCTAAAGCTCTAAATTCAGCTAACCATTCTGCATGCTCTCTTTGATCAACAATTTTTGTCAACTCTTCTAAAGTCTCTTTAGCATCTCCAAGAACAGCAACATCTGTTTTTACATTTTTATCAATTTCTGCAGGATCAATTTCTAAATGAACAACTTTAGCCTGTGTAGCATATCTACTTAAGTCTCCAGTTACTCTATCATCAAATCGCATTCCTATAGCAATTAAAACATCACATTCATTGGTCATTTTATTTGGAGCATAGTTACCATGCATGCCTAACATTCCAACATTTAAATAATGATCTGAATTCAAAGCTGACAAACCTAATATGGTCCAAGCAGAAGGTATTCCTGTTTTTTCAATAAACGTTTTAAACTCTTCTTCTGCTCCCGATAACACAACCCCTTGTCCAAATAAAATAAACGGTTTTTTTGCTGTATTAATTAGTGCCGCAGCTTTTGTTAAGCTATCCATTTCTAATGCTGGAGTTGGCACATAACTTCTCATTCCTTTAAAAGGAACATAATTGAAAGCTACTTCTCCAAATTGTGCATCTTTAGTAATATCAACTAAAACTGGTCCAGGCTTACCTGTTCTTGCGATGTAAAAAGCTTTTGCTATTGCCATAGGAATTTCTTCCGCTCTTGTTACTTGAAAATTCCATTTTGTAACAGGCATTGATATCCCTATTACATCAGTTTCTTGAAACGCATCTGTTCCCAATAAATGGCTTGCCACTTGACCAGTAATACATACCATTGGTGTTGAATCAATTTGAGCATCTGCAATTCCTGTAATTAAATTTGTTGCTCCAGGACCTGAAGTAGCGATACATACACCAACTTTACCAGTTGCTCTAGCATATCCTTGTGCTGCATGTGTTGCTCCTTGTTCATGACGTGTTAACACATGTGTTAAGCTATCCTGTACATCATATAATGCATCATATACCGGCATTATCGCTCCACCAGGGTAACCAAACATCAAGTCTACACCTTCAGCAATTAATGAATGAACTACCGCTTGTGCTCCAGTCATTAGTTGTTGTTCTTTTCTTACTTTATTTTTTATTTCTTTTGTTTCCATAATTATGGATATTAATCTTCTTTAAATTTAAAATTCGTCAGTTACGCACCCTTCTGAAGCACATGAAACTGTTTTAGCATACTTGTAAAGCACCCCTCTTTTGGGCTTTAATTCTGGTTGTACCCAGCTGACTCGTCTCTGCTCCAGTTCTTCTTCTGAAATTTCAAAATCAATTGTATTTTTTACTGCATCTATGGTAATTACATCACCATCTTTTACAAAAGCAATTGGTCCTCCTACTTGTGCCTCTGGAGAAATATGTCCTACAACAAAACCATGTGTTCCTCCAGAGAACCTTCCATCTGTTATCAGTGCAACATCATTTCCTAAACCAGCTCCAATAATTGCCGCTGTAGGTTTTAACATTTCTGGCATTCCAGGTCCTCCTTTTGGGCCTTCATACCTAATCACTACAACATCTCCTTTATTAACCTTACCTTCTCTTATCCCATCATTGGCATCATATTCTGATTCGAATACTTTAGCAGTTCCTTTAAAAGTTAATCCTTCTTTACCGGTTATTTTGGCTACCGCTCCTAAAGGGGATAAATTCCCTTTTAAAATTCTTAAATGACCTGTTTCTTTAATTGGATTGTCTAATGATTTTATAACATCTTGTCCACTAGTTAAATCTGGAACTGAAGCTAAATTTTCTGCTAATGTTTTACCAGTTACTGTTAAACAGTCGCCATGAATCAACCCTTCTTTTAAAAGATATTTTAATACAGCAGGTACTCCTCCAACTTTATGTACATCTTCCATTAAATATTTTCCACTTGGTTTTAAATCTGCCAAAAAAGGCGTAGCATCAGAAACTCTTTGAAAGTCTTCCAATTTAAAATCAACATTGGCAGCTTTTGCTATTGCTAAAAAATGCAATACAGCATTGGTAGAACCTCCCATTATGGTTACTAAACGTATTGCGTTTTCTATTGATTTTTTAGTGATGATATCTGAAGGTTTCAAATCAAGCTTTAACAATTCAACCACCTGTTTTCCAGCATTTTCAGATTCTTTTGTTTTATCATTTCCTAATGCTGGATTAGAAGAATTATACGGTAAAGTCATACCCATTGCTTCAATTGCAGAAGCCATTGTATTTGCAGTATACATTCCTCCACAAGCACCTGCTCCAGGAACAGCATTTTCTATTATTTCTTGGTATTCTTTTTCATCCATTGTTCCCGCAACTTTAGCTCCCCATGCTTCAAAAGAAGATACAATATCTAACTTCTTGCCATGACAATTACCTGAATCAACAGTTCCTCCATACACCAATATTGAAGGTCTATCTAACCTCAGCATTGCGATTAAAGCTCCTGGCATATTTTTATCACAACCAACTACTGTAACCAATCCATCATAACTTAATCCTTCTACAACAGTTTCCATAGAGTCTGCAATTACATCTCTAGATGGTAATGAAAATCTCATCCCTGGTGTTCCCATAGATATTCCATCACTAACACCTATAGTATTAAATACTAAACCTATAGCGTTATTTTTATTTATTCCTGCCTTTACATGTTGAGCCAAACCGTTTAAATGCATATTGCATGGATTACCTTCATAGCCAGTACTTCCTACTCCTACTAAAGGCTTTTTTAAATCTTCTTTAGATAAACCTATTGCATGCAACATTGATTGTGCTGCCGGCTGAGTATCATCCTGAGTAACTCGCTTACTATATTTATTGATTTCCATTTTAAATATTTTTATTTATTCAAAGTTTAACTTTCTTCCAAACCAACTAAAATGCAATTTGAATAATTTTAAGCTCTTCAATACCATTTATCAATTACAAAGCTCTACACTTCTAAGTCTGTTCACAATTTTACTTTTCACCTTTCCAAACCACTAAACCAAATCAAAGTTTTGCATCTCTCTAGATGAAACTCTATTTCTATACATGCTTGCAAGAGTTGCTCCCATTGTATCTTCCCAATCCATTGTAAATTGAACTCCATCTAGAGCACCTATTCCTGCAACTTCTGCAGCAGTACCCGTAAAAAATGCACCATCAGCTCCCTTTACATCTTCTGGAGTAAAGTACTTTTCTTCTACATCAAAATTCAATTCTTTTGCCAATTCTAATACCGTAGATCTTGTTATTCCAGGTAAGATATTTCCTAATGGGCAGGTAAACAATTTACCGTCTTTCTCATAAAAGAAATTAGCTCCAGGTCCCTCAGCAACATTTCCATTCATATCCAACAACAAGGCTTCATCAAAACCTTTTTGTTTGGCTTCTGTTGTTGCCAATATTGAATTGGTATAATGTCCTACAACTTTGGCTTCTACATGACAAGACTTTGGGTTAGGTCTTTGGTAAGAAGAAGTCATTATGTTCAATAATGAATCTCCTAAATACTTGCCCCATTCCCATGCACAAAAGAATACATTTACCTCATCTGTAGGTTGTAAACTCATATTGGCTCCTAAATAAACTAAAGGTCTGATATAGGCGTCTTTTAAATTATTTTTCTCCAACAATTCATAAGTCAAAGCCGTTAATTCTTCAACTGTATAATCCAATTTAATGTGCATTTTTTCTGCCGAATAAAGCAGTCTTTCAAAATGTTCTTTGGCTTTAAAGATTTGAACACCATCTTCAGTATCATAAGATCTAATACCTTCAAATACTCCACTACCATAATGTAATGTTTGAGCGTATAAATCAGTTTGAGCTTCTGAAGCTTTTAACCATTTTCCATTTAAGAATACTGTTGTGTTTTCGTTGTAATACATTTTGTTGTTTTTTGTTTTAAATAAAAAAAGCCCTTCTCAACGAGAAGGGCTTTTTGATTATATTTTATAAATCATACCATTCTCATACCCGTTCGTGACCAATAATCACGACAGAAATAATTTGAATTAATATGTTTTGTACTTGTTTCATTTATGGTACAAATATTACAATAATTTTAGATTTACAATTATTTAATTTATTTATTTTTAAAAAGTCTGATTATTTCACCTTAGTAACTTTACCAACTCTATCCATTAATTTTTGAGTAATCGGGTTCTTAAACTTCAACTTCCAAACATATACTCCAAGTGGTGCATTTTCTCCTTTATAGGTTCCATCCCATCCATTGCTTAGGTTGTTTGTTTCAAACAATAATTCTCCCCATCTATCAAATATAAAGAACTCATAATCTTCTACATCTACTCCAGAAAGGATTGGTTTGAAATCTTCATTTAGTCCATCACCATCAGGTGTAAATGCATTGGGTATATTGAAAAACAATACGCCATCTATTTCTACAGTTTTGCAAATAGAATCAACACAAGAGTTTCCATCAGTTATACTTAAACAAGCTAAATATTCTCCTTCATCATCATCTGGGAAGTTAACCGTAGGGTTCGCTAATCCGCTTAAGATATTCGTTGATCCTGTATAAAACACCCAGCTATAAGTTAATGCTGAAGTACTTGTAGATAGATCTTGAAAATCAACTTCAGTATTTAATATATCGATCTCATCTGGACTAAAAGTAAAGTCGGCCGTAGGGCTTTGATGTACACAAGCTGCATTTAAAACTGTTGATGAATTAGAACATCCTACAGAATCTGTTATCGTATAGGTAACATCATAGCACCCAGGGTTGGTATAATTATATACTACTGAATCTTTACTTTGAAGAGTTGTTCCGTCTCCTAAATCCCAAACAAAAGTGGCATTATACAATGATAGATCATTGCTATTATCTGAAACAAATGTAGCAGTAACTACATCACAATTCGCAAAAGTATTTGAGAAAGATACTACCGGTAATTCTTGAATAGTTACCAAAACTGCATCATTTGCTGCAGGACTTCCACAACCATCTGTAACGGTTACTGTATAATTTGTTGTTGCATTTGGCGTAACATTAACTGATGTTCCTACTCCTGCTCCATTATCCCAAGTATAGGTATAATTGCCATCTCCTCCAGTTGCTAAAGCCTGAATGTTAGCACTATTCCCTCTACAAACAGTTGTATCATTAAATGCTGCCACAATAAGCGGAGCGTTAACAGTTATGGTTTGAGAAGCTACATTTGATGGACAGTTATTATTATCTGTAGCTGATACATTGTATGTAGTTGTTGTTCCTGGAGAAACTAAAGGTGTTTGACCTGTTCCTACTCCATTGTCCCAAGTGTATGTAATTGTACCTACACCTCCTGTTACTGAAGCTCCCAAGTTTACACTTTGTCCAATACATATTGTTTGTGTAGGATCTGCTGTAACAACTATTGGTTGTGGAGAACCAACTGTTGCATTGGTATCGAAAGAACAACCAGCTGCATCTGCCACTTGAAGGGTATAATTACCATTACACAATCCTGTAAATTGATTGGCAGCACCAAGCGCTCCATTACTAATTCCAAACAATGTAGCATTAGAACTATATACAGCTATTGTTCCATCACATTGTCCGGCACACAGCTCATCTGTTACAACTATAGAATCAACAGATACAGAAACAAAAGTTCCTGTAACATTGGTAATTGTACATGCATTATCATCAACAATAGATAAATCGTAATTCATTCCATTGGTTAAACCTGATAATGTTACCGTACCATTATGCGTTGCTAATGTTGTTGCACTTAACGTTCCTGCACCATTGTTGGTAATGTTATAGTTTCCTGTAAAAAACTCAGGGTAACCACCACTTATTTGAACTGTAATTTCACCTGCAGCACAATCTTTAGTTACTACCGTATCAATTGCATTTAAGTATGTTATTTCAATTGGTGTTCCCATTGCAAAACAAGAATCATTATCAGCATCATGATTAAACCCTGGAGCTGCAACATCATCCATCGTTATTGGTACCAACCATATTGTTTGATTTACTGCTGCTAATGCAGGAGCAAAAGTTCCATCATTGATACTGTTTGCAACGTCTCCTATTACATATTGCCCAGAAAAACAAGGGTCTGTAGCTGGATCATTCGTAGTTGGTGCACATGTGTACAATGCATAACCAAATCCTGCTGTTGGAGCTCCATCAGGCAATGTATAACCTGTTGTAGTTAAATCTATCTCTTCATTAAAACAAAGTACGTAATCATTGTTTGTTGGATCTGTTGTTACTGCATTTGTGTTTCCAGAATTAGCAACACAACCAGGTATTCCATAATAGTCTACACATGCAAAATCATAGTTACAATCAGTTCCTATTACTGTTGTAATAATTAAGGTATAGTTTGTTAATGGTGTTAATCCTATCCATTCTGGATTGAATCCACTTCCTACCACATTTGCATTTGTTGCTGTTGGCAAGATATCTGGTCCTGCACAAGAGTTAGCTGCATCTCTCAATACTGCTGTTCTTGTTAAACCAGTACACAATACTTGATCAAAACTAAGTTGTTGAACAACTCCTACATTACCAAAAGCATCTGTTGTTACTGTATGGTAAGTTGTATGCGTTAAATCGTTTAAATCTGCACATGGATCATCACACAATAAATATGTTCTATCCGCAAATTCATTTACTCCTCCTATAGGACATGTTGGTGTTGTACAATCTCCACATACCGGAGCAATGTAATTGATTTGATAAATGTCTCCATAATCATAACATCCATCTGCATTATTGTCTAAAGATCCTGACTGCAATGCTTCAGTTGTATAAGGAACTACATACAAGGTATCATAACCTCCTACTATTCCTCCAGATATTCCTCCAGCATCTGTATCACTTGTTGTCAATCCTGTAGATTGACCTAAGTAACATGGATGGTTATTAAAGTCTAAAATCTCTGCTGCTGTAAATGGTAAAGTTGGTTTACAGCTAAATACTGCCCATCCATAAGCCAATGCTCCTCCATTTAAATCTTCATTTGATGCTGTAAATGTTATCGTATTACAATTGGTTAAGTCATATTCATCTGTGCCCACCAATGTTCCATTTCCTGTAACTGCGATATCTCCAACATCTGCAGTACAACCAGGTATTCCATAATAATCTACACATGCAAAATCATAGTTACAATCAGTTCCTATTACTGTTGTAATAATCAATGTATAATTGGTTAATGGTGTTAATCCTATCCATTCTGGATTAAATCCACTTCCTACCACATTTGCATTTGCTGTTGTTGGCAAGATATCTGGTCCTGCACAAGAGTTAGCTGCATCTCTCAATACTGCTGTTCTTGTTAAACCAGTACACAATACTTGATCAAAACTAAGTTGCTGAACAACTCCTACATTACCAAAAGCATCTGTTGTTACTGTATGGTAAGTAGTATGCGTTAAATCGTTTAAATCTGCACATGGATCATCACACAATAAATATGTTCTATCCGCAAATTCATTTACTCCTCCTATAGGACATGTTGGTGTTGTACAATCTCCACAT
>CAJQOH010000074.1 GCA_905479915.1 uncultured Flavobacteriales bacterium
GGATTACTAAGCAAGGTTTGGGGTTGTTAAAGCAAGCAGATAAAGAGATGGATAAGTTTAGTGATATTTCTTCAAGAATTACGGAGACAGAAGCTAAGAAGTTAAGTAATCTTTTAGAAAAAATAAGGGAATAAAAAAAAATTAAAAGTTGTATGAGCATATTACTGGAGATAAATTTATTAAGTCAGATGTTTCTGACGTGTTAAAACGAGTTGAAAACAATATCAATAAAACCTTAACTGAAAAGGTTTAGAATAGATTTTGTCTGTGTAAATTTGAACTATAGGTAAATCTATTCACATGGCCAATAACAATTTTAACATAAAGCACGATATTATTGATAAAGATTCTAGAGAGAAGATGTATAAAATACTTTTTCTAGAAGAAGGAACAATAAACGCTAAAATGGATTTTAGTAGTAGTTCTCATGAAGGACCAAGCCTAATTTTTGTTTCAGAAAACCAATTGCTGAATATTCAAAAAGATACAGATGAAATAAAAGTCAGAGTCTTAAGTTTTTCAAACGATTTTTTTTGCATCAAACTAAACAGAAGTGAAACCTTTTGCGATGCCGTTATCTTTAATACCACACAGCCTCCATACATTACATTAAATGATTCCGAAGCTAAAAAAATTGATTATCTCATCACTTCTATGCAAAATGAATTAGAGGAAGCTAATGAATATCAAGAAGAGATCATCACTTCACAATTAAAAACCCTTCTTCTGTATGCCTCTAAAGTGAAATTGAAACAATTTGGAGAGGTAAATCAAACCATTTTATCTTCTGTTGTTAACGATTTTCAAAATTTACTCGATCAAGAATATGAAAGAGAACATAACGTTCAATATTATTCTGATAAACTCAACATATCCTCTAAAGGATTAAATAAAGCGGTTAAAAAAGAGTTAGGACGAACTGTAAGTGAGCTTATCAAGGAGAAACTAATTATCGAAGCTAAAAGAGAACTTTATTCTAGTGACTTATCTGTTAAGGAAATAGCTTTTAAATTGGGCTTTGAAGACCCCGCGTACTTTAGCCGATTCTTTAAAAAAGAGACTTCTCATAGTCCAAAAGAATTTGCCGACTTACTTTTAGGGGCATAAAAACACATTTCAAGGGGAAATTTGTCCAATACATAAACCTCTGACCTGCAATACATTTGTATAAAAAAACAAATGAACCACGTAGAATTGTTAATTATTGGCTCTGGTCCTATAGGGCTTTGTTGTGGTATAGCGGCTCAAGAAGAAGGTATTAGTTACAAAATTTTAGAAAAGGGGTGCTTGGTTAACTCTATTTATAACTTTCCAGAAGAAATGACCTTTTTTTCTAGCGCCAATAATCTAGAAATAGGTAATCTTCCTTTTAATACATTATCTAGAAGACCTACTAAACAGGAGGCTTTAGAGTATTATAGAAGGGTGGTAGAGCATTTTAATTTAAAAATCGGACTTTATGAAACGTTTATGTCTGTTCAATATGCTAATGATACTCTTAAAAACAAATTTCAGGTAATTACTTCTAAAGAATTATACAGTTGTAATTTTATTATAAATGCTACCGGGTTTTACGATACTCCTGTATTAATTAACGTATCAGGAGAAGAACTTCCTAAAGTGAAACATTATTACTCCTCTGCTCATCATCTTTTTAGACAGAAGGTAGCTGTTATAGGAGCATCCAATTCTGCAATAGATGTAGCTTTAGAAGTCGCTAGGAAAGGTGCTGAAATAAGTTTAATTATTCGAGGAAAAGCAATTAGTGATACCGTAAAATATTGGATTAGACCTGATGTAGAGAATAGAATTGCTGAAGGAAAAATTACAGTGTATTATGAAGCAGATATAGTAGAAATTACAAATCATCAGGTAGTCTTTAAACAAAAAAATAAAACAATCTCTATTGAAAATGATTTTGTTTACGCCATGACTGGATATCAACCTAATACAAAATTATTAGATAAATTACAGGTAAAAATAGATTCATCTACCAAGGCTCCTCATCATAACCCTATAACAATGGAATCTAACACACCTGGTATTTATTTGGCAGGCGTAGTATGTGTAGGAAAAAATACTCAGGAATTATTTATAGAAAACACTAGAGAACACGGAACACAAATCATATCACATATAAAACAACAATTATGAATTTAAATAATAAAGTTGCAATAGTTACGGGATCAAGTAAAGGGGTAGGACGAGTAATTGCCGAACAATTGTTGAGCAAAGGAGCTCATGTTATTGGTTGGAGTAGAAGTGAAACAACTATTAATCATCCTAATTTTAAAGGGGATTGTTTAGATGTAGGCAATGAAGAACAAGTAATAGCTCATTTTAAAGAGGTCATGAGGATTCATAACACCATAGATATTGTGATTAATAATGCTGGTTTTGGAACGTACCGTAAAATAGAGGAAACAGATTCTGCCGTTTTACAACAAATGTTTGACACCAATGTATTGGCTATCTTTTATTTAACAAAATTGGTAGTTCCTGTAATGAAGAAATTACAACAAGGGTACATTATTAATATTTCTTCTATAGCAGGAGTAACAGGTATAGAGAATATGTCTGCCTATAATGCTACTAAATTTGCAGTAAAAGGGATGTCTGAATCTCTTTATAAAGAACTAAGAAAAGATGGAATAAAAGTTACTTGTATTTTACCAGGATCGATAGAAACAGGCTTCTTTGATGAGTTTGAAGAATTTACATCCAATAATAAATTAGATCCTAAAGATGTATCAGATAGCATTATTTATTGCCTTGAATCGGCACCATCGTTTCATCCAGTAAACTTCGAAATAAGACCTTTTAATTCTAGTGTAAAGTAAAACGGAAAATAGTACTGGATAAGTTCCTTTTTGTCCATTTCTTACAGGGGTTATACTTTATAATTTTGTGCTATAAATTAATCATTAAATATAAAAAAAGTAAATTATGAAAAATTTAATTTTAGCAGTTGGAGTATTACTTTCAGCAGTAAGTTTCGGACAAAGTATAAACACCAAATCAGTAGCATTAGAAGGATACGATTTGGTAGGATATTTTACAAAAAATCAAGCAGTACAAGGCTCAGATAAACTATCTGTAGAGGTAGACGGCATTCATTACTATTTTAGTAGTGTAGAAAATCAAAAACTATTTAAAGCACACCCACAAAAATATATGCCTGAATGTGGCGGATTTTGTGCAATGGGGGTTGCTGGTTCTAATGGTAAATTCCCTGTAGACCCAGAGAATTTTCAAATTACAGACGGAAAATTATATCTTTTTTATAATGGTCCATACAAAGGAGCTAATTTTAACGGAAAAGATCCTTGGTTAAAAGATCAGAGAAACTTAATTGACAAAGCAAATGTTAATTGGGCAACCTTAAAAAACAAATAGTTTAACAAACTCAAAAGCCATTAGCCATAATAATAGGTTAATGGTTTTTTGTTGTTAGAAATTTATTTAAAACACTTAAGAGCAATAAAATCATCGTATGAAAAAAATAGTTTTTATATTCAGTATCTTTCTTATGTCAGTAATTGTAAACGCACAAAATAATAATCCGTTTGCAAATAATATTTTTACAATAGATAGTTATATTGGTGATAAACACGATAATTCTGAAGATTTAACATTCACAAAAAAAACAGTAGAAGGCTCTATTTGTCTGCAATACGGGTTTGAAAAAGCTATTTATACCAGGAGTAAAAATAAAAAAGATATTTGGCAATTCTCTTGCACTATGCAAAGCAAAGAACATGGTAAAATGGTATGGAAAGGTGTAAAAGATGGAGAACAAATTTCAGGAGCTTATCTTTGGACTAAACAAGGTCAAGATCCTATTAATTATACGTTTAAGGGGGAATTAAAACAATAATATTAATGAGCACAAAACATATCAATATTAGTTTATCTATTATCATTGGTTTAGCGGTTCTTATAGCTTGTATAAGTTCTACAAATAATGATAAAAATATAACAGATAATACTATCATTACACCAACAAAACGTAGTGTTCAACAAAAAATAAAAAATTATTGGTATGATGGTAAATCAGAAATATCTAGTTACCAATTAACACAGGCACGTTATGGAGAACTTCATGAAGGAACCGCAGTGTTAGTTTATGTTACAGAACCTTTTTCTAAAACTTCTAATACAAAAGCAGATCGAGATAATAAAAGTAATATTCCTGTTTTAAAGCTCAATAAAACCTTCAAATTTAATACTGGCATTTATCCATATTCTATGATGAATAGTACTTTTTTCCCTTTAGAAAATGGAGATGCTTCATTAAAAATAGCTTCGTCTCTTCAAGAATGGTGTGGAATGACTTATTTAGAGATGAAGAATAAAAACCAATTCATTTTTAATTTTAACTCTTATTTTGAAGGTTATTCTTTTAAAGATAAAAAAATAAAACACACTTTATTAGAAGATGATTTATGGTCACTTATTCGGTTAAATCCAGAGTTCTTACCTATAGGAAAGCAGTCCATAATTCCTTCTATGTTCTTTTTACGATTGAGGGGTAAAGAACCTAAGATTTATCAGGCTAATTTATCTTTAGAGAAAGATGCTGAAAACATTACCAATTACACCATAGAATACCCAGAATTGGAAAGAAAACTAACAATAAAGTATAGTTCTAATTTTCCTTATAAAATAATGGGGTGGGAAGACACTCACTATAGTGGATACGGAAATGAGAAAAAATTACAAACATCTACAGCTATTCTTTTAGAAAATATTAAAACAGATTATTGGAATCAGAACCACAATAAGGATGAGTATTGGAGAGAAAAATTAAAATTATAAAAGAAAATATGAATAATACTGAAAAAAACGAAATGGAACAGTATTGGACTAAAAGGTATGTAGATCATTCTACAGGATGGGATCTAGGCGATATTTCAGCACCTATTCAAAATTATGTAGATCAGTTAACCAATAAAGATATTCATATCCTTATCCCTGGAGCTGGAAATGCTTATGAAGCGGAATACCTTTTTAGAATCGGATTTAAGAATATCTATATTTTAGACATTTCAGCCCTTCCGTTAGAAAATTTTAAAAAAAGAGTGCCTAATTTTCCTGTAGAGCAAATCATTACTGGCGATTTCTTTGAATTAAAAATGGTAGAAAAGTTCGACTTAATCTTAGAACAAACTTTCTTTTGTTCTTTTCCTCCTATAGATAACATTAGAGAGAAATACGTACACCAAATGTACCAATTTCTTAAGCCTAATGGTAAATTGGTAGGTGTGTGGTTTAATATTCCTTTTTCTGGGGATTATACTAAACGGCCTTTCGGTGCAACAAAACTGGAATATATACAGTTTTTTCAAAATTATTTCACTATGAAAGTTTTAGAGGAAGCTCATAATTCTGTGTTAGATAGGTCTGGGAAAGAACTTTTTGGCATCTTAGAAAAGAAAGTTGTTAAAGATTAATACATTTAACTATAAAGATATCTGAAATGTTTATTTAGGTTTTTTATTGTATCAATGTTGTTCTTTTATAATGGTAAATAGATATTGAGTTAATCTTTGTTAAAGATTTTGTGCAATAAGTTTATGAATCAGAATTAATTATAAATAATTTTATATTTATTCCTAATTATATGTATATACATATAATGTTTTTGTATATATTTGCACTCAGATAATTACTTATGAAATTAGAGGAAGAATTAAAACAAGGAAAATTTCAATCAGAACATCAAAAAGCAATGCTAAACATATTGTTTACAAGCAATTG